>GG774898.1 GCA_000163695.1 Bacteroidetes oral taxon 274 str. F0058
AATGTTCCTGACACCCGCACCGATATGTCGTTTGCGATGTTTTAACCTATGACGGCAGTGCCTGTATAGAGAGCCTCCGTTGCGTTTGTCTTCTCGTATGAACCTGTATATCCACTCTACGGAGACTATCTCGATATCGTTGGCTTTGCAATAGCCCTTTATCTGCTCGGGAGACCATTGGTACTTTGAAAGTTTATCCGATATTAACGCCCTCATCTTATCATTGAATTTATACGGACGACGGCTTCGCTCTTTCATCATATCGGCAAACATCTGCGCCATCTTCGGCGAATATCGCCCCCTCGTGTCGGCATTTCTGTTAAGTTCTTTGCTGACAGTAGCTTGCGACACTCCGATGAAACGAGCTATCTCGGATTGTGTTTTTTTGTCCTTTCTCATACGATAAATTGTGTATCTTTGCGACTCATTTAAATGTTGCATTTGTGTGTGTTTTTTTGTGAGAACGCAAATGTCGCATTTTTTTTCAGTTACTCCCGCCGTACGGCGGGAGTAACTTTTTCCCATCATCTTATAACTTTATAAA
>GG774897.1 GCA_000163695.1 Bacteroidetes oral taxon 274 str. F0058
AGGGATGTTCCTGACCCCTGCACCGATAGGTCGTTTGCGATGTTTTAGCCGATGACGGCAGTGCTTGTATAGAGAGCCTCCGTTGCATTTGTCTTCTCGTATGAACTTGTATATCCACTCTACAGATACCATCTCGATGTCGTTGGCTTGGCAATAGCCCTTTATCTGCTCGGGAGACCATTGGTACTTTGAAAGTTTATCGGATATTAATGCCCTCATCTTATCATTGAATTTATGCGGACGACGGCTTCGCTCTTTCATCATATTGGCAAATATCTGCGCCATCTTCGGCGAATATCGTCCCCTCGTATCGGCATTTCTGTTAAGTTCCTTGCTGACAGTAGCTTGCGATACTCCGATGTAACGAGCTATCTCGGATTGTGTTTTTTTGTCCTTTCTCATACGATAAATTGTGTATCTTTGCGACTCATTTAAATGTTGCATTTGTGTGTGTTTTTTTTGTGAGAACGCAAATGTCGCATTTTTTTCAGTTACTCCCGCCGTACGGCGGGAGTAACTTTTTCCCATCATCTTATAACTTTATAAATTGA
>GG774896.1 GCA_000163695.1 Bacteroidetes oral taxon 274 str. F0058
TAAAAGCGACTTTCGCGGTCTTTGGTTTAACAAATATTGGATGCTGAGTAATTTATTATAAGATAATTGATTAATGTTCATTGTTTTGGGGATATATTGTCTGATAAGTTTATTTGTGTTCTCTACCGTCCCTTTCTGCCAAGAAGAATAAGGGTCGGTAAAATACACTGAGGTATGTAACTTTTTTGAAATCAGCTTATGTTTGGCAAATTCATCTCCGTTATCGGTTGTTATTGACTTGACGTGCTTTTTAAAAGGCTTCAGCAATCTGATGACCGTTTTTGCGACCTCCTCTGCGTTCTTTCCTCGAGTGAGTCTCTCCATAATCAGGAATCTGGTCTTACGTTCTATGATAGTGAGAATGAAGTCTTTTCCGTTTTGTATGAGATACATCTCGAAGTGTCCGAACTCTTCTCTTTTCTCTACCTCCGGTGGTCTTTCCTTTATCGACACCCTGTCGGGAATGTTCCTGACACCCGCACCGATATGTCGTTTGCGATGTTTTAACCTATGACGGCAGTGCCTGTATAGAGAGCCTCCGTTGCGTTTGTCTTCTCGTATGAACCTGTATATCCACTCTACGGAGACTATCTCGATATCGTTGGCTTTGCAATAGCCCTTTATCTGCTCGGGAGACCATTGGTACTTTGAAAGTTTATCCGATATTAACGCCCTCATCTTATCATTGAATTTATACGGACGACGGCTTCGCTCTTTCATCATATCGGC
>GG774895.1 GCA_000163695.1 Bacteroidetes oral taxon 274 str. F0058
ACGGTACACAACTCTAAGCGGAGCTGGCGACAATGCCAAAGCGCGGGAGGTATTTGCGAAAATATGTAGAAAAGATATATGTGCGTATATTTTTTGTTGCCGTATGTCTTTGTGAATCTGTTTTGCCGATTATAAGACAAATACATTTTAGCAAAGACATTACCACACACTCCCTAAAAACATACCCGGCAGTAATCTTTATATTTGATATCCAAGTATGTATTAAGTCTGTGTATGGTATCAGGTCATTCATACTTTATTCATTGTGTTGTTGCGGATAACTACAATGCGAAATTATATAATTAATTCGATAAAAACAAAAAATATTAGATAGTTTTATGCGAGGTTAAGTTTTTTTTGTATTTAAGTGATGTTAATTTGGGAAAAATAACTATATAGGTAATGCTAAAAATATATTTTTCACGGTCTTTGTTTTTTTTTAAAAAGTAAATATTTGGTTCCTCCGTCAAGGAAAAACTTTTAATTCCGTATTAGAAGCATTATAATGTGTTATTTTGCTAGTTGCTTCATTAAAAATATACCCATCTCCAATTTCTGCGATAAATGTTTCGATACCGATTCCTACAGGATTAGTCAAATACACACCTAATTTATTGGTTGTAGATTTACCTTGTGCCGTGCTGTCCGTATCAAAGGTAAAACTGTAGCAATCTTCACATTCTATAGGAGCCAGTACTTTAAGTTCTTTTGTGTCAACATCATAGATGCCATCTAACTTCCAAGTAGTACCTTTTAGTTTTAATTT
>GG774894.1 GCA_000163695.1 Bacteroidetes oral taxon 274 str. F0058
GGTTCAAGATAACTTTACGAAAGAATTATCTTTGTAAGTTATTTTGCTACAATGAGAAACAAGTACATAAAAGTGACGCACATTTCAGAGAGAAAAACGAGAGAGATTATTCGTCTTTTCTGCCTCGATATCGAGGCAGAAAAGACGTCTGTTTTAACAAGTATTTCTCGCCCTACCATCAATAGGTTTTATAGAGCATTTAGAGAGCGTATAGCTGAATTATGCGAGGCGGAAAGCCCATTTACAAATGGAGAAGTCGAGTTGGACGAAAGCTATTTCGGGGCACGCCGAGTACGAGGTATAAGAGGTCGCGGAGCACGAGGAAAGACTCCTGTTTTCGGTATGCTCAAACGAGGCGACAAAGTCTATACCCAAATAGTCAAAAACTGTTCTATATCAGAACTATTACCTATAATTAAAGGGAGAACCGACACGGGAGCAATTATTTATTCCGACGGTTTTAAAAGCTATGATGGGCTGGTTAATTACGGCTATAAGAGGCATTACAGAGTCAAACATGGAGAAAATGAATTTGCTTTGGGACATAACCATATCAATGGAATAGAGAACTTTTGGGGGCTTTGTAAAGTACGATTGGCAAAGTTCAGAGGTGTGCACAGGCATACATTTTACCTACATATTAAGGAGTGTGAGTTTAGATACAATTACAGAAATCAAAATTTATACCTAACTTTGCTCAAAAATTTCAGAAATCACCCCTTAAAGTTATCTTGAACCTTATTATTAATCAATATGATAGTTCAAAATGACTTGCAAAGAATAATTCTTTCGTAAAGTTATCTTGAACC
>GG774893.1 GCA_000163695.1 Bacteroidetes oral taxon 274 str. F0058
GATATGAAAACCAAGATATTTTTGATAATTAATATTTTGCTGTTAGTAGGGTGTTGTAAAAAGGTATCCCTTAATCCGCAGACGGGGCTACCTTGGGGTTGGAACCCGATGCCGCACGAAAGAATAAAAAGCTATTTTCCTTTAAATGTTGGAACACAAGTTACATATATATCGGAAAAAGGGGAAAACAAGGTGTTTAAGTGTACAGACTTATATTATCACTACCAAAATACTTTTGGAAATAGTTATGGCATGTTTAGTAAATTTGTCCCTTATGAAGATTGTTCATACTCAATGAAATTAGAATATTTCAAAGATAAATACTATGGTAAAGAGTTTTTGAAATCAGATATAGACATAGTAATGAATAGGATTAGGGCAAATATATCCTATAATCATTCTTATTATAACCATAAAAATGAAATAAAAAAGTCTTGTGGTGGAGTTGTGGATAAATGGTTTGAGCAAGATAAGACAAAAAATATGGGAATGGGTTGGCCTAAAAATCCCAATGAATTTATCGATTATCTCACAGATACAATCGTACTTGCTCAAAGTAATAACCCTGAAAAAACTATGGGAATGCTCGTAGCGGGTAAAGGGCTTGTATGGTTTACCGACGCCGACGGCATCAGATGGACATTGAAAGAGTAATATTTTAAATCTATAAAAGAAATATAGATATGAAAACCAAGATATTTTTGATAATTAATATTTTGCTGTTAGTAGGGTGTTGTAAAAAGGTATCCCTTAATCCGCAGACGGGGCTACCTTGGGGTTGGAACCCGATGCCGCACGAAAGAATAAAAAGCTATTTTCCTTTAAATGTTGGAACACAAGTTACATATATATCGGAAAAAGGGGAAAACAAGGTGTTTAAGTGTACAGACTTATATTATC
>GG774892.1 GCA_000163695.1 Bacteroidetes oral taxon 274 str. F0058
AAGACTTCCCGTCAATACGAAAAGACTTATAAATATACATCTGAGCTACTGACGTATTATATATATGTCAGACAAGGAAAACTTAACAATGAAGAGTTTGATCCTGGCTCAGGATGAACGCTAGCGATAGGCTTAACACATGCAAGTCGAGGGGCATCACGAATTAGCAATAGTTTGGTGGCGACCGGCGCACGGGTGCGTAACACGTATACAACCTACCTTCAATTGGGGGAATAACCTGGAGAAATTTGGACTAATACCCCATAGTAAACGGAAGAGGCATCTTTTTTGTTTTAAAGATTTATTGATTGGAGATGGGTATGCGTAGGATTAGCTAGTTGGTAAGGTAACGGCTTACCAAGGCAACGATCCTTAGGGGTTCTGAGAGGAAGGTCCCCCACACTGGTACTGAGACACGGACCAGACTCCTACGGGAGGCAGCAGTGAGGAATATTGGTCAATGGTCGAGAGACTGAACCAGCCAAGTCGCGTGAAGGAAGACGGCTCTATGAGTTGTAAACTTCTTTTGTACAGGAGTAAAGTGAGACACGTGTGTTTTATTGCAAGTACTGTACGAATAAGCATCGGCTAACTCCGTGCCAGCAGCCGCGGTAATACGGAGGATGCAAGCGTTATCCGGATTTATTGGGTTTAAAGGGTGCGTAGGCGGTATTACAAGTCAGGGGTGAAATCTTGGTGCTTAACATTAAAATTGCCTTTGAAACTGTGGTACTTGAGTGTAAAAGAGGTAGGCGGAATGTGTTGTGTAGCGGTGAAATGCATAGATATAACACAGAACCCCGATTGCGAAGGCAGCTTACTATCATACAACTGACGCTGATGCACGAAAGCGTGGGGATCAAACAGGATTAGATACCCTGGTAGTCCACGCAGTAAACGATGATTACTAGCTGTTAGCGATATATTGTTAGTGGCTAAGCGAAAGCGATAAGTAATCCACCTGGGGAGTACGTTCGCAAGAATGAAACTCAAAGGAATTGACGGGGGCCCGCACAAGCGGAGGAACATGTGGTTTAATTCGATGATACGCGAGGAACCTTACCCGGGCTTGAAATGCTATCGACCGACGGAGAGATTCGTTATCCAGCAATGGCGATAGTGTAGGTGCTGCATGGTTGTCGTCAGCTCGTGCCGTGAGGTGTCGGCTTAAGTGCCATAACGAGCGCAACCCTTGCCAATAGTTACCAGCATTTAGATGGGGACTCTATTGGGACTGCCACCGTAAGGTGAGAGGAAGGTGGGGATGACGTCAAATCAGCACGGCCCTTACGTCCGGGGCGACACACGTGTTACAATGGGGAGTACAGAGGGTTGCTACACCGCGAGGTGATGCTAATCCCTTAAAACTTTTCTCAGTTCGGATCGGAGTCTGCAACTCGACTCCGTGAAGCTGGATTCGCTAGTAATCGCGCATCAGCCATGGCGCGGTGAATACGTTCCCGGGCCTTGTACACACCGCCCGTCAAGCCATGGGAGTTGGGGGGACCTGAAGTTCGTGACCGCAAGGAGCGACCTAGGGTAAAACCGATGACTGGGGCTAAGTCGTAACAAGGTAGCCGTACCGGAAGGTGCGGCTGGAACACCTCCTTTATAGAGAAAAGCGAAGGTGTATAAGTTATAAGAGGGAGTATTTTTACTTTCTTATACTACGGAGTTGTTTTGATAGAGACATATAGAAATAAGACTATTGGATAAAGGACTTTTGGTCTTGCGTCTGATAGTTTTTTGTTTATGTATTGGGAAAATAGTCCTATAGCTCAGTTGGTTAGAGCGCCACACTGATAATGTGGAGGTCCGCAGTTCAACTCTGCGTGGGACTACG
>GG774891.1:0-2500 GCA_000163695.1 Bacteroidetes oral taxon 274 str. F0058
AAACTTTTCCTTTTCCCTAAAAAGTTTGTAAAAAGTTTGGTGGTGTAGTAAAAAGGTATTACTTTTGCAGTCCGATTTCGAGAGAGCGCTTGAGAAGTAGAGAGAGTTCTTGAGAGATTTGGGATATAATTTTTGCGAGAGGGAGTTCTCGTAGGGATACAAAGGAGTCAATCCGGAGGTATTCGGAGCGACGACAAAGGTCATTGACATATTGCAACAAGAGAAAAGTACAATGTGAGGTATATATTAGTTATCTGAGAAGATAAAATAATACCTTGTAGTAAACAACAGAAAAACTTTTTCAGACGAGAATTTACGACATAAAGTAAAAACAATTTTCGATCACAAGATAAGAGTCTTTTCGTTTCGGCGTGTATAATTTATTATATATGTCGAATTAGAAAAAAAGTTGTACAAGAGTAACAAAGAGCTAGAAAAAATAATAAGAACATTTTCTGCGAGAATGTTAATTATATCGAGAAAAAAGAAGTAAGCAAGGGCAAACGGAGGATGCCTTGGCTCTCGGAGGCGACGAAGGACGTGATAAGCTGCGAAAAGCTGCGGGGAGGTGCAAATAACCTTTGATCCGTGGATATCCGAATGGGGCAACCCGTTGAGTTGAAGACTCAACATTCTTTTATTAAGAAGGCGAACGTGGGGAACTGAAACATCTCATTACCCATAGGAGGAGAAAATAACAATGATTTCGCAAGTAGTGGCGAGCGAACGCGAAAGAGCCCAAACCTATGTTGTTTAGGCGATATAGGGGTTGTAGGACTGCGATATAAGATGATGAATTGAATCAGAATCGTAATGGAAAATTGAGCGAGACAAGGTGAAAGCCCTGTATGAGTAAGATTCATTGTTTTTAGCAGTATCCTGAGTAGCGCGGGACACGAGAAATCCTGTGTGAATCAGCGGGGACCATCCCGTAAGGCTAAATACTCCCGAGAGACCGATAGTGGACAAGTACCGTGAGGGAAAGGTGAAAAGAACCTCGAACAGAGGAGTGAAATAGAACCTGAAACCGTTTGCTTACAAGCGGTCGGAGCACTTTTTTAGGTGTGACGGCGTGCCTTTTGCATAATGAACCTACGAGTTACTGTCACCAGCGAGATTAAGTGTTTTAGGCACGTAGTCGAAGGGAAACCGAGTCTTAACAGGGCGGATAGTTGGTGGTAGTAGACGCGAAACCAAGTGATCTACCCTTGAGCAGGTTGAAGTTGCCGTAACAGGTAATGGAGGACCGAACCAGTTGACGTTGAAAAGTCTTTGGATGACTTGAGGGTAGGGGTGAAAGGCTAATCAAACTTGGAGATAGCTCGTACTCCCCGAAATGCATTTAGGTGCAGCGTGCAAAAAGTTTAACAGAGGTAGAGCGACTGATTGGATGCGAGGCTTTCACCGGCTATCAAGTTCAGACAAACTCCGAATGCTGTTAAATGTTTTTGTGCAGTGAGGGCACGGGTGCTAAGGTCCGTGTCCGAGAGGAGAAGAATCCAGACCATCAGCTAAGGTCCCGAAATAATAGCTAAGTTGAACTAACGAAGTCGAACTGCATAGACAGCTAGGATGTTGGCTTGGAAGCAGCCATTCATTTAAAGAGTGCGTAACAGCTCACTAGTCGAGCGGTTTGGCGTGGATAATAATCGGGCATAAGCTATTTACCGAAGCTGTGGAATATAATATATTGGTAGGGGGGCATTCCATATTCGTTGAAGATAGAGGGTTACCTTTATTGGAGGGTATGGAAAAGCAAATGTAGGTATAAGTAACGATAAGGAGGGCGCGAACCCCTCCCGCCGGAAGACTGAGGGTTCCTGAACAACGTTAATCGGTTCAGGGTTAGTCGGGACCTAAGGAATAGCCGAAAGGCGCATCTGATGGAAGAACAGGTTAATAATCCTGTACTGGCGTATGGAGCGAAGTGGGGACGGAGAAGTGAAAGTCCTGCGTACTGACGGAATAGTACGTTGAAGGGTGTAGGTGTAGATATTCGTAGGCAAATCCGCGGATAGAGCCGAACCTGAAAGTACCGAGCGTCTTCGGACAATCGGATATGGATGTAATCAGACTCCCTAGAAAAACCGCTAAGCATATTCATACGGCACCCGTACCATAAACGGACACACGTGGTCAAGTATAAAGTATTAAGGCGCTCGAGTGATCCGCGGCTAAGGAACTAGGCAAAATAGTCCTGTAACTTCGGAAAAAGGGACACCTACCCAGTGATGGGAGGTCGCAGAAGAATGGCCCAGGCGACTGTTTAACAAAAACATAGGGCTTTGCCAAATCGCAAGATGAAGTATAAGGCCTGACACCTGCCCGGTGCTGGAAGGTTAAGAGGAGATGTCATCGCAAGAGAAGCATTGAATTGAAGCCCCAGTAAACGGCGGCCGTAACTATAACGGTCCTAAGGTAGCGAAATTCCTTGTCGGGTAAGTTCCGACCTGCACGAATGGTGTAACGATCTGGGCACTGTCTCAGCCGCGAGCTCGGT
>GG774890.1:0-56269 GCA_000163695.1 Bacteroidetes oral taxon 274 str. F0058
TTTATAGGGTCGTTGAAGATTACGACGTTGATAGGCTGCAGATGTAAAGTCAGAGATGGCAAAGTCGAGCAGTACTAATTGCCCGAACACTTCTTTTATAAGTCTTTTTAGATGATATATGATATATGTTTTATATTGTATTTTTCTCTTAGTCAGTATGTTTTATTTAAACGCATTAAGGTGGTTATAGCGGTGGAGATACACCTCTTCCCATTCCGAACAGAGAAGTTAAGCCCGCCTACGCCGATGGTACTGCCACTAGGTGGAAGAGTAGGTAGCCGCCAACCTTTTTAAAGAGGTTATCCCAATAAACGGGTAACCTCTTTTTTTGTGTGGGTGCCTTTTGATATTTTAAAAAATAATAGAAAATCTTAAAACTATCCGTCGAGAGTTTGAAAATAGGGTAGTAGGTCTTATTCTCCTTGTAGGTTGATTACCACATATTCGCTGCGAGAGCCGATACGGAACTTACCGCCCCAGATGCCGAGTCCGGACGTGATGTAGAAGTGTGTGCCGTTTGCCGTGTGATAGCCGTACGAGTGCTTAAAAACAGCTTTCACTACCAGACTTATAGGGAATACCTGTCCGCCGTGAGTATGTCCGCTCAGCAGGAGGTCAATGCCGCATTTCTGAGCCTCCTCGAAACCGCTCGGTTGGTGGTCGAGCACTATCATAGGTTTGGTGTGGTCGAGGCGGTCGGTGATATTGGCGAGCGAATTGCGGTATTTCCTCGAAGCGTCGTCGCGTCCGATGATGTAGAATGTGTTGTCTATCAATGTAGCACTATCGCGGAGCACCTGTACATTTGATTGGCTCAGAAAGTTGAGGTTACGGTCTATCTCTCCGCCGATATACTCGTGATTGCCCAGAGCCATATAGACGCCATAGCGAGCCTTTATCCGACGTAAAGTCTTGTAAACTTTGTCCTCGAATAGCGGTTTGGCAAAATTATCCACCACATCGCCCGCAATTAGTACAATATCGGGATTTTCGGCATTGATGAGTCCTATCCAGCCTTCGAGCTCGTCTTTTTTTATCCCATATCCCAGATGTAGGTCGCTGATAGCAACTATTCGGAGCGGACGAGCGAGAGGTTTGTCGATTTTGATGTCTATTTCTACACGTTTTTTGTTGTAATACACGATATTGCCTACAATTAGCAATATGCTGACGAAGCCTATAAGTACGCCCCAAGCGAGCCACGAGTGAGTGATCAACGGTCGTATGTTTATGAGGTGTGTAAAACTGATTATATCCAATAAAGCAAAAATAATGAACAGATAAAGGAAAATAATTATCCACGATGTACCTATCTGGTAAAGCACCGATACAAGCTTTGTAGGCAGGCTATTGCCCCAAAGCAGCGATACGAAAAACGGCAACTGCAATATCACTGCTGCAAGTATTAGCAATATTTGCAGCGGCAGAATGGTCGGCGTCATCATAAAGAGCCGATAGAATACATAGACATTGGCTCCGAAAAAGACTATCAGTATCAGTATGAGTTGAACGGCACGCGTAAACACTTGTTTGTATTTTGTTTATTGAATGACTTTATCCAAATCCGAACCCGCTCGGATGATATTGCCCTCCTTGTCGGTCAGGAATATGGCGGGTGTACCGAATACTCCGTAGTTGACGAAGTTTTCACCATTGATGCCATATTGGTCGCATAATTTATCCGCCCACGGCAACCGTTTGGCAAACTCATTGTATTGCTCCAAGTCGGTATCGGAGGCGATGGATATGACACGTAATCCTTTCTGTTGCAGAGAACTGTATTTATCTATAATCTTATCTACCTCATCGGTGCTGCGTCGGCTGCCTGAGTCGAAAAAGATTATCAGGCAGTTGGTGAGTCGTTCCGAATCGAGCCCCACTATCTTGTGTGCTGCATGTTTGGGAGTATTGACAAGGTATTTATCTATGACGTATCTTAGGTCTTCGTGTTTGTTTATGAAGTCTTTGTCCGTCTTTTGCATATAATCGATTATCTCGCGTGTCGCAGCGAAGTATTGGTATGCAATGGTGAAAAAGGCGAGGTCTTTTGCTACCTTTTGGGCTATTTTACCGTTGTCTTGCATCATCAGTCGTGCGATGGTGCCGATGGCATCTGCTGTGACACGTTGCTGCAATTCGACGGTCGATTTAGTCAAATATACGTAGCCGCTCAGCCAACTCACCAGATAGTCTGTATAGATAGGCGAGTAGTAGAGTGTGGCGAAGTCGAGGTGGTCTGTGATATAGGTTATCTCTGTGGATATCAGCTCTCGCGACTTGTCGAGGTAAGCCTTTTGCAGCTGCCGTAAGTGGCGTTCGGTGTCGGCGTATGTCTGTGAGACGGCGACAAGTTCTATTTTGGTGTACTTAGCTATGTTTTTAGGTAAAACGAATTTACCTCCTCGTTGCTCGGCAATACCGAGGTCTACGGTATCCGTTCCCTCGAAGCCTACGATACGGTATTGTGCCGATATGTCGGATAACGCTGCCGCAAAGACTGCTAAAAGTACCGATAAATAAAGCCTATATTTCATCATCTGTATACGAACATTTTATCCCAAATATTTTGTCGGATTTGATAATATTACTTGTCTCTTTCTTTTTTTATGCACTCTTCGATTTTTTGATATACCGAACTCTGACTTTTGTCGTTTTTACCTTTATCTTCGTAACTTGTTATAAAAATAACATTGCCTTCACCATTGATTAATATGGATTTTCCTATATCTGTCGTTACTTTAAATTCGGGTGGGGTGATATTGGTTAGGAAATTTTCATATTTTTCTCGTTCTTTTTTGCCATTGATTTGAATAATAGACTGTTTCTTTATTCTATTCTGTGGACTGTACAAAGAATCCGATATTATGTATATATGGGGTTGCTCTACGTTACGGTTTAGAAAATTAATCGCTCTGTCGATACTATATAAATCACTCTCTCTGTCGACGATGATGAAAAACAGAGCAATATCGTTTCTCTGCGATAACCTCACTATTTCGGGAACAGATTTTTTACACGGCGAGCACCAATCGGCAAAAGTGTAGAAGAGAGCGATGTCTTTACCTGAATTTTGTGCAAGACACAGAATATCTTTTACTTCTACCGATACATATTTGCCTTTTTTTAGTGAACAAGGTTGTTCTGCATAGCAAGATATTATCGGAAAAACAGCAATGATAAGCGAGTAAAAGATATTTTTCATTCTCCCCCAAATATTCATTATCACAAGTGTATCAGCGTCGTTTCGACTTCATCGCTTTACGTAAGCCCTGACTTTGAACCGTTCTCATCATCTTCTGCATACTTTCGAACTGCTTTACAAGGCGGTTGATTTCCTGAATGTCGCGTCCCGAACCTTTGACGATTCGAGCCTTGCGGCTGCCGTTGAGTACTTGTGGATTGGCTCGTTCGTACGGAGTCATCGACTGTATGATAGCCTCGATACCGACGAATGCCTTGTCGTCGATGTCTACGTCTTTGATAGCCTTGCCTACACCCGGTATCATAGAGGCGAGGTCTTTGAGGTTACCCATCTTTTTTATCTGTTGTATCTGCTTGTAGAAGTCGTCGAAACCGAATTGGTTTTTGGCTATCTTTTTCGACAACTTGCGGGCTTCTTCTTCGTCGTACTGCTCCTGTGCTTTCTCTACGAGCGATACTATATCGCCCATACCGAGTATGCGGTCTGCCATACGTTTGGGGTAGAATACGTCGATGGCATCGAGCTTTTCGCCTATCCCTACGAATTTGATGGGCTTGTCTACTACGCTGCGTATCGATATAGCCGCACCGCCGCGGGTGTCGCCGTCGAGTTTGGTGAGCACTACGCCGTCGAAATTCAGGCGGTCGTTGAATGCCTTGGCGGTGTTTACTGCGTCTTGCCCCGTCATAGCGTCTACTACGAAGAGTATCTCCTGCGGGCTTACCGCTGCTTTGATGTTTGCTATCTCGGTCATCATCTGCTCGTCTACTGCCAAGCGTCCTGCGGTGTCGATTATCACTATATCGTTACCGTTTTTCTTTGCGTGCTTTATGGCGTTCTCGGCTATGCCGACGGGGTTGTTGTTGCCCTCTTCGGTGTATACAGGGACATTTATCTGGCTGCCGAGTGTCTTGAGTTGCTCTATTGCGGCAGGGCGATATACGTCGCAGGCAACCAATAGCGGATGTCTGCCGCGTTTCGACTTGAGCATATTTGCCAATTTGCCCGAGAACGTCGTCTTACCGCTACCTTGCAGCCCCGACATCAATACTACGGCGGGCGAACCTTTCAGATTCAGCTCCGTGTGCTCGTTGCCCATCAGAGCCGCCAGCTCGTCGTGGACTATCTTTACCATCAATTCGTTGGGCTTGATAGCCGTAAGTACGTTCATTCCCAAGGCTTTGTTTTTTACCTCGTCGGTGAATGTCTTGGCAGTCTTGTAGTTTACGTCGGCGTCGAGTAGTGCTTTGCGTACGTCTTTGAGGGTTTCGGCTACGTTGATTTCCGTTATCTTGCCCTGTCCTTTGAGTATTTTGAACGACCTTTCGAGTCTTTCGCTTAGATTTTCAAACATATATAATTGCTGTACTATTTAAAACAAAACGCAAAGATACTATTTTTTGAAAAAATATCCAATTGTTTCGTTCTGCCGATAATCTTCGTTTTCTTTAATTACGGCAGGCGTTGCGGAGCAATAGCGGAGCGGTATCGCCCTGTTTATATTGTTTTGTGAAAAAACTAATATTCTATGTGAAAGCCGTCTATATCTTTGATAACTGGGAATCGTTCGCGTATTTTAGCCTGAAAACCCATATCGAGTTCTACGGTTTTGACGGCTATGTCGTTTTCGGGAAAATCCATAAGAGTCTCTCCACGTACTCCCAAGACACACGAATGCCCGTTGTGATAGACCTTGTAACTATCTCGTCCTACGGCGTTGGCTGCACATACGAAAGCCTGATTTTCTATTGCTCTGGCTTTGAGTAGGATATCCCAAACGTCGATACGGTCTTTAGGCCAATTGGCTGTGTATACGAGTATATCGTACGGATTGTCTTCAGAGTAGCGATTCCACACCGGAAACCGCAAATCGTAACATACAAGTACTCTGATTCTGATGCCATTATATTCGGCTGTAAGAATTTTATTGCCACGAGTAAAAAAACGTTTCTCGTCGCCGATGAATAGATGTCGTTTGTCGGCAGTAAGCATACGCCCGTCGGGATAGCAGAAAAAGCTACGATTGAAGAACTTATCTTCATCTCTTGTCATAATGGAGCCGACTATTGCAAAACCGCCTTCCGAAGCCCATTTTTTCACCTGTCGATGAGCTTCGCCGTCTTCGTCTTCCGATAGTTGCGGGTTCTCCACGGCGAAACCTGTCGAGAACATCTCGGGCAATACTACCAGGTCGGTCTGTCCGTAGACTGTTTTTATCAGTTTATCGAAAGAGAGGAGATTCTCGTTTTTTACACCCCATTTTATTTCGTTTTGTACGATGGATACTCTCATTTTTTGTCGTTTGGTTATTTTTATTGTGACGACAAAAGTACAAAAATGTTTCGAGTTTTTCGATATACGCGAATATTCTAACGATTTATCCGTTTGTCCGAGTCAAAAACCGTATTAGGTCAGAGTACAATGTGCGTTGATAACCGTTTGAGTATTGACACACCGAAGTATTGTGCCATAGCAGTACCAGCTCTCCTCTGTGTCGTCTTACCTCTTCTATGAGCTTTCGAGAGTACTCGAAGGCTTGTTCGTAGTTGAGATTCATATAGTTACTGTTGCTCAGAGACCCGTCCATAATAGTTAGCGGATGTAGCGTGATAGGCTCTATAGCCAGTGTAGCGGGATTTATCCACCGAACGGGGCGGCAGGTACCGAGCCTGAACCCTGCGACCGCTGCAAATCCGAGAGTGAAATCGTCTGTAATACCTGCCTCTACATAATGATGAGGAGCGTCGGGAGGCAGTATGGTCAGGTAGTGGCTGCGTTGATAACGTACAGACTGTTCAGACGAGCAGCAGAGTGCCGTATGTTCGCGTTTTATTTCGGACGGATTGCTAAATGCTTCGTACGACGAGTGCAGACCGATGGCACACTGTTTGCTGTGTAGCAGGGAGAGTATTTTTTGGAATTTGCGGCTGTTTATGTTGTAATGCGGACGGTCGTATCCCACGGAGCGACGTAGAGCTTTTACGAAAAACACGATTTCGGCGTACGGCACTCTGCGGTCTTCCTCTATCAGCCAGTCGAATGTGTATGCCGGGTCGCTCTTTTCGTCGACAATAGAATGCAACACAGTCTTTAACGAGATATTCCTCTTTACTATGGCGTTGTAAACACCTCTGAGGACTCCTCGCCAATCTTGATACAACCCAATAGAATCTATGTCGTGTGTGAGAAATATACGTCCGAAGCCTTCCGACGGCAGTGAGACGATATGTCCTGTTGCTTGCAACCAACCAAGTAACATATCGCTGTACTCATCGACTATCGGGCGGTCGATAAAGCCTGCTCTGTATTGCAGCATCTGCCTGCCGTCTGCCCGTCCGTGCATATCGATGGCGTCTGCCCGTACAAACTCTTCGTAGCGTGATAGAAGGAAGAAACTGCTTGCTATTATATCTGCTTCGACGATTATCTTATTGTCTATCCGTTTTACCTGCGGCGAGCCGAAAAGTATCTCCGTAGAGCCTAATTTTGGCAGAGGTAATGAGGGTATGGTAGACGGTTTGCCGTAGTCGGCTCTGTCGAAAAAGCCTGATGGCGTGATTATAACGCTGTATTTGTGATATTCGGATATATCTGCCGTATAACCGACTCTGTCTGCAAGGTGTTTGTTTCCGTGCAGGAGAAACTTGATAATGTAGTCGGTCAGTTCGCTCAGCGGTTTTTTCAAGGCGAGTGGCAGTCTATTTTTCTCTAACGTTTTCGTTCTCTACGATGTATGTCTTCGATGGGTATCTCTCTATCAACGACATATTATGTGTTGCCATTACCACCGACGTGCCACCGTGCGATATTTCGTGTAGCAGCCCGACTATTTCGGAGGCTATTGCGGGGTCGAGGTTACCCGTAGGTTCGTCTGCAACTATCAGTTGGGGCGAGTTAAGCAACGACCGTGCTATCACTATACGCTGTTGCTCGCCTCCCGAGAGCTGGTGTGGGCGTTTGTAGCCTTTTTTAGGCAGACCTACCGTGTTCAGTACGAGGTCTATCTGTTCGTCTATCTGTCGGGCGTCTTTCCAGCCGGTAGCTTTGAGTACAAACTCGAGGTTTTGCCTTACCGAACGGTCGTGCAATAACTGAAAGTCCTGAAAAATAATGCCTATCCTACGTCGTAGGAACGGTATCTGCCGTCGTGATATTTTCGACAAATCGTAATCGAATATAGTTGCCTGTCCGCGACTGATAGGCATATCTGCGTAGAAAGATTTTAGCAGTGAACTCTTGCCGCTTCCCGTCTTGCCGCAGAGGTAGATGAATTCGCCTTCGCCGACGGTGAAATCGACATTTTGCAGTACGATAAGCTCTTCGTGACAAAGCTCTACATCGCTATAATTGATTATTTGCATAATATATTGTTACTTTTTATAGACTTTCATTTTCTTTATTACTACGTCTTTCTTCGGGCGATTGTTTTCGTCGGTTTCCATATTCTGTATCTTGTCTATTACCTCGAACCCCTCGACTACCTCGCCAAATACCGTATATGTGCCATCGAGATGAGGTGCTCCGCCGAATGTTTTGTATGCCTGTCGTTGCGACTCGCTGTATTTTATCGGCTCAGCCGGCAGTAGTTTTTTGTTTAACCTCTCTTCGAGTCTTGTTAGTTCGTCGTCGGTAACGGTAGCCCCTGTTACGATATAAAACTGAGATGCGGACGACTCTCTCTGCGGATTGATTTCGTCGCCCGTACGTGCTGCCGCCAAAGCCCCACGCTTGTGATAATATTTCGGGAATATTATCTCTGCCGGTATGGTATAACCCAAATCTCCCCCACCGAGCAGTTTAGATGGGGCTGCATTTTTGGAGGTTGGGTCGCCTACCTGTATCATAAAATTCTTGATAACTCTATGAAACAGTACTCCTTCGTAAGTCTTGTCTTTGGCAAGTTTTACAAAATTATCTCTGTGCTGCGGAGTGTCGTCATAAAGCCTTATTAGTATATTGCCCTCTGTGGTACAGATTTTTACGAATATACCTTTGTCGGAATTGGGGCGACATTGAGCCAATAGTCCGAAAATACTCAGACAGAATATTATACCGATAAATCTTTTCATAACATCATCAATGACAGTTAAAAATACGACAGGCAAAGGTAGTAAAAAATTGTGTATAAAGGAAATATTTTACAACATATAGGCATAGGTTTTTTCATAGAAAGACGGCTGTTATTTATGATAAACGACTGGGGAAAAGCACAACGCCGATATTCGAGAAAATCGAAATATCTACGTTGTACACGTGATTATCGGGTGTTAGCGATTTTCTATTTTTTCTGATAAAACCTTACCCAATCGATGTACATTCGTATCGGTTTGTCGAACTTCTCTACTTTACCCACCCATTTGCCTCCGAGTTGCATATCGATAATGAGGAAATATGTATTGTCGAAGGGGAATTGTCCTTCGCCCTCCTTGCCCGGTATACGTGGGTAGGTCAATGAAGACTCGCCATTGACATAAAGGCGAACCGCGGATTCGTCCCATTCTGCCGCATAGATATTGTAGTCGTTGGGTTGTATCTTGAATATGGCGGAGTTTTTGGGTCCGGGCTTGCCGAGGTATGTATACGGCGAATGCACGGTCTGATATACAAAAGGGTCGAAATTCAAACGTTCCAATATATCGATTTCGCCACCCTCGATAGGCCAATTGCCGTTTCGTGTCAGAAGCCAGATAGCAGGCCATGACCCTTGTGTGGCTTCCAGCTTGCAACGTATCTCTATTCTACCCGAGTTGAAGTACTTTTTGTCTTTTGTCCAGACACCACCCGTAATATACTTTGCAGTGTCTTTGGCAGGGTTGGGGTTGGGTTTGCCCAAGAGGATGAGATTACCGTTTTTAATCTCGTACAGACTCTCATCATCGCTCATTGTGTTGCAACAATCGGCGTTATGCCAGCGAGGCATCTTTGTCCATACGCCTGTGGAGAAGATATCGTTGCGGTTAAACTCGTCTTCCCATACCAATTGCCAGGTTTTTTCTCGTCGCGAACAACTCACTATGCACACAGTGCACAGGACAGATAATAAAATGAAATTTTTCATATAATATTCAATATTAATTAGGTTTATTGTTATCAATTTCTACGTCGTCGGCAGAGAGAGTGTGTGCGGCGTGTTTCAGTCTTTTTCTTTAATGTACGAATAAATTATATCTCTTGCCTGTTTTGCTTCGGGTAGCCACCCTGCGGCAACCCAAGTGTGCATCATTCCTTCGCCGACGTATGTTTTGAGGTCTACCTTGTCTTCTACACATTTTCTCTTAAAATCGTCCATCTGAGCGTAATATATCTCGTGAGAACCGTAGACAGCCATTATCTTCGGGAATCCCCACCAACTGTGAGCAATAGCATTGCCAAGTAAGCCTCCGCTACCGCACAGCGACATCATTTTTGCCGAAGCCATAACATAGTCAGGTGTGAACATCACATCTTTTTTCCCTATTTTCCTCATTGTCTCAGACTGTTTTTTCGTCGGTGGCATCTGTATCGTAGCCGATACGGGAATAAGCTTGCCCGGCAGAGGTATTGCTTTCGTTTGTTCGTTGATATAGACGCATACGTCGAGGCATAACGAACCACCCGACGATAGTCCGAAAAACGTTATATCCTCACCCTTGTATCGTTGTAAGGCTTCTTGATAGACAGTTATTACCGATTCTATAATCTCCTTGTCCGTTACTTCGGGTAGCAGCTTATGCCATACCAGCCATACGTCGGCTCCGGTACGGTCTGCCATCTCTTGAGCAAACTCGAAATCGCCGCTATCGCCTGACATTACGAAGCCTCCGCCGAAGAAGTAAAGAACCAACCTCTCGCCCGATTTGTAGCGGCTGTGAATGGCATAGTATGGTGTGCCGCCAACGGACTGTTCGTCGAAATCGTACTTTTTATGCAAAGATGGCAGTGGCAGTCGCTTTTTTTGCTCCGTTTTACGTCGTTTTTCGATGAATTTTTCGGGATACATTGCTGCCCTTTTCATCATAGGACGCACTGTGTGACGGAATAAAAATTCCGTTAATTTGTACTGAAAGCTGGACATATAATCTTTTATCTGTTTTTTCGTTAGTTTTATGAATTTATATAACGTAGCTATGTAGTTGTAAATATATATATTCATTTGTTGTTATAGTAAACATTCGTTACTACGCACGCTTCTCTTTCGGGAGGGAAAAGCGAAACAATATTATCGATAAGAATATCCAAACCATTGATTTCGCTGCTTTTTAAAATATATTTGTTATTATCCCCCAATTCTATAGAATAAGCATAATACTTGCCTTTTACAAATAATGAATTTACAAGTATTGGTACTATAGCGTGTATTTGCCCAAAGTAAAGTCGTTTCTCTCTTTTGTTATGTTTAAGAACAATCCCATTCTCGTACAAGAGCACCTCTGTCCACATATCAATCTCTGTAGGAAGCAAAAAACGTCTTTTCCCGATAGCCGTGTATATATGATTGCCTAATTCGTGTGTCGGAGTGATTTTGCCTCGGAATGGGGTAAAATCGATACTCTTCAATCGGTAATGTTGTCCCTGTGGAGGGCGGAACATTTTGTATATACAAAATACTCCAAGAGCAAACAGAATTGCCAAATACAATATTCTATCCATATAGATTTTACTGTTAATGAATTTTTGTATATACGGCAGGGGGAATTTTTTGTAAAGAAACTGTCGTAAAGGCTACAAAGTTACAAATTTTATCTGTAAATACGTTTTCCGTACGAAATGGATAAATGCTTTTTTACCTTTTTTGCTTATAATTCTATTTTTTTGTCTGCTTTCTTTTTAGAATAAAGGTGAAACACGTGTTTCACTTTATCTATTCAACAATTAAACGTAATTCGCGACTCGTAATTGATTCGTGTTCGCCCCTAAATTTCCTAATACCCAATACCTAACACCTAATCCCACGTTTGAAACAACCTCCATCTCATAGCGTTACCGGTACAATGAGAGTCGTTTTTTTACATTCCATAAGTATGGATACTCGAGCCTTGTGCTGCCGGTAGATAATTGACTCCGTACCAGCTATTTGTAAGAATAGGAAGCTCAGTATCAGCAGAGCAAAACTCACCTCGAACCTACGTGGAGCATACAGACGGTGGTGTATGTAGAGCAGATAGCTGAGTAACGTTATCGCTGCCCACGTCTCTTTGGGGTCCCAGCCCCAGTATGTGCCCCACGCCTGTTTTGCCCATACGGCACCGAGCAGCAACCCCGTCATAAGAAATGCAAGCCCTGTATATACAAGGTTATCCGACGTATATAGTAGTCCCGACGGGTCGAAGTCGTGTGTCTTTCTCTTTTTGTATATGATGTATATGCCTACCAATACTGCTGCCGCCAAGAGAGAATAGGCAAATATGTACGATATGACGTGAGGTACGAAAAACGGACTCTCCAGGGCGGGCATCATAGTTTTGTTGTGTATCTCGGGTTTGAAGACATTTATCGCCATAAAAACAGTAGAGAGTATACCCGAAAACGAGAGTATCCATCCGTAACGCCAACGAATGAAGACGATTAGCCCCGCTATTATAACAAACAGTGAGTACCATAGCCGTGTCTCCCCCATTGTACGCATCGGCGGGCGTTCGAGCGAGTGCCACATACCGCCTATAAAGACGGCAAGCACCAATACGGCGGCTACTCCCACAGCTATAGCCCAGTATCGCTTCGACATTATGGCGAGCGTGGCGGAGGCGGCGAGTAGAATTACCGTCGGCAGTGCAAAATATACAAACGACGTCCAGTCCAGCAGGGGGAGCATATCTATCATAATATTTCTTTTTCTTTTTGCGGGTTAATATTCTTTTGGGAACTATCGCGGTATCCTACAAACAACATTATCGCTCCGACGAACAGCATAAAAAAGCCCAAGTATACTCCCCACAGCCAATTGTCGTGTACAAGTTCGAATTCGGACATCGTACTCCAACGTCCTTCGTCGCGGTTGTAGTTGAGCTGATATATGTACCAGCTTTTGTAACGCAGTGGTTTGTTCACCTTTATCAGAGCGGTGTCTATATCGCTGTTGGAGGTGAAGAGTACTACTCGGCTGCTGTATTGTTTGGGTTCGGGGTCTGCCATCACTAGCGACAGGCTGTCTGTAAGCTTCAGACTGCGGTATGGGAATATATGGCTGCCTGCCGATACCCAGCCGTATAACGTAGGTTTGCCTTTTGGGGTTACGCTTACTTTTGCCGAATGTACTGCCCCGCGTGTGCGAAACTCTCTGAAAAGGACAGAATCTTTGCTGACGATAGCTGCCGAATATGGCATATATTCTGTAACTTTCACCTGCCAATCGGCTATATTGCCCTCAATCGGTGCCGAATCGAGCGATAGCGACTCGGCTCTGCCGAGGGGAATAGGTTTACCCGAGGTATTGTTTATTATCATAAGTTTGGGCGGATACTCCTGCATCTCGAACTGCAACAACTCTATTGCCAAAGGCAGTTCGGTAAGTTTGCCCGTTGTCTCGTCTATTCCCTGCCATTCGGGGTATTCGCTATCGGTGTATGCTTGTAGACGATAACGTTGCATATCGGCAGCCGAGAGCAAACCGAAAAACATAGCCAGAAACAACCCTATGTGATTCATTGCGAAAGCAATATCACGCAAAATCAATTTCGGATGTCGTATTCTGTGAATAGTTACAAACCCGAGCACATAGAGCAGATACAGGTACATCAGAAGGAAGTACCACGTAGACAGTATATGGCTAAACCCTATTCTGTGCAACGGATGCATAAGTCCTACTCCCATTGCGGCGGGTATCTGCTTGGTAAAACCCATTATGAGCAACACTGCCAATAGTCCGCCGATAGACGAGAGTGTCGCTACCGTACCCGAAAAAAAGAACTGTACTTGTTTATTGTACCTGCCAAGTAGTACGTAACTCACTACTATGGCGAGTAAAAAAGCACTGCCCCAGATGATATTTTGCGGGAATACGAATGCACCTTGCGGAATATGTCCGACAGCGATTTGTAGTACTATGCCCACTACACCGAGAGCAGCGACAATAGCACAGGCTTGACGCCACCCCCACGTATCATTCCACATATTATCTTAAATATCAGTGATATAACTTCCTCTACAAACAATGTTGTTTTATTTCATAGCAACAAGTTTGCCCTTAGCCTTAGCCTCTTCGAGCCATTTGGGTACGACAGTCTTCAGGAACTTTTGCTTTCTGTTGTTGAGTTTCTCGGGGTCGAGTCCGATGTAACGCTGTGCTTTCTCTTTGGTCGAAATGTCCGGCATAGGCACTGCTGCCGTGTAGCCGTGGCGAGCCAATACTCGTGCTATCTCGAGCCGAGCCTGCATAGCGCGTTCCAGACCATTGCCCAAGATACGTGTTATCTCCTGTGGTGCGTGGAACGATGCTCCGTGCGACGCCACTCCGTAGTCCCAACGCCATTGCGACTGACGAATATATTTCAGTACGGGCTTCATCTCTGCTTCTGTCGCCCCTTTGTCCCAAGCAAACTTAGCTTCGATGTGAGCTTTTGCCAACTCGTCTTCGAGCTTGTTGCGTATCTCGTTTGCCTTGCGTTGGCGGTCGTATACGTTTTGTCGTAGCACCTCTTCGCTTTCGCGATGACAGGTTTGGCACGTACGGTCTATGTTAGCCAATGGGCTGGTAATGTGGTGGTCGCTGAATTTGATTCCGCCCTCGCTCTTGTATGGCATGTGGCAGTCGGCACACGATACGCCTCTCTGTGCGTGTATGCCCTGCTGTGCTATCTCGAAGTCGGGATGCTGCGCTTTGAGTATCGGAGTGCGGCTGAGAGTATGTATATAGTCGTAATAATCGGCTTCGTCGTAATAACGCTCTGCGTCTTCCATAGTGAAGCCCTTGTCCCAAGGGAATGTCAGATATTTGCCGTCGCCTTTGAAGTAGTATTCTACGTGGCACTGTGCACATACCAGCGAACGCATCTCTTGGTGAGTAGCCTTGGTTATATCTACTCCTCGTCGTGCAAATGCCTCTACAAGAGCAGGTCGCGATATGTGTAAATCCATTGTCTCGGCATCGTGGCAGTCGGCACAACCGATAGGGTTCACTATCTCACTGCCCATCTGGCTCCATTTGCTTTTGTAGAAATTATCTACTCCTATTGCCTGCATCATTCTCGGTACGTCGGGGCTTTTACACGTCCAGCAGGTAGCCGGTTGTATATCGCCGTCGCCGTCTATACCCGGGTTACCTGTACGCAGTGTGCGGGTAACATCTTCGATGGCGTGCATATGTCCTCGAGGTGAGGTATAGTCTCGCGAAAAGGCGTATCCTGCCCAGAAAATCACCATATTGGGACGTTGCTCCAATACATCGACGGCTTGGCTACCGTTGAATTCGCTTCGGAAACTTGTGTCGGCTGTCTGTGTCCACGTCTCGTACTCACGAGGGTAATTGCCTTGATACATCGGGTTTTTTGCCTCTCCCTTTGCTATCTTATCTTTTTTGTTGGCGTAAATGGTTGTTATCTCTGCCCTGCGGTTTGTTATAGATGCCGCCAGAAGACCGAGGCAGAAGACAAATACCATTGCCCCGCCGAATATAGCCCAACCTTGCCAGGTCTTCAATTTCTTACGATGTTCGCTCATAGTATAAATAGATTTAATTTTTATTCAATTGTTTACGCAGCCAAGTCGGTACGGGAGTTTTGGGGTAAGGGACAATGGCATTGGGCGTACCCGAAAGGCTTGTTTTGCCGTGTGGTACGTTGCGATGACAGTCCCAGCAGGCTCTATCCGTGCCGTGTCTTATATCTGCTTTACTCAGCATACCTGTCTTTACAAATTCCTGATTGAGTTGCGAGTGACACCTTACGCAATTTTCGTATATGACCACCTGACTTTCGGGGATAGCCTGCATCCGTTGCGGTTCGTTACGCATAGTGAAGACGTATGAGTGTCTGAGTCCGTCGGTAGCCTTGAAGTAATATTTGGCAAAAATACTTGTGTGCGGTACATGACAGTCGTTACAGGTGGCTACGTTTTTGTGCGAACTGTGTTGCCAAGTGGCGTAGTAAGGCCCCATTACGTGGCAGTTGATACACACTTCGGGATTGTCGCTGAGATAACTGTATGCCTTCGACATATATACGAGGTATGCCAGCAGACCGCAGAATGCACCCGCTATAATCAGAGCAAGCACTTGAAGATTGAACGTGGGCAGCAACGCCGACTTCAATCCTTGCAAATATGTTTTAATCTTACCTCTCATGATATCACAAATATTCCGAGCATAATACTTCTGATGGCAAAGGTATGAAAAAAAACATAAAAACAAAAGTTTTCTGTAATAAAAATAAAAAAAACGGTGTTTTTTATAAAAAAATCTCTGTTTTTAGCTTCTTGGTTGTATCTTTTTCAGATAAAAAATAAATTGCTCTAACACAAATTTTCTGCCCGTTTCGGGGTAATTGGCAGTTTCGATACGGAAATTGAAGTCGAAATCGGGGTTGCCGTCTGTGCCGCAAAACAGCGTTGAGTTGGCATTTGCCAAGATGTATAGTAGAGGAACGCTACTCTGTCTGCTTACGTCGAATACTACATCGAACGGTTTGTTTTTCAGCTGATTTAGTACCGTATCCGATGGCTTGCCGAAGATAGACAAGTCTTTCTTTGTGAAAACGACACGATTGGTAGCGGCACGCAAGGAGGTCTCTTTGGCATTTATGTAACAGCACGATATAACCTGTTTGCCGTCTGCTTTGAGCATATTCTCGAGTTCGATTAGTTGCTCAAGGTCTTCGTCTCTGCCGATACCCCAAATCAGGAGGCAGAAATTTATATCGGAATAGCTCAGGAATTGCCTTTCGGGCTTTTGGCTTCGGCTTTTGCGTATTTTCCGAAAGACCATACTTCTGCTTATTTTCTGCAATGGACTCATTTTTAATTATAAAGGGTTAAAGCTGACCATAATGTTTATTGTAATAATCTTGATATTCGCCCGATGTAACGTTTTTTATCCACTTTTCGTTAGCCAGATACCAATCGACTGTTTTCTCGAGCCCTTCCTCGAAGGTCAGCGACGGAGCCCAACCCAGCTCGCGTTGCAGCTTCGACGAGTCGATGGCATAGCGGAGGTCGTGTCCGGCACGGTCGGCTACGAAAGTGATGAGCTTTTGGCTCTCGCCTTGCGGACGCCCGAGCTTTCTGTCCATAATATCGCACAGAAGCCTTATGAGGTCGATGTTTTTCCACTCGTTGTTGCCGCCGATATTGTATGTGTCGCCATTTTTACCTCGGTGGAATATTATATCGATAGCGGCTGCGTGGTCTTCGACAAAGAGCCAATCGCGTACGTTTTCGCCTTTGCCGTAGACAGGTATCGGTTTGTTGTTTTTTATGTTGTTGATGGCGAGCGGTATCAGTTTCTCTGGAAAATGGTGCGAACCGTAGTTGTTGGAGCAGTTGGAGATGACTACGGGCAATCCGTATGTGTCGTGGAAGGCACGTACGAAGTGGTCAGACGAAGCTTTAGATGCCGAGTAAGGCGAGTGCGGAGCATACTTCGTCTCTTCGGTGAAAAATGTGCCGTCGAACTCCAAAGCTCCGTATACTTCGTCGGTAGAGACGTGGTAGAAGCGTTTGCCTTCGGGATTGTCCCGCCAGAGCTCTTTGGCACAGTATAGTAGGTTGCAAGTGCCCAATACGTTGGTACGCACGAATACAAACGGGTCTGTGATACTTCTGTCTACGTGACTTTCGGCAGCCAGATGTATGACGCCGTCGGGTTTGTATAGGTCGAAAAGCCTTTCTATCGCTTTAAAATCGGAGATATCCGCTTTTTCGAACTTATAGTTCGGTTGCGAGGCGATGTCGTCAATATTTTCCAAATTACCGGCGTATGTCAGAGTATCGAGATTGATTATTTTATAATCGGGGTAATTCGTTGCAAATCGCCGTATTACGTGTGAGCCGATGAACCCTGCACCACCTGTGATAAAAATAGTTTTTACCATTGTATGTTTACATTAAAATTATTTTATTTTGCAAAGGTACATTTTTTTGCGATAAAAGTAAAATTATAAACAAACGTACTATAACAATATCATTCTTCGTATAAACTTCTGATAGCGTATGTTTTGTAGTGTTTGTGCGTATTTGGGCGAATAAAAAAGTCTATTGCGGAGAATCAATAAAAAAGTGTTATTTTTGCACAAAATATGAGTTAGTCAAAAAAGAGATTTGTAGATGTCTGTTTTTCGTCCCAAAATCCTCGATATCGTAAAGAACTATTCGAAAGAGAAGTTTGTCGCAGACCTTATGGCGGGAGTGATAGTCGGTATTGTAGCCATTCCGCTGGCAATAGCTTTTGGCATAGCCTCCGGCTGCGGTCCTACCGAAGGGCTTGTTACTGCCATTATATCGGGATTTCTGATTTCGTTCTTCGGCGGCAGCAGGGTTCAGATAGGTGGTCCTACGGGTGCTTTCATCATAGTCGTGTATGGTATCATACAGCAACACGGACTTGGAGGATTGCTTATATGCACTATTATGGCAGGTATTATGCTTGTATTGATGGGTGTCTTCAAGCTCGGCAATGTAATTAAGTTTGTACCGTATCCTGTTATTGTAGGGTTTACGGCAGGTATCGCCGTTACTATCTTTTCTACTCAGATAAACGATATTTTCGGGCTTGGACTCAGAAATCTGCCTGCCAATTTCATCGACAAATGGATAATTTACTTCGAACACTTCTCCGCTACAGACCTGCTTACGCTGGGTATCGGTTTGTTGAGTATTGTTATAATAATATTTATGCCCAAGTTGTCGAAAAGAATCCCCGGTAGCTTGGTCGCAATAGTAGTGGTAACGGTTCTGGTATGGCTGCTCGGTCGCTTTGCAGGAGTCTCGGGCATACAGACCATTGGCGACCTGTATTCGCTGCCCACAGGGATACCTGCTCCGAAGATACCCGATTTGGGTATAGCCGAGGGGAGTACCGTTATTGATTTGATAGTAAGTCTTTTCCCCGCAGCCTTCACGATAGCGATGCTCGGAGCAATCGAGAGCCTGTTGTCTGCAATGGTGGCAGACGGCGTAATCGGCGACAAACACAACTCGAACACCGAACTGATAGGGCAGGGTATAGCCAATATAGTAACGCCGTTTTTCGGGGGTATCCCCGCTACCGGAGCTATCGCACGTACGATGACAAATATCAACAACGGCGGTCGGTCGCCGATAGCGGGCATAGTACACACCGCTACATTGCTTATGGTATTGTTGTTTTTGGGCAAATTTGTGGGGTATATTCCGATGGCTTGTCTGGCGGGTGTCCTTATAATGGTTTCGTACAATATGTGCGGTTGGCGTAGTATTGTGGCTCTACGCAAAATGCCCCGAAGCGACTACGCAGTTATGTGGGCGACTCTTGTGCTGACGGTGCTCTTCGACCTCACGATAGCTATCGAGATAGGGTTGCTTATGGCTGTGGTGCTATTCTTGAAACGTACGTCGGAGGCTACGTCTATCAAAATATTCGGTTCGGAGATAGACCCCAACATAGAGAGCGACCTCGAGCTGCACGAAGAGAAGCTGCAAGTGCCACAAGGCGTGGCTGTCTACGAGATAGACGGACCTTACTTCTTCGGCGTAGCCAACAAATTCGACGAGATTATGACTAAGGTAGCCGATAAACCCAAAATACGTATCATACGTATGCGGCGTGTCCCTTTCATAGACTCTACCGGACTGCACAACCTCGAAAATCTCTGTCGGCAATCGGACAGACAAGGTATCGTTACCATACTTTCGGGTGTTACTATGCAGGTACGCAAGACATTGCTCAAAGCCAAATTCGATAATATTATACCCGAGGATTATATCTGCTCGCATATTAATGTTGCATTGAAAAAAGCAGATGAAATATTGAATAATAACCGATGAAATGTATTTATATAAAAAATATTTTCAACTATTTGATAATTAATAAAAAACGAAATACGAAATAATGAACAGAAAGATACGGATTCACAAAGAGGGACGAATCATACTTATATCGATGTTTATATTGTTGGTAACCATCAATCTTATATTCCATTTCAATAAGCCTTTCGGTACGGCGTTCATCATCAACTTGTTGTTGTCGGTATGTACGTTCGGCTTCTTTTTGTATTTTTTCCGAAATCCCGAACGAATAGTCGAGACAGACGATGATTCGCTTGTGATAGCTCCTGCCGACGGGCGTATCGTTGCAATAGAAGATGTAGAGGAGTATGAATATTTCGAAGGGCAAAAGATGAAGCAGGTATCGATATTTATGTCGCCGTTCAATGTACACGCCAATTGGTATCCTGTCAATGGTAAAGTGTTGTATTCCAGACATCACTCCGGCAGACATAAAGCGGCATATCTACCTAAATCCAGTCACGAAAACGAGCGTTCGACTGTGGTGATAGAATCTACCACTGGCAAAAAAATATTGGTCAGGCAGGTTGCAGGAGCCTTGGCACGCCGCATAGTAACTTACGCCGCTCCGAACCACCCTGCACAGTTGAATAATCATCTCGGGTTTATCAAGTTCGGGTCGAGGGTAGACCTCTATCTGCCTGTGGATACCGAGATTTTTGTAACTTTGGCAGAACAGACCAAAGGAAACGAAACGGTGATAGCCCGTCTGCCCGACTGACGTTAATCTAATAGAAAAGAAACCGATGGCAAAGAGTAATATATTTGTTTTAGTACTTGTAACTTTTATTGTCGCTTCGTGCATCGACAAGACGGTGATTACCTCCAACTTACGACATCCGTATGCTATGTGCGAATACGACGGCGGTATCCTTATCTCCAACTTCGGCGGCGACGCTGTCAATTATAACAATACCAAAGCGACAGGTTTCGTAACCTATTACAAAAACGGTAGCAACCGAGTGGTGATACCTGCCGGCAACGGATTGTATTCACCTAAGGGAATGGCTGTCAAAGAGTCGTTCCTGTTTGTTGCCGATGTCAATAAAATTGTCGTTTTCGACCTTGACGGATACAAAAAAGTCGACGAAATCGAGTTTCCTCAGGGCGATGCCTTTGTCGGTGACCTTTTGGTGATGGGCAATGCGCTTTTTGCCTCTGTCGCCAACTACGACAGGATATATCTGCTCGATATTACCGCTCCTCGGCAGATAGACCACACTTCGCTATTGGAATATGTGGAGCTACCGTGCCCCTCTACGCTGAAACTGATGGGCGAGTATATCCTCGTCAGCTCCAATTCATTCGGCAAAGCCGACCGTGAGGATAAGATAATACATATTATCGACGATTTGGGCAATCCGTCGATACGTCCGATAATACACGAACACGGCGATTATCAGGGATTGGCTTTTTCGCCGAACAAGACGAGGCTTATCTTTTGCAATCAGGAGCGTAACGGTTATATCGGCAATCTTGTTTTCGAGAATGGCGAATATAGCTACGAGCAGGTAACTGACGACAAGTCGCTGCTAAACTCTCTACTACTACTCGATGGCAAGATGTATATATGCGATTTGCTAAATAGCAAGATATATATAAAAGAACTCATAGAGTTCGACAACTTCTCGGGAATTATCAAAACGGATTGAGGTATAATTATTTATCAAACTATCGGTTTATATA
Source organism: Bacteroidetes oral taxon 274 str. F0058 (assembly GCA_000163695.1). GTDB lineage: Bacteria > Bacteroidota > Bacteroidia > Bacteroidales > Paludibacteraceae > F0058. Next base: position 20,840 of record GG774890.1, read on the forward strand.
ACAATGTTTGTAAAGGTCAATGCAGCAGCAGTACAGGGCATAGATGCGACGATGATAGCTGTGGAGTCCAATACCACGGGCGGCACTCGGTATATGCTCGTCGGACTGCCCGACAATGCCGTCAAAGAGAGTCTCGAGCGTTTCTTCTCGGCAATCAAACACAATGGCATAACCTTCCCTCGCAAAGCTTGCGTCATCAATCTCGCCCCGGCAGACATACGTAAAGAAGGCTCTGCTTACGACCTGCCTATTGCCATCGGTATTCTGGCTGCCAACGAGATAATAGACAGCGAAGACCTCGACCGGTATGTGCTTATGGGCGAGCTATCGCTCGACGGCTCGCTGAAGCCTATCAAAGGAGCTCTGCCAATAGCTATTCTGGCTCGCGAAATGGGTTACAAAGGATTTATCCTACCCCGAGAGAATGCCTGCGAGGCTGCCGTCGTCAACGACCTCGATATATACGGAGTAGATAATCTGAAAGATGTAGTGGAGTTTCTCAACCATAAGCTGGAGCTACCCAAAACCGAGGTAGATACGCGTAGTATGTTTTTCGCCAACATAAACAGTTTCGATATGGACTTTGCCGACGTCAAAGGACAAGAGGGAGTCAAACGTGCTCTGGAGGTAGCTGCCGCGGGAGGACACAATATAATAATGATAGGTGCTCCCGGTGCGGGAAAATCGATGATGGCTAAACGGCTGCCGTCGATACTGCCTCCCCTCACTCTGCGCGAAGCTCTGGAAACCACCAAAATACATTCGGTGGCGGGCAAAATACACGGAGGCTATTCGCTTATATCGCAACGTCCGTTTCGTAGTCCGCACCATACCATATCGGACGTGGCTCTGGTAGGCGGCGGCACCTTCCCGCAGCCGGGCGAGATATCGCTTGCCCACAACGGTGTACTTTTTCTCGACGAACTACCCGAATTTAAGCGAACCGTGCTCGAGGTGATGCGTCAGCCCCTCGAAGACCGTAAGATATCTATCTCGCGGGCAAGGTTTGCTACCGAATATCCGGCAAGTTTTATGCTTGTTGCCTCGATGAACCCCTGTCCGTGTGGGTACTACAACCACCCCGACAAGCAGTGCGTATGCACTCCTTCTATGGTGCAACGCTATCTGAGCCGTATCTCGGGACCGTTGCTCGACAGAATAGATATGCACATAGAGATAGTGCCCGTACCGTTCGAGAAGTTGGCAGAGATACGCAGTGCCGAGAGTAGTGCTGCCATACGCGAACGCGTTGTGAAAGCGAGGGCGGTACAGCAGAGACGATTCGAAGACTTCCCCGAAATACACTGTAACGCTCAGATGTCGTCGAAGATGATACAGCAGTATGTATCACTCGACGAAGAGGGGCATAACCTGCTCAGAGTGGCTATGCAACGAATGAACCTCTCGGCAAGAGCTTACGACCGAATACTGAAAGTCTCCCGTACGATAGCCGACCTCGACGGTAGCCCTGCGGTGCAGAGCAGCCATATAGCTGAAGCAATCAACTACCGAAACCTCGACCGTGAAGGTTGGGCTGGGTGATTATATGCTCTTTTTATGGTTTCTGAGGTTAGGTAGTTTCCGTTAAATAGTGAAATTTATAGGAAGCGTCATATTTGAGGATGATTTCGGTCGATGTAGGCGAAGTTGTCGGCAGGCGACCTGCCTACACCGCAGAGTGCGTAAAAAGAGAGGGAGCATCATTCCGATACACCCTCCCCTCTTAAAAATATCACTTTATGTCTTTTTGATATTAAACAATTAGTTTTATTTACCTAACACCTAACACCAAAAACCTAAAACCAAACTTACTTCCTCTCAGCTATGAATATGGAGTAGGCAATGCCTTTGTCGGCAAGTTTGTAGAGCTCTTTGCCGTTTTTCCATACCTTGGCTATATTGTTTGAGCCATCGCTTTCGAATCCTGCCACATATACATCGCCGTTGTGTACCACTATGGATTTGGCTGAACCATCATTGGTAAGAGAGTAAAGTTCCTCGCCGTTTTTCCATACTTTTGCGGTAGCTCCTTCGTCCCCTGACACATATACATCCTCACCGACTACATATACGGAGTAGGCATAGGCATCTTTAGAGCCGGAGGTATGGAATATCTCCTTTTTGTTTTTCCACACCTTGGCTACCCATTTTGTGCCGTTTTGCTCACTACCTGCGGTATATACATCTTTGCCTACTACGAATATAGAGTAGGAATCGGCATTATTAGAGCCATCGGTAAGGGCAAATAGTTCGCTGCCGTTTTTCCATACTTTGGCGACATATGTAGTGCCGTTGTGTGCACTACCTGCGGTATACACATCTTCGCCTACCACAAATACGGAGTAGGCATCGGCATTTTTAGAACCATCGGTAAGGGCAAAGAGTTCGCTGCCGTTTTTCCATACCTTGGCGACATATTTCATGCCTTTTATCTCATAGCCTGCGGTATATATGTTGCTACCCGCTACGAATACGGAACGGGCGAAGGCATTTTTAGAGCCGTCTGTAAGGTTGGTGACAGTTTTGTTTTTCCAAAGTTTGGCCACTTTGCCTTCGTACCCTGCGCTATATACATCTCCGCCTACCACGAATACGGAGCGGGTTTCGGCTTGTTTAGAGCCATCCGTAAGGTTGTAGAGCTCTTTGCCGTTTTTCCACACCTTGGCTACAAAGGTTGCCGCACTCTGGTCACAGCCTGCCACAAAGATGTCTATCTCCTTGGGCAGTTCGGGCGGTTCGGGTGGGTTAGGTGGGTTGGACGGCGTTTCCGGTGAGTTGGGTGAGTTGGGTTTGCAGGCAGTGAAGCCTATTGCTAACATTGCTGCCGCTACAGCTACAATCAAAAATGCTTTTTTCATAATAAATGCAATTTTTAAGTGAATATTATTTTTTACTTAACGCTTGGGCTATACTGAAAAATCACAGCCTTGGCAACCGATTGGCTGCACAGTTGTGATATGGGTATAATTGTCGATGTGTGGCGTAAAACACTATTGATTAGCAATTTGTGTGGAGTGAATCACTCGAAGACACGCCCGCAGGGGCTGCCTTCGGTCTCGTAGAGCGACGATAGTATGGCTTTTACTTTTGCTGTCATAGCTATTTTTCTCGTTTTGAGGTCATTATCCGATGGCAAAGATAATATATTTTTTCCAATTCAAAGAAACTTTTGCGAAAAAAAATCGTACTGAAAGTTCAACTTATAAAGTTATAAGATGATGGGAAAAAGTTACTCCCGCCGTACGGCGGGAGTAACCGAAAAAAATGCGACATTTGCGTTCTCACAAAAAACACACACAAATGCAACATTTAAATGAGTCGCAAAGATACACAATTTATCGTATGAGAAAGGACAAAAAAACACAATCCGAGATAGCTGTTGAATCTACAAAATACTTATATAATACGCTTGTATTCAATAGAATACACAAGCAGTTTCTTGTCGAATTTATATTGAATATTATCTTTTTGGGGGCGTAATTCAAAAATTTAATGTACATTTGCAGCGGTTTAGTGAGATTTGTTCTCTCTTTCCCGTGTTTTGCCGCTACGCAAAACATTGATTTACATATCATTTCACAGACCCGCATATATGAGCAAGATAGCAGATACCCCGTTGATGAAGCAGCATAAGGAGATAAAAGAGAAGTATCCCGATGCATTGCTGCTATTCAGGGTGGGCGACTTCTACGAGACCTTTGCCGAAGATGCCGTCAAAGCAGCCTCCATATTGGGCATCACACTCACCAAGCGGCAAAACGGGGCGGCGGCTCACGTGGAGTTGGCAGGGTTCCCGCACCACGCATTGGATACCTACCTGCCCAAGCTTGTCAGAGCCGGCTTGCGGGTGGCTGTCTGCGACCAGCTCGAAGACCCGAAGCTTACCAAAACATTGGTAAAACGCGGTGTTACCGAACTTGTTACCCCCGGTGTATCGACCAACGATAATGTGCTGGCTGTGGGAGAAAACAACTTTTTGTGTGCCGTACATTTCGACAAAAATCAGGTGGGCATATCGTTTCTCGACATATCCACAGGCGAATTTTATCTGAGCCAAGGCTCTTTGGAATACGCCGAGAAACTTTTCAACTCGTTTGCTCCCAAAGAAGTACTCTACGAGCGAAAAAACCGTAAACTTTTCGAGGAGACACTGCCCACCAAGATAGCCAAATTCGAACAAGACGACTGGGTCTATACCATAGAATCGGCACGCGACAGACTCTTCAAACAGTTCGAAGTAAACTCGTTCAAAGGGTTTGGCGTCGAACACCTTACCTGCGGTATCATTGCAGCGGGAGCCATACTCTATTACCTCGACCAGACGGAGCACAAGCAGATATCGCATATCACCAAGATATCGCGTATCGAAGGTAGCCATTATGTATGGCTCGACCGTTTCACTATACGCAACCTCGAACTGCTCGACTCGCCCGACGATGAGCATAATACGCTTTTTGCCGTGCTCGACAGAAACAAAACCCCGATGGGAAGCCGTCTGATGAGACGTTGGCTAACATTTCCTCTCAAAGAGGTGAAGCCTATCACCGACCGACTGAGCGTAGTAACACACTTCTACCGCAACCCCGAACAGAGAAGTATTATCGAAGAGAGTCTCGATAAAATAGGCGACTTGGAAAGAATACTCTCGAAGGTAGCCGTCGGACGAATAAATCCCCGCGAGATGTGGCAACTGATGACGGCACTCAAAGCTATCAAGCCGATAAAAGCTACCTGCACAGAAACGACAGACAATCTGATAATGGCTTCGTTCGGAGAGCAACTCAATGAATGCAACACTCTGATAGAGAAGATAAAACGCGAGATAGTGGAAGACCCGCCTGCTACGCTGGCAAAAGGCGGTGTCATAGCCTCCGGTGTCGATGCAGAGCTCGACGAATTGCGTAAGATATCGTCGTCGGGTAAGAGCTACCTACAACAGATACTCGAACGCGAGTCGGCAGCAACGGGCATACCGTCGATGAAGATAAACTACAATCAGGTATTCGGATACTATATCGAAGTTACCAACGCCCACAAAGACAAAGTACCTCAAACGTGGATACGCCGACAGACACTGACATCGGCAGAGCGATATATCACCGAAGAGCTCAAAGAGTACGAGACAAAAATATTGGGAGCCGAAGAGAAAATACTTTCTCTTGAGCAGCGTATTTTCAACGCCCTCATAAGCAGCGTAAGTCAGTTTATTGCCACCATACAGCTCGATTGCAATATCTTGGCTCAGATAGACTGTCTGCTGAGTTTCACCCGAATATCGCAAGAAAACCGCTACAACTGCCCCATAGTAAACGACAGCACGACGATAGACATACGCCAAGGACGACACCCCGTCATCGAAAAAAATCTGCCGATAGGCGAGAGCTACGTACCGAACGATATTCTGTTGGACGACGAAAATCAACAGATAATCATCATCACAGGACCCAATATGGCGGGTAAATCGGCACTGCTCCGACAGACGGCTCTCATAGTGCTTATGGCTCAGATAGGGTGCTACGTGCCTGCCGAGAGTGCTTCGATAGGTATTGTGGATAAGATATTTACCCGAGTAGGGGCATCGGACAATATTGCTTCGGGCGAAAGTACCTTTATGGTAGAGATGAACGAGGCGGCAAGTATTCTGAACAATATATCCGACAGAAGCCTGATACTCTTCGACGAACTCGGCAGAGGCACATCTACATACGATGGCATATCGATAGCTTGGGCGATAGTGGAATATATCCACGAGATGCCTAAATGCAGAGCAAAAACACTCTTTGCTACGCACTATCACGAACTCAACGAGATGGAGCGGTCGTACCGACGGATAAAAAACTACAACGTATCGGTACGTGAGGTAGACGGCAAAGTGCTTTTTATCCGTAAGCTCGTAAGAGGCGGCTCCGAGCACAGCTTCGGTATCCACGTAGCCAAGATAGCAGGTATGCCGCCGTCGGTAATAAAGCGTGCCGACGAGATACTGCTACAGCTCGAGAACTCTCAAAGACAGTCCGATAGCGTAGGCAAATCGATGAAAAATGCGTCGCAGCGTGCAGGAATACAGATGACGCTCTTCGAACTCGACGACCCTGTCTTGAGCCAGATACGCGACGAGATACTCAAACTCGATATCAACAGCCTCGCCCCAATAGACGCGCTGAACAAACTAAACTCGATAAAAACGATTCTGACGGGTAAGTCGTCGTAACCTCCGAACCTTTATTTGATAAATGGTTACTTATTGTCCAAATTATTGCTGTTCTTTTCTATATCCTTTCTGAGGTAAAAGACTATATGTCAATAAACTACATTTTTTTGGAATGGAAGACAGTATTTACAGAATATTGTTATTGAGGTTTTTCTGTTTAACTGTAAAAAATCTCTGAAACATTAATCTTTTCGAGTCTGATTTTATTTTTCGTATCACCTTATCACTTTGAAAACTCCATCGTTATAAAGTTTCACTATTCGTGAAGGGGGGGGCATGTTATGTTCGTTTTGGCGTAGGGGGACTATATAATCGACAGCCGCTTTTATCTCTTCCGATATTTGCCCGAAGGTTGCTGCCGAAGGCTGCCCGCTCATATTTGCCGACGTAGAGACGAGCGGTCGGCACAGCATACGACACAGCGAACGCGAAACCTCCTCGTGAGTAATCCGAATTGCGATGCTACCGTCTTCGCCGACGACGTTCGGGGCTAAGTTTTTACCTTTTTGATATATCACGGTCAACGGTTCGGTGGCATATTTGACCAAATCCCAAGCCACATCGGGCATATCCTCGACATAGTTCGGTATCTTTCCCATATCGTCGAGGAGTACTATCATCGACTTCGACGACGGGCGTCTTTTGATTTCGAACACACGCTCTACCGACTTGTGATTGGTAGCGTCGCAGCCGATACCCCAAACAGTATCGGTGGGATAAAGTATCACTCCGCCCGCCCGCAATACACGTACAGCCTCTTTTAGCTCGTCTAATACAGGAAATTTGGTTGTCATAATCTCATTTAAATCGAAAAAAATCGAAGACAAAGATAGGTCTTTTTTTGTTTCTAATCACATTTTACACTGCAACACGGGCAAAAGATTAATCCTTCTTGTATCTTCGAACTAATTATTCAACATATTTACCATCAAAACGTTAAAAACCAACTGCAACATTAAACGCTGATACTCAGAGACATTAAAAGCAATACTTCTTAGATAAAACAAATAAACTCATTTTGTATCAAAACATTTTTATACTTTTGCAGATTATTTTTCTGCATTGGTGTGTTCAGAGAAATTAACATAGCACTCAGTAATAAACACTTAAGTCTTATGCAAAATTTGGTTATAGTAGAGTCGCCCGCAAAGTCGAAAACCATTCAGGGCTATTTAGGTAAAGATTTCGTCGTAAAGTCGTCGATGGGGCACATACGCACATTGGCAGACAAAGAGTTTGTCGGCGAGATAACAGACAAATACAAACCTACCTACGAGGTATTGCCCGAAAAGAAAAAAGTGGTGGCAGACCTGAAGAAAGATGTCAAAAGTGCTCAAACGGTCTGGCTCGCTACCGATGAAGACCGTGAGGGAGAAGCCATTGCGTGGCATCTATTCGAGGAGCTTAAGCTAAAAAAAGATACTACTCGACGTATCGTATTCCACGAGATAACCAAAGACGCCATAAAGAAGGCGATAGAGACGCCGCGTTCGATAGACTACAACTTAGTCGACGCCCAGCAGGCTCGGTCGGTACTCGACAAGATAGTCGGCTTCGAGCTGTCGCCGGTGCTGTGGCGTAAGGTCAAGAGCGGCTTATCGGCAGGTAGAGTACAGTCGGTAACAGTAAGGCTTGTAGTAGAGAAAGAACGTGAGATACAGGCTTTTGAAGCCACATCGTACTACAAAGTGGTAGCAATATTCACAGACGGAGATAAGACTTTCAGGGCAGAGCTGAAGAGACATTTCGCTACCAAAGAAGAGACCGTTCGTTTTCTGGAGCTTTGCAAAAATGCCGATTTTCGTATTACCAAGGTAGACAAAGCCGACGGCAAACGTACCCCTGCACCGCCATTTACCACCTCTACCTTGCAGCAAGAGGCTGCACGCAAACTCGGTTTTTCGGTATCGCAGACAATGCGTGTGGCACAGACCCTTTACGAGGCAGGTAAAATCACATATATGCGTACCGACTCCGTGAATCTGTCAGGATTAGCACTATCTACGGCAAAAGCCGAAGTGATAGCAATGGCAGGCGAAAAATACCATAAGCAGCGTCGATATACTACCAAAACCAAAGGAGCACAAGAAGCACACGAGGCTATCCGCCCGACATATATCAATGTACATCAGATAGATGGCACTACACAAGAGCAACGTCTCTATAATCTTATATGGAAACGTACGATAGCGTCGCAAATGGCAGATGCCGTCATCGAGAAGACAAACGTAGAGATAGAAGTCTCCTCTTCGCCTGAGATATTCGTTGCGGTGGGTGAAGTAATCAAATTCGACGGGTTTCTGAAGGTATATATGGAGAGCCGCGACGACGAACAAGACGACTCTGCCGAGGGAGCAGAAAATCTGCTGCCTAAGTTCAGTGTAGGACAACAGGTAACACGTAACGAGATTACAGCCACACAGACATATACTCGTCTGCCGTTCCGTTATAGCGAGGCATCGCTGGTAAAAAAACTCGAAGAACTCGGCATAGGACGCCCATCGACCTACGCTCCCACGATATCCACAATCCAAAACCGGGGATATGTCGAACGTAAAGACATCTCTGTCGAAAAACAAGAGACCAACATTATCACTCTCAAAAAAGAGAGTATCAAAGAGAGTGTCAAAGACTCTAAAAAGACAATCGACAAAGGCAAACTCGTCCCGACCGATATCGGCTTTGTGGTAAACGACTTCCTGACCGAGAATTTTCCCCGAATACTCGACTACGGATTTACGGCAAACATAGAAGAAGATTTCGACAATATAGCCGAAGGCAAACTACGATGGTTGGACGAGATAGTGGATTTCTACAAGAATTTCCACCCTGAGGTAGACAAAGCCGTACAGAAGGCAGGCAAAACCACAGGCGAACGCTTCCTGGGCAACGACCCTCGCAGTGGACGCCCTGTATATGTACGTATTGGCAGATTCGGTACGATGGCTCAGATAGGAGACGCCAAAGACGACGAAAAGCCGATATTTGCTTCGATGCAACGCGGACAGCATCTGGAGACCATTACGCTCGAAGAGGCTCTTGAGCTATTCAAGCTACCGCTAAATCTCGGCTCGTATGAGGGCAAAGACGTTATAGTCGCCTCGGGCAGATTCGGTGCATACCTGAAATTTGGCGACACCAATATATCGCTGCCAAAGGGAGAGAACCCACTCGATATGACCTACGACAAAGCGGTAGAACTCATCAGACAACCGCGTCTGCCGATAACGCTCGGCTCGTATGAGGGCGAGGACGTTATAGTTGCCGCAGGTAGATTCGGGGCTTATATAAAATTCGGTACAATAAACGCTTCGATACCGAAAGGCGAAAACCCGCTCGAAATCAAACTCGAAAGAGCAATAGAGCTGATACGCAACAAGAAAGAGGGCAAAGCCTCTTCGAACACAGCGATAAAGGTATTCGAAGACGAAGATATACGCATTCTTAACGGTCGCTATGGAGCATACATCAGCCACGCAAAAAAGAACTATAAGATACCCAAAGATATTATTCCTGCCGATATTACACTGGAGCAGGCAAAGGAGATAATAGCGGGCAAACCGTCCGAACAACGACGCAAAAGCAAACAATAAAACATAAGGCATAGGCAATATCCATTAACGAAAAGTATAATCTATACGTCTGTTGCATTTTTTTTCTCACGAGATGCAACATTTTCGTTTTTTTGCGTCTTGGGTATTGTAAGAACAACCAATTCGATTAAATTACAACTTAAATTATTCATAAATAAAACGTCAACGAAAAATGAAAAAACAAATTTTTAGTATTGCAACCTTAATGGTTGTCTTAGCCGTAGTGATAATGACCGGCTGTAACAAAAAGGAATCTCCCTCTATCAAAAAGCAGTGGATAATAAAAACGATCTCACAGGAGCCCGAAATGTTCGACATATCCGTTACCCAAAGCGGGTATATGATAGATGCGGAACAAGACAGTACCCTTGCCCAAAAGGCAAATCTGCCGAAAGACACCTATTTTATAAATGCTTCGGTACAAATAGTTGAGATTAACGAGACAAGCAAAAACTCCGGCACCATACGACTAAAATTCATCGATAATAATGGGGACACCGAAGAAAAATTACTCCGATACAGCGATCTTACCAACAGTTCTGTGATATTTTATTCCGAATTCTATGACTCTGTCCCTATCATTGCTAATGCTGCTACAAGCAAAATTACTCCCCACAACCGCTAATATCTGTCTGACAGGAGGTTCAGAGGCGACATAGCAAGAAATGGAGTAATACGCAAAAACGAAAAATCCCCGCTTACAGCACAATATGCAAGCGGGGATTGTGATATACAACGATAAGACTTATTATATAAGTTTCATCTCTTTGAGTACGGCATTGGTTTTGTGTACCGCTTCTGCCGAAGCCTCGAACTTGGCTTTCTCGTCGGCGGTAAGGTCGAGTTCGACAATCTTTTCTACGCCTTTTCTGCCTATTACGACAGGTACTCCGATATTGAGGTCTTTCATACCATATTCGCCGTTGAGGTATACGGATGAGGTTATCATCTTCTTCTGGTCTTTTACGATGCTTTCGGCAACAAACGATGCTGCGGCTCCCGGAGCCATCCAAGCCGACGTTCCGAGCAGCCCCGTGAGCGTGGCTCCGCCCACCATAGTGCTTTTCACTACTTCGTTGAGTTTGTCTTCGCTCAAAAGTTTCGATACAGGAATACCTTTATATGTAGCCAGACGTGCAAGCGGTATCATTGTTGTGTCGCCGTGCCCGCCAATGACGATACCCTCTACTTCGTTGGCATTGCAGCCGAGAGCCTGCGAGAGGAAATATTTGAAACGCGACGAATCCAAGGCACCGCCCATACCTATCACTCGTTCGCGAGGCAGACCAAGCACCTTGTACGACAGATAAGCCATAGTATCCATCGGGTTAGATACTATTATGAGGATAGCGTTCGGCGAGTGTTTCAGTATGTTTTCGGCTACGCTTTTCACTATACCTGCATTCACTCCGATAAGTTCTTCGCGAGTCATACCCGGTTTGCGTGGGATACCCGAAGTGATTATCACCACGTCGGAACCCGCAGTCTTCGAGTAGTCGTTGGTAACACCCGTTACTACCGAGTCGAAGCCCATAAGCTGAGCCGTCTGCATAATATCCATAGCTTTGCCTTCGGCTAAGCCCTCTTTTATATCTATCAATACTACTTCGCTGGCTACTTCGTTTACTGCCAGCACATTTGCACAGGTGGCACCTACGTTGCCCGCACCTACAACTGTTACTTTTGACATAATTGTACTTTTTATTTTTTGTTATTTTATAAATTAAATATTAGAATCCACATTCGGAGCAGCAAAGTTACAAAATTATATTCAACTATATAGTTTTATTTCGGTAAAAAATTTATCTGTAGATTCAACAGTCAAAGTTATAAAAAAGAGACAAAGGAGATTCGAATAAAAGCGACTTTCGCGGTCTTTGGTTTAACAAATATTGTATTCCGAGTAATTTATTATAAGATAATTGATTAATGTTCATTGTTTTGGGGATATATTGTCTGATAAGTTTATTTGTGTTCTCTACCGTCCCCTTTTGCCAAGAAGAATAAAGGTCGGTGAAGTACACCGAGGTATGTAACTTTTTTGAAATCAGCTTATGTTTGGCAAATTCACCTCCGTTATCGGTTGTTATTGACTTGACATGTTTTTTTAAAGGCTTCAGCAGTCTGATGACCGTTTTTGCGACCACCTCTGCGTTCTTTCCTCGTGTGAGTCTCTCCATAATCAGGAATCTGGTCTTACGTTCTATGATAGTGAGAATGAAGTCTTTTCCGTTTTGTATGAGATCCATCTCTAAGTGTCCGAACTCTTCTCTTTTCTCTACCTCCGGCGGTCTTTCCTTTATCGACACCCTGCCGGGAATGTTCCTGACACCCGCACCGATAGGTCGTTTCCGATGTTTTAGCCGATGACGGCAGTGCCTGTATAGAGAGCCTCCGTTGCGTTTGTCTTCTCGTATGAACCTGTATATCCACTCTACGGAGACCATCTCGATATCGTTGGCTTTGCAATAGCCCTTTATCTGCTCGGGAGACCATTGGTACTTTGAAAGTTTATCCGATATTAACGCCCTCATCTTATCGTTGAATTTATACGGACGATGGCTTCGCTCTTTCATCATATCGGCAAATATCTGCGCCATCTTCGGCGAATATCGTCCCCTCGTATCGGAATTTCTACTAAGTTCCTTGCTAACAGTAGCTTGCGATACTCCGATGTAACGAGCTATCTCGGATTGTGTTTTTTTGTCCTTTCTCATACGATAAATTGTGTATCTTTGCGACTCATTTAAATGTTGCATTTGTGTGTGTTTTTTTTGTGAGAACGCAAATGTCGCATTTTTTCGGTTACTCCCGCCGTACGGAGGGAGGAACTTTTCTCCATAATCTTATAACTTTATAAGTTGAACTTTCATTTCCGATATAATTGCAGCAACCGAAATTTATACCTAACTTTGCCCGAAAATTTCAGGGGAAATTATAAATTTAAATTTATCCTTGTTAAAGTAATTGTATGAGAAAAAGAAGAACAATTGTAGCTTTAATCTATGATTTTGACGGTACCCTATCACCTGGTAATATGCAAGAGTTTGCATTTATGCAAGCTATTGGGGAAGATAAGTCGCAATTTTGGGAAGAAAACAATAAATTGGCAAGAGATAATGATGCCGATCAGATATTAACTTACATGCACTTGATGCTAAGGAAAGCACAGCATAAAGATATCTCCTTGAAAAAAGAGAGGTTTAAAGAATTCGGAAAATCAATAGAACTTTTTGCTGGCGTAAAAGATTGGTTTAAACGTATAAACAAATATGGTAGAGAAAAAGGTGTTACTATTGAACATTATATTAATTCTTCAGGGTTGAAAGAAATGATTGAAGGAACAGTGATTGCTAAAGAATTTAAGCAGATTTTTGCTTGTTCCTATCTTTATGAAGTAGATGGCAAAGCAATTTGGCCTGCAGTATCAGTTAATTTTACAAACAAAACTCAATTCATATTCAAAATTAATAAGGGAATAAATAGCATTTACGAATCTAGGAGAATAAATGAGTTTGTCCCTGAAGAGGAACGGGTTGTTCCTTTTTCCAATATGATATATTTTGGTGATGGAGACACTGACATCCCATGTATGAAATTAGTAAAGCAACAAGGAGGTCATTCTATAGCGGTTTATAAACCAAATTCAAGCAAAAAAGAGAATTCTTTAAAATTAATAAGTGAAGATAGAGTGAATTTTGTATGTCCTGCCGATTATTCAGAAGGAAAAGAAATTGATACAGTAGTAAAAATTATTATTGACAAGATAAATGCGGACACACAGTTCAGTGAACTCCTTAGAAAACATAAAGAAAAAGCCAAATCATCACATTCAAAAAAAGCCAAAAAATATAACAAGGCAAATCCGCGTGCAATACGCACTACAAGTAAAGATTGGCAATAAGAAAAAATCGAGTTATGAATGGCAAAATACAATTTATACTCTACAACCTTCCCTGTTATTATGAGGTGAATGTCAGGCTATAATCAATGAGTAAAGTTTTGTCCGTAAGGCACCTACTCTTTTCCCGATACCACGACGACGGTTTCTTTGAGGGCTTCGGGCTCGAATGTCGCCAAGGGGACAAACACTCCTTTGTGTACTCTGCCTATTTTCAGCAGTCCGTCTTCGGTAATTCGATACTCGCGTGTCTTTTTCAAGAGAGTAAACACGGTGTTGTCTATGACGATTATTTCAGGGTCTTCGCACTTTTTGACAGTTGCCTCTATCTTCGAAAATGTCAGCCGCCAATGTCTCATATTCCAGTGGTAGCGGGCACGGAACTTGGCACAAGAGGCATTGCCTTCTACTACGCGTTTGTTGCGATTGTCGATAGACATTACAAAATATGGTTGTTCGGCAAGGTTCGTAGGTATGGGGCGGTTGTTTATCTCTATCAGTTTCCAACGCTTGTTTATCAGTTCGTGCTGCTTGTATAGCAGTTCGGCTTTCGAGGGGGCGTATTTGTAATAAATCTTTTGGGTGTTGAACGAAACGGGCACGAAGGCAAATCCCGTAATATTGCTGCCGTTCTGCCTTGCGGGCAACCAAGCGGGCATCATAGATACGGCTTCTAAGGCTGCCTTGTCGCAGTCGGGGCTAAGGCTGCGTTGTATGCTCGGGCTCTGTATGCTGCCGTCTTTGTCCACGAGGAAACGGACTATTACCCTTCCGTGTATTTTGTTGTCGGCTACCTCTTGCGGCACAATAAGCACCGAGTCCAAGAAACGAAACATAGCCGCTTCGCCTCCTTTGAACTTAGGCGGTGTAACGTCCGACGTTTGCAGCAAAGTGGCTTGGTCTACCACCGTATTGTATTCGATACAATCTATGTCGTATGCCTCGTCGTCGAAGTCCATATATTCGGTATAGACCGTGTTGCCGGGGTTTTGAGAATATACTTTTGTCGCAGATAATGTTATTATTGACAATAGTGCCGAGAGTAAAAGTAGTTTATTCATACATTAAGAAATTTGCTTTGTTTCCGTTTATTATTGTGTCGTTTGTTGATTGTCTTGTTTATGAGCGAGCTACCTCTACATTTAGTTGATAATTGAACACGTCGAGAATGAGTGTCTCGTTTACGGCTACTATTCTGTACGGTGCTACGGACTGCTCCATATTCTTGGTGAGGTATTCTACGGCAAGGTTTAGCGTAGCGGCTTTTACGTAATTTATTATGGCTGTGGTCTTTTCTACTCCCTTCTCTTCGTCTATGCTGATAAGCATCACTTTACACTTCCACCATCGGTCGTCGGCTTCTATGTCGGAGTCGATTAGTTCGCCAATCTTTGTCTTTTTTATGCTGTCCACTATAAATTCGCCCGTTATCATCGGTTCTATCTCGCGGATGATACGTTCTTCGGCTTCGGTAAAACTCATTGCATCGACCAGATATACTTCGCTCACTCTTGTCAGCAGACCGTCTTCGCCTGCCTTATCGTAACTTACCTTACACTCAAACCAATTGTTCATTGCTCTATTATTCGCTTGTTTGTCTTTAACAAAATACGATACAAAATTACAAAAAATATTTAATCCGATACGATAAAAAGAATTACCTTTGTGCAAATAACCGATTGAGACGCGTATGGTTGTATTTTATTCTCCTAACGTATTAGAAACAAATGCTTTGACCGAAGAAGAATCGTATCACTGCACCAAGGTGTTGCGGATGCGTGAGGGCGATGTAGTGCAGGTTACCGACGGTAAGGGCAATATGTACGAAGCCGAGATAGTATTGCCCGACACCGTACATACTATGCTGGCGATACGCTCGGTAATGAGCGACTTCGGCAAACGCCGATACAGACTTCATTTGGCTGTCGCTCCGACTAAGAACATCGACCGTTTCGAGTGGCTGGTCGAGAAAGCCGTAGAGATAGGCGTAGACCGCATAACACCGCTTCTGTGCCAACATTCGGAGCGTCGGACGGTAAAAACGGAGCGGCTCGAGAAGATAGCACTCGCTGCCGCCAAACAGTCGCTCAAAGCGTATATCCCCAAGATAGACCCGATAACGCATTTTGCCGAGATTACGGCACACTCCGACGATGAGCAACGGTTTGTGGCACATTGCTACGATATGCCGAAAGAGAACCTGTTCGATGCCTGTCGTCCTCGGCAATCGACTGTGGTGCTGATAGGTCCCGAAGGCGATTTCTCGACAGAAGAGGTAGAGCTGGCTCTGACGGCAGGTTTCCGCTCGGTGTCGCTCTCGGATAGCCGTCTGCGTACCGAAACAGCGGGCATCGTGGCAGCTAATATTGCAGCTGTGCGTAATATGTAGAAAATAAAGCAATTGCACGAAACAGAGATGAAATACTGCGTCATTATACCTGCCTACAACTCGGAGCGACATATAGCCGCAGTACTCCGCGATGTATTGCAATATACGAACGACATAATAGTGGTGAACGACGGCTCTACCGACCGCACTCTGCAGGCTGTGGAAAAGTTTATGGAAGTAGGGGTAGATGTGGTGTCGTATCCACGCAATAGAGGCAAAGGCTATGCCATAGGCAAGGGCTTCGACAGAGCTTTGGCTCGCGGTTTTACACACGCCGTAACCCTCGATGCCGACGGACAACACAGGGCAAAAGACATTGTCGGGTTGGCAGAAGCTGCCGACGGCGACCAAGACGCCATTATAATAGGCTCGCGGCGGTTCGACAACCCCGATATGCCGCAAGGCAACAGGTTCGCCAATCAGTTCTCGAACTTCTGGTTTCGCATACAGACGGGTATATCGTTACCCGATACACAAACGGGCTTTCGCCTCTACCCGCTGCACAAAATGAGTAGAATGAGACCTCTGACACGCCGCTACGAAGCCGAACTCGAACTTCTCGTCCGCTCCGCCTGGCGCAATATCAAGCTCATCGCCAAGCCGATAGATGTCTACTACCCGCCGTCGGGTGAGCGCATATCGCACTTCCGCAAGGGCAGAGACTTCCTAAGGATATCGCTACTCAACACCGTTTTGTGTATCATAGCCGTCATATACGGTTATCCCTCTATGTGGCTGAGGCGGGTATGGAAATATTATGTGCGAAGATAGCATATTGTCGTTTTTTTGTACTTTTGCATTTAAAATTATTAAAAACTAAAAAAAATAAATAATTATGGCAAAAATAAGTTTTTACACAAGTATTGTAGCGATAATGTGCTGTTTGTCGCAAGTATCTAATGCCCAGATAACATTGGAACATACGTTCAAAAACGAAAGTGTATCCTTTATGTCAGGCAATGTTAATGGTAAACCAAACTTTTTTGTTGAAAAACTCTTCCCTGTAGGTAGTTTTTATCTTACCGCAGTAGTGAACAATTCGGTACATATCAAGGCTTATAATCCTGACTATACTTTAATTATCGACAAGACGTATAGCCTTACTCCGCCTACAGGCTATAAAGCATCTTATGTGTGGGTCTCTAAAAAAGTATTCAATACCGACGACAATTACGAATTATTAGTTGAATTTTCAAAGATTTCTCCCGTATCAAATGACAATGAAGCGAGTAGGCTAATTCTTTACGATTCGAATAAGAATGTAATAAAAGATTTCGGTGCAGGCAGTACATTTTATATAGATAATTCTGTATATATAATCAATAATAGTTGTAAGGTGCGAATATACAGATATTTACATAATGGAGGGGATTGGGTTGCTAGTACGGAAATATATTCCGTTCCGGGCGACCCCTCTGCTTACGACGCAGGCAATACTTCCGTAGATTCGTTTTCGTCGCCTTACCCAAACCCCGCAAATACGTATATTACTTTGCCTTACAAACTCAATGAGGGTGAGTTTGCTGTTATGAATATTTTTAATATCAACGGTCAATTGATAGAGTCGAAAAAAATAGGCTATGACTTCGACAAAATATTACTTGACGTTTCGGGATATGCAAAAGGTATGTATATCTACGAGGTAAAAAACGTAAGCAATAAATTTGTCGTAAAGTAAATGCCCCGAAATGTTCGGTGTCGATACTTGCGGCAGTAACTTCTACCAATAAGGACACAGAGACTATAAAACGACGAATATACAAAAAGTATTCGTCGTTTTGCTTTTTTGGGAGATGGTGGTGCAAGGTCGATACCCGATATAATCGACATAACCAACTCGACACTATGAGCTCGTAGATACGACGACAAGAGGAGTTAATTACGAAGACTCAGGAAGAGGTCTTCGAGGTTTCGGACGTTGTAGTCGACTATTATCTTCTGTGGAGTATCTTCGGCAATAAGGCTGCCGCCCGATAATATGCCGATACGGTGACAAAGTTCCTGTGCCTCGAGCAGGTGGTGCGACGAATATAGAATCGAAACACCTTGACGGTTGAGGTCTTTCAGATAGTCGATGATAACGCTTTTCGACACCACGTCGACGCCTACATTCGGCTCGTCGAGGAATAGCAGTCGCGGAGAGTGCAGAGTGCCTGCTACGAGGTTGATACGGCGTTTCATTCCACCCGACAGATGTTCGACCCGTCTGTCGGCTTCGCCGCTAAGCCCCACTATCGCCAGAGCGTCGTCTATGAGGCTGTTTAGATGTTTGCCTTTGAGGTGGTACAGGCTACCGAAATATTGCAGATTCTCTCGTGCTGTAAGTGTCGGATACAGAGCATATTCTTGCGGTACTATGCCGATTTGTCGGCGAATGCTGTCTGCGTCGGTATCGTACGACAAACCGCAAATCTCGAACCGTCCCGAAGTCTGTGCAATGCTACCGAACAGTATGGACATAAGCGTAGTTTTACCTGCACCGTTTTCGCCGAGTATGCCGTAAAATTCACCCTCTGCCACGTGCAACGACAGATCCCGTAGCGCAAAATCGGTAGCGTTTCTATAACGTTTACACAAATCGAATGTCTCTATTACGTTCATCGGTCAGTGCTCGACGGCTGCTTTTAGTTTTCTGAAAAATAATTTCTCTCTCTGCGCTATATCATACAGGTCTCTCGAGAGCTTCTTATATACGTCGGGCGTACTGCTACGCTGTTTGTAGAGGCGTGCTATTTCGAGAGCGAAATCCCGCCACGCATCGCCGATACCCGTTATTTCGGCAGATAGCGTCATCAGTTCGGGTTTGCCGAGTACTGCCGAGGCTTCTTGCAGAAAAGCTCCGTACACGAACCTGAACCCGCCGCCGCCCGTGCCGATTTCTTCCTGCATACGAAGGATATTGATAAGGTAATGATTTGTCTTCTTCGGGCTATAACGTTCCGACCACTTTGCGATATCTCTGCTGAGCTTCTCTATCCCTCTAAAACCGACCAACGGAAACGGAGCAAGCATAGTGTTGCAAGTCTGGCGGATACCTTTAATAATAGCTCTCCTCAGGTCGATAGACTGTTTCGGTATATCTGTCGGGTAATAGAGATGTCCTCTGGGCGAGAAAACTCCTTTGGCAAAACGCACCCTGCCGAGTTCTTCTTCGGTAAGCCGTGTGGTGTAGCTCAACACAGGGTCGGATATAAGATATTCGTTACCCTCTTTGCCGTAGACCACCAGATTGTGTGCGTTGAAGTGGAAGCGGTATTCGTCGGGGAGATACACAAGGTTGTAAACACCTACCTGCAAGCCGACAGGCATTCCTTTTGCCAAACAGTCATCGAGAGTCTGTTGGGCACGGGCGGGCGACGAGAAACGCTGCCGCTTTATGCGGAAACCTACTCTTCGGGCAACTTTGGAAAAGATAGCTCCCGGCACGGTACGGTAAGTAACCCCCGGAGCCGAATTGACCTTTAACCAAGGCAGATAGAAGAACAGCAACCCTGAGCCTATACCGAAAATCATCGGTTCCGAGAGTTTAAGTCCATAGAAAGCCAATAGATTGGAGGTTGCCCCGTTTTCGCAATGGGCATACTGTTTATGTTCGAATGGTATATCCACGTCTATCGTTTACGGTTTTGTGTGTTTGAGTTCGTCCGTCGTTATCATAAAAATATCTGCATACCGTTGCAGAGTCTTCTCCGACAGCTTATTGAATATCGACGGGTATGAGTGCAGTCGTACGATAAAGGGAAGAGTTTTCATATATCCTGCCAAAACACCCCTGTCCATACGACAGCGAGCCATATGATAAACTATCGGACTTCGTGTGCCTGCCAATACCTGTCGGCGGGCTTCTTCCGTCTGTTCGTCTACCATACGGAGCGAGGCTTCCATAGCAATCGTCTTAGGCTCCCAGCCCGAACTGATAGCCGTAGTATATCGTCCTTCGTCGTCGAGAGCGTAGCAGATAACGTCGAGGTTGCCCAGACCTCCCTCCTGCCGGGTGATTTCTTCTATCTTCATTTAGGCATCTCCTTTATAAACAGGTTCATATTCGCTTTTGCAAGTAAACCGTCGCCTGCCCGTGCCTCGCACTCGAGAGTACTCATCGAGAAGTCGCCCATATCCATCTTCGATACCAGACGTGCACGGCTTGTAACGGTCTGTCCTACCTGCGGTAGCTCTACAATATCCAGACTCCTTATAGCTCCGATGTATCCTATTACATTGGGTGTCGGGTTGCTCGCCGAGAAATAAAACTGTCCTACTACCGCCGAACAGGTCTGAGCCATATTCTCTATCAGCCCCGCCTCTTCCAATACAGACGACTTCACAAAAATATTATCGCCCTGCACTACAAACTCTGTCGCAATATCCGTCTCCGTAATGGCAACGATGGTGTCTACCATCTGCATCGGGTATCTGTGGGGTAAATATTGTCGGATGTCTATCATACAAGCAGCAGCGTCAAAGATGTGTTTTGCAGGCAATTAATGTTAATGAGAACGTACCGAAGCCATTTCGGTTAATTGCGGGGACAAAGGTAGTAAAAATTATTTCGTTTTGTTCGAAATTTTTAAAGTATAGCAGTGGTAAATTCGAGCCATCAATAAGCATATAGAACCAATCTATTGGAAACGGGCTTTATCTATTTCGATTCTATAAGACAGCTATTTTTTTATTTTTATTGAATATCTTGCGTAAGATATTTTTGTACTTTATGTCTTTGAATACAAAGTATTTGTACATCAAAAAGTTCCATACCACACCGATAATTATAGCCACAAACAACTTGACGAAAATAAATACGTCGTCAGAATTATATATCCCGAATATCGATGTGGCTATCTTGGTGTTTTTCAACCACTCGGTTATGAGAAAGGTAAAAAAAGTATTGAGCGATAAGCTACCTATCCATATCAACAGAAACTTAATTATCACATATTGTAGCTTTATTTTCAGGTCTTTGAAAGCCCACTTATAGTTTAGGAAACAAGAAACCGCTCCGCCGCATATCTGTCCGACTATCGTTGCCAAGACGTAAGAAGTGATACTGCCATAAAAGAGATATATGACTTTTATTTTCAGGATATCGAGTGTCTTTTTCAATAGAATTGCTATCGTATTATCTGCAATGGTAGCCATCTGCGACGACAATTGCGACCTTAGAAAAAGAAAGAAACCTCCTTTTGTCAAGAATTTCTTAAAAAGTGTTGCTACCTTACCCATCTATTGATTATTGATTTGCAAAGGTAGTCAAAAAAACGAAGTTTTTGGCTATTTATTGGAAATAAAAGAGTAATTTTGCAACTTAAAAAAATTAAGTGAATATGTTTAAAGGAAAGACGATTGTTTATACCTCGGGGACATTCGATTTGTTTCATTATAATCACCTAAGAATGATTAATTACGCGCGTGCTTTGGGTGATATTCTTATTGTAGGTGTCTCTACCGACGAGCTTGTTTGTTCGTACAAAGCAAAGCCCGCTATCCGTTTCGAAGAGAGAATGCAGATAATAGAGGCTCTGAAGACCCCTGACCTTGTTATCCCACAGCACACATTAGACCATACGGAGACTGTCAAAAAACTCAATATAGATGCTTTCGTCGTAGGCGACGACTGGTTCGGCAAATACGACTATCTCAAGGAACTCGGAGTAGAGGTGTTCTATTTCCCTTACGGAATGGGTATATCTACTTCTAATCTGAAAAAGAGCATACACGACTCGTATGCCGAAATGCTCGAAAATCAACAGAAAACCAAGCCGATACTGAAATAAGCATATCTCTACGGGTAACTCTAATATGAACAAAACGGTTTTTATAACAGGCGGAACCAAAGGGATAGGTAAAGCCGTTGCCTGTGTGTTCGCTAAAAACGGGTATAGTCCGATACTCACATATTCGTCGGACGATAAAACGGCAGAAGAATGTGCCGAAGAAATTAAGTCATCATACGGTGTAGAGGTCTCCGTACTGAGAGCAGACTCGACCGAAAAGCAATCGATAGATGTAATAGACAGCTATTTACGAACGTCTGGTAAACAGCTCGATACTGTGGTCTTCAACGCTGCCGTAACATTACGTACCTCGTTCGAAGAGACAACTTTCGAGCAATGGGACAGGGTGTTCTATGCCAACGTGCACTTCCCCGTTTTTCTTTTACAGAAGATTGTAAGACATATAGTACAAGGAGGCAATATTATATTTACGGGCTCACTGATGGGGATACAACCTCACGGCACAAGTCTTTCGTATGGTGTTACCAAAAGTGCTACACACGCTTTGGTAAAGAATCTGGTGAAGTTTATGCAGCCGTACAAGATTCGCGTAAACGGTGTTGCTCCAGGCTTTGTCGATACCGATTGGCAAAAGACAAAACCCGCAGAGATACGACGCAATATAGAGAATAAAATAGCGGCAGAACGTTTTTGTCTGCCGGCAGAAGTAGCCGATGTTTATCTGATGCTCGCCCGTAACCGATATTTCAATGGCGAGATAGTAAAAATAGACGGAGGATACTCTTATAAATAAATAACACTATCATGGCAATGGAGAGAGAAAACAAAAAATCGTTCGAAAGTTCATTGAAATCGATAGAAACAGAGAACTTTTTAGACCGCATTTTTTACCGTCCTGTCGGTTACCGCATAGCCTTATTGCTCTCCAAAACACCCATTACACCGAATGTCGTAACGATTATATCCATTTTTGTGGGTGTTTTTGCAGGTATATTACTTTACTATCAGAATATTTATATCAACCTCATAGGTTTTGCTTTGTTGGTGGTAGCCAATATCTTAGACTGTGTCGATGGGCAACTGGCACGTCTTACGGGTATCAAATCCGCTGCCGGTAGGATACTCGACGGGCTGGCTGGCGACTTATGGTTTATTTCGATATACATCAGCATCGCACTCAGGCTGTCTGCCGATGCGAGCCATAGTTTTACTTGGATAATAGTCTCTCTGGCAGGAGTATCGAACCTTATACAGGCAAACGTGGCAGACTTCTACAAAACGGCTCACCTCTATTTTATCTCGCCACAGAAGGGAGCCGAGTTTGACACCGTAGCAGGTGTCAAAGCCAAGCATGCCGCTATGCCGAAAGGAATCAGTAAGTTCCTGTACCTGTTGTATATTTATTATACTATGTTACAAGCCAAAGTGACACCTGAGATGCAGAATGTATTGACTCGTCTCAGCGAGAAATACGGCAAAGACATACCCGAAGATATTCGTCTGAAACTGAGGGCTCTGAGCCTGAATATGATGCCGCTGTTCAATATAACCACTTTCAACGGACGCTCTTTGGCTATGCTGGCAGGTATATTGTTCCAAAATCTTTGGATATACCTCTTCTTCGAGATAACCGTTCTAAATATCGTATTGTTTATAGCAATGAATAAATACGAACGTAGCTGCAAGAAACTCGAAGTTTGATTGACTCCTACTTATTTTGGCGGAGACGTTGTAGAAAAAGAAAAAAAGACCGATTGCTCAGTCTTTCTTAATCTTGTATATTGCCGTGGTCTTATTGGCAAATCTCAGCCTTACGACCAAAAATGTCTTGGGGAGATTATCTATACGCACCTCCGAATAGTTGGGCTTGGCACTGTACAGAAGCCCTCCGATAGCCGAATATACTTCTATATGAGTTATTTTCTCGGCAGCTATCACTACCAATTGCCCTCCAACAGAGTTTATCGTTACATCGACCTTTTTGTCATCATAGCTAACCCCATTGCCCACACTGTCGGCAACAGAGGGAGGAGTAGCACACACGTATCCCACTCCGAACAAGAACAAAAAAGCAAACGCCGATAATAATCTTCGAACCACTAATGTGCGTAAAATTGTTTCTGCAAAGATACAACTTTTTTATTAATTCTATATAATTTTTTAATCGTAAAAAATATAATATTACTACAATGCAATGTAATACAATACGTTATATTTGAGTGTCGCGAGTGACTTTCTCAGATGTGCTTATAAAAAACAGAAAACGCTAATCAAATGTAGTGTCTACATCGGGGGAGTACTCATAACCTTATACCTCATCTACTCCCTGTTCGAGTTGGAGAAGAGTCTCTTTTTTGTCGAGCCCGCCGCTGTATCCTACCAGTCTGCCGTTGCTGCCTATCACCCTGTGACAGGGGATTATTATCGATATAGGATTGGCTCTGTTTGCCGAAGCGACGGCACGCACTGCCTTGGGATTGCCTATCCGTAGGGCAAGTTCTTTGTACGATATGGTCTGTCCATAGGGTATACGGCGAAGTTCGTCCCATACACGACGCTGAAACTCCGTACCTATCGGCATCAGAGGTAAGTCGAACCGCCTTAACCGTCGTGCGAAATAGTCGTCGAGCTGAGCTGCCGCTTCGGCAAGAATAGGTGTTTGCTTCTCGCAATATGTAGCTGCAAGACGGCTCTGCAAACGGTTGTCGATATATGTACGATGCTTTTTGTCGACCCAGTCGCATAGGCATATTGCCTCGCCGAAAGCTCCGAGTATCAACTCGCCACACACCGAATCATAATACTGTACTTCGATTTTTTCTTTATTTTTCATATGTTTGATTATAAATAAATTACAGTTGCTCCACATCTACGAGTACGCCGACCTGTTTGTACTCCGTATTACGTTTGAAGGCTTCTATATACTTTACGATAGTGGAATTAACTTTGCCGAAAGGGTGTTTTGCATCTGTTTTAATAATAATATTACGAATAAACGTATTGTTTATCTTAGATATAGGCGGAGACTCAGCTCCGAGTACTTCGAATATTTCGTTGTTTCGCAGGCTATCGGCTAAATAGTCGGAAGCTCTTGTTAGGAGATTGTTGTCGCGGTGTTTTAGCGTAAGAGTAGTCATACGGCAATACGGTGGGTAACGGAAGATATGCCGCTCCTGCATCTGTATCGTGAAAAAACGCTCGAAGTCGTTCGCAGCTACACACTTCATCAATTCGCTATCGGGCGAATAAGTCTGTATCATTACTCGCCCCGCCTGACGACGACCTGCTCTGCCGCTTATCTGCACCAGCATCTGAAAAGCATTCTCTTCTACGCGGAAATCGGTAAAATTAAGTAAGTTGTCGGCATTGAGCACCGCAACAAGCCCAACGTTAGAGAAGTCCAACCCCTTGGCAATCATCTGCGTGCCGACCATTATGTCGAGGTGCTGTGTCTCGAAACGCCTTATAATATCCTCGAAAGAGCGACGGCGACGTGTAGTATCGAAATCGAGTCTGCCCACCCTTGCTTCGGGGAAGAGTTCTTGGGCTTCGGTCTCCACCTGTTCCGTGCCGAAACCTGAGTAGTGAACGGCGTGTGAGCCGCACCGACGACAGACTTTCGCACTGTCGTAGACCAAGAAGCCGCAATAATGGCACTTTAACGCACCGATATGCTTATGGTAGGTCAGCGATACATCGCAACGGTTACATTTAGCCACAAATCCACAATCTCTGCACTCGAGCGTCAACGAGTACCCGCGTCGGTTCTGAAACAGTATCACCTGTTGCCCCTCCGATAACGTGGCGTTAATGGCGTCTATCAGTTCGAGAGAGAAGTGTCCCCGCATACGTTTTTTATGGTACATCTCTCTGAGGTCTATCAGCTCTATGTCGGGCATACGTATCTCTCCGTAGCGCTCGTCGAGTCTGACAAGCCCTATCCTGCCAACCGATGCCATAGCGTACGTCTCTATACTCGGTGTAGCTGAGCCCAGAAGTATTTTGGCGTTGAATATCTGTGCCAGAAACGCAGTTGCCGATTTTGCCGTATAATGCGGCATAGTATCGGTCTGGCGATACGAAGTATCGTGCTCTTCGTCGACCACTATCAGCCCCAAGTGTCTGAACGGCAAGAACAGGGCAGACCTTGCTCCTATCACTACGCGGCAATCGGTAGCACTCACTTCGTTCCACACCTCGACCCGCTCCGAATCATTCATTCGCGAATGGTAGACCAATAGTTTGTCGCCGATGATACCTTTGAGTCTTGATACAAGTTGAGTTGTAAGCCCAATCTCGGGCACAAGGTAGAGCACGCTTTTGCCTTTCTCCAATTCTTTCAATATGAGGTTGATATAAATTTCGGTCTTCCCCGACGATGTAACTCCAAACAAGAGAGCCGTCCGACGCTCGGCAAAAACCTTCTCTAAGGCTTCTACTGTCTGTTGTTGCTTCATTGTCAGTGCCTTCGGCTGTTCGCTGCTTTTGTCGAATAGTATTCTCGATACTACACGATGCTCTATCGTAATCAATTGCCTGTCTACAAGCGATTTAAATGCCGATTCCGAATAGCTGTCATCGGCTTTCAGCTTATTTTTGGGGATACCGTCGCTGTATTCCAAGCTCAGAGCTATGATTCTTTCGAGTAATTCTATCTGTTTTTTTGCCCGCCTAATAGTTGCTATAGTTTTATCTATGAGCTCCGTATCGTATATGTCGAAGTTAGGGGCAACAATGTCTATCGTCTTTTCCCTGTACCGTTCGGTAATCGTTTCGTCGAAATGCACTATGTTTCGCTCGAAAAGAGTTCGCAATACGGGCAAAGGGCGGAAGTCGCACTGTTTAGCCAAATTGTTGATTTTAAGACTATTCTCGTTTTGCAGTATTGAATACACAAACGACTCTTTGTCCGATAGATTGTCGGGGGTAATTTCTTCGTTAATAATCACTGTCGTATCGCTCTGCAAACGCAATGCCGAAGGCAACGCCAGCCGCATAATATCGCCCAACGAACAGATATAATAGTCGGCAAGTCGCCGCCAATATAGCAACTGATTTTGAGATACAATAGGCTTGTTGTCAATGATTTCTGCGATAGGCTTCAAATCGGTTACGTTGCTTGCTTCTCCGAACGAATAGACTATCCCCGTAAAAAAACGTTTTACCCCAAAACTGACTATAACACGCTGTCCCACATAGATATGCTCCTCCATTACCTGCGGCACGTAATAAGTGTAGGTATCGTTGAGCGGGAAAGGTAGTATAATGTTAGCCGTCAGCATCTATGTATGTGGTAATAAGTGCTTTAATTTAAAGACAAATATAACAAATTCGTGTTCAAAGGTAACGATTTTTATCTGTCTTAGCAAAAAAAATTACTTTCGTCATCTTGTGGTATCAAAAAAAGCATTACCTTTGCAGAACTTTTTGCGGGGGTTTAGCTCAGTTGGCTAGAGCGTTTGACTGGCAGTCAAAAGGTCAGGGGTTCGATTCCCCTAATCTCCACAAGAATTGCTGATTATAAGCGATAGATGTATAAAATAGACCATTCCTCAGGGAACGGTCTATTTTTGTTTTTTCGGTCTCTAAGAGGCGGACTGTCTCTTATCGGACAATGACTTTCTGCAAGCTATTACCAACCCTTACTACATAAATGCCTGTCGGCAGATTTATGGCAAGGTCTGCCGATAATACCTTCTCGCATACGATATTACCAAGCATGCCGTACACGGCTACTCCCAAAGGCGATACGGTATCCGACTTGATGTACAACATACCGCCGTCGCTCCACAGTTTTATCTGACTGCCGTCTGTAACCATAGAAGTACCCGTACCCAAAGGAGCTATCACTACATCGGTTTTTATCTTCTCTCCGTTCAGTTCCAAACGATGAGTTACGGGATTGAATTTCGCTTCTGCGGGTTGTTTTACCTCCGAGCCTTCGAGCTTTAAGTCGGCAAGATGCGATATCTGCATATCACGTCCCGTTATTTTAAGGTTTGCGTTTTTTATTACCAATATTTCATTTTTAGTGCCGTCTTTGCCGCGTATTCCCCACATTGACGTATTGATATTGACTGTACAGCCGTCTGTGATAGTCAATGTGGTGTTATCATTTATATATATGGCACTGCTTATGGTATCCGTCAGTTCGATAGTACCGCTGCCTCCTATCGTGGTATTTGCAAAAAGAGAGATAGCACTGAAATTGGGAGCAGTGATAACGTTTTTGCCGACGAGGATTATCTTCAGGTCGGTAATGCCTTCATTGAAGATACCTTTTTCCATACTCGGATTTTTTATTGTAACATTATCGAGCGTCAGAGTCTTTGTGTTGTGGTCGTATTTGATATTGCCTTCGATGTTTTCGCTTGCAGACGCAATATCGGCAGCGTTGGCAGACGTTATCCGTATGCCTGTTACATACAAATCGTACTTTTCGGAGGCAGGTTCTATTACTACCTCCGATGTTACTCGGACACCGTTCAGTTCTACACAGTGCGTAGAGGGATTGAATGCAGCTCCCGCCGGTGTAGAAATCTTGCAACCGTTCATTGTCAAGTAAGCCAAGTCGGCAATAGAGCCATAGGCGTTGCCGGTGGCTTTCAGTGTTGCGTCGGCTACTACAAGCTTTTCGCCCTGCTCTCCGCCCAAGCCGTTTACGCCCCACGAGCCTACGGTACTGACCTTAGCCCCATCTTCGATAGAGACGGTGGTATTCTCGTAAATATATATACCGCTGACACCGTATCCTTCCGCATTCACGGACAATGTGCCATCACCCGTTATTGAAGTGTTTTTCTTTGCGAATATAGCATTATAGTCGGTAGTCTTTATGACATTATTACCTACCAAAACAATGGCGAGGTCTTCTATGCCGCTGTTATATATGCCGTTTTTCTCATTTGTGGAGATAACGGCATTCTCCAAAGTCAGGGTTTTGGTCATATAGTCGTAATTCACGATACCCGTAATATTAGCGCTTGTGGAAGCAATATCCGAAGCATTTTCCGATGTTACTTGGACTCCCGCTACATAGAGGTCATACTTTGTCTGAGCAATTGCCATAACGCCGAAAGACATTACAAATAGAGCGATTGCCGTGATAAAAAATCTTTTTCTCATATATCTTCTGATTAAATGTTATTTACACGTTCGGTAAATATTGTTTTTCGGGCAGGCAAAATTAGTAAAAAATTCGTCCGTCGGAGCAATTATCTGAGAAATATAATGTGTCGACAAAAAAATAGATGTAATACGTTGATATATAATTAATAATTGATAGATATTTTGTTTGCTGTAAAATAATTATTTCTCTCGGTATCCGATATTTTTTATATTTTTGCAATTCGTATTTTTGAAAATAAAAATTTTATCGACAGAAGAAATGGACGAATTAATTTTGGAACTCAAGCAAAAAATAGTGGAAGCCCTTAATTTGGAGGATGTTAAGCCTGAGGATATAGATGAAAACGCTGCCCTATTCGGCGACGGACTGGGGCTCGACTCTATCGATGCGTTGGAACTTATCGTTTTGCTCGACAAGACATACGGTATCCGACTGGCAGACCCCAAAGAGGGTAGAGAGATATTCCGCTCTATACGCACTATGGCAGAATACATTACCAAGCACAGAACAAAATAAAAGATGCAGCCAATAGTGGTAACGGCAATGGGTATAATTTCCTCAATAGGCAACTCTGTTGAGGAAAATTTGTATTCTCTGCTTGAAGGCAAACCACAAATATCTCGTTTGGACAACCTACGCTCGACACTGAGAGACAACATAAAAGTCGGTGAGATAAAGCTCTCAAACAGCGAACTTGCAAAGCGACTCGGTATCGACCCGAGAGCCGAATATTCGCGTACCGCACTGCTCGGTATATGGGCAGCAAAAGAAGCTATCGCCGGCTTATCTGCCGACGAGGTAAAAAGTCTCGGCTTTGTTTCTGCGTCTACCGTAGGAGGTATGGACAAAACCGAACAGTTTTTCTACGAATACAAAACCAATGTTGAGGCACGACGGCATATCTATACCCACAATATAGGCGAAAATACACGTATGATAGCCGATTACTTCGGTATCGGAGGTATGGTGACGGCGGTAAGTACCGCCTGCTCGTCTTCTGCCAATGCCATTATGGTGGGGACAAACCTCCTACGCACAGGGCGGCTCAGTCAGGTATTGGTGGGCGGCAGCGACGCTCTGTGCAAGTTCACCATCAACGGCTTCAACTCGCTGATGATACTATCCGACGACGCTTGTAAGCCGTTTGACCGCAACCGCAAGGGGCTCAATCTCGGCGAGGGGGCAGCTTATCTGTTGATAGAAACCAAAGAAAATGCCGTACGGCACGGTCGCACAGTATTGGCAGTGTTGTCGGGTTGGGGCAATACCAACGAAGCCTATCATCAGACTGCATCGTCGGCAGAGGGAGACGGAGCAGCGGCAGCTATGGCGAAAGCTATCGACATCGCCTCGATAGCACCGCACGATATAGACTATATCAACGCACACGGCACTGCGACCGACAACAACGATATGTCGGAGAGTGTAGCCATAAGACGTATATTTGGCAACGAAGTGCCCGACTTTAGCTCTACGAAAGCCTTTACTGGACATACGCTTGCAGCCGCCTCGTCGGTAGAAGCCGTATATAGTATATTGTCCATCAGGGAGTCGGTGGTGTTTCCCAGTCTCAACTTCGAGAATCCGATAGAGGAGACAAATCTGACGCCGCAGACAACCCTCAAACACAAGCCGATACGGAATGTGTTGTCCAATTCGTTCGGGTTCGGCGGCAATTGTTCTACGCTTATTTTCTCTAAATATGAAAAATAGAGTATATATCAACGGCAGCTGTGCCATATCTTCACAACCTACCTTCGAAGGCGATTTCCTCGACAATATAAACGAGAATGTACAAGATAACGTTCTCCCCGTAATAGAACCCAATTACAGAGATTACATTGCTCCACCTGCCATTCGTCGTATGAGCCGTGCCGTAAAGATGGGTATCGTCGCCTCCAAAAGGGCTCTCGGCGAGGCTTGCCTCGAACTACCCGAAGCGATAGCGGTAGGTACGGGAATGGGGTGTGTTCAAGACTCCGAGAAGTTTCTCCGTGCAGTGTTGGACAACGAAGAGCAATACCTTACGCCTACGGCTTTTATACAATCGACCCACAACACTGTGGCTGGGCAGATAGCTCTCGAACTGCAATGCAAGGGAGCGAATTTTACCTTTGTCGATGGCTCCACCTCGTTCGAATCTGCTCTGTCGGATGCTGCTATGCAGATAGAATTGGGCGATATACGCAACGCTCTGGTGGGAGGAGTAGACGAGAACACACCGTATTGTCTCGAAATTTATGAGTTGGACAACATAATCAAACCCCGACACGAAGCCCCTTTCAGTATTACCGATGCTCGGAGCAAAGGAGTAGTCTTTTCGGAAGGAGCCTCGTTCTTCGTGCTCTCCGACGAGAGAAACGAACACACATACGCCGCCTTGGCAGATGTCGATTTTAGAAACGACGTCCCCGATACAGGCGTGTTTATAGGGGACTTTCTAAGTAGAAACAATCTCGATATCGACGACATAGACCTGATGCTATCGGGGCGTAACGGCAACAGCGAAGACCTCGCTGGATTCGACACCGCCGAGACATTGATGCGGTGTACCAAACTCTACTACAAACATCTGAGCGGCGACTACTTCACAGCCTCGGCATTCGGGTTTTGGGTAGCGTGTAATGTACTGAGAAGCGGGCATGTTCCGCAGCTTTTGAAGCCAGTCGGCACACCATCCGAAGAGGTCAGAAACGTGCTCATATACAACCAATTCAGAGGCAAAGGTCAGAGCCTCATTCTACTCCAAAAGGTATAAACCGTATTATTCTTACACTCGAGACGACAAAACATTATGCTCATCAATAGTTTTTACAATATCATATCATCTACACAGCTTGCCGACGGTAGCTACCGATACGAAGTATCTTTAGACGGCAGGCACGAAATTTTCAAAGGACATTTTCCCAAATTGCCCGTGTTGCCCGGAGTGTGCATATTACAGATAGTAAAGGATATAGTCGAAGACATAGTCGGCTACAAACTACGGCTGCGACAAGCCTCGAACGTGAAGTTTATGTCGCTCATAATGCCCGATAGCAGCGACAATCGCTTAACGTTCGTGCTCAATATCTCTCGGACGGACGATACGAGCTGGGTAGTCAAAAATACCACATCTCAGAACGACATTACCGTTGTAAAACTGACAAACATATATCAATCCGTATGAAAAAGATTATTTGTATCTCTCTGCTGCTCTGCCTCTCGCTCACGGCAACGGCACAAGACGACATTAGGGCGGCATTCCCCAGAGCCTCCGATACGAAAGAACGTGCTGCGGCATTCTACGAAATGATGAGCCGAAAATCTGCAAGAGAGCCTCTCGTACAGGCATATCTCGGTGCAGCTCAGATGATTTATGCCAAATATTTTACAAAGAATCGACAGGAATATCTCCGTCGGGGGAAAGAGAATATAGAGGCTGCCATAAGGCAATCGCCACAGTCGATAGAGATAAGAATGATACGGTTGTCGATACAGGAGAACCTACCTAAGATAGTGCCCTACCACCGTAATATCGTCGAAGACAAGCGTTTTATTCTCGACCATATAGACAGTCAGGACGATATACTGAAAGAATACATACTGGCATACATCGCGAGGTCTAAGTCGTTTGCCGACAAGTAATTAATGTGTTGCCGCACTATAATGACGATATTAATTCTGAAGGTAATACATAAACAAACATAATATATCGACATAATCGCCTCAATGCTTCAAAGTTACCCGAGTCGACAAAACGAGATACTAAAACCTTTCGACGTGCTATAAACAAAAAGCCCCACATCGTAATGGAAGCGGAGCTTTTTTATTTATCGTCTGTCGTGCTGACCGCGTGTCTTGTCGCGGTTGTCGGAGCGACGCTCTCTTTTGCCTCTGTGTCTGTCGTCAGACTTAGGACGCGGAGCAGGCTCTACCCAGCCCTCGGGGGCTTCTTTGAGTACTCTCGACGAGAGGCGATATTTGCCCGACTTATCGATTTCGATAAGTTTCACGTCGAAGGTGTCGCCCTCTTTGAGCCCCGTCTCTTCGATAGTGGCATATTTATTATAATCTATCTCCGATATATGCAGAAGACCCTCTTTGCCCGGCATAAACTCTACAAACACACCGTAAGGCATTACCGATTTCACGGTCGAGGAGTAGACTTTGCCTGCTTCGGGCATAGCAGTGATACGTCGAACCTTTTCCAGAGCGGCTTCGATAGAGTCGCGGTTGGCAGCAGCGATTTCTACGATACCCACTTCGCCCTCTTCTTCGATAGAGATGGTAGCTCCCGTCTCGGCTTGTATGCCTTGTATTATCTTACCTTGAGGTCCTATTACCGCACCGATAAACTCTTTGGGTATGGTGATGACTTCTATCCTCGGTACGTGTGGTTTGAGGTCGGCACGCGGTTCGGCAATAGTTTCCGTGATTTTGCCCAAGATGTGCATACGTCCTTCGTGAGCCTGACGCAGAGCGTTCTCGAGTATCTCGTACGACAAGCCGTCGACCTTTATATCCATCTGTGTGGCGGTGATACCGTCGCGTGTGCCCGTTACTTTGAAGTCCATATCGCCCAGATGGTCTTCGTCGCCGAGTATATCGGACAGTACGGCATAGTTCTTACCCTTGTTTTCGGATATCAGCCCCATAGCTATCCCCGATACAGGTTTCGATATAGGTACACCTGCGTCCATTAGAGCAAGTGTGCCGGCACATACGGTAGCCATCGACGACGAGCCGTTGCTCTCGAGTATATCGGATACGACACGGATACAATATTTGTAGTTTTCGGGTATGACGGGTTTCAGTGCACGCAGGGCAAGGTTGCCGTGTCCTACCTCGCGGCGTCCTACTCCACGCGAAGGACGAGCCTCGCCCGTAGAGAACGGCGGGAAGTTGTAATGCAGCAAGAAACGGTCTGTGCCCGTAATCAGAGCCTCGTCTATTATCTTCTCGTCGAGCTTAGTGCCGAGCGTTACGGTCGACAGACTCTGTGTCTCGCCTCGTGTGAAGATAGCTGAGCCGTGTGTTGCAGGCAGATAGTCGACCTCCGACCATATCGGGCGTATCTCGTTGGTTTTGCGTCCGTCGAGGCGTTTGCCCTCGTCGAGTATGGCACGACGCATAGCGTCTTTTTCTACGTCGTGGTAATACCTTTTTATCAATGCTTTGCGTTCGTCTGTTGCCTCCTCTTCGGGTATGGTGGCAATATATTCTTCGACGATAGCCTCGAAAGCGGCAGTACGACAGTGTTTGTCGGCATTGCCCGATACGGCTATATCATAAGCTTTTTGGTATGTTTTTTCGCGAACGTCGCGGCGTAGGTCTTCATCGTTGTCTTCGTGGCAATAGAGACGTTTTTCGGTCTTACCTGCTGCCTCCATCATATCGAGCTGTACTTGGCATTGCGGCTTGATTGCTTCGTGTGCTGCCTTGATAGCATTGAGAAGAACATCTTCGGAGACCTCTTTCATCTCGCCTTCGACCATCATTATATTGTCCAACGTAGCTGCCACGATGAGCTCAAGGTCTGCATTTTGTAGCTGCTCCATAGTAGGATTGATGACAAACTCGCCGTCGATACGTGCCACACGCACCTCCGATATAGGTCCGCCAAACGGGATATCCGACACTGCCAGAGCAGCCGAGGCAGCAAGTCCCGCCAGGGCGTCGGGGGCATCTACTCCGTCGGCAGAGTATAGCGTAACATTTACAAACGTCTCTGCGTGATAATCGTCGGGGAACAAGGGGCGTAGAGCTCTGTCCACAAGACGAGAGATGAGGATTTCGTAGTCCGACGGGCGTCCTTCGCGGCGAAGGAATCCGCCGGGGAAACGACCGCAGGCGGAGAATTTCTCTTTGTAATCTACCGACAACGGCATAAAGTCTGTTCCGGGGTTTGCTTCCTGAGCCGAGCAGACTGTGGCTAACAACATTGTTTTTCCCAGAGTTACCATCACGGCACCGTCGGCTTGTTTTGCCAATTTGCCCGTCTCGATGATAATTTCTCTTCCGTCCGGAAGCTGGACGGTCTTTCTAATCACATTCATAAGTTAGTGAATCTTTTATATTTATACTTCTTTAAAATCGGCACAAAGGTACTACTTTTTTTTTATTCAATATATAAAAGTATTGCGAATTTATCGAACAGTAGATTCAACAGGCAGAGTTATAAAAAAGAGAAAAAGGAGATTGGAATAAAAGCGACTTTCGCGGTCTTTGGTTTAACAAATATTGGATGCTGAGTAATTTATTATAAGATAATTGATTAATGTTCATTGTTTTGGGGATATATTGTCTGATAAGTTTATTTGTGTTCTCTACCGTCCCTTTCTGCCAAGAAGAATAAGGGTCGGTAAAATACACTGAGGTATGTAACTTTTTTGAAATCAGCTTATGTTTGGCAAATTCATCTCCGTTATCGGTTGT
The DNA here is from genome assembly GCA_000163695.1 of Bacteroidetes oral taxon 274 str. F0058. Lineage (GTDB taxonomy): Bacteria > Bacteroidota > Bacteroidia > Bacteroidales > Paludibacteraceae > F0058. The sequence goes on from GG774890.1 coordinate 56,212, forward strand.
TATTGACTTGACGTGCTTTTTAAAAGGCTTCAGCAATCTGATGACCGTTTTTGCGACC
>GG774890.1:56839-129863 GCA_000163695.1 Bacteroidetes oral taxon 274 str. F0058
TCTTCGGCGAATATCGCCCCCTCGTGTCGGCATTTCTGTTAAGTTCTTTGCTGACAGTAGCTTGCGACACTCCGATGAAACGAGCTATCTCGGATTGTGTTTTTTTGTCCTTTCTCATACGATAAATTGTGTATCTTTGCGACTCATTTAAATGTTGCATTTGTGTGTGTTTTTTTGTGAGAACGCAAATGTCGCATTTTTTTTCAGTTACTCCCGCCGTACGGCGGGAGTAACTTTTTCCCATCATCTTATAACTTTATAAATTGAACTTTCATATTGGGGACTTTCAAACTTTTTGCTTAGTAGTTTGATTGATTGGGTGGCAAGTTATCGGGACTTACAAGAAAGCCGTATACGCAATACGGTTATAAAAAACGTGAGGTATTCTTATGTAGGCGAACATCTCACGTTTTAATATCGATGTGTAGTCAAAAACTTATTTCAACTTTGCTCCGAAGAACTCCATACAGCGTTTGTACAGGTTGTAACGTGCCTTAGAGCCGAGTATACTGTGGTTTTTGTTGGTATATAGCTGCATATCGAACTGTATGCCTGCGTCCACGAGCTGCTCTGCCATAAGGTATGTGTTCTGTGTATGTACGTTGTCGTCGGCGGTGCCGTGTATCATCAGTAGGCTGCCTTTGAGTTTGTCGGCTTGTTTGAGAAGATTAGCTTTTTCGTATCCGTCGTAGTTCTCTTGCGGACGATTCATAAACCGTTCGGTATAAGCCGTATTGTACAGTTTCCAATCGGTAACGGGAGCAATAGCCACGCCTGCTTTGAAGGGCGAATTGTCGGATATCATACATTTCAATGTCATAAATCCGCCATAGCTCCACCCCCATATACCTATCTCACTGTTCGGGAACTCGTTGCGTTTGAGGTAGTTGGCGGCGTCTATCTGGTCTTTGGCTTCGAGCACTCCGAGTTGACCGTATGTAGCTGTTCGGAAAGCATTGCCTCTGCCGCCCGTTCCGCGACTGTCTACACAAGCTACCGCAAAACCGTTCAGTGCAAGGTAATACTCCCAGTCGCAACCCCAGCGGTTGAGTACCTCCTGTGAGTCGGGACCCGAATACTGAGTAAGTACAAGCGGCATCTTGCCAGACTTGGAGACTCCCACAGGTTCCAATATCCAGCCATTCAGCTCCGTACCTTCGGAGTTGGTGAATTTGAAGAAGCGTTTGCCGGGCAGGTTAGACTTTTTGAATCTGTCCGCCAGCTCTTTGTTGTCTTCTATCACACGCAATATTTTACCCGAATTGTTGATGACCGAGTAGATATTGGGTGTCATAATATTGGAGAAGTTGTAGATAGCATATTTGAAGTTAGCCGAAAACTTAGCAGACTGAAATCCCTTACGATTGTCGAGAGCCGATATTTTACCGTTTACCGAACGACATACTTCGCGTTCTGTCGGTGTGTGGAAGGCTGCCTGGAAGTAAGCCGTTTTGCTTGCTTCGTCGTATCCATAGAAGTTGACGACATCGAAATTGCCCGATGTAATCTGCTGCTTCTGAATACCTGTCGGCGAATGGAGATAGATATGGCGATATCCGTCTTTTTCGCTCATAATAAGGAAAGAGTTGTCGGAGGTAAATATGGCATTGTAGTTCCTGTAATCTACGTAAGTCTTCGACGATTCCGAATAGAGGGTAGCACCCAAGCCGCTGCGCGGATTGTAATTGATGATATCTATCTGTTTTTGGTCTCTGGCGAGTTTGACCACAGCCAGAGCATCAGACGATGATGTCCATTTGATGATAGGAATATAGAAATCCGTGCCTTCCATCTTCATTCGCGTAGTAGTACGGTTTTCGACATCGTACACCCATACGGATACTCGCGAATTGTTGGTGCCGGCTCTCGGGTATTTGAACATCTGCAATACAGGCATAGTGTCGGTAAACAACTGCATAGAGAAGTTTTCGACATCTTTTTCGTAGAATTTTACAAACGCCAACAACTTGTTGTCGGGCGAAAACTGAAAATATTGCACATTGGCAAACTCCTCTTCGTACACCCAATCGGCTATACCGTTGATAAGCTCGTTCTTCTTACCGTCTTTGGTGATTTGGCTTTCGGTATCGAAGTCGAGTTTTTTCAGAAAAAGATTATTATCTCTGGCGAAAGCCACTATTCTACCGTTAGGCGAAAATGTGGCGGACGTCTGTGCTCCGTTTTCCGATACGGGAGTTATTCGTCTACGGTTGATATCGTATACATAGTAGCTGCCGATAGAGCTGCGGCGATATACCGGACGGGAGTTCGTAAGGAGCAATATACGCCCTTCGCTATCGTCGAACTGAAACCACTCTACTTGTTTTACAGGGCTTTTTTCGACCTTATCGACATCGAATATAACTTCGGGTTTACTACTTTTGTAATAATCCACTATTATCTGTTTTTTGTTGTCCGAGACATAGGCAAAGCGTTCGCCGTCTCTCATAGATACCACATTGGCAGGGGATTTTGCTTTCCACTGACTTGTAGTAAGTTCTTCGAGAAATTTTTCCGCATTTTGCGAAAAAATGGAGATATTGCCCATTGCGAGCAATATTGCCAACGATAAAAAGATTCTTTTTTTCATATATTTCTTGAATAAATTAATTTTTGGTTTTATATTGATTAGTTAAAAACTCTTTGATACGGGGTACATACATATCTATATCTCCCGCACCGAGCGTTACAAGCACATCGAACCGTTTGTCTCCAAGCACATCGAGTAGTTTAGCTTTGGTTGTAAGCGTCTTGTTGGGATTGGTTATACGGTCGAATATGATTTGCGAGCTGACACCCGGTATCGGCTCTTCGCGAGCGGGATATATCTCTACCAGCACTATCTCGTCGAGCAAAGAGAGAGCCTGTGCGAATTCGTCGCAGAAGTCGGCTGTACGACTGTACAGATGAGGTTGAAACACTCCCAACACCTTCTTGTCTGCGTAGAGCAATTTCAGCGAACGTATAGACGACGCCAACTCTTTCGGGTGATGAGCATAGTCGTCTATGTATATCTTAGGCTCCGACAGATGTTGCTCGAAACGACGTCTCACCCCTTTGTACGAGGCTATTGCCGCCCGCAATTCGTCTGCCGTAGCTCCGTTGAGCCACGCCACGGCTATTGCGGCTATTGCATTTTCCACATTTACCAAAACAGGTACTCCAAGGTCTAAGTCGGCAATCCTTTTGCCAAGCAATACAGCGTCGAACAGCAGCTTCCCATTGCCGATACGTATATTGTCGGCATAGAAATCGGCATTTTCCGAGGCTGAATAGGTATATGTTTTCACATTGCGCTGCAAATGAGGCGAGAGCGTAATACCTTTTTTATAAATGAGAGTACCGCCCTCTTTTATCAATCCGCAGAAGTGCTCGAATGCCTCTATGTACCCTTCGTGAGTATGGTATATATCCAGATGGTCGGCATCGGTAGACGATACCACAGCCATAAAAGGCGACAATCTATGGAACGAGCGGTCGTATTCATCAGCCTCGATGACTACCAAGTCGCTCCTGTCTGACAGAAGCAGATTGCTATTGTAATTCAGCGATATGCCTCCGAGAAAAGCGTTACAGTCGACACTACTCTGTCGCAGCAAGTGAGCTATCATCGACGAGATGGTAGTTTTGCCGTGGGTTCCTGCGACACACAAGCCGCGTTCGGACTTGGTGATTTCTCCCAATATTTCGGATCGTTTGTAAACTCTGAAATTATTTTCTCTAAAAAAACACAACTCCTTGTGTTCGGGTGGAATAGCCGGAGTATAGACAACTACTGTCTTCTGAGGATCTTTGAATTTGGCGTCGATATCGCTACCCAAATCGTCGTAGTGTATATCTATGCCCTCCGCCTGCAATTCGGTACACAGGCGGCTACATACTCTATCGTAACCACCTACTTCAAAGCCTCTCTGCCGGAAGTACCTGGCGATAGCACTCATTCCGATGCCACCGATACCAAGAAAATAATAATTAGTCATCTCCGATATAATATTTGAACCGCAAACGATATAAGTTACATTTATTAATCCTTGGGTATAACGAGTTTATAACCCTTACCGTGAATGTTTACGATGCTTATATCGGGGTCTTGTTGAAGGATTTTACGCAACTTGGTGATATACACGTCCATACTTCTTGCATTGAAATAGGTTACCTCTCCCCATATAGCTTTCAGGGCTGCATTTCGTTCGAGTATCTGGTTGGCGTTTTGCAGCAGAGCACGAAGCATTTCGGCTTCTTTGGTTGTGAGCTTGTGTTTCTCTTCGTCGAAGGTGAGTATCTGTTTTTGATAGTCGAACATAAAACGACCGAATTTGTATTCCGTTGTGCCGAGTTGTAGCTTTTGCATATTCACACGACGCATTATAGCCTCTATCCTGAACAATAACTCTTCCATCGAGAAAGGTTTGGTGATATAATCGTCTGCACCTATCTTGAAACCTTCCAGAATGTCCTGCTTCAAGGCTTTGACCGTCAGAAAGATAATAGGCACTTTGGTATCTTTTTTTCTGATGTCGGAAGCGAGCGTGAAACCATCTTTGTTAGGCATCATCACGTCGAAGATACAAAGGTCGTATTCGTTTTCGACAAAAGCCTGATATCCAAGCTCTCCGTCGGGCATCAAATCCACTTCATAGTCTTTGGCGACTAAATATTCTCTCAACAATGAACCCAAGTTAGGGTCGTCTTCACACAATAAGATTCTCGTATTCATAACTTTAATCCTTTATTTTTACTATTTATACTAACTAATTTACTGATATTATATAATTTAATCTTCATGCTTTGTATTTAGTTTTCGGTCAACCCTCAGGTTCGGACAACGGCAATTCTATGATAAATTTGGTACCTATGCCGAATTCGCTCTCTACTTCTATTTTACCCTTGTGTTCGGTAACTATTTTTTTGACGTATGCGAGTCCGAGCCCAAATCCCTTGACGTTGTGCAGATTACCTGTCGAAACACGATAGAATCGTTCGAATATACGTTTCTGGTCGTCTTTTTTGATACCTATTCCATTGTCTTCTACCGAAATAAACAGTTTATTCTTTTCGTTCCACGTTTTCACGTTGAGTATAAGGTCTTTGGTGGTGTACTTCACCGAGTTTTCGAACAGGTTGTATATCACATTGGTAAAATGTACGTTATCGACCAAGGCAAATGGGTTTTCGGCTTGCAGGTCGGCACTGATTCTGCCGTTGGTTTGGTTGATTTTTATCGAGAAATTCTTTACCACCTTGCTTATGAGCTGATTGACGTCAGCCTCACGGAGGTTCAGTATCTGCTGCGACTCGAATATGGACGTTTGCAGTACTTTATCAACCAACAGATTAAGTCGCTGTGTCTCAGCTTTTATTACATTCGATACACCATCGAGCAACTCGGGCGATTTACCCATCTTATTGTCTTGCAACATCTGCGACGCCAACGATATAGAGGCTATCGGAGTTTTTAGCTCGTGTGTCATATTGTTAAGGAAGTCGGACTTTATGTCGGCATCACGCTTCTGTACCAAAAGCACATAGAGCGTAACTATCACTAAGACAAACAAGAATATGGACACTATCACCGTAGGCAATATGGCGTTGATAAACTGGTTTCTGTAAGAGTTGTCGCTCGAGAAAATGAGGTTTGCATACAGAGCCTCGTCTGTCTGGGGCGTTGCGAATATCTGTTGTTTTATCGAGCGTCGCTTGTTTTTCAGGTTGATAGAATAGTTAGAGAATATCACCCGATTGTTCTCTTTCGATACGAAAAAGGTAAAATTGTCGTTTATATTATTCTCTTTCAATGCCGTAGATATTCGTTCGTAGAATTTCCCGAAATCTATTCTTTCGGCGACACTTTTGTATGAGTTTTCGAGCATCAGTTTAGCCAAAACCCTGTCTGTGAGGTTCTTATTTTGCAGATATTGCTTCTTGTGATTATCCACAATTATCTGATTCAGCCGCATTATAGAGATATTTTGCCTATCTGATTTGCTGTTTATACGGCTGCTCGGGTCGAAAATATTGTTTACATAGCTATCTGTATCAAAATCTACTGTCTCGTCGATAATTCGTTTTATCTCCTCTTCTTGTGTCTCCTGTTCCACATCCTTGACAACACGCTCTACTACGTCCACGAATGTCTGGTCGTAGAAAGCGGTCGTTTTGCGAATAAGGATATACTGAAACACCAACAGCGATACGAGGCTGACGGATACGATGGTTATTAACACTATAAGTTTTACCTTTCCCATAACGACTGCAAAATTAATTAAAATTTTTGATTTTAACACAAAAAATTTAACCGAAAAAATTTTTTAACTTAAAAAAGTACACTCTATTCCTCCAAAAGCCATCTTTTAACAAAGATAACATCGTACAAAAGATATTGCTATAAGTTAAATAAAAATGGAACAATGTTGTCGCAATAATCACTAAAAAACACAATAAGGTTTCTATGATTACACGGAAACCTTTATTTTTGTCAATAGTCTATACAAATGTGATTTATAAGAAAAACGGGACTATCTATTATGAGGCGGGCACAGACAATGCCTCTGAAACTCATAAGCTCGCAACGGATAGACCGCCCCCAAAAGCCCAAAATCACAAAATGGTGAATATTCCTCTAAAAATATCCGCCATTAAACATTAGTTTTGTACCTTAGGAGTCTTTACTTGTATCGGAACGATATCCTACCCTTCGACAAGTCGTAGGGCGACATCTCTACCTTTACTTTATCGCCCGGCAGTATCCTGATGTAGTGCATACGCATCTTACCCGATATATGGGCAATTATCTCGTGCCCGTTCTGCAACTGCACACGAAACATTGCGTTCGATAGAGCCTCCAAGATTGTACCGTCTATTTCTATTGCCTCTTGTTTTGCCATAGATTAATTTTTATTTTTCTTACTAAATTGGTTTTTATCGAGTTTCGAGAGCTTTTTCTATTATCGAGAAGTCGGATAATATATCGGCTTTGCCCTTACGCACCACCACGGCGTGTTCGTAGTGGGCAGCCCACTTACGGTCACGAGTACGTGCAGTCCAACCGTCTTTGTCTATTGTTATGTTGTAATGCCCCATATTAATCATTGGTTCTATGCATATTACCATATTCTCTTTGAGCATCGGTCCCTGTCCGCGTCTGCCGTAGTTGGGTACTTGCGGGTCTTCGTGCATACTCTTGCCTATGCCGTGTCCGACCATCTCTCTGACACAGGAGTAACCTCTTGCCTCGCAGTATGTCTGTACGGCGTTCGATATATCTCCGACACGGTTGCCTGCCACAGCCATTTCTATGCCTTTGTACAGTGCCTCTTTGGTAGTTTTCAGCAATTTAGCCACCTCGTCGGATATGTTGCCTACGGCAAATGTATAGGCACTATCGCCTATAAAGCCATATTTGCAAGTACACAGGTCGATAGATAAGATATCGCCCTCTTTTATGATGGTTTTTGCAGAGGGAATGCCGTGCACGACTACATCGTTCAGAGACATACAGGTGGCATTAGGGTATCCGTAGTATCCCTTACAGGGGGCTTCCGCCCCGTGGTCGAGGATAAACTCTTCTGCCAAACCGTCGAGGTATTCGGTCGATACACCCGGTTTCACAAGAGGAGCAAGCATTGCCAAAGTCTGTGACACCAGCAGACAGCACTCGCGTATTTTTTCTATATCTTCTTCTGTCTTTATATATATCATTTTTAGACGATTGTATCTTATATTTTTATGAAGTGCAAAATTAATACTTTTTTTAAAACAAAAAAAGAGGTTCACTCTAAGTGAACCTCTTTTCTCTTTAGCTTTACAGTTATATCACTGTCAGATTATAGTTCTCCTCCTTTGAAAATCTTCGTCATAGGTACGCGGTTCACCTTGCCGTACTTGCTTTCGATGGCTTTGAGGTCGATATATTTCGGATTGCCGTGTATGACGATGATAACGGGAGCGTTCTTTATCTTTTCGTTGTAGAACTTCACGATGTTGTCGAATGTCAAATCTTCGGCTTGTTTGTACCAAGTCTTATTCGGGTCGTCGGTAAAGCCCATCTTCTTAACGGTATTTTCGTAGTAACTACTCTTGCTTCTGAACGGAATGTATCTCGCTGCCAGCTCAGCTTTTACGGTAGTCTTGATATTGTCTCCGTACGACTTGAACATTGGCATATTCTTGAGTAAGTCCATATAGATGTCGACCACAGTATTGACTTTGTCGTTTTGCGTACCTGTCGAGCCCATAAACCAACTTGTCTTATTCATCGGATTCATAGTAGCGACTCCGTATGTATTGTAAGCCAGCGAACGTTTTTCACGTATTTCGGAGAAACAGATATTGTTGAGTCCGCCTGCTCCGAAGTAACGCGTGAAAGCAGTATAGTCTATGTATTGCGAATTGTCGTAGTTGCCTATGGGGAAATACATAGTAACTTGTGCCTGCTGAATATCAGTATTGGGCAAGAAATATATTTCGGGTTGCGTGTACGAAACGCGGTCGCGATAAAACTCGGGCTGTGCCGTCAGGATAGTCTTCTGCGTCGGCACGGTACCTTTGAGTATCTCCGCGACTTCTTCTATCGGCTTCTCGCCCGAATAGTGTACATTTACGGGATAAGAGGTCATCTTCTGAATGGCAGCGGTAAGGTCTGAATTGGTAATGAGGAAGTTGTAGCCAGACTGACCCATAAATATCAACTCCTTAGACGGTATACGGTCTATAAAACGCGATTGTTCGCCATACTGTATATACTCCATAAGGGCGTAAGAGATTAAGGCAGGCATACGTTTCTCGAACATACGGCTTTGTACCGCACTACCCATAACAGCTTCTATCTGTTTGTTATCGAGCTTCGGCATCAGGCAGAGGCGGAATATTATAGGCATTATCTTGTCGAGGTCTCTTTCGTTACCCACAACATTGATAATAAACTTATTGTCGGTAATACCTACACTATACGAAGCACCGTGTTTGGAGAGTTCTCTGCGGAGGTCGTTGTTCGACTGGCTCGGCATAGTACCTGCGTAGTTCATAAGGGTGGCTGCGTACTGGAGTTTCTTGTCGGTATGTGTTCCTACCTGATACTCGAGAGTAAGCGAGAAGATATCGTTCTTCGGGTTTTTAACATAGAAAAGTTTACCGCCATTGAAGAGATCTTTCGTCTTGATATCGGAGAAGTCGGTAAATTTAGGCGTAGGAGCCTGTACGGGATTCTTAACGAAATCTTTGTAATACTGCGAATATTCTTCGTCGGGCATTTCGAGTTTTTCAATTTGTGCCTTATCGAAAAGTTGTATTTTCGGATCTCCCTCAGAGAACGAAATTGTAAGATAATTACCTGAGAAATATTTGTTTGCTGTTGCCTTAATATCGTCGATAGTGATAGCTTTTATCTTTTCTTCCATATTGAAATATTCGCTCATCGGGATATTGTAGAGGTACGACTCTGTGGCAAAGTCTATCTTTGAACCCGGATCTTCTGAAATGACCTTAAGCTTTTGCAGGAAACTTTCCTTTACCGATTGGAAAAGCCAAGCAGGTATCTGTCCGCGTTTGAGCTTGTTTATCTCTGCCATAACGAGTTTTTCGGTAGCAGCGTCGGACTCATAAGTATATTGGCTTACGTCGAAATAGGGTGAAGCCTGTATGATAATACGTCCACAGTCACGCATCGACATAGAAGAAGCTCCTACTCCCCCGATAGCTCCTTCCATATTGAGCTTATCGAAGAGACCTATATTGTAGTCGTTGTTGAGGATAGAGAGCATAAAATCTATCTTAAACTCATCGGGATGTCCCTTTTTCACACCTTCGTAACCCCATACGATAGAAGGCGAGTAGCCGAGTTTTATCTTTATTTTTTCGTTCTTTGTCAGCGGAGTAGGTACGGTAGGCTTGCGTTCGGGGAGTTTTTTTGCCTGCATTTTGCCGAAAGTCTTTTCTATCAAAGGTTTCACAGCAGCAGGGTCGAAGTTACCATATAGCAGCAGCCCCATATTGTTTGGCACATACCAATCTTCGAAAAACTTAATCATCGGTGTCATACTCGGGTTTTTCAGGTGTTCGGGTGTGCCGATAACTCCGCGAGCGTAGTACGAACCTTTAAATAAATGCTCAAACAGAGTCATATATTGTTGGTAGCCTATGTCAGGTGTTCTAAGATTCAACTCTTCGAATACGTTTTCCATTTCTGCTTGGAATTCGCGGAAAACGGGGCGTTGGAAGTGGTCGCAATAGAGTTTCAGCCATTTCTCCATCTGATAGGCAGGGAAAGAGTTGTGGTAAACCGTTTGGTCGAAATTGGTATAAGCGTTCAGTCCTGTACCGCCAATAGCCTGAATAAGCGTAGGATATTCCGAACCTTTACTGATTTTCGACGATGCCACCGAGAGTTCGTTTATCTTTTTTGTCAGCTCGTCTCTTTTGGCTTTGTCTTTTTTAGGGTCTTTCAGCTTTGCCTTTTCGTCATAGAGCTTGATAATCTGCTCGTACATAGGCTTTTCCTTCGCCCAGTCGAGAGCACCTATTTCTTGGGTACCCTTGAACAACATGTGTTCGAGATAGTGAGCCAAACCCGTAAAATCTGACGGTTCGTCGATAGAACCTGCTCTTACGGCAACTTGTCCGTAAACATCGGGTATATCTTTATCAACCCACAGATATACCTTCATACCGTTTTGTAGAGTATATTCCTCGAACCCCTCTTTCAGATTGGTCTGAGCAAACACTCCCAAACTAACGGCTGCAAAAGCCATTAACATCAAAAATGTCCTTTTAATCATAATTTTGTATTATATTTTATTTAGTTTAAATTTACTAATCTATAAGCGTGCAAAGATAATAAATTATTTTTTTATACAATATCGGCAGACATTTGTTTCCGAGATAATAATTTGTTTTCCAAAATAAAAAAAGAATCTCTTGCGGGAGATTCCTTTCTTTTTTTGTCGTTAAAAAACTTCGATAGTATTTCAGACTTTGATTTCTACCGAAACACCGCTCGGCAGCTCGAGCTTCATCAGAGCATCTACTACTTGCGATGTAGACGAATAGATGTCTATCAGACGTTTGTACGACGAAAGTTCAAACTGTTCGCGAGACTTTTTGTTGACGAAAGTAGAGCGGTTTACGGTAAAAATCCTTTTGTGTGTAGGCAACGGAATCGGTCCGCTTACTGCTGCACCTGTGGCTTTTGCCGTTTTCACGATTTTCTCTGCCGACTTATCAACCAAATTGTAGTCGTACGATTTCAGTTTGATTCTGATTTTTTGTTGACTCATAAAATAATATATTTTTATTAAAGTTACTAATGTGTTGAAGTTAAGAGTCATTCGCTAACCTCAACAATGAAAAATACAGGCGGCAAAGGTAATAATTTTTTTCGAAACACAAACATTCGCTACGAATAGTTCACGACGATATTCGGTTTTCGAGGGCAATAAATAAATTTTTATTGTCTTCGAGGCATCGTCTACGGAGTAGTTTGTTTTGGATACTCCTATACGGCACGGAGAGACCGATAGCCGATTTTCGATTGGCGGTTTCAGATTTTCTTTGTACCTTTGCAGACTTTTTCTGAGATGGGTTTTATACTCGGAATAAGACAACAAAAAAATATAAAAATAATACTATCACTATGGCATTTTCAAACAACGTTATGATTGTTCGTCATAAACTGTTGGCAGACCTCGTAAGGCTCTGGAAAGACGAACAACTTGTAGAAAAAATCGACAGACTTCCATTAGAACTGAGTCCTAAGAAATCGAAACCTCTGGGGCGGTGTTGCGTCCACAAAGAGAGAGCGGTATGGAAGTACAAGACCTTCCCTCTGCTGGGTTTCGATATGGACGATGAGAAAGACGAACTGACTCCTCTGTCTGCCTATGCCCGACAGGCTCTCGACAGACGAGAACGCTTAAAAGAAAACATCCTCTGCGTCATAGACGAGGCGTGCTCTTCGTGCGTGCAAATAAACTACGAAATAACCAATCTCTGTAAGGGTTGCGTAGCCCGCGGCTGCTACACCAATTGTCCGAAAAATGCGGTACACTTCCAGAAAAACGGTCAGGCTCAGATAGACCACGACGCTTGCATTAGTTGCGGTATATGTCACCAAAGTTGTCCGTATCACGCAATAGTTTATATTCCTGTTCCTTGCGAGGAGTCTTGTCCTGTGAAGGCAATCAGTAAAGATGAGTTCGGTATAGAGCATATCGACGAAAGCAAATGTATATATTGCGGTAAATGTATTAATGCTTGTCCTTTTGGTGCCATCTTCGAAATATCGCAAGTATTCGACATACTCGAAGGTATCCGTCGTGGCGAAAAGATGGTGGCTATCATAGCTCCGTCGATTCTCGGACAATTCAAGACCACGATAGAGCAGGTTTACGGGGCATTCCGACAGATTGGTTTTGCCGATGTGATAGAAGTTGCCGAGGGTGCTATGAGTACCGTCAGCCACGAGGCACACGAATTGCTCGAAAAACTCGAAGAGGGTCAGTCGTTTATGACTACCTCGTGTTGCCCGTCGTATATAGAGCTTACCGAGAAACATCTGAAAGACCTCAAACCATACGTCTCTTCCACAGGGTCGCCTATGTACTATGCTGCCCGTATAGCCAAAGAGCAACACCCCGACGCCAAGATAGTGTTCGTGGGTCCCTGTGTGGGTAAACGCAAAGAAGCCCGCCGCGACGAAGCGGTAGATATGGTGCTTACATTCGAAGAGATAGGCTCCATCTTCGATGGGCTCGATATAAAAATAGAAGAAGCTCCTCAATTCAGGATAGCGACCGACTCCGTACGCGAGGCACACGGCTTTGCCATTGCAGGCGGCGTAGCAGGGGCTGTCAAATCGTACCTCAAAGTACGTGGTAAAGACCAACAGGTGATAGATATTAATATATCAGACCTCAACAAGAAGAATATCGCTTTGCTCAGAGCTAGCGCAAGGTCGGGCAAAGCCAACGGCAACTTCATTGAGGTGATGGCCTGCCCGGGCGGTTGTATAACGGGACCCAGTGCATACAACGACGTTACATCAGGACGAAAACAGATAGACAGAGAGCTGCTCAAGATAGAGAAGACCTATGAAACGGTTGGTCTATAAGCTGAAAAAGGATAGAACTCTTCTTGCCGAAGAGTTCTACTCTCTTTTGGCTGGGTACGACGAAGAGACACTGAGTTGTATCAACAGAGAGGCACGCGAGGTGAGCCTCAGCCGTTTCGGGAACAAGATATACATACGCGGACTTATAGAGATAAGCAATTGCTGTAAGAACGATTGTTATTACTGCGGTATCCGCAAGAGCAACCGCAATATAGAGCGTTACAGATTGCAGGAGGATAGCATTATAGGGTGTTGTGCCGACGGGTACGAACTCGGCTTCCGTACCTTTGTCTTGCAAGGCGGCGAAGATCCTGCCATATCCGACGACCGACTGGAGGCAATCGTGGCACGTATACGACGACAATTCCCCGACTGCGCCATAACGCTATCTTTGGGCGAAAAAAGCAAAGAGACGTACCGACGTCTGTTCGAGGCGGGAGCAAACCGCTATCTACTGAGGCACGAGACCTACAGCAAGGCTCACTATCGGGAGCTTCACCCGTCGGAAATGTCTTACGACAACCGTATAGAGTGTATCGGTGCGCTCAAAGAAATAGGTTTCCAGACAGGGACGGGCATTATGGTGGGTAGTCCGCATCAGACGATAGATAATCTCATAGAGGATATACTGTTTATCCGTCGGCTGCAACCTGAAATGATAGGCATAGGTCCTTTTATCCCTCATAGCGATACGCCTTTTGCACAGTATGAATCGGGTACGATGGAGCTTACCCTGCTGCTGCTCTCGATATTTCGCCTGATGCACCCGACGGCACTGATACCGGCTACAACGGCATTGGCGACGCTTGCACCCGACGGCAGACTGAGAGGGATACTCGCCGGAGCTAACGTAGTGATGCCCAACCTATCGCCAAAAGACGACAGAGTGAAATACTCTCTGTACGACAACAAAGCAACGCTTGGAGCAGAAGCCGCCGAAGGACTGTCGCTGCTCGCGGAGCAACTCGCAGGGATAGGATACGAAATATCGTTCGAGCGAGGCGATTTTGAGAGCGATGTAAAGATGTGAATAATAGTTTTTTAGAAGCGACTGCAGTAATCAAAATTTATAATTAACTTTGCTTGAATTTATAAGCAAACATAAGTATAACTAATCTTGAACTAATAATAAACATGGTAAAAGACGATTTAATAAAAAGAATTGACCAATTATTGATACAAGGACAAAATGTCCTTTCAACAAAGAAATCTGCTGACCTTATTCCTGATTACGTTGATAAAGGGCTTCTAAAAGGATTTAGAGCAAAGTCTTTATCTTTCATTAAATACCTATATGGAGAGTCGCACCCCTATTTTAAAGAATTCGACGAATGCGTAAAAGGACAAGCATATTATGAAACTGAAAGTGGAATTAATATTTTAATCGCAATAAAAAATGAAATTGAAAACGATTGGTTGATCTCATTTAAGCAAATGGTTTCCGCAGAAATCTTTTCAGACTTTTTTGAAATGAGTAAGTATTTATTAGACTTAAAATACAAAGACCCTGCAGCTGTTATGATAGGGTCAGTCCTTGAGGAGCATTTAAGATTGTTGTGCAGGAATAATTCTATTGATATTACTTATTTGAAAAATGGAGATACAATTCCTAAAAAAGCTGATACTTTGAATGCTGATTTAGCAAAAGCAGGAGTATATGGAGTTTTAGAACAAAAGAACATCACAGCTTGGTTGGATTTACGAAATCGTGCAGCACATGGGAAATATGGTGAGTATAATCAGGAACAAGTAGAATTAATGTATCAGGGAGTATTGAATTTTATTATAAAATTTAAATGACTCATAATAATCCTGAAGATTGGTTACCGAGCAAATGGCAGGGATAGGATACGAAATATCGTTCGAGCGTGGCGGCTTTGAGAGTGATATATAAATAATCAATTGTAAAAAAAACTATAACAAACAGTATATAAAATGCCCTACATACCAAGTTCATCGAAAGCAGAGGAGTTTATTTGCCATAGCGAGATATTGGATACTATCCGATATGCCGAAGAGAATAAAAACAACCTGCCGCTTATCGACTCCATACTCGACGAAGCCGAAAAATGCGGCGGTATCGACCATCGTAGTGCGGCGGTGCTCCTCGAGTGCGACGACCGGGCGGTAAACGAACGAATATTCGACTTAGCCCGAAAGATAAAACATAAATTCTACGGCAGACGTATAGTGATGTTTGCCCCTCTATATCTATCTAACTACTGTGTAAACGGCTGTGTATATTGCCCGTATCACGCAAAAAACAAAAATATTGCCCGCCGAAAACTGACTCAAGACGAGATTCGCCGCGAGGTGATAGCACTGCAAGATATGGGACACAAACGCCTCGCTCTGGAAGCGGGCGAGCACCCGACCTTAGCTCCGATAGAGTATATTCTGGAGTCGATAGAGACGATTTACGGCATAAAACACAAAAACGGAGCGATACGCAGGGTGAATGTCAATATCGCCGCCACCACTACGGAAAACTACAAGAAGCTAAACGATGCAGGTATAGGCACATATATCTTGTTCCAAGAGACGTACGACAAACAAAACTACGAGACGCTCCACCCCTACGGACCAAAGAGTAATTACGCGTATCATACCGAAGCTATGGACCGTGCTATGGAAGCAGGTATCGACGACGTGGGTATAGGCGTACTTTTCGGACTGAACAACTACCGATACGACTTCGCCGGGCTGCTTATGCACGCCGAACATCTCGAAGCCCGTTTCGGTGTGGGTCCGCACACTATCAGCGTGCCCCGTATATGCCCTGCCGACAGCATAGACACAGACGATTTCGACAACTCGATATCCGACGATATTTTCGGTAAAATAGTGGCAATAATACGCATAGCCGCTCCATACACAGGTATGATTATCTCCACACGCGAGTCTGAGGAGTCGCGACGAAAGGTATTGGAGCTCGGCGTATCGCAACTGAGCGGAGGCTCCTGCACGAGTGTCGGCGGTTACTCGAATGTAGCCGATAATACAGACCATTCGGCTCAGTTCGATATCAGCGATACACGTACGCTCGACGAGATAGTACGTTGGCTGCTCGAGCTCGGTCATATACCGAGTTTCTGTACCGCCTGTTACCGCCAAGGACGCACAGGCGACAGATTTATGGCTCTTGTAAAATCGGGCAAGATAGCCGACTGCTGCGGACCGAACGCACTGATGACGCTCAAAGAGTACCTCGAAGATTACGCCTCGGAAGGGACACTCAAAGAGGGACTCCGACTGATAGACGAAGAGCTCGGCTCTATCCCCAACGAAAAGATAAGACTGCTTACCGTCCGCAACCTGAAATCCATAAGCGAGGGCAAACGCGACTTCAGATTTTGATGTATAAGGCTCAAAGCACCTTTATATCACTTCTTTATCAACAATCTCCTAAGTACATTACTCAGCAACGTAAGCCTGTACGATATTCTATCTGTAAAACTCAATCTGCTTTTACCCGCCGCACTCGAGGTGTTTGCTCCGTGTCGTCTGTACAGTATGAGCGGTATACTGCACAATCTCACCGCCTTATGCCATTCTGCTATCAATCCGAGCCAAATATCGTGAGGTACGGGAGCTTCGGGCAACGGCAGGGCTTCGTCGAGCAGTTCGCGACGAAACGCCATACAACAACCTAAATATGCATTATTCAGAATATTCCGAATAAATCCTTTATGAGACCTATTCGCTGCAAAATACGATTCGTTTATCACCGTTTCGTCTACATCGATTACCGAACAGTCGTGCAGAATAAGCAGGCAGTCGTTTTTTTCGAACAATTGCTTTACGGTTCGAACTTTGCCTTGACACCAAATGTCGTCTTGGTCTGATAGAAATATCAAATCGCCCTTGGCGTGTCTCAGAGCATTTTCGAAATTACGTGTAACGTGCTCGAAAGAATACTTTACTTTTTGTTTTTTATCCCGACTGTGGTCGAAAACTTTTATTCTGTCGTCGGCAAAAGAGGCTATAATATTCAGAGTATCGTCGGTAGATCCGTCGTCGGATATGACTATTTCGTCTTCTAGGTCTAACTGTACGATGATAGACTCTATCTGTGGACGAATATATTTTTCACCATTGTATGTCGCTATACAAACCGAAATCATTTTTTGCCTATAAGTGCTTTGAATGTAATTTGCGTTCTACGCCTGTCTCGGAGTCTTATCCATTGTTTTATGAGCCTTATGGCAAGACGTATTTTGTACGAAATGTAGTGTGTCATTGTCAGCTCGGTTGCGACAAACCGCTGCTCTGCCGCCAAGAAATCCGCCAACCTATTGTACGACATCGAATTATCCAAAAGCGATAGACTGTGCGAGATATGTGTGTCAAGCACTTCGACGGATTTCTTATGTACGGCTATTTGTCGATATAGCCAATGGTCTAACATATCCAACGGATAAAGTTCGCTGAAACCGCCAATCGACATAACGAAGTCTGTACTGAGCAACGATAATGAATTGAAAGCCACAATATTGCCGGAATACGTACCGGCTACCGTTATGGGTGTCGTTTCCCACATCACTGGATTTATTTTCTCGGGGGAGATAATCCGATTGCCATATTTTAGCAAAGGCACAGCCGCCACTACATCGGGGCTTGGGGTTGTTTGGTTAAGAAAACGATTGAGAGCCTCAAAATACTCGGCAGTCGGCTCTGTATCGTGGTCGAGCAGAAGAAGCCATTGCCTGCCGCCTGCTTGGGCTTTCTGCAAAGCAAAGTTATATGCTCGAGCCAGCATATCGTTTTTGGGGGCATTTACCGCTATATATCCATCGCCACCGGGGACAGATATGGACGTGTCGTTGTTGTATACTATCAGTTCGTAATCAACTCTAAGCCGTCCGATATGCCTTAGAAGGCTTACAAATGCTTTACTCTCCTCAGGTAAGACACCGTACAGAACCAACACTATCTCTACCGACGTATTACTCATATCGTATCTGCGATTTTCTCATTTAGAGAGGCTTATCTATCGAAGTCAAATGCGATTATCCGTTGTTTTTTGTACAAAAATTACAGAAGACGTCCTGATGTACGGACTGTCCTCTGTAATACTTTTTTTGCCCGACACTTTATTTTTTTTGCTGATTTGTGGGCTTGCCGATAGCATCACGCATAGAGGTGTCTGCTTCTATATTTTTCATTCGATAATAATCCATTATACCGAGATTTCCCTGTCTGAAAGCCTCTGCCATAGCCAGCGGTACCTGTGCTTCGGCTTCTATCACTTTGGCTTTTGCCTCCTGAGCCTTTGCTTTCATCTCCTGCTCTAAGGCTATCGCCATAGCACGACGCTCTTCGGCACGAGCCTGAGCGATATTTTTATCTGCCTCAGCCTGATCCATTTGCAGATTGGCTCCGATATTTTTACCCACGTCCACATCGGCAATATCGATAGATAGTATCTCGAAAGCAGTACCCGCGTCGAGCCCCTTGCTCAAAACGAGCTTAGATATAGAGTCGGGATTCTCGAGCACAAGTTTGTGCGACATAGCCGAACCTATGGAAGACACGATGCCCTCGCCTACACGAGCCAAGATAGTCTCCTCGCCCGCTCCGCCGACGAGTTGGCGAATATTGGCACGAACCGTTACACGAGCTTTTGCCAACAGCTGTATACCGTCTTTTGCCACCGAGGTAACAATGGGTGTGTCTATCACTTTCGGGTTTACAGACATCTGCACGGCATCGAGGACATTACGTCCTGCAAGGTCGATGGCGGTTGCCATTTTGAACGACAGTTCGATATTGGCTTTCGATGCCGACACCAAAGCGTGAACAACCTTTTCGACGTGTCCGCCTGCAAGGTAGTGTGCCTCGAGGTCGTCGCGTTTGATGTCGAGCAGACCCGCTTTGTGTGCCTCTATCATAGCGTTCACTATGATAGGAGCGGGCACTTTACGCAGACGCATCAGGAAAAGTTGTAATAACGATATGCTTACACCTGCGGCTTTCGCATTTATCCACAATAGTATAGGCACAAAATAGAAAAAGATTATGAGCAATATAAATATTACAATTGCTCCCCCAACGAATAACAAATCCATAAATTATATTTTTTATTTATATTTATATTTCAACCAGTTAACGCAAATTATGCTTGTGCCCTTCGCACCAATATTTCTTGTTTGTCGGCAGCAATCACCTCTATATCCGTATCGGCATCTACAAATCCCCTGATAGACTTTACTTCCGTTATTTTACCGTTTATTTCGGCGTTGCCTATCGGAGCGAGTCTCGACAACGACACCCCTCTGTCGCCCACTTTTATATTGGTGTCTTTACCCTCCACAGTGCTTTTTATCTCGGCTTGCAGAGAAATCTTATCCATCACGCCTGTCTTTATAAACAAGTACACCGAAATAGAAAATATTACGACAACGGCAACGACCGTATACCAACCCACCGTTGCTCCGTAGTACGAGAAAGAGAGCCAAGCGGCGGCAGCCAGACACAGTCCTCCTGCTATACCTGCAATAGTAATACCCGGCAAAAAGAATATTTCCAGCAGCAGGAAAGCTATCCCCAACACTATAAGGGTAATGATTAATGCTAATATCATATTGTTATTCTATTATTTTTTTTGCAAAGATATAAAAATTAGCTAAAACATAAATAACATATACAAAAGTTGAGGGTCGAGATTATCTCTCGAACCCCCAACCCTCATGAAGAAAGAATTTATTTAATTATTATTTGTGCACGAAAGCAATATAATGTCTATCTCTGTAACTCCTTCATTTGTATGTGTTTCAATTTATAAACGGCGATTCTACACAATCAACTTATTATTAATTGATTTGTCGGCACAAAGGTACAATTTTATACCCAAAAGCATATCAAAATGCAACGCGTTTTAACTATTTTTATAACACTGCCGTATGCTATTTTTTTTACACTATTATTTACCGACAGTATCGTTATAACTATACGAACGCTGTTTCGTAAAATTACAACGGTTTTAACATCAATTAATATACGAGAGTTTTTACGCTACTACCTCCGACATTTATAAAATAAACACCCTGCGGGAGTTGTATCTCCGCTGTTGTAGAGGTTGTTGCCACAGAACGAACAAGAATACCCGACAGGGAATATACTTTTACCGTATTCAGAGGCTTTTTGCTGTTTATGTATACAACGCCTTCACCTCCGTATACAACGATATTGTTGTCTGAGGTCGCCGTATTGATGCTTGTCTTTACGTGCTCTATCACTATTTGTTCTTTCACGGCATTGCCTGCAAGCTCCACTTTATGAGTGCTGTTGTTTAAGGCAGCTCCTTGAGGTTGTGTTATTTGGCAATCATTGAGAGTAAGTGTCGCTATATTGATGATGGAGCCTTCCGTATTTCCCGTTGCCTTGACGGTAGCGTTGTTTACTATCAATGCCTCTTTATTTGCTCCGTCGTAGCCCGCAATACCTGCTTTACCCGTTATCTGTGTCGTATTTTTCTCTCCGAAAGTAAGAGTAACATTCTTATTTATAAAAATACCAGATTTGTTTTTGCTTGTTACTTTCAGTTCTCCATTACCTTCGATAGTAGTATTGCCTGCCAAATCGATACCATACCAGTCCGCTTCCACAGAGTTTGTGCCTACTATATTGACTTTCAAATCCGTGACGCTTATATTCGAAATACCTGTATTTTCTTTTGGGGTATTGGGTACAATAATCGTTGCATCTTCCAACGTAAGGGTTTTGTTTTTATCGTTGTATCTTACTTTTCCACTTATCCCTTCCCCTGTGATATTCGACGAATTATCGGAAGTAACGTCTATGCCTGCTATCTTGATTCCGTATTTTACGGGAGCGTTACTGCCCGGTTGTATAATGACTTGCTCTGTTACTTTCTTCCCATCAAATTCTACGCAATGAGCTTCGCTGTTAAAAAATGCTCCCAGAGGTTGGGTGATTTTACAGTTTTCGAGCACAAGCCCTGCCAAGCGACTGATAGAGGCTCCGTCCGAGTTGCTTGTCGCTTTTACGGTGGCGTTGTTTACTACAAGCTTCTCTTCATTCTTGCCTAAGACTCCGCCTATACCTGCAAAATTTCCTTTGGCGACCACACAACAGCCGTCTTTTATGGTAAGTGTGGTATTATAATCTACCTGAATACCCATAAACATATCGCTTTCTGAGGTTAAAGTACAGCCCTCACCCGTAATTTGAGTATTGGCTTTTATCATCATACCTGCAAGATTGACTGTATTGATGGTATTTTCTCCTATAAGCTTGATAGTCAGTCCATCTACTCCTTTGTTCTCTATTCCGCATTTGAAGTCGGAGTCATAGATAACCGCATTGTCGAGAGTTAGGGTTTTAGAGTCGGGGTCGTAGCTTATTTTGCCTTTGGTTATCCCGTCGCCTGTAATATTAGAGGCATTGTCCGATGTTACTTGTATGTCCGCTACGTACAACTCGTATTTGGTTTGTGTCTGTGCCATACCAGACAGAGTTGCCATTACGACAACCGTCATAAGTAAAAAGTATCTTTTCATTTGTTTTAAAATATTTTTTTGATTAAACGATTTAGTTTTGGTCGGCGAAATTACAATATTCCGCCATAATGCAATATACCTAAAAGTAATGATTTTATAGGGGCAAAATCACTACATTTAGGTATAAAAAAGAACGTTATTCTCAAAAGCGAATAATGTTCTTTCAGGTGTAGATAAGGCTGTAAGGTGATTTTAGATTTATTGTTGCCGATATTTGCAAAATGAAATGATTATTACGGGGTAATGCTTCTTTGTATTTTCGGCATAATCTTATAACTTTATAAGTTGAACTTTCAATCCATAAAAAATATTAATTCTATATGGCTTTATACTAAAAAAATAGTACCTTTGCCTGCTATTAGTAATAAATACTGTTACGTCAAATAAAAAGAATATGAACAGAGTTGTGTTTGTCGCTTTTTTGTTTTTGCTGTTTGGTTGTTCGTCCAAGACGACACATTTGGCAGATAATGTCATTGCTAAGGCTTTTGATAAGACTCTGACACAGAGAGACCTTACTCCAATATTGGAGCAAGCGAAAGATTCTCCAGACAGTGTGAAGTTCATCGAAAATTATCTGAAAAAATGGGCTATCGACGAGATACTGTACAAAGAAGCTGCGGACTATTATAGAAACGACGAGCAGATAAACAGTCAGGTAGAGGAGTATCGTCAGACGCTTGTGCTAAACAAATACAAACAGGCTTTGGCTGAGGAAAAAAGCAAAGCTCCTACGACAGAAGAAATTGCAAGTTTTTATGTAAAAAACAAATCGAACTTCACTCTGTCTGAGCCGATAATAAAAGGGGCTTTCCTTAGCATCACAAACGGCTCGCCGAATATAAAGCATTTGCGTGAAGCAATGAAAAAGTTAGACAGAGAGTCTATCGACGAGATAGAACGCATAAGCCTCAAGCACCCGATGACTTATAGTTTCTTCTTGGATAAGTGGGTGAAGTTATCAGACGTCAGTTATATGATACCCAAGAACATTATGGTCAATGTCTCGGGGTTTGCATCGAATAAAATGTACGAGTATAAGGACAGTGTATTGTCGTATATGTTCAAAATAGTCGATTTCAAGTCGCAGAATAGTGCTATGCCTTTCGAGTTGGCAAAAGACGAAATAGAGTATCTGCTCAAAGAGAAAAACGATAAAATAATTCTGGATAGGTATCTGGAAGAGCTATTTGCCAAACAACAGAAAAAAGGCAACATTGTAATCAATATTAAAAAGTAATATCACACAAGAAAAAAAACAAAATACATATAATGAAAAGATTAACGATAATCATAACCATACTCTGTTCGCTATCGGCGGCAAGTGCTCAGAAAAGAGTAATCGACGGAGTAGTTTGGATCGTGGGCGAAAATTCGATACTGAGATCGGAGGTCGAAGAGCAGCGTCAGATGGCTAATTACAATGGCGTCAAGTTTGATGGAGACCCGAATTGCTTGATAGCGGAGCAGATAGCCGTGCAGCAGTTGTTTCTACACCAAGCCTCGCTCGACAGTATCGTGGCAAACGAAGGACAAGTCTCTACACGTGTCAATATGCAGATAAACCAATATATCGCCGAGATAGGCTCACAGGAGAAACTCGAAGAGTACTTCAAAAAGTCCATCAACGAGATACGCGAAGAGCTTTTCGAAGCCATCAAACGGCAGATGGTAGTGCAGGAAGTACAGCAGAAAATTATCGGCAACAACAAAATGTCTCCTTCGGAGGTGCGTAAGTTTTTTGAGAGTATGAAACCCGACAGTATCCCTACTATGCCCGCTACCGTAGAGGTACAGGTGATTCGCTTGGAACCGAATATTACAGACGCACAGAGGGAGGAGGTGAAAAATCGTCTGCGTGATTTGGCAGAGCGTGTAAACAAGGGTAATGCCGATTTCACTATGCTTGCCCGACTGTATTCCGAAGACGAAGGCACTTCAAAGCAAGGCGGTAGTCTCGGTTTTTTCGGCAGGGGTATGATGGAACCCGAGTTTTCGAACGTGGCTTTCGACCTTCACGAGCCGGGTAAAGTCTCACGTGTGGTAGAGACCATTTACGGCTATCATATTATCCAACTCGTAGAGAAGAAAGGCGACCGTATCAATTGCCGCCATATACTGATGCGTCCGAAGGTGTCCGACGATGTGAAAAAGGCCACTCTGGCACGTCTCGACAGTATATCGTTCTCTATCAAGAACAATACGATGACGTTCGAAGAGGCGGCAATGAGGTTCTCTTCCGATAAAAACACAAGGCTCAACGGAGGTCTGATGAGCAATCCCAATTCGGGCTCGTCTCGCTTCGAGTATCAGAACCTACCCGCCGAGATAGCCAAAGAGGTGTATAATATGCAGAAAGGTGAAATATCGAAACCGTTTGCTATGATAGATACTCAACTCGGCAGAGAGGTATATGTGGTGGTGAAAATCAAAGATAAACTCGACTCTCATAAGGCAAACCTTACAGACGACTATCAGGTAATCAAACGCTATTGCGAAAATATCAAAAGCGAAGAGATACTCGACAACTGGGTGAAAAACAAGATAAAAAACACCTACATATATATGACGCCCGAATACCGCGACTGTCGGTTTAAATACAAAGGTTGGATAAAATAAATATATCTGTTATAAAAGACAATGAATAAGGATTGTTTCAGACACGCTATGTACCTCGGGTTGTTGCTCGGAGTGCTGTTTTTTATCCACTTTGCAGTATCGTTGTTACATAATACGTCGTTGAGCGTTATGTTGCAGCTGGTGATGAAGATTGTAATACCTGTCGTCGCAGTACGTTTTGCCATAGACTGCCGTCGCCGTGTTAATGCCGACGTATTCAGTTACTCGCAGGCATTTCGTTATTTCGTTATACTGTTTTTGGCAGCGTCGTTGGTGTGTAGTACATTGATATTTGTATATGTACAATGGATAAATATCGATTACCTGACCGACCTCAAAGCACAGACAGAGGAGGCTATGGAGCAGATAGTGCAGGCAACCGGCTTCTCGTCGTTGCTGTCCGAAACGGAGATAGAGCAAGCTCTCGAGATGTCGTACACTACTAGGATGTTTGTAACGAGCAACTTCATAGGTAATTTTATTATAGGCATTATCATCGGCTTGTTGGGCTCTTTGGTGGTAAGAAACGATAAAAATTAATCTTCTTCTATAATATGAATAACTACAAAATGCTTGCTCCGTCGCTGCTGAGTGCCGATTTCGGCAATTTGGCTCGTGATATAGAGATTGTCAATCGAAGCAGTGCCGATTGGCTTCATATAGATATAATGGACGGCGTATTTGTTCCGAATATCTCGTTTGGATTTCCTGTGCTCGAATATGTTAATAAATTGAGCCAAAAGCCTTTGGACGTTCACCTGATGATAGTGGAACCTACTAAATTTATCGAAGAGTGCAAACGAGTAGGAGCTATGATGATGAATATTCATTACGAGGTCTCTCCGCACCTACACCGTTCGGTAACAGCTATCCGCAATGCAGGTATGAAAGCCGGCGTAACCCTCAATCCGCACACTCCCGTGGAGCTGCTCGAAGATATCGTTGCCGATGTGGATTTGGTTTTGCTTATGTCGGTCAATCCCGGTTTTGGCGGGCAGAAGTTCATCGAAAATACTTACTCTAAGATAGCACGTCTGAGGTCGATGATAGAACGTCGTGGATCGAAGGCTCTTATAGAGGTCGATGGCGGTGTCAATCTCGATAACGCAGCCCGTCTGTACCAAGCGGGTGCCGACGTGCTTGTAGCAGGCAACGCCGTTTTCAGGTCGGGCGACATAGCAGCAACAATCGAAGCGTTCAAGAATCTCTGACCGATTTTTTTCATTACAAAAAGATGATATTTCTCTATTTGCTCAAACATCAAATAATCAAAGCCGTGCGAGCCCCCGGCTTTTACAAGAACGTAATAGCCAACATATTCGTGGGACTTGCGGTCTTGTATTTCTTTGTGATGTTTCTTCTTCTGGGCTTTTTTCTCAGAGATATACTGCTCGAAGCCGACTTGCCGTATGAACCGACGGATATACTCTTGGGTAGCTATCTGTATGTTGTAGTCGTAGGTATTGCAACACGGTTTATGATGCAATCGCTAAATACTATAAACCTACCACCGTATCAGATATTGCCGATAAAACGTAATACGTTGGTAAACTATCTGTTGTTAAAACCACTGTTCAACCCTGTCAATTATTTCCTGCTTGTACCGATAGTACCGTTTACCATTCGTTCGCTGACGGCAGGCGATATTACTGCCTTACAAGGTCTTTCTCTGATAATCATAGCTATTATGATAGTGTGGTTTAATATTTTTGTGGCGGTGCTGCTCAAACGCAGATATGGTTCGAGCCTGTGGGGAATATTAACGGTTATTTGCCTTATCGCAATAGTTGGGGCGTTGGAGATTTACGGCGTAGTGTCGTTTTTCGACTTTTCGATTACCGTATTTGGCTTTTTGGTCTACAATCCTTTGGGAATCTTGGTAATGGCATTGTGTGTGTTGTGTGCATACGGACTCAACAGACGTTTTTTTGCTAAATATTATTATGCCGAACGCTTCGACCGTAAAAGCAATTCGTCGAAGACCAAAGCCGCAGACTTCTCTTTTATGGAGAGATTTGGACAAATTGGCGAACTTATCGGGCTTAATCTCAAACTAATACTTCGCCACAAACGCACCAAGTCTTTACTTACCGTCGGTTGTCTGTTTTTGGCTTACGGGCTTCTGTTTTATCCCAATAAACACTATGCCGACAGCTACGGTCTGCTGTTTTTTGCGGCAGTCTTTGTGGTCGGTTCGTTTACTATGCTTTTGGGTCAATGGGTGATATTGTGGAATGGCAGCCACTTCGATTATCTGATGACAAAGCCGATAGATACCCGCACGTACATCTGTGCCAACTATTATATGCTCATTGGTTTCAGTATAATATCTTTTGTGCTCTCTACTCCGTATTTTCTGTTTGGTACCAATATTATCATTCTACATCTGTCGGCATTGCTCTATAATATGGGTGTCAATACCGCTTTCTTTATGTTGGTAGCACCGTTTATAGCCAAACGACTCGACCTGTCGAAAGGCTCTGCAATGAACTATCAAGGAACGACTTACAAAAATTTTCTGTTCGTTATGCCTATCCTTTTCGTTCCGTGGGGATTTGTTGCTCTGTGTAGTTCGTTGTTTACGTGGAAGATAGGTGTCGGCATCTTGGGAGCATTGGGTCTTATAGGGCTTCTGCTTCATCGACAGGTGATTAGGTTTATAGAGCGTGTTTTCGTACAACGTAAGTACATTCTGTGCGATAGTTTCAGACAGCAGGCAAGCTGACAGGGCAGAAGACGAAAAAAAGAAGACCCCTCACCTTGGCGGTTGGGAGTCTTCTCCTTTCAATAACAATTTATTATCAAACTATTTCTATTTTACGTTGTGTCTGCTTCATCTCTTTGTCCGTCAGTTTCGGTATATTGATGTGCAGTACACCGTTTTCCATCTTAGCCGTTATCTTCTGCTCGTCGACGTTGTCGGGTAATACTATGGTTTGCATAAACTTAGAGTAACCAAACTCACGTCTCAGGTAGCGGCTTTCGGGGTCTTCGAACTTGTCTTCAGACTGTTTTTCCATACCTATTACGAGGTTTTTGTCTTCGTCGATACGTACCGAAAAGTCCTCTTTTGCCATACCCGGGGCAGCTACCTCTACGGCAAATCTGTCTTTGTGTTCTACTACATTTATTGCGGGTGCAGTAGCATTAGTCTTTGTAATCCAGCCATTGTCGAACATATCGTTGAATACGCTTGGCAACCAATTCTGATTTCTTCTGATAAGTGTCATTTCTTTTATCTCCTATTTTTAAATTTACTGAAAAAGTTTTATGTTTTACACAAACATATATATCAAAACATATACCAAACTGTTTTCAGTAATTATTTACGACAAAATTTCCGAAATGTAACATTCCGTGATGTCATTTTGTCTGGATTGTGCCGAAGATACCTATAAGCGGGTAGTGGTCTGAGTAGTTTTTACGGTCGATAGTGAGCGACAAGGGTATAAGTCGGTGGTCGATAAGTATGTGATCTATACCGACTAACATATAATTGGAGCGGAACGAGTAGCGATAACCCCAGGCAGTAGCGGTGAATAGGTCTGTGAGTCCATCTTTGATTTTACTGTATGCGTACGACTCGGTTACATCGTTGAAGTCTCCGCAGACAACCGACTTGTACGGCGAACTGTCTATTGTAGCCCTTACCATAGCTGCCTGTGTGGCGCGTATCTTGTAGGCTTCGCCTAATTTTCGCGAAAAAAGCGACGAAGTGTTCAAAATATTATTCCCCGAAAGATCGTTGTCTAAGGTACGATACTGCCTTATATCTGCCAAAGTGAATTTATTGGACTCCAAGTGATTGTTTATTACCCGTATGGTATCGTCTCCGATATCTATGTCCGAATATATTGAGACGTTGTAGCGGCTACTGTATTCTATCTTTTTCTTGTTGATAACGGGGTGTTTCGAAAATGTCGCCACTCCCCACGAGTAGTTTCGTGATTGGTTTTTGTACCATATATGCGAGTACGGATAGTTCTTTTCCATTGCTTTCTTGAGTCTGTCTTTGTGGTGGACATAATAGCCAAACTCCTGAAAACAGACTATATCTGCGTCGATAGAGTCTATGAAGCCCATAAATTGGTCGAAATCTCTGACACTGCCCAATGACGAGATGTTATACGACAGCAGTTTTATCTCCTTATCTAATGGTTTATGTCCCGTAATTACGGTATACGGTATTGTAAAAAAGTTGTTCACGTGCGAGTATGTCAGAGCCAGCAGCACTGCCGACATTAGCCAGTATCTCCGTTTGCGTATTATCCAAAAGATTATAAAGCAGACGTTTACCGATACTATGAAAGGGAAAAGCAGACCGAAGTATGCAAAAAATGTCGTCCACAGCGGTGATATTTTTGTGGCTATTACTCCAAATATGTAAAACAGAGCAAAGACGGAGTTCACAAGCAAGAAAAAATTTCTTGCGACCGAACGTAATATCCTGACAATAACCGCCTTGTTGCTCTCCATAATCCAAGTGTTTGGTGCTTTGTTGTGTTAAACTTTTTGGCTGATATCGAAAAGTTGCTTCTTCTCCTCCTCTGTAAGCGACGAATAGCCCGATTTACGGATTTTGTCGAGTATGGCGTCGAGGTTTCTGTTGTTCTCTCTGTGCTCTACATTGTACTGCTCGTCGGGTTTTACGTAGTGGTACTTTCTGTTTGTATGTCGCAGCGTGGGTTTTCGGTCGAATAGTATCTTAAATATATTGGTAAACAATGATATAATCCAATCTATCGGTTTTGTCAGTTCGATGTTTTTCCTAAGCAAAACAGCCCATAGCCAGCCGCCAGCCGCTCCGCCTATGTGAGCTATCTCACCGCCCGCATTAGACGATGTTATACCGAGCATACTGATGAGGATAGTGCCGATGGCGACCCATTTCAATTTGATAATACCGATGAATAGCAGACGTATCTGCATATTTGGCATTGCCATAGCTGCTGCTACTATCAGAGCCATTATAGATGCGGAGGCTCCGCACAGTAAGGTTGTCTGTCCACTGAAATACGGTAGGTAGTTGTAGCACAGCATATACGCCAAACCGCCGAATATTCCGCCGAATATATATAGTCCTATAAGTTGCTT
This sequence comes from Bacteroidetes oral taxon 274 str. F0058, assembly GCA_000163695.1. GTDB lineage: Bacteria > Bacteroidota > Bacteroidia > Bacteroidales > Paludibacteraceae > F0058. The sequence goes on from GG774890.1 coordinate 86,177, forward strand.
GCTTGTGAAGTATCGTAAGAATATCTGTCCGAACCAATATAGACACAACATATTGAAAAACAGGTGAAGCAGGTTCAGATGGAGAAACATATATGTCAATATCCCCCAGGGCTGCTTGCCGAGGATACCAAAGTCCGACGGCAACTGTAGCTTGGATGACAACCCATTAGGCGACAGCCCGAAAAGTTCATCGAAAACGTTTATCAGAGCAACCACCAGGAATACCCCTATATTAATGTAAACCAGCTGTGTATTGGTCTTTGCGAGGTTGAATCTGTTTTTAAATTCCGTAAAGTTCATCATTCGGTTATTTTAGAGCAAAATTAATATATTTTTCGAGAAAAACGGGGTATGATTTAATTCACACACCTTGTCGGAATTATAAAAGACATAATTGGTATTTGTATGGCATATTCTAAATTTTTATTGTAAGAAAATGGTTTTTGTGAGGGGGAATATGTTGTTTATATTAGTCCGAAGTTTGTGAAACATCATGCAATATGTTGATATATAGCATATTGTTTTGTGGGAGTATAAGTTCTTCTATCACAAAATAACAGATAAAAGTGACAATAGAGTGTAGTATGCGATTAAGTCTGTGATTGACAGAATTCTAATTTTATTGTAAAATGGACTTTTTATAAAAAATAGCTTCTTGTAGTATAAAAATGAAAAAAAAAGACGTTAAAATTTTTTTTATTCAAAAAAAACAGTAATTTTGCAGGCAGATATCGATACTAAAACAAAATTAATTTTTATCATTATAATTAATCAAGTTTATTAACAATTTTTAAAAGTATTTTTTATGAAAAAAGTATTTAGTTTAGGATTGCTCATAGCAGCAATGATTTTGGTTACTTTTTCGTCTTGTAAACCTGCAAATACGGTGAAAAATGTAACAGGAGTGAAACTTAGTGAAACGACTAAGTCTATTGTGGTAGGTGGTGAGTTTGTTCTTACGGCAACTGTCTCTCCTACCGATGCAGCTAACAAAGAAGTTACCTGGTCGACCGACAAAGCCGACATCGCTACCGTAGACAACAACGGTAAGGTAAAAGGTGTAAAAGAGGGTGAAGCTACTATTACCGTAACTACAAAAGACGGTAATAAGACCGATAAATGTAAGGTAACCGTAACTAAAAAACCAATAGCTGTTACAGGGGTAGAACTTAATGAGACAGAAAAGAAATTGAAAGTAGGCGAAGAGTTTACTCTTACGGCAACTGTCTCTCCTGCCGATGCAACAAACAAAGAAGTTACTTGGACTTCCGACAAGCCGGCTGTTGCTACCGTAGATAACGGCAAGGTTAAAGCTGTTGCAACGGGTGAAGCCACTATTACTGTAACTACAAAAGACGGCAACAAGACCGCAACTTGCAAGGTAAAAGTAAGTAATACAGACGAAGCCATTATATTGGGTAATGTAGGTTATCTGGAAGATGCTGTTGATGGAGCGTATCTCTATGATTTAAGATTGGTTTATCCTGCAGATGCTTTTAATGATGAAGGCCAGGTTCAGAAAGAAGGTACTTTGTATGTATTTACTATAAACAGTACAAAACCGGCCACACCTACATCTAACCCCGCAATGGGCAATTATGTTGCAAAGGCAGGTACGGCTCCTATGACTATTATGATGGGAAAGAACTGGGCTAACTCAGAGTATTCGTATGCACAGTCTTTCAATGCACAAGGATATCTCACCGGTGAAAAGAAGCCTATAAAAGCAGGTGGTACCCTAACATTGGCAGCTAATAAGGTTTCTTTCAAAGGAGAAACAGATTATGGTAAAGCTGATCTTGAAGCTGAAGGAGAGCTTAAGACAGTAGCTAACGGTCCTTGGAGATTTGAGCCGAAAGCGGTATCTACGCAAACTAATAAATTTACTAAGGGTACAATAACTTCTTATGAAATGGACAATTCACTAGACCTCTATATGGTTTGTAACCAGGATGGTAAGATACTCATTGCAGACTTCTTTATAGCAAAAGGTTCTACTTCTTTTACCTTTGGTAAATATGATGTTGAAAAAAAACATGGTGCTCAAGCTGTAGGAACGATACAGAAGTCTCAGGGTGCATCTGTATCTGCGTTGTGGCAAATGGCTTCTCTTTACGGTTTTGTACAAGGTACGTCAGTTAAGACTATCTACTTCTTTGATAGTGGTAGCGCAGTAGTTTCAGACCAGAAAGTAGAATTTGATGTAAAATCTCATTTTGGTAGCTCTCTTAAGATTACTTATGAAGGACCTCTGACAATCAAAAAAGGAAGCGTTGCTGCTGCTAAAGCAAGAGCAAGAGGCTTGTCTCCATTGAAACAAGGAAAAGGTATATTCTTCTAATTGATTTAGAATATAATACAAAAAAAGCACCCCTGCTCCAAAGCAGAGGTGTTTTTTTTGGCATTGTGCTTATTTGTAGATGTTTAATGATGTCGATGCCTTTATCGATTTTACAGGTTATATGGCTTGGGGGGAATATCGCTTTTCTTGAAGTCCATAGAACCTGTATATTTGATATTAAGAGTGCTGCCGAAGTGCGAAGTGATAGTAAAGTCAATGTTTTTGTCGGTAACCACAGCCTGTCCTCTATCGAAGAAATAGATTGTTTTCACTAATTCTCCGTCGAGTATGGCAAAGATTGAAGACATCGCTCCCAATCCTGCTACCTTACCTCCAGGCGATTTTCGTATCGTTCCTATGGCTTTAGTTGATGTTACATTATACACACCTGGGGTAAAAGTAGTGGCATCTTTTGCTACAAAGAAGTCTGCGACAAGCACCTTGCCATTCTCCTTACTTGTCAGGTATAGATTTTGTGAGGGCAGTTTGCCATTGTCGTCTCCATAACTTGTGATATTGCCTGTTGTGAAAGTTTCGTTTTTGGTCTCTTGTGTTTTGGGTTCACGTATCCAGGGACCTCCGTTGACAACTTTACAGTCTCCGTTATATGCAATGCCGATTTTGCCTTCCGAGGTCGCACCGTAGAAAGCAAATTTTTTGTCGGTGACATAGAAATTGCCCGAGGTAATAGGTTTGATTTTACCGTCCATTTTACCCTGAGCAGTGAAGTTATATACATAAGACCTTTTCGGGTCTATCATAAGAGTCATAGGCTCAGAACCTTCTTTTGCGGTGTACTTGCCGCTTGCAGGGACATCTGTCTCGTTGGCAGGCTTCGTGCTCAATATGGTGAATATGTGAAAAGTGCCGGCAGATTTGATTTTGCCTTCTACAAAAGCATCTGCCGGTGTGATTAATTTTATTACATACGGATATGCGTTCGGGATTTCATCTTCGAGATAATATACGTTACCGAACAGAGTGGCTTTTTCTGCCTCGGCGTCTACGGTTACCTTACACTTATAGGTTTTATTACCGTCTTTCGTAGTTACGGTAATAGTAGCTTCACCCTCTTTTACACCTTTTACTTTACCGTCGGTTACGGTAGCGACAGCCGGCTTGTCGGAAGCCCAGGTAACTTCTTTGTTTGTTGCATCGGCAGGCATAACAGTTGCCGTAAGAGTAAACTCTTCGTCTACTTTCAATTTCTTTTCTGTCTCATTGAGTGTTACCCCTGTAACAGCTATGGGTTTAGCAGTTACGGTTACCTTACACTTATCGGTTTTATTACCGTCTTTCGTAGTTACGGTAATAGTAGCCTCACCAATAGCCAATCCTTTTACCTTACCGTTGTTGTCTACGGTAGCGATGTCGGCTTTGTCGGTAGACCAGGAAACTTCTTTGTTAGCTGCATCGGTAGGAGAAACAGTTGCTGTAAGAACAAACTCACCACCTACCACAATAGACTTAGTCGTTTCACTAAGTTTCACTCCTGTTACATTTTTCACCGTATTTGCGGGTTTACAAGACGAAAAAGTAACCAAAACCATTGCTGCTATAAGCAATCCAAAACTAAATACTTTTTTCATAAAAAATACTTTTTGAAATTATCAATAAACTAAATATATAATCAGGGTAAAATATTTTCAGCTAAAAGTATGAAATGTTACAATATGCAAAATTAATGTTTTTTGTCGTTCTACTGTTTGTAGGGGAATTATTATCTTTTCGTAAGATTTCGTTTTACCGTGCCCTTATATGTAAATAAAAAAACACCCCTGCTTTACTGGGCAGGAGCGTTTTTTTGTCTATTATTGTTCTATATAAATATTTTATATGTTAGAACTTCAATGCTTTTCTCGTTTTTATCGGTGCCATTGTTCTTTTAGGAGCTCCGCTCTTCACATTCATAGGACCTGTATATTTGAGGTCAAGAGTGCTGCCGAAGTGGCTTTTTACATTGAATGTAATATCTGTTGCTGTAACTGTTACCGTACCGTTGTCGAAGTAATAGTATGGGGCTTCCACGTAATTTCCATTTAGCTTACATACGATAGAAGGATACACGTTAGAGCCTGATTGTCCCTTAGATTTCATTACAGTCATAGCTTCTTGCTTGTCATTTACATTATATGTTCCTTCGGTTAGTTTTGTAGCATCTGAGGCTACGATGAACTGTACATAAGCTATCATGCTTTCTGCGTCAGCGCCAGTTTCCAATATTATTGGCTTTATGTTATTGGATACTTTTCCAAAACCCAATTGTCCACTATTCCACTCTTTTTTTATAGTAGTTGGTTTTTTAGGCTCTCCTGTAAATGGGGATAAGTCTTTCACCTCATAAGTGCCTGCAAAAGCAATTTTGTATTCTTTATCTGCTGCGTCTTTACCTTTGAATGTGATTTTGTTGGCTTCCACTACAAGCTCTCCTTCTACAAAAGGTGAGGGGTCAGTTATTTTTTTACTTACTACTTTCCCTGCATAAGTGAATTTATCGTTTTTTACTATAAACATCGGTTCGAACTGTCCATCTTCTCCCATTTTGTAGGTACCCATTCTCGGAGAAAAGTCAGTATCCGATTTAGGAGCATCCGAGCATATAAAAATAGAATACACAGGTCCGTCTTTTACATCATTTCCGTTTATCATACCTTTATCCATAAGCATAATAGAATAAAAATGTTTTCCATCTACTCCGAGGTTTCCTCTGTAGGCGAACAAATAGAGGTCTGTCTCTGTAGCTTGGTTTTTATCTATCACGGTTACCTTACAAGAGGCAGTTTTGTTGCCATCTACGGTAGTTACCGTGATAGTAGCTTCGCCAATAGCCAATCCTTTTACCTTACCGTTGTTGTCTACGGTAGCGATGTTGGCTTTGTCGGAAGTCCAGGTAACTTCTTTGTTTGCTGCATCGGCAGGAGATACAGTTGCCTTAAGAGTAAACTCTTCGTCTACTTTGATAGTCTTAGTTTGTTCACTAAGTCTAACCTTTGTTACATTTTTCACCGTATTTGCAGGTTTACAAGACGAAAAAGTAACCAAAACCATTGCTGCTATGAGCAGTCCGAAACTAAATACTTTTTTCATAAAAATACTTTTTTAAAAATTTATTTATATTAATATTATATTGTAATTACTCTAAAAAATCCATTTGCCATAATATAGACAAGAGCCTGCAAAGTTACTATTTTTTTTTAAACGAATGTGAAAATCGATGTTTTTTTTGCGTCTTCCTAATATATTTATCTCAATCGGTTAATTTGCCGTATGTTATATTCAGCAAAATAATGTCTCATCGAAACGTATGATAGCGGTCGTATTATATCTTCTTTTGTCTTAAATTCAATATTTATTGTATAGCAATGAGTTATATGTTTGTAAACAACCATATTAGAAATTCCACCTTAGCCCGCCTGCAACGCTCAGCACAAACGGATTTTCTGTGAGTTTGCTCTCGGGCTGCGGGTGTCGTGAATTTGGAATATACCACGAAAATTCGGGTTCGAGGTAAAAGTCGAGACCTCTGATTATCTTTACTCCTGCACCTGCTTTGGCATTTAGTGATATGAGCAAGCCTTTCATATCTGTTTGGTCTTTGTCGGTTGTCTCTATTGTGCCCTCTTTGGTATAGTTTTTATACGTGTTATTGTTTAGCACGCCGTGTTCTATCGTTGTACCGCCTGCAATATATGCCTTCAACAGGCGGTTATTGACGAAGTGGTACGACAATGCTATCGGGATACCGAGATAATGCAGGTGTTGCTCCTTTACGGATACCAGTTTATTACTTGCTATTTCTATATTTTTTATTTTAGAATATAAATAAGTGTATTTCAGTCCTGTATTGAGATATAAGCTATTGGCGGCAAGAGGTACTCCTACACTGACACCGAACGACACGGGTAGGAAATGCTGTTTGTCGCTATAGTATGGGCTGGCTATAAACATTTGTTTGTCAGGTGTCAGTAGTTTGCCGTTCGGTTTGCCGGCGTCTCCGATATTTCCCGATAGGGTAGATATAGATGTATTGACCGACGCATAATAGTTTCTGGCAAAGTTAGTCTTCTCTTTCAGCTCTTTGCGTTGTCTTTTAGGGTCTGTCTTTTGCTTGTTTTTGTTGAGTTCCTCTATGTAGTCGTCGAGCGACTTATCGGGGTCGAACTTAGTCTTGTTACCATTGCCTGCTTTCTGTTCGTCTGTGTGCGTCGGATCGGTAGCAGGGGCATAGTGGCTGTCTGCCTCTTGTCGATTAGTCCTTTGCTCTGCGTCTTCGGCGGGAACTATTGCCATATTGCGTTTTTTGCCGTATTTACGAGGTTTGTTTTTACGTTTGGCTGTTTGTTCGGTTTTTGTCGGCAGGTTATTGTCGTCTTTGTCGGCAGTGGTGTATGTCTGCTCGGTAGCGGCAGGTTCGTCCTCCGTTTGTGTGGGCTGTTGCCACGAGCTGTCTGCGTGCAGTATTTGAATGTGGTCTGATAGTTCAGCTATCGGTTGTTGCATACTGTTTCTGTTGCTTACCTTGAACACAAACAGTACTCCCGTGCCGAGCAGTATAGCCACAGAGGCAGCTATACCATACTGCCACAGAGGTAGCATTCTGCGTTTTTTCGGCATCTTTGCCATCAACTCAGCCCAGTCGTTTTCGGGCAGGTCTACCTCGAAACGATTGAGTTGGTCTATTATTTCGTCGTCAAAAACTTTTTTCATATAATTGATTTTCAGCAGCAAATCAAACGATTTGCGTTTTTGTTTGTTTTTTTCGAATAAATATTACTTTCTCGTAAGTATCTGTCGGAGTCTCTCTTTTGCTCTGCTGTGTTGCGAACGTACTGCTACGTTGCTCATATTCAGCTTGTCGGCAATTTCCTGTATCGTATATCCGTCCAGATTAAACATATTGAATATTGTCCTTGCTATATCGGGCAGCTGTTTTATGGCTGCGTATATCTCTTCTATATCGATACCCTGCATCGTATCGTCTTCATTGTCTGTGCTCTGTAGCGTATGTTCCATAGTGTCTATATCTACTTTTTTCATCTGTCGTGTAACGTAGTCTATCGACAAATTGACGAATATACGCCTCAGCCATCCCTCGAAACTACCGTATCCCTTATAGTCGCATATACTGTTGAATGTCTTTATGAACCCGTCGTGCATAAGGTCTCTGGCAGTATCGTAATCTCCTGTATATCTCATACATAACGATACCATTCGCTTCGAATACAGCTCATATAAGCGTCTCTGACTACTCTGTTCTTTGCTTTTGCAGCCTTCTATTATATCTTCCAATATGGCTGTATTGTCGGAACTCATATATCGTTTGCAAATATAGACGTTTTTTCAATTGAAATGTTGCAAAAAAACTCCACGTTTAACCTTTGTTAACTTTACTTTCTTTTAGTAATTTGTAAATCATTGATGCAGTGTTTTTTGATGCCGATTCATTCCCTAACCTTTTTCTTATCTCTGCATAATCTTGCTCGATTTGTTCTATGCGTTTTTCGTCAGTCAATATTTTCTCGAACTCATATCGGAGGTTTTTTTCGTTGAATTTTGGTGTAATTAGTTCTTTTACCGCTTCTTTCTGGGCAATGAGATTTACCAACGATACGAATGGTATCTTTATGAGCATTTTACGTAAGAGAGGTACAAGTATTCCGCCAATAACGTGATAAACAACTACTTGTGGCGTACCTATCAGAGCTGTCTCCAAGGTAGCTGTCCCCGAATTGACGATGGCTGCTTTCGATTGACGTAGTATGTTGTATGTGTCGTTGTATACTATCTCTACACCGGAGTGTAATATGTTGTCGTAGAAATCCTTATCTATGTTTGGAGCTGCTGCTGCCACAAACTGATATTGAGGGAAATAGGTCGCCATTTTAGCCATAACGGGTAGGCATTTGCCTACCTCCTGTCGCCGACTGCCACACAGTAGAGCTATTATCGGTTTTGTTGTTGGTAGCGAAGGTGAATTTGTCTGTTCGGCATTGGCGGTCAAAAAACGGTCTATCGTCTCGGCTGTCGGATTACCTACGTAGTCCACCTTGTAGCCGAGCTTTGCGAAATATTCGGTCTCGAACGGGAATATCACGAACATTCTGTCGACATACCGCTTTATTGTCTTGATTCGATACTCTTTCCACGCCCAGAGTTTTGGGGCAATATAGTAGTATACAGGTGTTTGAGATGTTTTTTTTACATGTTTGGCTATCTTCAGATTAAACCCCGGATAGTCTATCAAAATCACCACATCGGGGTTAAATTCTTTTATGGCTTTGGTGCAGAGTTCGAAGTTCTTGGCAATTTTATTCAGATTCAATACCACATTGACAATCCCCATAAATGCCATATTTTTATAGTGCTGCACAAGCCTGCCCCCCTCATTTTGCATAAGGTCGCCTCCCAGAAAGCAAAATTCGGCTTCGGGGTCTGTATTTTTTAACTCTCTCATAAGCGAAGCCCCGTGTAAGTCGCCCGACGCCTCGCCGACAATCAGAAAATATTTCATTTATGTAACTTTATGTGAAAAAACAACTGCAAATATAATCAAAAAAGTGTAATACGGTGTTTTTGATTTCAGTATGCAATATATATCGATTATCCTATTGCTGTAAAACGATATATGAAATGTGTGAATAAATGCCGTTGTTGTCTTGTTTATTTTATCTGTAATAAATTTTAGAAAAAAAATAATGTTTGTGTTTATCGAAAAAAGACTAACTTTGTAATTCATAAACAAATAGATTGATTATATGCAAATAATATCAGGAAAAGAGTTGTCTGCCAAGCTAAAAGCAGAAATGGCAAAAGATGTTGCCACATACAAAGAAAAGTACGGACGATTGCCTAAACTGTCGGTAATACTCGTAGGTGAAGACCCCGGCAGCGTATCGTACGTGACGGGTAAAGCCAAAGCGTGCGAAGAGGTCGGCATACTCAACGAGACGATACGTTTCGAAGAGGGAGTGTCCGAAGAGAAGGTGCTGCTCAAAATAGCCGAACTCAATGCAGACAGTTCGGTAGACGGAATATTGGTTCAGTTGCCGTTGCCAAAACACATAGACGAGGACAGAGTAATTTCGGCTATCCTCAGAGAGAAAGATGTAGACGGTTTCCATCCGCTCAACGTAGCGGGTCTTTGGAGCAATACTCCGTGTGTAGTGCCGTGTACGCCCAAAGGAGTGATAAAACTACTGAAAAGCCAAAATATAGAGATAAAAGGCAAAAACGTAGTGGTAATAGGACGCAGCAATATAGTGGGATTGCCTGTAAGCAAACTGCTTCTGAATGAGAACGCTACCGTTACCATAACTCACAGCAAAACACAGAATCTGCCGCAAGTGTGCTCGCAGGCGGATATCCTCGTGGTAGCCATAGGCAGAGCCAAGTTCGTTACACCGGACTTTATCAAGCAGGGAGCAGTCGTAATAGATGTAGGAGTTAATCGAGATGCTACGACGGGCAAACTATGCGGCGATGTGGATTTCGAGGCGTGTGCTCCCAAAACGTCGTATATAACAAAAGTACCGGGTGGAGTAGGTCCTATGACAATATGTTGCCTCATAGAGAACACGATAGAGTGTTTTCTCAGCAAATTTTGACAAAGATAGGACTACTGTCGGCAACTTTGATACGCTCACAACATAGGGGTACACATTTGTTTCGACAAAGTGTGCTCTTATGAAGTTTGTGGATATCGAAGTATCGCAAATGCCTGTCGGAGTGTAAAATATGATTGAAAAATATTGTTTCCACAAATGTTAATCTGATAATCGATATGTTGTCTGTAATTATTTGTACATATAATCGGAAAAAATATATTTATAACTGTCTTCGTAGCATCGCCAACAACACATTGGAGCCGACGCAATACGAGATAGTGTTGATAAACAACAACTCTACTGACAATACGGAAGCCGAGTGCAATCGTTTTTGTACAGATTATCCGCAGGTGAGGTTCAACTACTTTGTGGAAACCAACCAAGGGCTGTCTTATGCACGCAATAGAGGTATCGCCGAGGCGAAAGGTGAAGTATTGGTATATGTGGACGACGATGCGGTGGTCAATAAAGACTATCTTCTTACGGTGGCACGTTTTTTTGCTGCTACGCCCGATGCTATGGCTGCCGGCGGAGCTATCTATCCTGTCTACGAGACCGAAGAACCCGAGTGGATGTCTGTCTACACCAAGGCACTGATTACCGCTTATAAAGACGAAGGCAGCAAAATAGTGAGACTCAGAGGGAGCAAGTTCCCCAGTGGGGGCAATGCCGCCTATCGACGAGAGGTCTTCGATAGGGTGGGGTTGTTCGATACCGAACTCGGCAGAAAAGGGACATCGCTGATAAGTGGGGAGGAAAAAGCCGTTTTCGACAAAATGAAAAAACTCGATATGTCGATATATTACCTGCCCGATATGATTTTGTATCATATCATTCCACCATCGAAACTGACGAAAGAGTATTTCGACAACCTTACGCTCTCTATCGGTAAAAGCGAAAAATTGCGTACACTATCTGTGTCGAGGGCTGCTTATGCCAAACGTATAGTCGAAGAAATTGTCAAATGGGGTGCATCCATACTGCTGTGTTTGGGCTTTTGCCTGCAGCTGTCGCCGGGGAAGGGTATCAAACTTCTGCAATTCAGATTCAACGTATCCAAAGGTCTTATAGCGGGGTAGGATATTGCCGTCATTACTCTAAACCGATGGCTTTCTCGAGTAGTTCGTCGAGAGTAATTTCATCGTTGTTTATCGTATAAATGAGTTCTCTGCCTCTGTCGGTGAGGACAAAATACATCTGACGTCTGTCGTGTTTCCCGAGAGTGCGGCTGACAAATCCTTTCTCTTCGGCATTGCTTATCACTTTAGACGTATTGGAAGCCGTAAGCCCAAGTGCAGCGGCTATCTCGCCCGACGATAGTTGTTCGGTTGCCAGCAGGCTGCATAACAACATACCTTCATTTAGGCAGATACCGTACCGCTTCTGCAACTTAGCCTCGTAGGATATTATAGAACGGTATATATTGCGTATTTTACACATTTTCTCCATAACCGATTTGTTCTTTATAAAAACAATTGTATTGTCGTTTGTCTCTTGGAATTAGAAAAAGAGGTCGCAAAGTTATAAAAAAAATATTTCTTGCTGCAATATCTGCTTTCGGAAAATATATTGCAGGCACGAATAAAAATTATGACAAATGAAAAAAACAGCAGGCCGACAAAATGTCAGCCTACTGCCACTATTAATTAAATATGAAACTTCTTTTTTACATCATACCGCCCATTCCGCCGCCCATCGGCATTTGTGGAGCGGGATTTTCTTCTTTCTTATCCACAATCACGCATTCGGTCGTAAGGAACATACCTGCGATAGATGCGGCATTTTCGAGAGCTACACGGGTAACCTTTGCCGGGTCTACCACGCCGGCTGCCAGTAAGTTTTCGTATCTGTCCATACGTGCGTTGTAGCCGAAGTCGCCTGTGCCTTCCGATACTTTTTGTACCACTACGGCACCTTCTTTACCTGCATTGGTAACGATTTGGCGAAGAGGTTCTTCGATAGCGCGACGTATGATTTCGATACCTGTCTTTTCGTCGTCGTTGTCGCCTTTGAGTTTGGCTACTGCTTCGATGGCACGGATATAGGATACTCCACCGCCGGGTACGATTCCCTCTTCGATAGCGGCACGTGTGGCGCTAAGGGCGTCGTCGACACGGTCTTTTTTCTCCTTCATCTCTACTTCGGAGCCTGCACCAACGTAGAGTACGGCTACGCCACCCGATAGTTTTGCCAGACGTTCTTGGAGTTTTTCTCTGTCGTAGTCCGAAGTGGTGGCTGATATCTGAGCCTTTATCTGATTGATACGGTCTGCTATACTCTGTTTCTTACCTGCTCCGTTGACAATGATAGTGTTGTCTTTGTCGATGGTTACCTTTTCGGCTGTTCCGAGCATTTCGAGAGTAGCGCTTTCGAGTTTCAGACCTCTCTCTTCGGATATTACCATACCTCCTGTCAGGATAGCGATGTCTTCGAGCATCTCTTTACGTCTGTCGCCGAAGCCGGGTGCTTTTACGGCAGATATTTTCAGATTCGAACGCAGACGGTTCACTACCAATGTAGTAAGAGCCTCACTATCGACATCTTCTGCGATAATCAAAAGAGGACGACCGCTCTGAACGGCAGGTTCGAGTATGGGAAGCAGCTCTTTGAGCGAACTGATTTTTTTGTCGTGGATAAGGATGTATGGGTTTTCCATCTCACATTCCATTTTTTCGGTGTTTGTAACGAAATAGGGAGAGATGTAGCCTCTGTCGAACTGCATACCTTCTACCACTTCGATAGTAGTGGCGGTTCCTTTTGCCTCTTCGATGGTTATTACACCGTCTTTGGATACCTTTTTCATAGCTTCGGCTATGAGAGCACCTATTTCGCTGTCGTTGTTGGCAGAGATGGTAGCTACTTGTTCTATCTTATCGTAGTCGTTGCCAACTATTTGGCTCTGCTTGCGTATCGCTTTCACAACTTCGGCAACAGCCTTGTCGATACCACGTTTGAGGTCCATCGGATTTGCTCCCGATGTAACGTTCTTGAGCCCTACGTTGATGATAGCCTGAGCCAAAACGGTAGCAGTAGTTGTACCGTCGCCTGCGGCATCGCCTGTCTTGGTGGCTACCTCTTTTACGAGTTGTGCTCCGAGATTATTTACCGAATCTTCGAGTTCTATCTCTTTGGCTACCGTTACACCGTCTTTGGTGATTTGTGGGGCACCGTATTTTTTTTCGATTATCACGTTGCGACCTTTGGGTCCGAGTGTTACTTTGACTGCGTTAGCCAAAGCGTCCACACCTTGTTTGAGCTGTTCGCGAGCATCAATATCAAATGTTATTTCCTTTGCCATTTTTTTTTCTTGTTTTTTTACGATTTTACTTAAATAGTTTTTTGATTATTAAATGAAATTATATGATTGCCAAAATGTCAGACTGACGCATTATCAGGTACTTCTCGCCATCGAGTTCAAACTCTGTTCCTGCGTATTTGCCGTACAATACGGTGTCGTTCGGTTTTACAATCATTGTTTCGTCTTTCGTGCCGTTGCCTACGGCTACTACTTTACCACGCTGTGGTTTTTCTTTTGCAGTGTCGGGGATAATGATACCGCTTGCGGTCTTCTCTTCTGCCTGTGCCGGCAAAACCAACACTCTGTCTGCTAATGGTTTGATATTCATTTCTTTGTCGTTTATTTAATTAATTATTTAAATTCGTATTATATAGAAAAATGATAAAAAATTTCGCCTAAAAACGTATCACTTTTTGTGCCATAAAATAAAAACTGACATTATGTCTGTGATGTGGCTTTGCTATACTGTCGAAAATCGAAAAAAAATTATAATTTTGTACCTTGTTTTTCTGAAGAGGCTATGTTTTTGAATGTTCTCATACAGAAGAGATTAACACATATACAACTTGTCTGATGGAAAAATTCTGCTTTTTGAGTCTTGGCAGTAGTAGTAGCGGCAATTGCTACTATGTTGGTACGGAGCGGTATGGCATTCTTATAGATGCAGGTATCAATGTCCGTACGGTAAAGAAGTGTCTCAAAGAGTACGGTCTCGGGTTAGAGAATATTTATGGCATCTTTATTACTCACGCACACACAGACCACGTAAAATATGCAGGCGTATTGGCAGAGAAGTACAATGTGCCTATTTACAGTACCAAAACAGTATTCGAAGGTATTAATGCAAACGATAAGCTGTTGCCTAAGATATTGAGTACCAATCGTAAAATTTTCAATAAGACAGACAAGGTAACCATTAAAGATTTTGTTGTGCAGTCGTTCCCTGTGAGCCACGATATAAACGATGCAATGGGTTATTCCATCAGTTTCAGGGGGAAAACGATGGTGATAGCCACAGATTTGGGTTATATATCGAAAGAGGTTGCCGATAGCATAGCCAAAGCCAATTACCTTGTAATAGAGGCGAACTATGACGAAGAGATGCTAAAAAACGGTCCCTACAACTATTTCCTCAAACAGCGGGTAAGCTCTCATATCGGACATCTGAACAACGAACACACGGCAAGATTTTTGGCAGATAATTGGCATAATGGGCTAACACACATATTTTTGTGCCATATAAGCGGCGAAAATAATACGCCCGAAATAGCGTATAACACAGTATACGGTGCTCTGAAAGAAAAGAATATCTCTCCAAAACTATTCGTTGCTCTCGACAGGCTCGCTCCTTCGAAGATGTTTTTCCTCGATTGAGAGAACACTTTACTCTTGGCTTTTTTACGAATGTGGCTATTATTTTGGCGGCAGGAAAAAGATAAGATTGTGTCTATCTCTTTTGCGAATGTTGTCGTAACCTTGCCCAAACAATGGCAGCAGCAACGGCAACGACGATTATGTATATCGGTGAAACTTTTAGGAATACCACCAATACGATTATAATTAAAGGTATAAATGCTGTAGCAATACCGATTTTTGCTTTTTTGCATAGCGAAAATACAGGCATAGCTATCAGAGCCACTACTATTGGGCGTATCCCCTTGAATATCTTGCCAATGATATTATTATCTTTAAACTGAACAAAAAATATGGCTATCAACAGTATAGTCATAAAGGCAGGTGTGCAAGTGGCTATTACACAGACTACTGCCCCCTTTTTGCCAAAAAACAGATTACCCATTAATATAGAGATGTTTACCGCCAGAATACCGGGCGACATCTGTGCTATGCTGAGATATTCGTAGAATGTGTCTTTGTCTATCCATCTGTTTTTGGTTACGAGTTCGTTCTCTATAAGCGAAATCATAGCATAGCCTCCACCAAAGGTGAATGCCCCTATTTTTAGAAAAGTAACTATCAACTGTCTGTATGTAGGCTTATTATCCATCAAACTCTACTCTGTGCCTGTTTTTCAGATTAATTGTAATGCCAGATTCTCTTTGTATCTCATCTCTTGTTTCTCTTCGGGTGTCTTGTCGTTTTGCCCACACAGATGCAGTATCCCGTGTATCATCACTCTTTTCAGCTCGTTGTCGAATGTCGTCAGAAACTCTTTGGCGTTGCTCTCTACCGTTTCGAGCGATATGAAAATATCCCCTCCGATTACGTCGCCCTCTGTGTAGTCGAATGTTATCACGTCGGTGTAGTAATCGTGGTTTAGAAACTGCTTGTTTATTTCGAGAATTTTTATGTCGTCGCAAAAGATGAAACTAACGTCGCCGACTATTTTGCCATACTTATTGGCAACTCTTCTAATCCAGCCGGTTATCGAGTTACGATACAGCTTAGGTGCTTCTACGTTTTCACTAGTGTATCTAATCATTTGTTATATCTCCTTTCTTCTATGTGTTTTGTCTTTTTCTATAAAAATATTTCTTTCGGATATTGTATGTCTGTCAGGTACAATCCTTGTGCATCGATGGATTGTCCCGCTTTTTGTCGGTCTTTCGCCTCGATGATTCGGCAAAAGTCGTCTACCGTAATCCTGCCCTCGCCTACAAGTATCAGTGTGCCCACGGTTGCTCTGACCATATCGCGTAAAAACCTGTCTGCCACGATAGTAAATATCCAAATATTATCTTGTTTGTGCCATTCTGCTTTCGATACGGTACAGTTGTTAGTGCGTGTATCGGTGTGTAATTTTGCAAACGAAGTAAAATCGGTATAATCCCGCATCTTATTTGCCGCAATATTCATCTTCTCAAAATCTAAATCTCTGTAATGACGATACGCCAATCCTCTGAGAAATGGATTTTTGTCTAAATACAAAAGATACTCGTACGTACGGCTCATAGCCGAAAAGCGTGCGTGAGCCTCAGGTATTACCTCTACAATCTTATACACTGCTATATCTGCGGGTAGAAGACTATTGAGCCTTTTTACCAGATTTGCTTCGTCGATACGCTTCGTCAGGTCGAAGTGAGCTGTCATAGTGCGGGCGTGAACCCCCGTATCCGTACGTCCTGCACCTGTTATCTCTACATTGCTACCCAATACGACGGACATAGCCTGCCCGACAGTCTCCTGTACGGTAACCGCATTCGGTTGTATCTGCCAGCCATGATAGTTCGTGCCATTGTATGCAATGTAAATAAAATAACGCATTTTGGTGTTTTACAATATTTTATCTTATAAGGTATTCGGCTATTTGCACAGCATTTAGAGCCGCTCCCTTACGTATTTGATCCGAAACGCACCAAAAAGTTAAACCATTCGGATTTGCCAAATCTTTTCGTATTCTCCCCACAAATACGTCGTTTTTGCCTGTTGCCGGCAGTGGCATCGGATATTGACGATTGTCGGGGTCATCTATAACTGTTACTCCATCGGCTCTCTCGAAAGCTCTTCGAGCATTTTCGACGGATATTGGACTTTCGGTCTCTATCCAGATGCTTTCGGAGTGTGCTCTCAGAGCCGGTACACGTACACAAGTAGCCGATACTACTATGTCTGAGTGCATTATTTTGCGGGTCTCGTGATACATTTTCAGCTCCTCTTTCGTGTAACCGTCTTCGCCGAAAACGTCTACCTGAGGTATCATATTGTAAGCCAGCTGATAGGGGAATCTCTCTACTACGATGTGCTCGTTATTGAGATACTGTCGGTATTGGTTTTCGAGTTCGGTCATAGCTGTTGCTCCTGCACCAGAGGCTGCCTGATATGTAGCTACGTGAACACGTTTTATATGCGAAATATCTTCCAATGCTTTCAGAGGCACTACCATCTGTATGGTGGTACAGTTAGGGTTGGCTATTATTCGGCGTGGACAGAATTTGGCATCTCCGGCATTCACCTCAGGTACTACCAGAGGTACGCTGTCGTCCATACGGAAAGCCGACGAATTATCTATCATAATAGTGCCGAAACGTGTAATATCTTCCATAAATTCCTTAGAAACACTTGCTCCTGCCGATACAAAGGCAAATCTGACGCCCTTGAAATCGTCGCCGTGGCGAAGTTGCCGTACTTTGTACGGTTTGCCTTTGCAGAAATACTCTTTGCCCTCGCTACGCTCCGAACCGAAGAGCGTGAGTTCGTCGAAAGGGAAGTTGCGTTCTTCGACGACTTTGAGTAATTCTTGCCCCACGGCACCGCTTGCTCCTACTATTGCTATATGCATTTTGTGTTGTTATTGTTTTAATTTTAAACGAATTATTGCTAATTTTTTTGCAAAATTACAAAAAAAATGTTACAGGAGACACACCATAATTTTTTTTGATAGTGTGGCGAAGTGAAATTTTATTGTTTTTTGCAAATAACATTCTTATTGTCAAATATTTATATGTGTGTTGTAATTATTTTTGTCTATTATCTTATAAATTATGAATAATTTTTGTGGGCATTTTCTATGTCAGCTGCTTCAAAAACATTAGACTACAAAAGTTTTTGTCCGAAAAAGCGTAAAAAAATACGATGTAAAAACGTTTTTTTAGATATCGATAGTAGATTTTTTGTATTTTTGCGGTTTTAATATAAATTACTAAAAAAGTATTGTTAGGTTTTTATGATGAAGAAATTATTTTTGTGTTCGATCGCTTTACTGACATTTTTTACCTACTCGGCTTCGGCACAGACAGGCAAAGAAAAGACAGGAGCTCTACTGTGGGAAATAACCGGTAACGGGCTAAAACAACCTTCGTATATATTCGGCACGCACCATTTGTTTCCGTTGAGTTTTTTGGATAGTGTTTCGGGAGTGAAGCGCGTGTTTGCCTCAAGCAAACAGATGGTAGGCGAGATTTTACTTGGCGATATGGCTACGTTGGCTGCCGAGTTGAGTGCTGCCGGTATGATGCCGCAAGACACCACTTGGCAGATGTTGTTATCCGACGATGATTACCAATTGGTAGACAAACAACTGACAGCTATGTTTGGCACAGGATTGCAGTCGTTCGGGGTGATGAAACCGTCTATGGTCAACACGGCATATACGGCAATGCTTTACAGGAAGATGTATCCGAACCTCCGACAAGACGAAGCGTTTGACCTATGGTTTCAGCAACAGGCTGCCGAGCGGGGTATCGAGGTGATAGGATTGGAGACAGTCAAAGACCAGACGTATGCGTTACTTGATGCCACCTCGCTCAAACAACAGGCTGCCGATTTGGTTTGTATGCTCAGAAACTCAGAATATGTTGAGCAAAACTCAAAAAAGCTCAATGCTATGTATCGTGCCGCCGACCTCAAGGGTATGGAAGCCCTTATGCTGTCCGATGATATCTGCCCGATGAGTGCCGAACAACAAATCGCTCTGGTAGATGCACGTAACCAGCGCTGGTTGCAAAAACTGCCTTCTATTATGGCAGCCAAGCCGAGTTTTATAGCTGTGGGTTGTATGCACCTCGTGGGGAAAAAAGGATTACTCGTTGGCTTACAGAAGCTCGGTTATAAGGTAAAACCTGTGCTGAAATAACAATATTCAGAGGAAAAAATATTATATCTTTGCATTGTGAATTATTAAATAATCATCGATTCACGGGGCTCTTGCCGAAGTGCTTTGTGTGTAGAGTGAATATAGGGTTATTATGGTAGAAATAAGGGAAGTAAAGACAAATTCAGACCTCGGGCGTTTTGTTCGTTTCGGTATAGATTTATACAAAGACAACAAATATTTTTGCCCGCCGTTGATATTCGACGAAAAAAATACTTTTGACAGAAAGAAAAACCCTGCTTACGATTTTTCGGACTCGGTGCTATATCTGGCATACAGAGATGGCAAAATAGTAGGACGTATTGCGGGGATTATCAACAATATAGCCAATGAGGCTTGGAATAAAAAACGTCTTCGGTTCGGGTGGTTCGATTTCATCGACGATGTCGAAGTGTCGCATACTTTGCTCGATGCAGTCAAAGCGTGGGGCAAAGAGCACGGTATGACGGAGATGAACGGACCTGTGGGCTTTACCGACTTCGACCACCAAGGTCTGCTGATAGTCGGTTTCGAGTACGACGCTCCGATGGCTTCGCTCTACAATTATCCCTATTACGAAAAACATTATGAGGCTTACGGACTTCAAAAAGAGGTGGACTGGATAGAGAACCGCGTGTTTATACCCAAGGGAGTACCCGAAAAAATGGAGCGTATAGCCAAAATTGTAATCGAAAAATATAACCTGAAAATAGCTAAGGTAAGGAGTGCCAAAGAGGTGATATCGAGATTCGGTTATTCGTTTTTCGATGTCATAAACGAGGCATACAAGCCGCTGTACAACTTCCAACCGCTTACCGAACGGCAGAAGGAATATTATTGCAAGATGTACTTCCCGTTGCTTAACTACGACTTTGTTACCATAATCGTAAACGAACAGGACGAAATAGTCGGCGTCGGCGTCGGTATGCCCAATATATCGGAAGAGCTTCGTAGATGCCGTGGCAGATTGTTGCCGCTGGGTTGGTATTGGATTCTGAGAGCACTGAGAGCTAAGAAATTCAAACACTTCGACTTGTTGCTTATTGCAGTGCGTCCCGATTATCAGAACAAAGGCGTAAATTCACTTTTCTTCTACGATCAGATAAAATATTTTATAAAATACGGAGTAGAATATTCTGAGACTTCGGCTATGCTCGAGACTAATATCAAAAACCAGTCGAACTGGGATTATTTCGATAATATTCAGCACAAGCGTCGCAGAGCCTATATCAAGCAAATATAGTGCGGCTACGTTTTTAGATTAACTCGTTATTTACAAACCGAAAAAGAGCTATAAGGACTGCTGCGGGCAGGGTTGCAAACAGTACGCTGTCGAGGCGGTCGAGGAGACCTCCGTGTCCGGGCATAATATTCCCCGAGTCTTTGACGCCGACAGTGCGTTTTATCAGACTCTCGAACAGGTCGCCCAATGTACCGAATATCATTATGGCAGTGCCGAGTGCAAGCCATTGTGTTGCAGTGAACGGTATGTATGAGTTTTTGGCGTAAGCCTCTAACCAGTAGATAAGCAACGCTGCTCCCCAAGTACCTACCAAACCGCCTATCAGCCCCTCCCACGACTTGTTGGGAGATATTTTGGGCGATAGCTTATGTTTGCCAAGCAACGAACCCGTAAGATATGCGAAAGTGTCGTTTACCCAAATTATGACGAAGACGGCGAGTAGTAGTTTTTTGTTGTACGAGAGAATATATGCCATAAGGCTGAAAGGTAATACTATATATATTTGTCCGAAAATAGTGTAAGCCACATTGTTTATCGGGTTCGGCGTCTTTCGGAACATCTCGATAACGGCACAGATTATCAGACACATCAAGATAAAACACATCAAGAATACGCCAATATACAGCCACGAAGGTTGTTTGTAGTAAGACACGACAGCAAAAGCTACTGCGGCACATATTGCTCCGAATATAGGTAAAGCTTTGATATTCTCTTGTTTGTTGGTTAGCGTGTGAAATTCGTATACGGTCAGGATTGCCAGCAACCCGAATATTATTTTGAAATAGATACCCCCAAGCAATATAGCGCCTATTATCAGAGTGATATAGACAAGTCCGCTTGCAGACCTTATAAGTAGCGTTTTGATATTCATAGATAAAATTATTAGGTGTAAAATTGATTGCAAAGATACGAAATAGTTGTGAGTTTTTTGTTTATGGAAGGTGAAATTATATAAACCGTAGCTGCATAATTGTCTTACAATCTGCCGTTATACCAACTGTTGTTTGCTTTTTGTTCGGAATATGTGTGTTTTTTTTATTGTGTAGAAAAACTTGTTCTGCTATATTGAAAAACGTTATGTATGCACAATATTCATTATAAGTGAGATTATTTCTTGTTGCGACTGAATGAAATTTTCATTTTCTTGGAAATTTTACTAACTTTGCATCTCGAAATGAAGTTATACGGCAGAGTAATATATGTATTTACAAATAGGCAGTTGCAGTGTATAAACTGCTGTAAATATTGTTTTTTCAAAAAAGGGTAATCATTTTTGTTGATAAAACGGTTACTCTTTTTTTACAGATGGCAAACGACAAAATAACCAATATATAATGAAACGCACAGACATAAAAAAGGTAATGGTAATCGGCTCGGGACCGATAGTGATAGGGCAGGCGGCGGAGTTCGACTATGCAGGAACACAGGCTTGCCTTGCTCTGAAAGAAGAGGGATACGAGGTGATATTGGCAAACTCGAACCCTGCTACTATTATGACCGATACACATATAGCCGACAAGGTCTATATGGAGCCTCTGACTTTGGAATATGTGGCAAAAATCATTCGTTTCGAGCGACCCGATGCCATTGTGCCCGGACTTGGCGGGCAGACGGGGCTCAACCTCGCCGTACAACTTGCCAAAAAAGGTATCCTCGAAGAGTGCGATGTGGAGATACTCGGTACATCGTTTCAGAGTATCGAGATGGCAGAAGACCGCGAACTTTTCAAAGAGCTTTGTAAGAGTCTGGGCGAACCGGTATTACCCTCTAAGATAGCCAATTCGATGGAAGAGGGACTTGCTGCGGCAGCCGAAATCGGTTATCCCGTCGTATTGCGTCCGGCGTTTACGCTTGGAGGCACGGGAGGAGGTTTTGCCGAAGACGAAGCCGAGTTTTGCGAGTTGATGCGTAATGCTCTCGCCCTCTCGCCTGTACATCAGGTATTGGTCGAAAAATCGATAAAAGGCTTCAAAGAGATTGAATACGAAGTAATTCGTGACAAAAACGATACCGCCATCGCCATCTGTAATATGGAAAATATCGACCCTGTCGGCGTCCATACGGGCGACTCGATGGTTGTTTGCCCATCGCAGACATTGACAAACAAAGAGTTTCAGCTGCTTCGCGACTCGGCATTGAAAATCATCCGTGCCCTGAAAATAGAGGGTGGTTGCAACGTACAGTTTGCTCTCGACCCGCTGAGTTTCAACTATTATCTCATAGAGGTCAATCCGCGTGTGAGCCGCAGTTCGGCCTTGGCATCGAAAGCAAGCGGTTATCCCATAGCACGTGTCAGTGCCAAGATAGCAGTGGGCTTTACTCTCGACGAAATACGGCTCGACAATACTCCGGCAAGTTTCGAGCCGGCTCTCGACTATATCGTTACCAAGATACCGCGTTTCCCGTTCGACAAGTTCTCAGAGGCGTCCAACACGCTCGGTACTCAGATGAAAGCTACGGGCGAAGTGATGTCTATTGGCAGGACTATGGGCGAAAGCCTGCTTAAAGCCGTACGTGGCTTGGAGACGGGTGTTTGCCATATTTGGCATAAAAAATTCGATGACAAAGACAACGACTATCTGATAAACTACATACGTCAGGCGACCGACGACCGCCTCTATGCCATAGCCCAGCTCATACGCAACGGTGTAGACTTGGGTATGATATACAATGCCACAAAGATAGATATGTTTTTCCTCGAGAAGATAAAGAATATAGTAGAGTTCGAGGCTGTCGTAAAGGCAAATCCTATGGACGAGGATACTCTTATACAAGCCAAAGAGATGGGATTCAGCGACAAATACATCGCTATGTGTTGGTCGGTAGGAGGCAAATCGTACGACGAGGCGGATATTTTCCGCTTGCGAAAAGAAAAAGGCATTATGCCCGTCTATAAGATGATAGACACCTGCGCAAGCGAATTTTCGGCATATATACCATATTTTTACTCTACCTACGAGCAGGAGAATGAGTCTATCGTATCTGCCAGAAAGAAAATAGTAGTACTCGGCTCGGGACCGATACGCATAGGGCAGGGCATAGAGTTCGACTACTCTACCGTACACGCTATTTGGACTATACAACAGGCAGGTTATGAGGCTATTGTGATAAACAATAATCCCGAAACCGTCTCTACCGACTATGCTACTTCGGATAAACTATACTTCGAGCCGCTTACAGTCGAGGACGTAATGAATATAATCGACCTCGAAAAGCCCGACGGAGTGATAGTAACACTTGGCGGGCAGACTGCCATAAATCTTGCCGAGCCGCTACACAAACTCGGGGTAAAGATAATCGGCACCGACGTAGAGGCGATAGACCGAGCCGAGAACCGCGACAGTTTCGAGAAGGTTATGAATACGCTCGGTATCCCACAACCTAAAGGATTGGCTGTTACCAACATACCCGACGGCTGTCGGGTAGCTCAAGACATAGGTTATCCTGTACTCGTTCGCCCGAGTTTCGTGCTTGGCGGACGTGCTATGAAGATAGTAAACAACGAGGAGAGTCTCAAAAAATATCTGCAGACGGCGGTAGAAATCAATGTCAATCAGCCTGTTCTGGTAGATAAATATATCTCGGGCAAAGAGCTCGAAGTAGATGCCATCTGCGACGGTCGCGACGTGTTTATCCCCGGTATAATGGAGCACGTGGAACGTACGGGCATTCATTCGGGTGATAGCATTTCGGTATACCCCACGTTTTCCGTATCGCAGAAAGTAAAGGATAAAATCATCGACTATTCTGTACGATTGGGGCTCGAGATAGGTATCATAGGGCTTTTCAATATACAGTTCATAGCCGATACGAACGACGATGTATTCGTCATAGAGGTCAATCCGCGTTCGAGCCGCACTGTGCCGTTCTTGAGCAAGGCGACGGGAGTGGATATGGCAGATATTGCTACCCGCGTACAACTCGGGCACAGCCTTGCCGAACAGGGCATCGACCGAGTCTATCACGAAGAGAAAAAAAGCTGGTTCGTCAAGGCTCCTGCATTCTCTTTCAGTAAGATACGCGGAATGGACGCATACCTTTCGCCCGAGATGAAATCGACGGGTGAGGCTATCGGGTACGACAAATCGCTTACGCGTGCACTCTACAAAGCACTGCGTTCGTCGGGAATGAATGTGGCAAACTACGGTACCATACTCGTTACCATCGCCGACTGCGACAAGCAGCGAGCCCTTCCCCTCGTGAAACGTTTCTACGATATGGGTTTCAATATAGAAGCTACAAAAGGCACAGCTAAGTTCCTAAAAGACAATGGTATCAGGACGAGGGAGAGGAGAAAAATTTCGGAAGGCTCCGAAGAGATATTCGACTCGCTGCGTCAAGGACACGTCAGCTATGTGATTAATACTATTGATATTAATAAGAATATGACTACCGAAGACGGCTTCCAGATACGTCGCTGTGCGGTCGAAAACAACGTGGCTATGTTCACCTCGTTGGAGACGGTAAAGGTACTTCTCGATGTCCTCGAGGAGATAACTCTCGGTGTCTCTACGATAGATAAGATGGAGTAATTTTTATTCGCAGACAAGCTGTATATTTGATAGTCTTGTACTTGAAGAGGAGAGGATTTATGAGTAAAGTATTGGTGGTATATTATTCACAGTCGGGGCAGGCAAGGAGTATTGCCGACAGCATAGTAAGCCCTATGATAGAGCAAGGCGTATCGGTCGATTTTTGCCGTGTAGAGATGGCTCGGGAGTATCCCTTTCCTTGGAATAGGAAGGCTTTCTTCGATGTATTCCCTGAGACGTTTTTGCAGATTCCGCAGGCAGTCAGACCCATAGATGCCGATATTTTAAACAACGAATATGATTTGATAATATTGGCTTATCAGGCTTGGTATTTGTCGCCGTCGCTGCCGATGACGTCGTTTTTGCAGAGCGATGAGGGGCGGCGTATTGTCGAAGGCAGACCTGTGGTAACCGTCTCGGGCAACCGTAATATGTGGGCAATGGCTCAGAAAAAAATAGATACGTTGCTCATAGAGCTCGGTGCAGTGCCTGTCGGTAATATTGCTCTGTCGGACAGACACTGCAATCATATCAGCGTGCTTACTATTATGGACTGGATGATGTCGGGAGTCAGACGCCACAAATGGGGTATACTGCCGCTGCCGGGTGTAGCACGTAGCGAGATAGAGCAGGCTACCGTATTTGGAAATATCGTTGCCGAGTATTTGGCTTGCGGCAGTTACGATGGTATGCAGGCTCGTATCGTTGCACAGCACGGAGCCGAGATAAGTGCATTACTCGTTTCGACCGACCGTAAAGCCAACCGTATATTTCGCCTTTGGGCGAATTTATGCGTAGCTTCGCCTCGCCGAGGCTTTTGGATAAAAGCGTTCGAGGTATATCTGTACGTAGCTATCTGGCTTATGTTACCGATAGTATCTGTTTTGTACGCTGTTACCTATCCTTTACTTTGGTGTAGACGAAAGAAATACAAGACGGAGGTACAGATGAATTATCCGTCGTATAGGCAACAATATAAAAAAACGCTTAATGCAGAGAGTAAATAGATGAATAAGGTTTATATAACGAAGACAGGCAGTTATCTGCCAAACAACCCTATCGGAAACGAACAGATGGAATCTTTTCTCGGCTTAGTCGGAGGGAACGCCTCGCGTGCACGTAGGATAGTGTTGATGAACAACGGAATAAAGACACGCTACTATGCTATCGACAGTAGCGGTAAGCCGTCGCACTCCAACGCCGAACTGACAGCAGAGGCTGTACGTACTGTATTTACCGACCATTTCTCGATGGACGATGTCGAAGTATTGTCGTGCGGTACTACTACGCCCGATTGTCTTGTGCCGTCGCATACCTCTATGGTACACGGGTGTTTAGGGGGGCATCCGATAGAGATAAACTCGTCGTCGGGCGTATGCAACTCCGGAATGAACGCACTTAAATACGGTTATCTGTCTGTGAAGTCGGGCAATAGCAGTAATGCTGTTTGTACGGGGTCAGAGCGTACCTCGGCTTGGCTCAGAGCCGATAAGTTCGATGCAGAGATAGCATCGCTCAAAGAGCTGGAAGCGAACCCTATACTTGCTTTCGAGAAAGATTTCCTCCGTTTTATGCTCTCAGATGGAGCGGGAGCAGTGGTGTTGCAAGACAAACCGACAGGCGACACCAATCTGGAGATACTATTCATAGATGTATATTCGTATGCCAACGAGTTGGAGACCTGTATGTATGTTGGTGGCGAGAAACAGCCCGACGGCTCCGTGCGGTCGTGGTCCGACTATTCGTCTGACGAATGGGCAAAGATGTCGATATTTTCATTCAAGCAAGACGTTAAGCTTCTGAATAATAGTATATTAGTCAAGGGAGCGGATTCTTTTGCCTGTACACTGAAAAAACACGGTATCACAACAGCCGATATCGATTGGTTTCTACCTCACCTGTCGTCGTGCTATTTCGAAGAACGCCTGTATGACGTGATGAAGCGAGGTGGTATGGAAGTGCCTCGAGACAAATGGTTTATAAACCTCCCCCGTGTGGGTAATGTAGGAGCTGCGTCGGCTTATCTTATGCTCGACGAGTTGGTACGTAGCGGTCTTCTTCGCCGGGGCGACAACATAATGCTGTCTGTGCCCGAGAGCGGACGTTTCGCATACTCTTATGTCTACCTGAGAATAGTCTGAGAGCGTATGTAGAAGAGGTTTTATTAACGAAAATAGAGTCTTTTTCGTTTGAAATTAACGTTGAGTTTACCGTCAGAAAAATTATACTATTTTGTTTGTTTAATTAAATACAAATAAGTACCTTTGTAAATTATTCGGAAACGTGATATAATCATAGTATAAAATGCAGATAATCATATAATTAATATATTAAAAATTTTATTGTTATTATGGACGTAAAAAAGATTATGGCCTCATTGGAGGCAAAACATCCCGGTGAAAAAGAGTACTTACAAGCAGTACACGAAGTGTTGGAATCTGTTGAACCGGTTTACAACAAACACCCTGAATTTGCAAAGGCAAAAATCATCGAACGTATGGTGGAACCCGACAGAATCTTCACTTTCCGTGTAGACTGGGTCGACGACAAAGGCGAAGTTCAGTCGAACATCGGTTATCGTGTACAGTTCAATGCAGCTATCGGACCTTACAAAGGCGGTATCCGTTTCCACAAAGCTGTTAACTTGTCGATGTTGAAGTTCTTGGGCTTCGAACAGACTTTCAAAAACGCTCTTACTACACTGCCTATGGGCGGCGGCAAGGGTGGCTCTGACTTCGATCCGGTTGGCAAATCCAATGCCGAAATAATGCGTTTCTGCCAAGCATTCATCCTCGAATTGTGGCATCATATCGGTCCCGATACGGACGTTCCTGCCGGCGACGTTGGCGTAGGTGGTCGTGAAATCGGTTATATGTACGGTATGTACAAAAAACTTGCTCGCGAATACAACACAGGCGTACTCACAGGTAAGGGTATCAACTGGGGTGGATCGCTTATTCGTCCCGAAGCAACAGGTTACGGTGCACTCTACTTTGTAGACCACATGCTGAAAAAACTCAAAAAATCCATCAAAGGACAGCGCGTAATAGTTTCCGGTTTCGGTAACGTTGCTTGGGGTGCTTCTCAGAAAGCTACTCAACTCGGAGCTAAAGTTATCGGTCTGTCGGGTCCCGACGGTTGCGTAGAAGTACCTAACGGTATGACCAACGAAATGATAGACTATATGCTCGAACTCCGTGCTTCGAACCAAAACATAGTAGAACCGTTTGCCAAGAAGTTTGCCAAAGAAAGCAAATTCATAAAAGGCAAAAAAGTATGGATTATCCCTTGCGACATAGCTCTGCCTTGTGCTTTCCAGAACGAACTCAACGAAGAAGACGCTAAGACTTTGATTGCAAACAAAGTACAGTTGGTTGCCGAAGTTTCTAATATGGGTTGTACTCCTGAAGCTATCAAGACTTTCCAAGACCACAAACTGCCGTTTGCTCCCGGTAAAGCAGTGAACGCAGGTGGTGTAGCTACTTCGGGTCTCGAAATGACTCAGAACGCAGCACACCTCTCTTGGACAAGCGAAGAGGTAGATGCCAAACTGCATCAGATTATGGAGTCTATCCACAATGCTTGCCTCAAATATGGCGAAGAAAAAGGCTATATCAACTACGTAAAGGGTGCAAACATAGCAGGCTTTATGAAAGTTGCTACTGCAATGCTCGAACAAGGTGTTATCTAAGCAATTGAGAATAACGTTATAACTGAAAGAGGCTGTACCGATAAAAAGTACAACCTCTTTTTTGTGTTTGTCAGATTCGGAATATATAATACCCCGATATTTTACAGATTATTTTTTGCCTTCCACGCTTTGAGTGCTTTGTAGTATGCGGCGGCATATCGTTGGTGTTCTTCGTAATTTTCCGAGAAGTTATGCTCTCCGTTCAGTTCGGGTTTGGCACACATATACAAGTAGTTGCTCGGTTTGTAGTTAAGGACGGCATCTATCCCTTCTATCGAGGATATGCGTATTGGTCCTGGAGGTAACCCCGGGTACATATATGTGTTATAAGGAGAGTCTATACGTGTGTATGTGTGATATACTTGATTTATAGTGAAATCGTTAAGAGCATAACGGGCTGTGGGGTCGGCTTGCAGCTTCATACCTATTTTCAGTCGGTTGATATATAAGCCTGCTATAATAGGTTTCTCGTGTGTTTTGTTTGTCTCCTCGTCTACGATAGAGGCAAGTATGGATACCTCTGTCGGCGATAGAGGTATAGCTGCCGCCTTGTCTCGTCTGTCTGCCGTCCAAAATTTGTCGTATTCGCCCTTCATCTTGTCGAATAGCTTTTCGGGCGATATGCTCCAATATATCTCGTACGTATTGGGTATGAACAGGGTAAGGCAATTGTCTACGGTTAAGTTGTATTTCCTAAGGAATATGCTGTCATTGAGTAGATTGTAGAGACGCAACGAATCTATACAGGTTTGCTTGCAAATCTTGACAACCAACTGTTTTTTTAGACGTACATTGTTGATTTTCAGCTTTACGGGACTTTGGTAGCCTTTATATATATTATTCAAGAAGCGAATGTTCGACATATCCGACTGTACCAGATATGCTCCCGAAACTATTTTATTCGTAGGTTTGTATATTTTTGCCATTAAAGCAAAAGTCGTTCTGTTTTTCAGAAAACCTCCCTTCTCGATAACCTCCATTACGCTATCAATAGTCGTATTCGGGCGTATATAGACGTATTGTTCTTCTTTGTTGTTTGTTACGAAATTTGGTAATAAAGCAACATAATACAATAGACCTACAAATAATATTATAGCGAGTATAAGTAAAATTTTCGACTTCTTTTTCGTCTTTTTTTTCATAACCTATGTTTTTTGAGAATATCATTTTTTTGCGGTCTTATCCTTAGAGAATAGCTGTTCAAAGCTATGGTTGAAATCTTTGCGAAAAAATATTATCATAATAAATAAGCCCACCGTAATGCAGGCATCTGCAAAGTTGAATATGGGACTGAAAAATACCTCTCCGCCCAGAAAAGGCACCCACGCAGGGAATGTGAATATCGGGCAGTATACCATATCTACTACCTTGCCCAACAGGAACGAAGCGTAGCCCCCACCCGAGGGCATCAACGTAGCCGCTGCCCAAGGAGTACTTTCGGAGAATATCAGCCCGTAAAACATACAGTCTATAATATTGCCTATGGCTCCTGCAAAGATGAGGCATACACAGAAGATATACCCCGTACGCCATTCGTTTTGTACGAGTTTGATAATATAATAAAGTACAAATCCGCTGACTACCAGTCTGAATAATGTTAGAATGGTCTTGCTGCCCAGCGTTATACCGAAAGCCATTCCCGGATTTTCGATGAAATGTATGTGAAACCACTTGAATATCTGTATATCTTCGTACAGATTCATATTGGTTTTTACCAATATTTTGGTAATCTGGTCTATGGTCAGTAGAAGTATTATGAAAAGGGTAACCTTGACAGACTTGCTCATTTTAAAATGAAATGTTTTTGTTAATTAGTCATAATCTATTCTCGTACTATACTGTAATTGGTATAGTATCAGGGTTTTGTGGGGAGAGGTTATCGTCTTGCTTCTTTTGCTTCTACGGTCAGAGTAGCGTGTGGTACGGCACGGAGACGCTCTTTGGGTATCAACTTACCTGTCTGGCGACAAATGCCGTATGTCTTATTTTCTATGCGTACCAAAGCGGCTTCGAGATGTTGGATAAACTTCATCTGCCTCTGTGCCAACTGTCCGGAAGCCTCTTTTAGGTGTGTCGCCGCACCCTCCTCTAGATTTTTGTATGTCGGCGAAGTATCTGTAACGTCATTGCCCGAAGTATTGCTTATATACGAACGCAGCTCGTTGTATTCGCGTCTGGCTGCTTCGAGTTTTTCTTCTATAATCTGGCGAAACTCTTCGAGTTCGGCATCAGAATATCTTGTCTTTTCGACATTTTCTTGTTTCTTCATAAAAAACTAATTAACAATGTTTTATTATTAAGATGTATGGAATGTACATATCCAAAAAATTAATTTGCAAAGATACAAAAAAAAGGAGACTTGTCGATACAAAAGTTTGTGGAAGATTGGTCTGCTATAAATTGCTCACATAACATATTGTCGATAAGTTAAGTATGGAGATTTCTTTTTCAGATTAGTTGGGGAACTGTCGTTAATCATAAAATCAAATCTTGTAGTTATGTTTGTTAAACTAATTGATATGTAGTGTATTGTATTTGAATTTGCTTCGGTTTCTATAAAATATCGATGTGAAATTTTTTTTATATATGATTTTTTTGTACCTTTGCACCTTAGATGAAGTTATTAAAATGCAGCGGGAGTTTCGGCTGAGGTCGGAATTCTCTTTGTTTTGCTTTTTTATTGAATCGAATAACATTAAAATTATTAAAATATGGCAGTTGTTTATATGACAGAAGACGGCTACAAAAAATTAGCCGATGAGATTGCTCAGATGGAAGCGGTAGACCGTAAAGCTATTTCTGCACAGATAGCAGAAGCCAGAGACAAAGGCGATTTGTCTGAGAATGCCGAATACGATGCAGCTAAGGAAGCTCAGGGTATGCTCGAAATGAAAATTGCCCAGATGAAGGAGACCCTGGCAAATGCCCGTATCATAGATGAGAGCAAACTCAAAACAGATAGCGTGCAGATACTCAATACTGTACGTGTGAAAAATCTTGCCAATAAACAAGAGATGACCTATACACTCGTGTCAGAAAACGAAGCCAATATCCGTGAAGGTAAGTTGGCTATAAATACGCCGATAGGTAAGGGTCTGTTAGGCAAGAAGATAGGTGAGGTGGCAGAGATAAATGTACCTGCCGGCTTGATGAGATTCGAAGTTGTAAGTATTTCATTATAATAATATAAAGGCGAGATGACAGTTTTTTCTAAGATAGTGGCAGGTGAAATCCCTTGTTACAAAGTAGCCGAAGACAAAGATTTTTTGGCGTTTCTCGATATAAATCCGCTTGCCAAAGGACATACTTTGGTTATCCCCAAGAAGGAAGTAGATTATATCTTCGACTTGGATACCGAAACGTATACAGGGCTTATGGCTTTTGCCCGCAGGGTAGCTAAAGCACTCAAGAGGGCAATAGACTGCCAACGGGTCGGGGTCGCCGTATTGGGTATGGAGGTGCCGCATACTCACGTGCACCTTATTCCTCTGCAAAAAGAGTCGGATATGAATTTTTCGAACCCCAAAAAGGAGTTTTCGTCAGATGAGATGTTGGCTATCGCAGACCAAATATCATCGCAAGTGTCTGATTGATAGGGATAAAAAATATTTTAAAAAAGTATTGCACAGATAAAAAAAAAGTTATACCTTTGCACCGCAAAAATGAGAAGTTTTTTGTTTCATAATCAAAAAGGTTTTTAAAGGTTAATAATTAATTGATTCTTCCTTAGCTCAGTTGGTTAGAGCATCTGACTGTTAATCAGAGGGTCCTTGGTTCAAGTCCAAGAGGGAGAGCAGAAAGAGCAACTTGTGATAAGTTGCTCTTTCTGCCGTATATACGGTCGTTCGATTTGTCAGTATTATAATCCGAATACTTGTCGTATTTTTTCGACGTAATCGAGTTTTTCCCAAGTAAAAAACTCTATGCCGTCTTCGGTTACGGGTGTTCTGCCGAAATGTCCGTATGATGCCGTACGTCGATAGATAGGATTTCGGAGCTTGAGACGCTGTTCGATAGAGTAGGGGCGAAGGTCGAAAATATCGTTTACCTTTCCAGCTATCTGCGAGTCGGTAAGACCGATTTTTGCTGTGCCGTATGTGTTGACGAAGAGACTCAGAGGCTCGGCTATACCGATAGCATACGATATCTGTATGAGTATCTCGTCGGCAATACCTGCCGCTACCATATTTTTGGCTATATGACGTGCGGCGTATGCGGCACTTCTATCCACTTTCGACGGGTCTTTGCCGCTGAATGCCCCGCCGCCGTGGGCTCCCTTACCGCCGTAGGTGTCTACAATTATTTTCCTGCCCGTAAGTCCCGTGTCGCCGTGCGGCCCCCCGATGACGAACTTACCTGTCGGATTGACGTGTAGTATAAGCTCTTCGTCGAAGAAGCGGGCAAACGACGGATTGTCTTTTATCACCTGTGGTAGAAGGATTTGCTTTACGTCGGCTTTTATTCTGGCAAGCATACGTTCGTCGTCGTCGAACTCGTCGTGTTGTGTCGAGACTACTATCGTATGTATGCGTTCGGCAATGCCTTGGTCGTTGTATTGGACTGTTACTTGAGATTTGGAGTCGGGTCGCAGATAGGGCATCAGCGAGGTCTCTTTTCTTATCCTCTCCATACAGTAAAGTATTTCGTGTGCCAAGTCGAGCGATAGTGGCAGGTAGTTTGCCGTTTCATTGGTGGCATAGCCAAACATCATCCCTTGGTCGCCTGCTCCTTGCTGTTCGGGATTCAGTCGCTCTACTCCGCGGTTGATGTCGGCAGACTGTTCGTGGATAGCCGACAGTATGCCGCACGAGTTGCCGTCGAACATATAGTCCGACTTATTGTAGCCGATATCCGTTATCACCTTGCGGGTAATGTCTTGAATGTCGATATAAACCGACGACTTCACCTCTCCGCCCACTATTACCTGTCCGGTAGTAACGAATGTTTCGCAGGCGACTTTTGAGTTTTTGTCTTTTGCCAAAAATTGGTCGAGTATTGCGTCCGATATTTGGTCGGCGACTTTGTCAGGGTGTCCGCTCGACACCGATTCTGATGTGAATAGATACATATTTTGTTTTGTTTTTTTGTTAATAAATGAGGTTTGGCTAAAAAAACCTGCCCAAAACCGATGTTCTGACAGAAAATAGGATAAATAGTATATTGTAAGCCTTAGTATTAATGGTTTTAGCATTTTTTTCTGAGGTTGCAAGCATACAAATCTCTCCTCTTTCCTATCTTGGGGGCAAAGGTAATAAAAAGTTTTTAGTATAAAACAAGTAATTTGTCCGTATTGTGTGAATTTTTTACACTCCTTACTGTAATGTGTTGATATATAAATGTGTTTTGAGCAAGAGTATACCTGTTTCCGAAAAACAATCCGTCGTTTGCGTTTCTTATTACTTGTTATTTCGCTTCTTCCATTCCTTCTCTGATAAAGGATGATAGCCTGTCCCGCAAGAGCCTTCATATTCACACTGTCTTACATAGTATTCATCGTAATCTGCCTTATCCCACCATTCCTTGAATTTTGGGAGTCCGAAATAATGTTTTTCTTTTAAATAATCGAATGAAGGAGCAAAAAAATACCTAAGTCTGCCCATCATTTGATATGAGCTATTATCGGTATACTTATATTGTTCTGCAAAGTAAGCTATGTTTGCCAATATTTCAATTCGCTGTTTTTCTGTTAGTTCTTCGCTATTACTCAATTCGTCATTGCCTAAATAATTGATATAACCTTTTATGTCTTCTAAGATTCGATAGGCGGTCTTGATATTATATAGTTTTTGTAGGAGTTTGAATGTGTTGGAATGCAGTGTTATAGAGCCATCGCAGTTCTTCACCCAGAATAAACTGCCGTAATCTTCCGGACGATTTTTGTCGTAATGTGTCTTCTTTATAACCCACTCCAACAAATCAATATCTTGCGTATAGCCAAACGTCTTCACTAATTGCTCCATAAAAAAAGTATCGTTCTTTATAAGCCAATCAAATGAAGCTCTGTCGTCATTAAACAAGTATTTATTACGATGTACCAGCCTATCTGTGTTTTCCTTGCGTTGAGCGTCAAGGTCGGAGATATCTCTCCATCTTGTTACATAAATATTTTCACCATCTCTGTTTTTCTTTGTTACAGATATAGTGTCTTCTATTTTAGATGTCGTAGGATATTTGTTTCTGTAATCAATAAGTTCGGGTATTGCATATTGTCCTATCATCAATTTTTT
The DNA here is from genome assembly GCA_000163695.1 of Bacteroidetes oral taxon 274 str. F0058. Classification (GTDB taxonomy): domain Bacteria; phylum Bacteroidota; class Bacteroidia; order Bacteroidales; family Paludibacteraceae; genus F0058. The sequence continues at coordinate 120,640 of GG774890.1, forward strand.
ATCGATAGAGAAATATAAATTAAGCTTAAACCCTTCAGAGTCATTGTATAATATCTCGTTAGAATTGTAACATTTATTGTATTGTCTCAGAAAATATATGTTATCGTATCGTTTGATATTTCCGAAAATAGCTTTAACCTTACTGTCAAAATCATCGATAAGGGTGTACTCGTTTTCTTTCAATATGCTGTCTAATAAAGTTATAGAAACTTCTAAGTCTTCCTTATCATAGGGATAATATCGTATGGTGGTAACTTCATTTGATATGGAGTGAGCTCTTAGTAATTGTTTCTCTAAGACTTTTTCCTCTTTCGAATTTGTTTTGTTGTTTGTGTGAGGAATTGATTGCAATACAATCACATAGCTCAAGCTAAAAATTAATAAATGGATATTTTTCATCGCTAAAAAAAGCATAATTGATAAGTCGAATAAATATATAAAAACTTTAAGCGGGTATTTATTAAACTTTTGAGCAAAGTTAAGTATAAATTCTGATTCCGATAATTTAATGTCTGTATGTAATATTGCTCTGAAATTTCTCTTCCGAAACACTTAATACCTCCAAAGTGTTTGTTATCCGTTGTTTTATAGTTGATTGTGAGGGGTGTTTATAGTTTGACTAATCTTGAGACTCATTTATTATCTTTACGACGAATAAAGATATTAAAAAAAGTATTACCTTTGCGTTTTATTTTAATTAACGGAGGTACTGTCCTGTATGGGGCGAGTATCTCATATTGTCTAACCCTTTAAAGAAAAAGAAAAAATGGAAGAATTCAATTCCACCAACGAACCGCAAGAAGCGGTAAAAAACGCAAATGTAGCTCCCGAAAACTTCGACTGGGAAGCTTACGAAAAAGGCGATGATATCAAATCGAACCGCCAGCTCGATACCGAGCTTTACGACAAAACATTGAGTCAGATACAAAATCAAGAGGTTGTTGAAGGTACGGTAGTGTCCATAAACAAACGCGAGGTAGTAGTAAACATCGGATACAAATCCGATGGCGTCATACCGTACGCCGAATTCCGCTACAACCCCGACCTCAAAGTGGGCGATAAGGTAGAGGTATTCATCGAAAACCAAGAAGATAAAAAAGGTCAGCTGCTACTCTCGCACAAACTCGCCAAACACGCACGTGCTTGGGAACAGGTAGAGGCTGCTCTCGAAAGTCAGGAGATAATACACGGATACATCAAATGCCGTACCAAAGGCGGTATGATAGTAGAAGTATTCGGAATAGAAGCATTCTTGCCCGGCTCGCAAATCGACGTCAAACCCATACGCGATTATGATGTGTTTGTGGGTAAAACCATGGAATTCAAGATTGTAAAAGTCAATAACGAATTCAAAAACGTTGTCGTATCGCACAAAGCCCTTATCGAGGAGGAACTCGAAGAGCAACGCAAAGAGATTATCTCGCGCCTCGAAAAAGGACAGGTGCTCGAGGGTATCGTCAAGAACGTTACCTCGTATGGTGTATTTATAGACCTTGGCGGTGTCGATGGTCTTATCCATATCACAGACCTCAGCTGGGGACGTGTCAACCACCCTGACGAAATAGTCAAACTCGACGAAAAAATCAATGTCGTTATACTCGACTTCGACGAAGAGAAAAAACGTATTGCTCTGGGTCTCAAGCAGCTTACTCCTCATCCTTGGGATGCTCTCGACCAGAACCTCAAGGTAGGCGATAAGGTGAAAGGTAAAGTAGTGGTAATGGCGGATTACGGAGCATTCCTCGAAATAATCCCCGGTGTAGAGGGACTTATCCACGTATCGGAGATGAGTTGGAGTCAGCACCTACGCTCTGCAAACGACTTCCTCAAGGTAGGCGACGAGGTAGAAGCCGTCATACTTACTCTCGACAGAGAAGAGCGTAAGATGTCGTTGGGTATGAAGCAGCTCAAGCCCGATCCTTGGGCTACTATCGATACCAAATATGCCGTTGGCACAAGGCATACCGCCAAGGTACGCAACTTTACCAATTTCGGTGTATTTGCCGAACTCGAAGAGGGTGTAGACGGTCTTATCCATATCTCAGACCTGAGCTGGACGAAGAAGATAAAACATCCGTCGGAGTTTACTCAGCTTGGCTCCGAAATAGAAGTCGTAGTGCTCGAAATAGACAAAGAAAACTCTCGCCTGTCGCTCGGACACAAACAATTGGAAGAAAACCCCTGGGACGTGTTCGAGACAATATTCTCCGAGGGTTCGATACACGAAGGTACTATCGTAGAACTCTTCGACAAGGGTGCTGTCATAGCTCTTCCTTACGGTATAGAGGGTTTTGCTACTCCCAAGCATATCGTCAAAGAGAACGGCAAGCAGGCTAAGATAGACGAAAAGCTGCCTTTTAAGGTTATCGAATTCAACAAAGATGCCAAACGTATTATCTTGTCGCATAGCCGTACTTTCGAAGACGAACAGAACGCCAAGAGTACGACTGAAGGGGGAGAACATAGCACAGAGGTAAAGAAAAAGCCCGTAAAAAAGGCTAAGACGACCCTTGGCGATATCGAAGCTCTCTCCGACCTGAAGGAGCAGATGAATTCGGGAGAAAAAGATGCCAAAAAGGCAGAATAATCGTAGAAAAATTGTTTTTCATGATGTTATATAGATGGGAGTGCTGTCTGTGATAGATAGCACTTCTTTTTTATGTTTTTTAGGTATTGGGTGTTAGGTTTTAGGTGTTGGGTGTGTGTGGAGAATGTAGGAATTTAAGAAATGTAGGAATGAAGGAATGTAGGGTCGAACCTGTGTGTTCGCCCTGTTTCGTTCAATCGTTTAATTGTTTAAGCGGATGTGTGTTTTTACCGCAAAGAACACAGCGTTTATACAAAGGTACACCATGCAAAAACAAAGGCGAACATTCGTTCGCCTTTATCCTAAACTTATAAATAAAAAACAATATTTACTTTTTGCCCAGAATAGTAAATTTTGCAGAGCGGGAAAAAATTTATTATATTTGCAACGCAACATTGGTCCGGTGTTGATATGAGCCAAAAAAAAAAGGGGCTAAAAGACATATTGAGTTATCTGATAAGTAATAGATTGATAGGGAGATGAGAACGTTTTGCTGTAAGGAAATTATTGGGAATATAGGGGTCGAATCCGAAGACAACACTTTTGTGTCGGGTATATGTTAGGAGCTATTGCAGGCGATATTATAGGGTCGCGTTTCGAGTTCGACAACTATCTTGGGACGGACTTCGAGTTGTTTACGTCCGAGTGCGATTTTACGGACGACACTGTTTGTACGGTTGCCGTAGCAGATGCTATTCTGACGGGTATCTCATTCGAGCGGTCGCTACTTATATGGTGTAGAAAATACACGCCTCCAAAAGGCGGCTATGGTAGCCTTTTCGCCCGATGGATACACTCTGCTGCCCCCGAGCCTTACAATAGCTTCGGCAACGGCTCTGCAATGCGTGTATCGCCGTGCGGTTGGCTGTCGACAAGGGAAAAGGTATTGGAATACGCTCGGTTGTCGGCAGAGTGTACGCACAACCACCCCGAAGGTATCAAAGGGGCGGTCTGTATAGCCGACTGTATATTACACGCTCGCAGCGGAGCGTCGAAAGACGACATAAAACGACTCGCAGCCGACCAATACGGTTATAATGTAGGGCAATCGTGCCAAGCCATAAGGCAGACAAATACATTTGACGCAACCTGCCAAGTAACCGTACCGCAAGCCATCGTTTGCTTCTTGGAAAGTGCCGACTTCGAGAGCGCCATTAGACTTGCGGTGTCTATCGGTGGCGATAGCGACACTATCGCTGCGATAACGGGAAGTATCGCCGAAGCGTTTTATGGTATACCCGAGCATATCAAAGCTAATGTGCTAAGTTATCTACCCGACGAAATTAGATGTGTCGTAACTGACTTTGAAGAAGGATACGGACAGTAAATGACTTTATAAAGCACTTTTTCGCAGACGTCTCGCTGATGGAGTTCCGCAACTTACACCCACGTGGAGAGTTGCGTTTCGGCTTCGGTCGCCTTTATGTCTACATCGATTAATACCTTCTTTTCGTCGCTCATTTTTTTTGATGTATTTTTGGTGTTAAAAATTTGGTGGTTCCTAAATTTATTTGTACATTTGCACTATGAAAAAGGAAAATAAAACGGCTTTAAAATACTTATTGTCTATAGTTGCAATCGTAACTGTAACAACACTCACGCTTTTGTATTGGGAGTGGGATGTACTTGCAATTTTCTTTGCAGTGCCACCATTTACGTTTTTTGTGCTTTCTCTTTTCATAAAAATTCCCTATACTCCCCCTAAAAAGAAAACTCCACTGCAAAGAGCAGCAGAAGGTTGGATATCTATTTCTTGATTTCTCGACCCACTCATACATTTCTCAGTCTATTCTCAAACCCATACACTATCACCTGTATAGCCTTCTCGGATAGGTTGTACCTCATCGCACAGTTCGTCTGTGCTTGCATACGGCTGCCCGTTATATCCACCTCGCTCAGATAGTAGTCGTATATCTCTATATCCCTGCCCGCATTATACCGCAACAGCCCGAGCTGCCGAAGTTCCTCGAACCCGTCGGCACTTACACTCAATATCCTCTGTCCTACCTTCATATTACTTGCCCTCCAATTTCGTATACGGTAAAAAATTAAATCCCTTAAATCCTATCTTTTCTCCCGCCGTTGTTACGTCTACACGTTTAGGTGCTTCTATGCCGAGCAGTTTACACCTTGTCTCTATACTTTCGATTGACTTTATTTTATTATTTATTCGTATCTTTGCGAACCGATGGAGCAATCTTTTGTGTCGAAACACCATAGACGGTGTGTCGTTTATCTACGAGGTGTTTTTGTCAATTTCTGACAGAATTGTTCGAGAAAACCATAGAACGACAGGCGAACCGTTTGTCGAAAGAGGTCGATTCGACGGACGAAAAACTCTCCGAAATATGTACTATCGATATCCAAATGTAAGAAAAAATAGAGAATTATGAGCAAACATTCGAAATACATAAAGGTCAATTTAATTCTGATAGCCGTAGGATTTGTGATAGCCGTTTTTTTGCTTGCGAACCAACCGAACGTAACGCAAAATCTGACAGAAGATACAGTTATTCAGAAGGTAGAAATCCCTGCTGAGATAGCAGGTCGGAAGGAGCAAATTATCTGTCATACAGGTTATACCGTAAGTTATAATTCGGATTGGAAGATTCCGAATTGGGTCGCTTACGAACTCACAAAAGAAGAGGTTGGAGGAGCTGTTGAGCGTTACGATGTTTTTATGCCTGACCCCGAAGTTCCCTCCGATGAATCGGCGACGACTTATGACTACAAAGGTACAGGTTGGGATAGAGGACATATGGCTCCGGCAGGCGATATGAAGTGGAGCGAGCAAGCAATGAAAGAGTCCTTTTATCTCTCGAATATCTGTCCGCAAAACAAAAAACTAAATAGTGGCATCTGGAAAGATTTGGAAGAGCAGGTTCGAGAGTTAGCCCGACAGAAAGGAAAAATCTATGTCGTTTGCGGACCGATAGTTTCGCAACGCCCCAAAACAATCGGTAGCAATAATGTGGCTGTCCCCGATGCCTTTTTCAAAGTGCTGTTGCAGTACGAAAATGGTAATTGGTCGGCTATCGCTTTTATGTATCCCAACCAAAGTGGGCGGAAACCGTTATCGACTTATGCAATGAGCGTCGAAGAGATACAAAAGATTACCGATATTGATTTCTTCCCCGCACTGCCTGATAGTATCGAGCAGAAAGCAGAAAGTGAGGTCGATTTTTCGAAATGGAATATAAAATCGGATAAATGAATATGAAGAGTTCTTTCTTTAAACACCAAAACTTGATTCTCAAAGTTCAAAACAAAAGCGTAACAGCCGATATAATTGAAAGCGTTATACCACAAAGTTTTAGAGGGAAAGAGGAATTTGTACAGTTCTATCTCTCTCAGAATGGAGTGTATTTCCCGGAGGGAGCAAAAATAAGCACAGAACATTTCCAAGGAACTGATGATGAAGGGTATTATGAACTCGAAATAGAATTCATTTACAGTATTGAACACTTAGCAAAAATGTGGAAAACGGCTAAGGAAAATTCTGACAGTATGAAGATTTTTGCTGAAAAGCACATTCCATTTGCCAGAGACGCTGCAGGTAATGAGTTCTATATTGAAATTCCTTCAGGTGTGATTAAATATGTATCTTGGGAGTATGGTATCGAAGAAGGAGTCGTTGACGTTGCTCATTGTTTTAAAGATTTTTGTATAGAGATAAAGCCCTTAAATTGACAGATAATGGCTTGCTATAAGTTGTCAATTGCTTTGAGAAAATTTGTATCTTCGTAGTCTGAAACAGCCTTGCTGCTCCCGTTACCAAGGAAAATGTTGTCGATGTGTATTGGAGTAATATTGGTGAAATTATCGAAACAATAAATCTGTAAATATTTCCAATTAAGAAAGATGGAAGTTATTAGAGTTCTTTTTACAATCGTGCTATGTGCATTTTTGAGTTGCCAAAATGCTAAACATCAATATTCTGTAGCGCAGGGAGATTCTATAGTGATGTCTAATATAGATGATAAAACTAATATGTGTGAAGATATATGGAAAAAAGATAGTTGTGGATGTTTGAAACAGAGAACAGCTCAGATGGCTGATAGTATTATTACAAACAATCATCTTGTTGGTAAAGATACTCTTGCGTTTATAGAACACATGGGTCAATACAATAAAAAACAAAAAACTCAAGATGGTTTCGCTTTAATATACTACGTTAAATCAATTTGCATAAATAATGAGATTGATGAGAATGCAGACAAATCATGGATAATGTTCGATTTTAATCATGATGGTAAGTTAAAAAGGATACCGGAAGCGATAGCGATAGAATAAAGAAGAATATTTGAATTGTATGGATGTCAATCACTTCTACTATGAAACGGACATTGACAACCTCGGACGAGTGTAAGCCGTTTGTGGTTCTAACGAGTTGGCAACAGGTGTGCTGTAAATGATTGCATTTGACTATCAGTCTAAGGCTATTTTCGGCACAAGTGTTATAACTGCACTGGCTTACGCAGTGACCAAGCATTACGACATACAGCACCCAAGCCACGATTTGTTGTGAATTGCTTTGAGAAAATTTGTATCTTTGTAGCATAAAATTGTTATACTTTTTAATCATTGATATTATGGCAACATACACAATCACAATCAACGAACGAACAAAAGAGGGAAAAAGTCTGCTCAACTATCTCGATTCTTTAGGATTGATATGCCAAAAACCAGACAAAAATGCTATATCCGAAGCGATGAAAAAAAAGATAGACAAAGCAATCGAAGACGAACGGAGAGGGCAAGTAATGCGTTTTGGCTCGCTTGATAAACTCAGAAAACACCTCGATACCTTATAATGTATTCTGTAACCATAACCAGAGAAGCTAATTCCGATTTGGCAAGATTGAAGAAAAGCGAACCACGAACTTATAAAAAGGCAGTGCAGCTGATAGAAGAGTTGTATACAAACCCAACTATGGGCTTAGGTAAACCCGAAATTCTAAAATATGGCTATAACGGTCTGTATTCTCGGCGAATAACGCAAAGGCACAGACTTATATATAGGGTTAACGATGACATTGTAACCGTTTTGGTTATCTCAGCATACGGGCATTATAGCGAAAAGTAGATAGTTATAAAAAATTTATATCTTTGTAGTCTGAAACATTATAATATAGAATTTATAATCAGTTTCAGCAGAGAGTTTAACTCCAAAGAATTTATTAGCTAATACTTGGCCCTCTCTTTTATTTAATAAAAAACGAAGGATAAATATAGCTTTGGGATATGGTATGCGATTTTTAGCGAAACGATATTTGAACAAAAATAGATAAAAAACATCTCTAAGAAGATTTGTTTTTCGATAACTATCTAAAAACGTCATTTTTAAACTATTCAATTTGAATGAATCTTTATCATGGCATTATTGCCGTAAATTTTTATATTAATTTTTTAAACTCAATCAAACATGAAAAAAAAAATTGTTTTATTTTCAGTGATTTGTTTGTCACTAGTAGCTTTTTCTTGCGCTTCTTGCAGCAAGAATGATGACCCGGCAGACAATGACCTTTTTGTAGGAACCTACAAGGGTAAAATCTCTTACTTAGATGGTGAAACAAAAAAATCTGCCGACAATGGTTCAGTAACAGTTCTTAAAGCAGGAAAAGACTATTATTTCCGCTTTTCAGACGGCATTCCTGATCTTAAAGGTGTTAAATTCAAAAAAGAAGGAGATCACACATTGGTAAACATCGACTTGCAAGATGGTGTGAAAATAATTAAAATCAATGCCTCTTCATTGAACATTCTGTATACTACAGATGGAAAGACCTGGACTGCTAACGCAAAAAGATAGTTCTAAATAATGTAAGAAGAAAGCCCCGAATATCTAATATTTCGGGGCTTTTCATGTATTAGATGGAAATTAAAAAAACTACCAGACATTAAAATATCTGCTCTTCTTTCCTTATTTCTTCTTTTTAAATATCAAATTTATCAAGAATAAAATAACAATAGCTCCAATAGCCCCTGTCAAGATAGAACCAATCCATCCTTCTCCAAGTGAGATGTGAAACACACTTTCTAAAAGCCAATACCCTACGATACCTCCAAGAATACCAACAATGATATTCCCGATAAGTCCTAATCCACTACCTTTGTAGATAGTTCCTCCTAACCATCCAGCGATGGCTCCAATGATAAGTGTTGCAATAATACCCATAAATTTAAAATTTAAATTAAAGCGCAAAGATAAAATTATTATCTGAAAAAACAAAAACACTTTTAACTTCCTCTTACATAGTGTTGTAAATTGCTTTCAAAAGTTTGTATCTTTGTAGTCTGAAACAACATGCCTCGAACGTTACCTGTAGATTCAACAAGCAAAGTTATAAAAAAGAGAAAAAGGCGATTGGAATAAAAGCGACTTTCGCGGTCTTTGGTTTAACAAATATTGGATGCTGAGTAATTTATTATAAGATAATTGATTAATGTTCATTGTTTTGGGGATATATTGTCTGATAAGTTTATTTGTGTTCTCTACAGTCCCCTTCTGCCAAGAAGAATAAGGGTCGGTAAAATACACTGAGGTATGTAACTTTTTTGAAATCAGCTTATGTTTGGCAAATTCACCTCCATTATCGGTTGTTATTGACTTGACGTGCTTTTTAAAAGGCTTCAG
>GG774890.1:130346-290449 GCA_000163695.1 Bacteroidetes oral taxon 274 str. F0058
AATATCTGCGCCATCTTCGGCGAATATCGTCCCCTCGTATCGGCATTTCTGTTAAGTTCCTTGCTGACAGTAGCTTGCGATACTCCGATGTAACGAGCTATCTCGGATTGTGTTTTTTTGTCCTTTCTCATACGATAAATTGTGTATCTTTGCGACTCATTTAAATGTTGCATTTGTGTGTGTTTTTTTTGTGAGAACGCAAATGTCGCATTTTTTTCAGTTACTCCCGCCGTACGGCGGGAGTAACTTTTTCCCATCATCTTATAACTTTATAAATTGAACTTTCAACCTCGCCGTTGGCGTTGTGAATTGCTTTCAAAAGTTTGTATCTTTGTAGTCTGAAACAACACCGTTGCGACGGCAGCACTCGGAGCGGTAGTTGTGAATTGCTTTCAAAAGTTTGTATCTTTGTAGTCTGAAACAACGTTGTAGTATTTACATGCTTCCATTTCTTTGTTGTGAATTGCTTTCAAAAGTTTGTATCTTTGTAGTCTGAAACAACCGTATCCCGCTTCCGTTACTTTTGAACTGGGTTGTGAATTGCTTTCAAAAGTTTGTATCTTTGTAGTCTGAAACAACCGGACAAAGTTGTAACATTGAATCGTGTCGTTGTGAATTGCTTTCAAAAGTTTGTATCTTTGTAGTCTGAAACAACAAAATTATTGCTGCAAGTTTGAATCCGACGGTTGTGAATTGCTTTCAAAAGTTTGTATCTTTGTAGTCTGAAACAACATTTTTTCATTTCTCTTTTTTTTACTTTTTGTTGTGAATTGCTTTCAAAAGTTTGTATCTTTGTAGTCTGAAACAACGCTCAGTTTTTCCATACTCCCAGCGTTTATGTTGTGAATTGCTTTCAAAAGTTTGTATCTTTGTAGTCTGAAACAACGGATATCTGCCGCAGCCTCCGCAGGTCGCGGGTTGTGAATTGCTTTCAAAAGTTTGTATCTTTGTAGTCTGAAACAACGGGAAGCCGACGGGGGCGAAGACAACCAAGTTGTGAATTGCTTTCAAAAGTTTGTATCTTTGTAGTCTGAAACAACTTGCTTAGGATACTTTTTCAATTTAATTGCGTTGTGAATTGCTTTCAAAAATTTGTATCTTTGTAGTCTGAAACAACAAAACGAAAAGTACAAGAATTTGAAACGAAGTTGTGAATTGCTTTGAGAAAATTTGTATCTTTGTAGTCTGAAACAACAAAACGAAAAGTACAAGAATTTGAAACGAAGTTGTGAATTGCTTTGAGAAAATTTGTATCTTTGTAGTCTGAAACAACCTGGAAATCATGTATAATAATGTCTGAAGGGAATTATCATGCAAAAAAACGAAAAAATCCTCAAACGGCAATCGACTAAAATCTTCTTTGATAATGACGATACCGATTTCTTTTTCAACTGGATGCTCGGCGTGGCGGAACTGTTCGGTATGTCGCATGGAGAGTTGTTTTATCTGGCGCATAAGATCGGGCGTGACGGGAAACCGAGTAAGTGGCGAGCCTGTTTTACGGACCATGCCGATTATCTCGTTCGCTTGGCAAAGGTAGCCACCGGTGAACAAATGGCCGCCGACTGCTATTTTGGCGCAACCTATGCCTATCGGGCAGTACTGCAGTTCATTGATCCGTTTTCTCCGGAATATCCGAAGCTTGTTTGCGCTATGGAAAACGCTTTCGCCGGTGCGGTCAGGGCGATAAATATACCGATCAAACCTGTGCGCGTTCCGTATCAAACTGGCTATTTACCCGGCTATTATCTTTACTGCGACAATAACCGCCCAACCGTGGTCATGGTCGGCGGCGGTGATACGTACCGGGAGGATTTGTTCTATTTTGCCGGCTGGCCGGGGTGGTGGCGGAACTATAATGTACTGATGGTCGATTTGCCCGGTCAAGGCTCTAATCCTGCCAGAGGTCTCACTTTCACCGTTGACGCCGGCGAGCCAATTGCCGCGTGCCTTGACTGGCTGCAAACCGAAAATCCCAACGCGCGTCACATCGCACTATACGGCGTTAGCGGCGGCGGGTATTTTACTGCTCAAGCGGCGGCAAAAGACACAAGGATTAGCGCATGGATTGCCAGCACGCCTATTTTTGACGTGGCAGAACTGTTCCGCCGTGAGTTCGGCGCAGCGCTCAAAGCGCCTGGCTGGCTGATGAATCTCACCTTAAAATTAGCAGGGAACATCAATGAAGCCGCCGATATCAATTTGAAAAAATACGCTTGGCAGTTCGGCACGAGCGACTTTCGTTCGGCGATTGATGAAGTTTTCGAACAGGCAAAGGTTGTCGACCACCAAGCTATCACTTGTCCGTCGCTGTTTCTCATGGGGGAAGGCGAAGGTGCTGAACTCCGGCGGCAAACGCAATGTCTCTACGACGAATTTATCCGGCGCGGACTTGATACGACACTGCATGAGTTTGATTCGCAAAGCGGCGCCGACGCTCATTGTCAGCTGAATAATTTACGTTTAGCGCATAGCGTAGTCTTTGATTGGTTGGACAGTCGGCTGGTTGATTGACAAGGTTTTCGGACTGAAGGGTTGCGCTGCGGAACCTAGCGAGTTATTTGTAAAGATTGGTGCTAATCCCGCCGCTCTACCGCGATCGTGCACTGCGCCATCAATGCTACCGCCGCGCCGAGTGCTGCGAGTGTTGGCAATAGCAGGGCGCCAACCACGCCGGCAGTGACGGGGAACTCCATGATACTGTCACCTTTTTCATTTTTGATAATAACGCGACGAATATTGCCTTCTTTGATGAGTTGCTTGACCTTCTCGACAACTTGATCGCCGTTAACGCTAAATTCTTCGGTACGGTTTTGTTCGCTCATGGTTACTCCTTACTTTTTATTCCCGCGAATCGCGTCAATCAGTTCAATTGGGAAGAGCATCATCGTCTTTTGACTTGGCTCAGTGGAGATTCTCTCCAGGGTGTTCAGAGTGCGTAGGTTAATCGCCCCTTGGGTTTTCGCCAGGATCTCGGCGGCCTGCGCCAGCGTTTCGGCGGCAGCTTTTTCGCCGTCGGCGTTGATGATGTTAGCGCGGCGTTCGCGCTCGGCTTCGGCTTGCTTGGCCATGGCGCGCTTCATGTCGCCAGGCAATTCAATATTCTGAATCTTAACATTCTCGACATCGATACCCCATTTATCCGTCTCGGCATCAACAATTTCCTTGATCTGCTGTGAAATTTCCTCGCGCTTGGCCAAGAGATCGTCCATATCGACGTTACCGGTGACGTCGCGCAGGGCAGCCTGGGCAAATTGGCTGGTGGCATAAATATAATTGGTCGTCTCTAGCACTGCCTTTGGGGCGTTAATTACTCGGAAATAAACTACCGCGTCAACGCCGACAGTGACGTTGTCTTTGGTGATGACTTCTTGTTTTGGCACGTCAATCGGCGTCGAACGCACATCGACCATCATCATCGTCTGAAAAATCGGCACTACCACCCTTAGACCCGGCTCGCGTACGCCAGTAAACTTACCCAGCGTCAGCACCACGCCGCGCTGATATTGATTGACCACTTTTATGCCGCTCAGCACATAAATAGCCACGATGACTAAAATTACTATCATTATTTCCATAAATACCTCCTATTCGTATAATGCTATTTTAGCATATTCTGTAATTGTCGGCATAAAAGTCAGTGTCAAATCTCCGTAAAAGAGTTATACTAGACATATCATGAAAAGAGCTGTCATGAAGAGGCTGCTTCCGCTGTATTCTGGCAAGTTCTTCTTAAGCTTTGTGCTTTGGTATTCAACTGAAAAATTGTTCATAAGAAGTATCGGTATTGACAATTTTGGCATTAGTTTAATTACAATCGTCCTGCTGGTGTCATGTATTTTGACCGAGATTCCGTCGGTTGTGAATTGCTTTCAAAAGTTTGTATCTTTGTAGTCTGAAACAACAGTACAGCCATGAAGTCCTCTTGGTAGATCGTTGTGAATTGCTTTCAAAAGTTTGTATCTTTGTAGTCTGAAACAACCAAAGATAGTTATTTTTTTGCACCTGCAAGGTTGTGAATTGCTTTCAAAAGTTTGTATCTTTGTAGTCTGAAACAACAAGAAAAAAATGCTATTACTTTGCAGTAGGTTGTGAATTGCTTTCAAAAGTTTGTATCTTTGTAGTCTGAAACAACGAAGTTACTGAGTGCACCTAAAAAAGGCGAGTTGTGAATTGCTTTCAAAAGTTTGTATCTTTGTAGTCTGAAACAACTATCGCAATAATTGCCCCTCGTGTAAGTCTGTTGTGAATTGCTTTCAAAAGTTTGTATCTTTGTAGTCTGAAACAACGCAGACTACGAGCGAATGAGTTTCGACAGTGTTGTGAATTGCTTTCAAAAGTTTGTATCTTTGTAGTCTGAAACAACATACCGCAGGTCTGACCTCCCGTACAAGCCGTTGTGAATTGCTTTCAAAAGTTTGTATCTTTGTAGTCTGAAACAACGATTTCAGATTTAATATCAACTGCGACGGCGTTGTGAATTGCTTTCAAAAGTTTGTATCTTTGTAGTCTGAAACAACCTTCGTGGAGCAGGTTCATTCCGACTATATGTTGTGAATTGCTTTCAAAAGTTTGTATCTTTGTAGTCTGAAACAACGCTCCCAAGCAATACATCGCAACTTATTTCGTTGTGAATTGCTTTCAAAAGTTTGTATCTTTGTAGTCTGAAACAACCGCCACTGCGCGAACGCGCTTGCCGTGGCAGTTGTGAATTGCTTTCAAAAGTTTGTATCTTTGTAGTCTGAAACAACTTGAGGGTCATTTCTTGGTAGTCTCGAGCAGTTGTGAATTGCTTTCAAAAGTTTGTATCTTTGTAGTCTGAAACAACCTTGGATACACCGCCTCCTATTACCGAGGGTTGTGAATTGCTTTCAAAAGTTTGTATCTTTGTAGTCTGAAACAACCATTTTAAGCAGGTCGTTTTCAAGCTTGTGTTGTGAATTGCTTTCAAAAGTTTGTATCTTTGTAGTCTGAAACAACGATTTCTGTCATGTTCCTTTAAATTTTAGAGTTGTGAATTGCTTTCAAAAGTTTGTATCTTTGTAGTCTGAAACAACAATGTCGCATTATACCTACATTCATCATCGTTGTGAATTGCTTTCAAAAGTTTGTATCTTTGTAGTCTGAAACAACCTTCCGTAAGTCTCCTAATATTGCCGACCGTTGTGAATTGCTTTCAAAAGTTTGTATCTTTGTAGTCTGAAACAACTGGATGTGTGTAATATGCATAAAAATAGAAAGTTATAGGCTAAATTAGAATTCTAAAAAAAGAGTTGTTTCAAAACAAAATCCTGCTATACGGCAGGATTTTTATTTTTCTAAAAAAGTTCGAGTTGTTGGCAAGGAGGTCGTATCTGCTCTTCCTTTGGTCCGTAGAAAAGTTCCATATTCCCAAACTGTTTGTCTGTAATACAAAGAATACCAACGTGTCCATTGGGCGGGAGATTGTTTTTTACTCGTTTTATATGAACTTCGGCATTTTCGCGACTTGGGCAGTGCCGCAGATATATCGAAAATTGAAACATTGTAAAGCCGTCTGTTATAAGTTTGTCTCGAAAAATAGCATAGTTTTTACGGTCTTTTTTGGTTTCGGTCGGCAAATCGAAAAATACAAGTACCCACATAACTCTATATTCACTAAAACGCTCCATACATTGAAATGTAAAAACTTAGAAATTTAAGAATTGATTCGAGCTGTTCGAAGTATACTTGTAAGTATTATTATCAGTTCTTCGCAGTCTTTGAGTAAAGAATTGTATCGCTCTTCGTCAAGATAATCACTGTCTTTAAGCAGGCACAACCAAAACCGAGTTTCGTGTGCTTCTTTAAGGGCAATGGATAGTTTTGTTATAAAGTCTTTCTTGCTTTAACCTGCACACCCTTCCGAGATATTTGCTCCGATAGACGTACCACTCCTTAGTACTTGTTTCGATAGGTCAAATTCTTTTTTCTCGGAGTTTAAATATTGGCGAAGTTTTACTATTCGTACGGCAAAAGCATATGACTTTGTCTTTATCGGATTATCTTTTTCAACCATACTTTATCTTGTATTTTTACATTTTTCAATTTCTACATTTTTACCTTTATTCAAATTTTGGGTATTTTATCTTTCGACACTCTCCCGAGAAACATTTGTAGAGCGAGGCGGTTGTTTGTCCGACGGCAATCATTAGAGGACTTCGTTCGCCACCGATAATAACATCTAAAACAGGTATCTTGAGGAGTTTTGTCTTTATTTCCTGTGTCAGTTCGTTGTGGGGAGATCCGTTGACAACAATGTCGTAAACTACCGTATCGACAAATGGGCGGTAAGGTTCCATAATATCGTCTGCAAGGCAGTAAGCGTTGTATTTGCTCCTGTGGTGTATACCTAATGTGGGGAGCAATCCGCTGGCAACCAAAGCTCTGGCTACAATAGCACGTAAGATAGCATATCCGTAGTTGAGAAGGTTGTTAGGAGGGATGCCCTCACGGTTACGAGTGAAGTCTTTGATTTGTGGGAAGATATTTGCCCAATAATAGACGGCAGCTCGTGCTTCGTAATTGTCGGGGTCTCCGCTTTTTACGTCGGCAGCCCATACCTGCATATTTTTTACTATACAATCGGTGTTTTTTGCTAAGACGTACGCCTGGTTATCTATCTTTGCCTGTATAGTCTGTTGCCATAACTGTTTTTTCAACGGTATGGAGGCGTCTATCTGATTGCGAAAACGCTCGGTCTGTGTGGTATTGCCGTCGAGAGGGAGCATTAACCCGACAGGCATTCGACTGCTGTTGCACGGCAAGATAATTCTTAAAATACAACTTATTGAAAATAAAGAAGTTACCTTGTTTGTACAACTAAACTGGTAACGATTTGGAAACGAGCGAGCTACTTGGCTTCGCTGTTTTCTGCCTAACAAAGAACGCTTGTTATTCTGTTTGCAAAGATAAGACTTTGTTACCGAATAACAAGCGTTTTTGATGAAATATTCTTCTTTCTGCATTTTTGATTGATTGTCTGGTTGTAGGTTATATTCCTCTTCCTCGTCTTTTCTTTCTATTGGCTTGGTATCTGAGTTTACGCTGCCATGCCGTTTCAGCATAGTCATTGCCCTGTGCGGTTGGTGTAATCAAATCGCCCAGCCCCGCCACCACTTCATCGGCTGCGCTAACGATGGTGCCTGCCACTGCACCAATGGGATTCTGCACTTGTGAGGTATCATTGTCTCGTGAGATAGAGGAGCGGCTTGGAGGTACAAGTTGATAACCTGTATCAGGGCGTTCTTTCCTTTCTGTCGGCTCTTGTACTGTTAGATGTGGTTTCCTTGATTCTTCCTTGTTGGTTGTTTCAAAGTTCTTCTGCAAGGAATGGTAGCCGAACTCCCTGCCGATTTCGGAAGCCTTGAAGGATTGCCCTGCGTATGAGAACTTCAGGCCATATACGTTGCCCTGCTTGTTCTTCATACACTCTATGGTAATGCCGTTTTTGTTCAATTCATAAAGGAACATGGAATGCCCCGTGACGCCTGTTCCTTTGTACTTGTCAAGCAGGGCATAACAGATTTGTTGCACCTCTTTCTTTGTTTGCTCTCTCGTTGGGTTAGATTTTTCCTTTTGGTATTTTTTGTCTGTTTTGACCTCCTTTGCGATAGTCAAGTTTTTCTCTCTGCTTATTTCCTCCGCCACTCTCGCTGCCCTATTGCTCACAAAGGTGGTATCATAGACTTCTCCATATAGGCTGATGCGGTTGGCAATGATATGAATGTGTCTGTTGTCGGTGTCCTTGTGCGTTACTGCCACCCATTGGTGGTTGTCAAGTCCCATTTGGTTGGCAAACAGATGGGCTATCCGCATGAGTTCAGATACGGGTAGTTTCTTCTCATCCTGAGGTGCTATACCGATTTCGATGCGGAGGAACTTGTTCCTACACCGTGTGTTGTAATCGCTGACCACTTTCATTTCCTCATAGATAGCCTTCGGCTCTCTGCTGCAAAGATTATGGAAGGCAAGCCGACTGCCGAGTTTGCCTTCCATAAATATATAGTCCAGAGCCGTGCTTCCGTGTGCTATCGCCTTACATTTTCCTATCATCTCTTCTCATATTTAAGACCTTATATATCTCATCATCCACACGAAACTGAGGGTCGTAAAACCGCTTAAATGCTTCTTTGGCACATAAGGAAAGGTTCTTTGTGATGAGTACCCATCTTTCGTCCTTGACTTTGATGAGATTGGAAACCTGCCCGTAGAACCGTCCTGTATGCTGAAGAATGGCAATGGCTTCCCTTTCATTGGCGGTCATCTTGGGAACGGCTGCCACCTCTCCATTTAGGAGTATCTCACGACAGTAATCGGAAAACTTACGCCCAGCGCTTTCCGCCTTTGATTTGATACGCTGCTTTTCCTCTAAGGTGCATCTTACCTTGATGAACTCTGTCTTATTCATCTTCTGCTCTTCCTTATTCTGTTGCTGCCATTGGGCAGTCTTTCCTTTGCGTCTGTTCATATAGGCTTCTTTGAAAGTTAATCATTGCAGATGATTCGTTGTTGCTTAATTCCCGAACACTGACGATGAGAACGGAGTGATTACGGTCTAATCTCCCCGACAGTCTGACGAGGGGAGCAAGAGCAGTTTGTGGGTACAAACTGACGTCTTGCAATGCTACCGAACAAACCATTTACGCTTAAAACGTTTTATAGCTTAAAAGTGAATGCCGTGCATTCTATGACTAACTGCATTCGTAGTATTCTCACAGAGAACTAAGCCGAAGAAGAAAAGGTAGACCCTTTTAGCAAAAAAGGTAGACCTATTTGCCTGAAAAGGTAGACCTTTTTTGAAGAAAGGGTAGACCTTTTTCCAGAAAACTGTCTACCTTTTCTTACGGCTTACAGTCTTCTCCATTTCTCTATGTCTTCACCATATTCCTCCAGATGCTGACGCACGATGTTCTCAACGAAGCTTGAAAGGTTGCTGCCCCTGTCGCCTAATCTACGCACAATGAAGTCGGCACGTTCCTGCGTTTCCCTACTCAGATAGACCGCCTTACGATTGTTTAACTTGGTCGGCACAAGATAGGCTTGCTTGTAGGCTTCAAGTGTTTTCTTTTTCATCTTGGCACTGATGCGTTTCTGAACGGTTACGTCCTCAGTATTCCGTGCAGGCTCGGAGTGTATGGTATTCTCTGTGTCCTGCTTGTTTGTTGGTCTTTCTCTTTCAGGAACCGCAGTCGCTTCTTGTGAAGTAGATTCGTTCTCTGTTTCATCTTCTACACCCAAGAACCATGAAAGGTCTTTGTCGCTCATCATAGTTTCCTTTTCCATTTCTATTTCATTTTAAGTTTAACCTGTTTTGATTTCTTGTTTTGTCCTGTAATTGATATGTGTATCTGTTCCTGCGCTTTCTGTTTCTGCTGCTCACGGACACAGCTGACATGATATTCATTGAGATCCTTGAAGTCTTTGTAATGTATGTTCATGTCCTCAACATGGAAGCCTGCCTTTATGAAATCTTGAACAGCCCTCCGTCCTGCTTCATCATTGTCAAGGAAGGTACGGATATGGGGCAGGTGTCGGTCATTCAAATAGCGGATAGTCCTTGCCACGTTGCTCACGGAGTTCATCACAAGGCAGCGGTTGGTAATCTCTTCTTTCATTGAAAGGAAGGAGAGGAAGTCCATGAAGTCTTCAAAGATATATACAGGCTCCGCTCTATCCGTGAATATCGGAGTAATGCCCTTCGGGGCTATCGTTCCCTTGAACGTCTTGTCGCCCCGAAGCTCATAGCCGCCAGAGAGATTGGCAAAGCCAATGGCTTGATAGCGCCTGCCCCTTACCTCATAGCTGATACATTTGAGGAAAGGCATAGCCTTTTCCAAGTTGATGCAACGCACCTTTGTAAGGTACTCCTGAAAATGTGATGGCAGGGTGTCTGATATTTCTATCAGTCTCCTAGCTCCATTTACAGCCATCACAGGTTGGGAATTATTCGGCACGAAGTCATTAAGAGAACTATATGTGCCATTATCGGAAGCGTTCTGTCCCAAACGACGGATGGCTTCCGATAGCGTGCAGCCCTCCAAGCGCATACAGAGGTCGATTATGCTTCCGCCCCGTCCTTCGGCATAGTCTATCCAGAGGTTCTTCTGTGTGTCCACCTTAAAACTCGGATGCGTTTCCTCCCTGAGCGGTGAACAATACAGGGCATAGGAAGGTATCCTACGTACAGGCTTGACGCCTTTCCTTTCGAGATACTCCACGATGGGGTATCGCTTGATACGTGATAAATCTTCTTCTTTCATTGTTTTGATACATTAATGGGTTGAATGATAATTATTTATGTTTGTCTGTTTTTGTGGTTTTACCTTTTCCAAAGTTTTTCCCCTCCAAACTTTTTCATCTTTTTTCTTACTACATACTATTCTGTGATAAGTGATTGATAATCAGTATTACTTTGTAGTATAAGACAATACTACACATTCTACTACATTTGGCTACTACAAGTTTGAAGGAGCGGGCATGGCAAGATTTTCCTAATCTTGTAGACATAGATGGGGCTACTACCGTTTCTTCGTTTGCTCACCTTTATGTATCCTGCTTTCTTCAAGGCTTCACCCATACACTTGGCAACAAGTGGTTGGTGAGTATAAATACCCAAATAGGTGAGTATCTCCGTAGTGGTCATTAACGAATAACTTTCATCCTCCGTTGGCTTTTCAAAACAACGCAACAAAAGCTCCATCTCTGCAGTCTGTACTTGAAAGTCTTCACTCTCCCTGTATAGCTCGGCTATCTCATCATCGTCAAACCAATAGCGGAAACCTGACTTTAACAGGGCTTTGGCTTCCGCATAAACATTGTCTACCGAGATAGCTTTTGCTCTCTCAATATCTATGGACAACACTTCAAAGGGCAGGAAGCGTCTGCTACCTGTGGGATCAGTAAGAAAGTCATTACCGTTCACCGATGCCACGAAGTTTGCCAAGTGGGGATGTTCCTCCACATATTTGTCATAGGGCATACGGTACTTGACCATCGGGCAGGTGATGAGGTTTTTAAGTTCGTTTTCGTCACGCTTGTTGAGGGCTTTGAGTTGGTCGTCTATGTTTACGATGAGGTTTTGCCCGATATAGGTGAGCGTGTCCTTCTCCTGCGGATATATCTTGCCCGTGTAACTATAGCCATGCAATGCAGGTGGGCAGAGCAAATTCAAGAATGTAGTTTTGAACTTTCCCTGCTCGCCCGTCAGCACAAGGCAGGTGTGGTTACAGCACTCACGGTCGACCATTGCATTGGCGACCACTGCCACGAGCCACTTGGTGAGATATTGTAACCACTTGTCAGAGTTGCGCACGACTACGCAACTTGCCAAGTGGGGAATGGCTTTCAGTGAAAAGGGAGAACTGCTACTTACATCCACCAATGGCAATCCCTTGAAATACTCCTGTATGGGGTTGATGCGTGGAGAGAAGCTGCTCTCGATGATAGAGTATAGATTTTCCGATGAGGTTATTATCCCGATGTCGTTGTCTATCTCTCTGCGGAGCGTGTTGATTTCATAGCGGCCCACCTTTGAGAAGTGAGCATCATTCTTGCTACGATATTCAGTTCTACCCAATACCGTATTGTATCTGAACTCGTAGTGAGTGGAGAGATAGGCTTCTATCTCCGAGTTCTTGGAGGAAATTCTTCTCGGTCTGGGCATATTGTTACTGCCTTCCGATTTGCCTTTATCTGCATTCTTCTTCATTATATGATTGGTTTTGTTTCCAAGAGTGAAGTTATTAAGAGAACGGATAAGTTCCAAGCATTCGGAGAGTGCTTGCATAATGTTGCGTCTGTCTGCTATAAAGTTCACATGTATATTTTGTCGTGGCAGGGTAAGAAAATGGGATTTTTGTGGAAAACAGAGTTGGGAATGATAGCTACAGTCAAAGACAGAAATGTGTGTATTGCCTATGTTTGCTGTATTTTTCGCCGATTGGGATTATCCTTCATATAGGATAAACGGTGAAAGAAGAAATCAAAGAATAATGCGAAAAAGGCAACCGATAAGATATGTTGTCTTTCCCTCAAGTTCCCTATATTTCCCTGCTGTTCCCTGCTGCTTTGAGGTATGGAAAACACATCCTACTTTTGCAGGCAGAAACGTGCGGTAAGACGCAAAACAATAAGGAATTACAAACAAAATAACAATAAAACTATGGGATATTTTATCATTACGGATTCAAATTGGGCAAGACTGAGGGACGAGATACTCAATCTTGCCGAGACCTGCCACAAGGCATTTGGAGAACAGAGCAAGCATACCGATTGGCTGCACAATGGTGATGTGTGCAAGTTGCTTAATATCAGCAAGCGTACCTTGCAGCATTATCGGGATACAGGCGTGCTGCCATTCTCCCAAATCGGGCACAAGTGCTATTACAAGCGTGAGGATGTGGGCCGATTATTGGAAACCAAATCAGTGAAATCAAACACAAACAAATCCAAAAACAACAAATAAGACAAGAGAACTATGGAACAGGTAAGAGATTTGAACATGAAGGCTGACGACATGCAGGTGGTGCTGTCCGCTATTAGCAGTGTAAGTAGAAGGATAAAGGAAGTGGCGCAGACACACAAGCCACTCTTCGGAGATGAGCATTTCCTGACAGGCAAGGAAGTGTGCGAGCGGCTGTATATCAGTCCCCGTACCCTGCAGGACTATAGGGAAAGGAGGATTATCCCCTACACGCAGTTCGCAGGGAAGATACTATATAAGGAGTCGGATTTGGAAAGGTTGTTGGAGGATAACTATAAGGAGTAGCAAGCATGTTATCTTCTGAATATGTTATAAAATCTAAAATAATTAATAATGTGATTGATTATTACACTTTGTGCTTAAGCATTTACTTTTGTCATAAATAATAAATAGAAACCTCTGCCAACCCTTATGTAGATAGCGAAATCATAAATATAACTCATTGATTATCAATAGTATTTTTGAGTGCAAAAAGACTTTTGTAGAGGTCTCGTTGTGTTGTGTTTGCTTTTTGATAGGTATTAGAAACTCGCTTTGTTTAAAAGCAAGACATGCTGTAAGTCCATATTATTTAAGTTTTATTGGATATCAAAATGTTGTTATGTTATTTTGCTTGAGATGTTTATAGTTTTCTTAGAATATTTCAATTAATTGATATAAGAGAATAAAAATCTTTTTAAGATTAGGCTTTGTGCGTAGGGGGGAAACCAAACTGTTTTTTAAACATTCGTGTAAAATGTTGTGGGTAGCTGAAACCAAGTGTTCTTGCTGTTTCGCTAACGGTCTTTCCTTCATTTAAGAGGGTTTTACCGTATTGTAAAACAAATTTTCGAATAGTATGGGAAGCAGAGTCTCCTGTCAATTGTCGGATAAGATCGCCAAAGTAATTGGGCGAAAGAAATAGTTCCTGAGCACAATATTTAACTGTAGGAATACCAAGTTTTATTTGTTTCTTATCCTTATAATAATCTTTAAGTATTTTATTGAATCGTTTCAGAAGGTCGCTATTAGCTTCTTCTGTTTCTGTTTGAAATTGTCGAAGATAGAAGCGGGAGCAATATTCCAATATAAGTTGTAGGTAAGAGGTAAGAATTTCCCGTTGTCGTGGAGCATCAAGATGTAAACGCAGTTCATTGCGCATTATCTTAATTATATTTGTAATTGTTTTCCATTCTTCATTCTCCATGTGTAGAGCTTCGGTTTGATAATAGGAGAAGAAGTGGTAATCGTCTATTATTTTTGCAAGGGGTGTTCCTACAAGGAGTTGTGGTGAGAAGAGTAGTACCCATCCTTTTAGATGGATTATCTCTCCATTGTCTGATACACCTCCCATCTGTCCAGGGGCAACACTGAGCAAAGAGTAATTCTTAAAATCATAAGTTCCTTGTCCATAAGTTATAGTATAGGGACTTTCCTCCATTATAAAAAGCCCATACACTTCATAGTTGTTCAAGCTATGGCGGCATGCTTGTAGTTCGTCATAATGAATAATTCCTATTTGTGAATGCAATACTTCTGCTCCAACATATTCTACGTAATCATTGACTGAATTGATATTTAAAACCTGCTTCATAGAGTGTTTCTTCTGTTTCTGTGGGTAAAGATAATGCTTTTTATCGGTATATCCGTAAAAAAGGTAGATGTTTCAGTAAAATGTTTATCTCCAATGTGAGTTAATTAATGTACCTTTGCATCGTCATAATGAAACAAATGAAAATGGTAACAACAACAGAATTAAAAAAATGTATTTGTATTTTGCACTTAATTTCTTTGTTGTCAACCATGAATTATTTGAAGGTTGAGAAGGCAACTGCTGACAAGGTTAAATTAGATAAATAGAAAATAGAAAGTAATAAATCAGATGAGTAATAACATTAAGAAAAGAAAGAATATGAAAGATTCAAAAATCGTATTAGGAACATGGTCATGGGGCGCAGGCGCCTTTGGTGGAGACAGTGTTTTTGGAAATAAGACAGATGAAGTAACTCTTCGCCCAGCATTTGAAACTGCATTAAAAGCAGGTCTGAATATTTGGGATACAGCTACCGTTTATGGTATGGGAGAATCGGAGCGCATTCTTGGTAGCTTTATTAGAGACTATAAGCGTGAGGATATTATTGTTTCTACAAAGTTCACTCCACAGATAGCAGAAATGTATGAGAACTCTGTTGAAAAGATGGCAGAGGCTTCTCTTAACCGAATGGGCTTGGATTACATTGATATCTATTGGATTCATAACCCAATGGATGTTGAACGCTGGACGCCGGAATTGCTTCCACTATTAAAGTCTGGCAAGGTAAAGCGTGTGGGAGTTTCCAATCACAACCTTGAAGAGTTGCGTCTTGCTAACGATATCTTGGTAAAGGAAGGATATAAGATTTCGGCAGTTCAAAACCACTACTCTCTGCTTTATCGTTCATCAGAAAAGGGTGGAGTACTTGACTATTGCAAAGAGAATGGTATTGATTTCTGGGCTTATATGGTCTTGGAACAAGGCGCGTTATCAGGAAAATACAATAAAGAGAACCCACTACCTGCTGAAAGCGACCGTGGAAGACGTTATAATCCAGTACTTGACAAACTTGAAAAACTCACAGATGGAATGAAAGTGATAGGTGAAAAGTATGGTATTTCTTGCTCACAGGTAGGTGTAGCATGGGCGTTAGCTAAAGGTACACATCCTTTGATAGGTGCAAATAAGGAACGTCATGTGCTTGAAGCTGCTGATGCAGCAAAGGTTGAACTTACACAAGAAGAGGTAGAATTACTTGAACGTCTTGCCGATGCTACCGGTGTTGATACTCGTGGTGAGTGGGAGCATACAATGGAGTAAGTAAAAATGTTTAAATATTTTATTATTATATATCTTATGGTTGTATTGCCCTTTACTATCAATGCAGAAGAAAATGTAGGGCAAGACATGATAAGAAACGATTCTATTAATATGGAACAAGTAATCCGTATAGCTGATATTGAGGTTTATCCAGAGTATCTGAGTGATTTTCTCAAAGCTGCTAAAGAAATTGCTGCAACCAGTATTAGGGAAGAGGCGGGTGTAGTCTGCCTCTTTCCCTGCCAAGAAAAAGGAGATAGTACACGATTTCGTATAGTGGAAATATATGCTTCTCAGGCAGCTTATCAGCATCATATACAGACATCTCATTTCTTGCTTTACAAGCAAAAAACATTGAAGATGGTAAGAACGCTCAAATTGAATGATGTTACACCATTGAATGTCGAGGATATGACAATACTGTTTAAGAGGGTAAAGGGTATAAAGTAAATACTCTTACCTCTCTGTCAAAATTTCTGGTCAAGGTATCAGATGTGAAAGGATAAACAATTATTAAGAAGTTAATATTAACATTGATAGCAGTAATGATATTCTGTCTTACTGCCTATTCACAGGATAATAAGAATAAAAATATAAAGGAAATGAATATATTAATAGCATTTTTCTCAGCAACGGGAATAACCCATAATGCAGCCGAACGAATTGCAAAAGCAACCGAAGGAACACTATACGAGATAGAGCCACAACAGCCCTATACAGAGGAAGACCTCAACTGGAATAATAATAACTCACGTGCAAACAACGAGTCGAAGATACGTGACATGCGCCCTGCTATAAAAGCTCTATCTGTTAATGTTGCAGACTATGATGTTATTTATCTTGGATTCCCAATATGGTGGTATACTTGCCCAACGCTTATCTATACTTTTATGGAAGCTACAGACTTTAAGGGTAAGACCGTGATTCCGTTTGCAACATCGGGTGGCAGTACTATCAGAAAAGCCGAAAACGACCTCAAGGTAACATATCCTAATGTTCATTGGAAGGCAGGACTACTGATGAATAATGTTTCAAATAATGAACTTCTGAAATGGATAAATCAATGAAAAAAATAATCTTGGTATCCTTGTTTATGATTTCAATACTCCAAACGATGGCACAAAATATTATTGACGTACATGCTCACATTATTCCACAGCCCTATCTTAATACTCTTACACAGCATAAGGCTCTATTAGAGGAGGGTTTCCCTCTCCCTAAATGGAGTCTTGAGGACCAGATAAAATGGATGGATGAGGCTGGAGTGAAAAAGGCTGTGCTTACATTGGTCGCTCCGCAGCCTTATTTCGGAGACACAAAGGAAAGTCAACGGATTGTACGAGAAACTAATGAGGAGTCTGCACGTATCAAACGTGAATATAAGGATCGCTTCCTCTGGTGTGCAACCTTACCACTACCTGATGTGAATGCAGCTATCGAAGAGGCTAAATATGCTCTTGATACATTGCAGGCGGATGGGGTTAAGTTGGCAACAAACGTACGTGGACAATATTTAGGCGCACCAGAACTGGATACGTTGATGGCTGTTCTTAATGATAGACATGCCGTCGTAATTCTTCATCCACATAAGCCACAGCCTATGAACGAACAAGTTATGGCGCAAACTCCATTGGCTATGCAGGAGTATCTATCAGAAACGACTCGGACGATTGCCAATATGATTACACGTAATGTGATGGCACGTTATCCGAATATCAAGTTTGTAGTCCCACATTGTGGGGCGTATTTGCCTATTGCAATACCTCGTATGAAATCATTGACACCCGTCATGAAACAAGCGAAACTTATTGATGAAATTGACTGGGAGAGCAATCTTGCTTCGCTTTACTACGATTTGGCTGGTTCACATTCCCCTGAGGCTATCCGGCAATTACTTACTATAACAACTCCTTCGCACTTGCTCTATGGCTCGGATTATCCTTATATTGCTCCGAAAGTGCTTATTGGTAGTTTAAATCGTATGAAGGAGTATCTTACAAAAGAGCCAGACCTTGCGCAATATAAAGATATGATTTTATGGAAGAATGCTCAATCTCTTTTCAAAAAGTGATAAGAAGAATTCTGTTTCAAGTTTACTGTGGATAAGCCTCTAACAGTTCATTTGAATGCAATACTTGTCATTCTTAATAGTATAGGTGTATTGTCTTTTGACATTCTTTCTTTATAGGGTTGCTTAAGGTTTTGCCTATTAACTCAAATCGGGAGGCCTCTGCAAAACCTACCATTCTCTCAAATTCCCCCATATACTCTTAGAAAAAATATTTTTAACTAAAAGATGCCGTTGGGGTTATTTTTGAGTTATCGCTGTCCGGTAAACCATTTTCTATATATAAACCCAAATCGGTCATTAGAGATCTTGGGGGACAAAGTGTTATGAATTACTATCTGTTATTGAAGAAAATATATTACTTTACGCATTATAATTGCTTTATATCTTGTGTTTTCTGACAAAATGAAAGCGAGATTTTTCTAATGACCGATTTGAGATAAAAGTTAGGGGCTAAAATCCTCAATCGGATTTCACCCTTTTTATTACTTTTGTTTCCAATACAAAACTTCAATAACATGAGCAAAAGTACACATTTTAGCAGACAACTAGTCTTGCACGTGTTCACAGCACAGGTAAGAATAACAGATTGTAAATATAAAATTATTAAAGGAATGACAGGCACAATGTCTATACTTGTAAGCAACGAAAGTGTGTTGCAAAGGATACTTCAGCGGATAACAAGCTTGTATATAACTTCCTTTTTAATCATAATAAGGCCGTGAAAGAAGAAAGGCAAATGTAGTTACTGCGTAGTATAATTATTTTGAACACCCAACTACACGTTAATCCTTTTTCTTTCAACGCTTTATCCTTTATTGTAGTTATGTAGTAAGATATAATCAGTGAAAGAAAAAGGAAAGATAAGAAATAATCATTAGTTATTCGTGTTACCGAGCAGAAATATCGGTGTTATCACGGATGCAGATTTCTGCAACCTCTCACAGAGATACTTCCTGAACAAATGCGCTTCTGTGCTGTCCAACTGAAAAGACATGGCAATGATGACAGGAAGCGGATAGAGCGGAGCATAACCTTTTAGTTGTTCGTTTGCATAAATATCTTCCTCACCTGCAACCCTCTCATCGGGATACAGGTCGGAGGATTTTATTATCGTTTGCAGCCTATGGTTGAGTTTCTTCCATGTTACCCCGAAGAACCTCACAAGTTCACTCTCTGTCATGGCTATCTCTCCGTTTCCCTTGCGAATGACCTGCATATTGTAGCCCCAATCAAAATAGCTACGATGATTCTCCGTGCTAGTCATTGTCCTTTGTTTATAGTTCGTATTCATGCCGTTTCTTCCATTTTACAGATTACAATATCCGAAGATTCACAAGCCTCTCTCTCCATAGTTTCTTTATCCTTTGCCGATTGTTTGGCTATAAGCCTGTCCATATCCTTTGAAATCTTGTTGTCCGTTACCTGCGCATAAATCTGCGTGCTTGATATGGAGGCATGCCCCATCATCTTGGCTATGCTCTCAATAGGTATTCCTGCGCTTAGGCTCATCGTACCGAAGGTATGCCTTGCAACATGGTACGACAGTCTCTGTCTGATACCGCAAGCCTTACCCACGATGCTCAGGTTCTTGCCCATCACGCTACGGCTGCAATGAGGTTGAAAGACAAGGCTGTCGCCTTTTTCTTTCACCGCCTGCTGTTCTTCGTTTCCTGCCAGCTCTTTCCTATAATAGTTGATGATAGCTTCCGCTATGGGATGTAACGGCACGACAAACTCAACCTTTGTCTTCTGACGCTCCTTGCGGATATACCTCTGTCCGTCCGCTGCCGTTTGGATATGCCTGTATTCCAAATTTTCCATATCAGCGATAGCCATACCTGTGAAGCATGAAAAGACAAACATCAGCCGTGCCAACTCTGCTTCCCTGTCGTTCATCCTCATTGCCATAAGTTTCATTACATCGCCCTTTTGTAGAAAGCGTATCTTCTTTTCCTCCTTCTCATACTCGGCGTTCTCAAAGGGATTGCAGCGGATAATCCTGCTGCTCACTGCACGAAACATCAGTCGGCTCAGCCAACAGAGATTGGTATTGACAGTCGATGCTTTCAGCCCACGCTTTTTCAGGAAGAAACGGTATTCCTCGAACAAACTCTCCGTAATGGTGGAAATGGGTATGTCCTGCAATCCTTTATCTTTGACAAACTCACGGAGATTTCTATCAGAATAGTAAAGGTTCAGATAAGTCCCCTCTGCCCTTAATCTGCCCACACTTTCCTTGACTGCTTGCAGTTCCGCCTTGCTCATTGCAAGGAGCGTGGTGGGGTTAGTGGCAATGCCTTGCAAACTGTTCTTGATAAGTTCCACACTTACCACTCCTTCCCTCGTCAGTATGTCCCGATAGGTTTTCTCTACCAATTCCCTGAACTCGCTGATTCTTTGATTGGTCTTCCTGTCAGTCGTCAACCCCTGTTTGCTGTTCCACCCGGAGGGATTGCACTCTTCACCTGTGGTAATGGCGGTGCTCTTTCCGTCGATGGTGATACGGCAGAGAATGGCGGTATTGCCGTCTGCCTTTGTTTTCTGTCTGTTGATATAGAATAGAGTCTTGAATGTACTTCTCATAATGATTTTAGTTTTAATATGTCTATTGCTAAATATTCATCTGCATATCCTCCGTGAAAGAAATGAAACAATTAAATTCCTCAAAGAGTTTTTGGGGTGTAACCTTTGCATAACGTTCGGTCATACTTACGTTGCTATGTCCGAGCATCTTGCTCACTGTTTCTATTGGCACTCCTTGCTCAAGCGTGATAAGCGTGGCAAAGGTGTGTCTTGCCGTATGTGTGGTAAAGGGAAATGGGATATCAGCACGAAGTCGCAGGGCTTTCAAATATGATTGGTAAGTAGCATATCCCATGAAAGGGAGCAATGTTTCCCTTCCATCGCTGTGGAGCTTCTCCATCAGCCTTATGGCTTGGGGCAGCAGTTTGATACGGCATAGTACACCTGTCTTGTGGCGGTTGAACTTCAGCCAAAGGCTACCCCCGTCATCACGGAAAAGATGCTTCTTGCCAAGTCCCATCAAATCACAATAAGCAGCACCTGTATAACAGGCAAAGAGGAAAATATCCCTTGCCGTTTCCATATCCTCCTCCAAGTCCTCAAAGTTGAGAGCCTTCAATTTGTCTAATGCTTCCTTGTCCAATGCTTTGGGCAGTCTCTTGTCGCCCTTGCTGATTTTGGCTTTGTCAAATAGAAGTACATCTGTCAATCCTTCACGGTAAGCCAACCTGCATACCGTCTTCAAATGGATGGCTATATTATAGAATGTACTTTCTTGAAAACCACACTCACCTAAGAAATACTGCCCAAACTCATGAATGAAGTTCTCTGTGAGCTGTGAGAAAGCTAAGTCAGAGACCTTGTATTTCTTTTGAATAAACTTCTGCAAATGGATTCTGGTGGAGTGGTAGCCGTGTATGGCTTCTTTCTTGATGTCTATACCAACATGGCTTTCCTTCTCCTTAATAAGCATGTCCAGCCTTTCGACAAGCATGCATCGTGTCTGTACGCTCCCTTGGAACAGCTCTTTTACATCGGCTGCATCAAATGGGCAACCTTTGGATAGCAGAGATTGATAAGCCGACTGAACAGACAACAGCAGATTTTCCAATTTACCGTTTATCTCCACCGCCTCACGACTCTTTCCGTCCATTCTACTTTCACGGGGATTCCACAATTCGGGGTTGCAGGATAGTTTACAACTGAACTGCGCAACATTCCTTCCAAGTGTGATGCGTCCCATAATAGGAGCCTTGCCCGACTTGTCAAGACCGCTCTTTTTTAGGTAGAGCAACACCTTCATTTTCTCTTGTTTCATACGCTTTAATTTTTATGGGCAAAGTTACCCGAATTAAAGCGTTCCTCACTTATGCAGAAAACTGCCGACCGCTGCAACAGCCACACGAGCGAAAATAATTCAGTTACCGAACATTACTCCATCGTTACCTATGACGAAATCGGGTAACGTTTTGGTAACTGAACTTCTGCCTAAATCTGCATATTCCTACTCTTTACGAACTGTGCAGTATTATGCAAATTACTCCGTTTCCTGCTCATTATCAGTCAGTTTACACCAACTTCGATTTTTCTTCCTTTTCAAGGATTAGTTGCAAGTGATTAAAGCACAATTGTTTGCCAAGAGTTTTTCGATTACTCCGTGTGTTATGGTAATCTGCTTATTGTCAAGTATAACGATGCCGATATCTTCTATCGGAATAGTTCTGACCGCCTCTGCCTTGAAGGTATCCGGTAGCGAATCGTTTTTGACTACCTCAGGCAGTTGTATCACCAACTGTTCTTTCTTCAACGACAGATATGTCGGACTACCAAAATATAAAGTACGTTTAATCATAGCTTGATTATCAATATTCTCCTATATGCACAATGTCTCCTAAATGATTGATTCGGACTTTAATAATATCTGTAATGCCATTGAGACCTAATTGAGACTTATATGTGACTCCATTTAATGCATTATGAGTCTCTACACTGGTTTCTAAGTGATGTCTAAAGAAATAATTCTTTGTAGATATTTTTTGTACTCTAAATAAATTAGGACTTATAAGTTTTTTATTTTTAGGGTCTAACAAATCTATCTCTTGTGGGTCGAAACCTGTTTCTTTGTTGGGAAACACAAACATTTCGTTTTGTTTCATCGTGAACAAAAATTGCCAACCCAAATGTTGGTTATAGGTTTTATCGACGGTAGGTAATCCCTGGTTTGCTCTGGTAACAGCCTCGAAGAATGATACTGCTTTTTCTTGTAAATTTCCGTTCTCGTCGCGATAAATGGCTATATGGTGATTGTTGCCTGTGCTGACATAGTCGACGGGGATAGGTTTGCCTGTGTCGTCGAAAATTTCATTGCCTAAATGATCTTTTTTGGTATGTAGCGGTTCGGCATTACTTACTCCACTTATAGTAACTCGCTTGATGGCAATGCCTTTTTCTTTGTTGAGCCAAATCGGGTTTTGCTCCAAGTCGGTGAAGGCTCTTTTGGCATCTCCATCGAAACTTTTGAGTCGGTCTTTTAGGATTCTCTTGATTCCTTCGTCTAGAACCTTATCGATAGATTTTTCGTCCTTGAAATTGTCGGGTGTAATATCTTTTCTGATAGAGAAATCTGTTTCTAACCAAACCAACTTCACCTTTTCGGGCAGTTGCTGTGTCTGTGTCTCGTCTAAATATATTGGGCTCTTTGCCAATGCGTTTTTGCCTGTAAAAGCTTTTTTAGGGTCTCCTCCGTTTTCTTCCAATCGTTTGGTTAATAGTCTTTTGTATAAAGGATTTGCTACTCTTTCGATGGTCTGTAAATCAAATTTAGAGCCTATTTTTTCTTCTTTCTGTACGTAACGTCGGTATTTGCCATAAACCGTTTCTTTATGCAATTGTCCGCGAGGAGAGAGGGTTTCCTGCTGTTTTTTGCTTCCTGCAATCTTATTTGTTGCCCTTGTAACTACCTTATTTTTTGTTTTATGAGAAATCAGAATCGACTCTAAATGTTCTTTTGCCACTTGGCGGAAATTTGGTATAG
Organism: Bacteroidetes oral taxon 274 str. F0058; assembly: GCA_000163695.1. Lineage (GTDB taxonomy): Bacteria > Bacteroidota > Bacteroidia > Bacteroidales > Paludibacteraceae > F0058. The sequence goes on from GG774890.1 coordinate 153,310, forward strand.
GAGTTTTGAAAACCCGTCTATCCTTACCGTCCTTATCGGTCGTTTTCTCGGTTTCTAATTGTTGAATACCCATAATATTGCTATACTCTTTGTGTTTCTCGTCTTTGCGGGCATTTAGAAAATTAAGGTATTGAATATGGCTGTGTTTGGTGAAAGCTACTGTTAGGGCGTCCATTGCGTGGTGGCGATGGTCGTTACGTTTTGTCCAGTCGGTTATGACTTCCACTGTTTGTCCATTTTTGCGTTCCTGTATTTCGGTTAGTCCCAATACTTTATATTTTGGCAGATTCAACTCTCTCATTACGTTTACCAACTCCCAATCATCGCGTAGACGGTCGGTAATGCTGCCTGTGGTCGATACTACGTGACGAGTGATTTGCAAAAGCATTTCTTTGGCTTTTTTTGCAATATACTGTGTTTCTCGCAAATCTCTTTCTATGAATCCATCGCCGATTTCGGATTCTTTTTTGAGTAAATTACGGTATTTTGCCTTTGTAATAAATTTATTCGTATACAAGTTTTCTACACGATTGAGATACTCGTCCAATTGTGTTTTTCCCAGTCCTTCGATATAATCGTATGCTGTTCTTTCTCCTTTATTCAGATTGTCTTGTCTGTAGCATATAGTCTTGTTCGAAAAACTATCATTGAATAGTCTTGATTTTGGTATAATATGCTCGATGTCAATTTCTTTGCTGAATAATTTTTCTCTCGGTATGTAAGTGTTGGTATATAGGTCTTTGTATCCGTTATCTTTCAGTTCTTCGTACAAGCGATAACGAGTAATATCGTTTTTAGTGGGGTATGGTAGACCAAATTCTGATTTTAATATTGTTATGATTTTTTCATTGCGGTCTTTACCTTCTCTTACTTTTGAGTCGAGCTCTCGGCGTTCTTCGGCATTCTTTTTCAGCTCACGAGCCAATTCTATGTGAATTTCGTCGAACTTGAAATATTTTACGATATTACCTTTTTCGTCCTTTTCGCTGTGTTTTTCTATCAATTCATTTATCAGGTTAATCATCTGATTAAGAATCTTCTCTACTACGGGCTGACGCAGACTGTTTTTTTTCAGGACATCCAAAGTGTCTTTCAGAGTACGATTTTCGTTCTCTTCCTTGGAAATCGAGAGTTTTGAATGACGATAACCTGCCAATTCGCAAGCAGTACTAAATTTATTCTCTTTGATATACGGATAAATTGTTCGTATGGCTTTTGTAGACAGATTTCCGTAGTCGCTTAATAAAGAGACGTTTGCTAATGTTTTAGAATGTTCTCGCTTAAATCCGAACTTGTCTTCCAAGAGCCTGTATAGCAGTTCATTTCCGCTTTTTGAGTCATCGCCCTCGTAAGAGTACAACAAATGCCAAAGTCTGTAAGAGGCTTGTGCCTCAAATTGCTTTCTTTCCAATTCGGCGTCGAAATCCAATATTTTTGTATTGATACCCAATTCATTGAAAATATCGGAAATCATAGTTTTTATCTCCGAGGCAGATACTTTGATGTCGTCAAGATTTATATCGTCTTTGTCGGTTTTTACTTTCAGTAGTTTTTTTGCGTCATAACCCTCTGAATCGATAATTTTTAGATAAGCTTCGTATAATGCCTTGTTTGTTTTGTTACCTTCGAGAGTAGGGTAGTTCATTTCCCACTCCTTGGCAGAGTATCCAATAAGTTCCAAACAATAATCTGTTTTTAGATTACCTTTAAGATTCAATTCTTCGAAAAGTAATTCTTTCTGCTCCAAATTCAGTTCGAAAACAGGTTCTTGTCCTTCAAGGAGTGTAGATTGTTGATTTGTAGTAACTTTTCTTTTTCTGCTACCTTTGGGTCGAACTAAAACGTTGTTGAGATTTTGCCAAATCTTAAACTCTTGGAACAGAGGTGATGACTTTGGAGCTACTTTCGGTCCCACCAATTTTGTAACGGGTATCCCGTTTTTCGATATCGGATTTCCTTGTTTGTCTTTCAGAGGTATTTCTTTACTTTCGAACTCACAAATACTTACCAATGCTTTTTGTGACTTGAGCTTCCTCTGATAAAAAATCAAAATATCTCGCAGTTCGTTTTTAAGACTCTCGGTCAAAATCTGGGGATAAAATCCGGATTGTGTCTCCCAAATCCGTTCGAATTCATCGAAATAATCTTGTCTGTAGAAAACTTGGTTTTTCAGAGAAGTGTGTGGGTCGTTCTGTATTTGCTTCCAAAGGTATTCTCCTACTGTTTCGTTAGCAAAAATCAGCTCTTTACTACGGTCTGAGATTGCTCCCAAGTATCCGCTGGAATTGTTTATATTATTGTTGATTTCGGTAATCACAAAAGCCAACTCTTCTTTGGTGAGTTCTTTGTGGGTAGCATCGGCTCGCCATTGATAGGCTTGTAGTTTCTTTTCTTCTCGGCTCCCTTTGTTTTCGGCAGTATCTATCCCGTATTTCGATGAAAACGATTCACGTGTGGCTTTTTGTCCTTTACCTTGAATGGAGGTATAAAATTCGTCTGTCAATATATCGGGGTGAAACTGTTTCTGAAAATTCCAAACCTTGTCTAATTCGTGTTGTAAATCGGAACGATAATAGTCGGGTAGTGACTTTTTCCCCTCTTTTAGAAGCTGCAAAGACAATTGCCCCGTGGTTAGGTTTTCGTCATACAATCTTCGGGCTATTTCCATTCCGTCTATCAATTGTCCTTCGTCTTCGTTTTTGGCTTTTCTGCTGCTTTTGTAGCCTCTTTTTTTGTTTATCATCAATAGAATGCGAGCCAACTCTTCTAACGAAACCTGTTCTTTTGCAGATTTTACTCTCAATCTGAGTGTCTCGAAAGTTGTCTCTTTGCCGTCTTCGGCTAAAATAGTTTTGTCAGAAATCACCTGATAATCTTTTAGTAACTCTATTAGCTCTTGCCTACGAAGTTTGTAGCGTTGTAGGTTGCGTCTGGCTCCTCGTTTTAGTGTTCTATCGGCATTGGTAGAGATTGGTTTGCCTTTTTCAAAATTTGTCTTTTCGTCTACTGTAAGAGGGTTCACTCTTACGCCCAATTCTGCGATTTCTGATTTTTCCGAGTCATTTTGAGCTTGTTTTACATAAGCCCAGCCGATACTGTTTGTGCCCAAATCAAGTCCTAAAATATTTTTCATAAAAAACTATTTATTGATTTATAAAAACTTATTTCGACTGCAAAAATACAAATAAGTCTTCGAATAGCATTTATTGCTGTAAATGAATTTTCGAAATATTACAGTAACGTTCTTGTTAGTTGCTTTTATTGTGATTCAAATAAAATAAAAAATTACAAACAAGATATTGTATATAAAAAATAATGTATTACCTTTGCAGAAAATTTAGTCTCGCTATAAACCTCATAATTACAAACAGAATTTGAATTAAATATCTTGTTTGGTTGTGAATTGCTTGAATTTGTTATGACTAAATATAGTGAGACTATTTTTTTGTTGATTTGTGGGCTGGGTAATAAAATATTTGTTTGAATGCATGAAGATAATGAAAATAAATGATGGAGTGCATTGTATATGAATATAGATTTATTAATTTAAAAAAACTATATAATATGAGAAAGTTTAATGAGTTTGTGGGACTTTATCCTATATCCAAAACATTGCGATTCGAGTTGAAACCGATAGGCAAAACACTCGAACACATACAAAGAAACAAATTGCTGGAGCATGATGCGGTCAGAGCCGACGATTATGTCAAGGTCAAAAAAATTATTGACAAGTATCATAAATGCCTTATAGATGAGGCATTATCGGGTTTTACTTTTGATACTGAGGCAGATGGTAGAAGTAATAATTCTCTGTCGGAATATTATCTGTATTACAACTTAAAGAAAAGAAACGAGCAGGAGCAGAAGACATTCAAGACCATACAAAACAATCTCCGTAAGCAAATTGTAAATAAGTTGACGCAATCCGAAAAGTACAAACGAATAGATAAAAAAGAGCTTATAACAACGGATTTGCCTGATTTTTTAACGAATGAAAGCGAAAAGGAACTCGTAGAAAAGTTCAAGAATTTTACCACATATTTTACGGAGTTTCATAAGAACCGAAAGAATATGTACTCCAAAGAAGAGAAGTCGACAGCCATAGCGTTTCGTCTGATAAATGAAAATCTGCCGAAATTCGTCGACAACATCGCCGCATTCGAAAAGGTTGTTTCGTCGCCCCTTGCGGAAAAGATAAACGCACTTTATGAGGACTTTAAAGAGTATTTAAATGTGGAGGAAATATCAAGAGTGTTTAGATTGGACTATTACGATGAACTACTCACACAAAAACAGATAGACCTATATAATGCAATCGTCGGGGGACGGACAGAAGAAGACAACAAAATACAAATAAAAGGATTGAATCAATACATCAATGAGTACAATCAGCAACAAACTGATAGGTCGAACCGTTTGCCCAAACTCAAGCCACTCTATAAGCAGATATTGAGTGATCGCGAGTCCGTTTCGTGGTTGCCGCCGAAATTTGATTCCGACAAAAATTTGCTGATAAAAATCAAAGAGTGCTATGATGCGTTGTCGGAAAAAGAAAAAGTATTCGATAAATTGGAATCGATATTGAAGTCGCTGTCTACATACGATCTGAGTAAGATTTATATCAGTAACGACTCGCAACTGTCATATATTTCTCAGAAAATGTTTGGCAGATGGGATATTATAAGTAAGGCTATTAGAGAGGATTGTGCTAAAAGGAATCCGCAAAAGAGTAGAGAGTCATTGGAGAAATTTGCGGAACGTATCGATAAAAAATTAAAAACCATCGACAGCATTTCGATAGGAGATGTCGATGAATGTCTTGCTCAACTCGGAGAAACGTATGTAAAACGTGTAGAAGATTATTTCGTTGCGATGGGAGAGTCGGAGATAGATGATGAACAAACAGATACAACGTCTTTCAAAAAGAATATAGAGGGAGCTTATGAGTCGGTTAAAGAATTATTGAATAATGCAGATAATATTACAGACAATAATCTGATGCAAGACAAAGGCAATGTAGAGAAAATAAAAACTCTATTAGATGCCATAAAAGACTTACAGCGATTTATAAAACCGCTGCTCGGTAAAGGAGACGAAGCTGATAAAGATGGCGTTTTTTACGGTGAATTTACGTCTCTTTGGACAAAACTCGACCAAGTAACGCCTCTTTACAATATGGTTCGCAATTACCTTACAAGTAAACCGTATTCGACAAAGAAGATAAAACTTAATTTCGAAAACTCAACATTGATGGACGGTTGGGATTTGAATAAAGAACCCGATAATACAACGGTAATTTTTTGCAAAGACGGTCTTTACTATTTGGGTATTATGGGCAAGAAGTACAATAGAGTTTTTGTCGATAGAGAGGATTTGCCTCACGATGGAGAATGCTATGATAAGATGGAGTACAAATTGCTACCGGGTGCCAACAAAATGCTACCGAAAGTTTTCTTTTCGGAAACAGGGATACAAAGATTTCTCCCAAGCGAAGAATTACTTGGTAAATATGAAAGAGGCACTCATAAAAAAGGTGCAGGTTTCGATTTGGGCGACTGTAGGGCTTTGATAGACTTTTTCAAAAAATCCATTGAGAGGCACGACGACTGGAAAAAATTCGACTTCAAGTTTTCCGACACAAGTACTTACCAAGATATAAGTGAATTTTATCGTGAAGTTGAGCAGCAAGGATATAAAATGTCGTTTCGCAAAGTATCTGTTGACTACATAAAATCGCTGGTAGAAGAAGGTAAACTATATCTTTTTCAGATATATAACAAAGATTTTTCTGCTCACAGTAAAGGAACGCCAAATATGCATACTCTGTATTGGAAAATGCTTTTCGACGAAGAGAATCTGAAGGATGTGGTATATAAACTAAATGGTGAGGCAGAGGTCTTTTTCCGTAAATCGAGTATTACCGTACAGTCTCCGACACATCCAGCCAATAGTCCGATTAAGAATAAAAACAAAGATAACCAAAAGAAAGAGAGTAAGTTTGAATATGATTTGATAAAAGATCGTCGCTATACGGTAGATAAATTTCTGTTTCACGTGCCGATTACAATGAATTTCAAGAGTGTAGGTGGCAGTAATATTAACCAACTCGTAAAACGACACATTCGCTCTGCCACCGACCTACATATAATAGGTATCGATAGGGGAGAGCGGCATTTGCTGTATCTTACCGTTATAGACTCGAGAGGCAATATCAAAGAGCAGTTTTCGTTGAATGAGATTGTGAACGAATATAATGGTAATACTTACCGTACCGACTACCACGAGTTGCTCGATACTCGTGAAGGTGAGCGAACAGAGGCTCGTCGAAACTGGCAGACAATACAAAATATACGTGAATTAAAGGAAGGGTACCTAAGCCAAGTAATACATAAAATCAGTGAATTGGCGATAAAGTACAATGCAGTTATAGTACTCGAAGATTTGAACTTCGGATTTATGCGTAGCAGACAGAAAGTGGAAAAACAGGTTTATCAAAAATTCGAAAAGATGTTGATAGACAAGCTAAACTATCTGGTAGATAAGAAAAAGCCTGTCGCCGAAACCGGTGGTTTGCTGAGAGCATATCAACTGACAGGCGAATTCGAAAGTTTTAAGACTCTCGGTAAACAAAGCGGTATTTTGTTTTATGTTCCCGCGTGGAATACCAGTAAAATAGACCCTGTTACAGGTTTTGTGAATCTGTTTGATACACATTACGAAAATATCGAGAAGGCAAAAGTGTTTTTCGATAAGTTCAAAAGCATACGCTACAACAGCGACAAAGATTGGTTTGAGTTTGTAGTCGACGACTACACTCGCTTCAGCCCCAAGGCAGAGGGGACTCGCAGAGACTGGACAATATGTACGCAGGGCAAGAGAATACAAATTTGCCGTAATCATCAAAGAAACAACGAATGGGAGGGACAAGAAATCGATTTGACCAAGGCATTCAAAGAACACTTCGAGGCTTATGGAGTAGACATAAGCAAAGATTTGAGGGAGCAAATAAACACTCAGAACAAAAAAGAGTTTTTTGAAGAATTGTTGCGACTACTCAGGTTGACTTTGCAGATGCGTAACAGTATGCCTTCTTCTGATATTGATTATCTTATATCGCCTGTTGCCAACGATACCGGATGCTTCTTCGACAGTCGGAAGCAGGCAGAGTTGAAAGAAAACGCTGTCTTGCCTATGAATGCCGATGCCAACGGAGCATATAATATTGCCCGAAAAGGATTGTTGGCAATAAGAAAGATGAAACAGGAAGAAAATGATTCGGCGAAGATCAGTCTTGCCATAAGCAACAAAGAGTGGCTGAAATTTGCACAAACAAAACCTTATTTGGAAGATTAAATTGGAAGACCTCATTCTTATATCGACGCTTAATGATTTTATTTTCTGTCCGTATTCCATCTATCTACACAATGTATATGCTGAGACGGACGAGGATATATATCACGCAGTGCCTCAAACAAAGGGACAGGCGGCTCATAAGGGTATCGACGGTAAAACATCGAGTACCAAAAAGAGCGACCTGCTCTCTTTGCCGGTTTCGTCCGAAGAATTGGGTGTTATGGGAAAAATAGATATATATCGCCTTACGGAACGATGGCTGATAGAACGCAAATATCAACTTAAACAGATATTCCGCGGACAGATTTATCAACTGTGGGCTCAATACTTTTGTTTGTGCGAAATGGGTTACGAGGTAGAGCGCATATCTTTCTACGAGATTTCCACCAACAGAATGATACCTGTCGATATCCCTAATAATCACAATAAAAGTGAATTATATGATTTAATACGGCAATTCAGGCAGTTCAATCCGAACGAAGCTATTACTGTAAACCCTAATAAATGTGCTCACTGCATCTATTGTAGTCTGTGCGACAAAACACAATCCGACAATGTTTACACATAAAGATATAGAATACAGAACGATTTTTGTCGTAAATTGCTTAGAAAAACGTAATTTACGGGTAAGCAACGGAGAGTTGCTGCTCGAAGAAGTAAATGACATTGGTAGCAAAACTCTGACAAAACTTCCGTTTCAAAAAATATTGGCATTGTTCGTTATAGGGCATATCTCGGTTACTACTCCGTTGATAGAAAAATGTAAGAAATTCAATATTGCACTGGTTGTTATGAAACCGAGTCTTCGTCCGGTTTTCTTTTGGGCAGACGCAGCGGGAGCCAATTATCTGCTACGTCGTAAACAGTATGAAATGAGCAAGAATGATATATCTATTGCAAAGATACTTGTTGCCAACAAGATAGCCAATCAATTGACACTGTTGAAAAATACCCGTATGAGCGACGAACTTACAACGATTGCCAAATTCCGATGTACTCGTGCGTTAGATGCGATTGATGCCATTTTGGATTATGACCGACTTATGGGGCTTGAAGGAATAGTTTCCAAATCTTTTTTTGCCGCATACTTTCAGAATAACAACTGGACGGTACGCCGCCCACGTATAAAATCCGATGCTTTGAATGCTACTCTCGACATTGGCTATACGATTTTGTTTAATTATATAGAAAGTTTTGTGAGAATGTTCGGATTCGATATTTATGCAGGTGTTTATCATCGTTTATGGTTCAAACGCAAATCTCTTGTCTGTGATCTTATGGAACCTTTCAGATGTATTATAGACAATACTGTTCGTTCGGCTTTCAATCGTAAACAGTGTACGGATAAAGACTTTGTGGTCAATAAGGGTGAATGGCGTTTGAGGACAGAAAAGAATAAAGATTACTGCCGCTTGTTTTTCGATGTGCTTATACGGTACAAGGGTGATGTCTTCAAATATATTCAGGCGTATTATCGTTGTTTTATGCGGGGAGCTACGGTTGCCGATTATCCGAAATTTTTAATTTGAGACACAATTATGGTTATTGTAAGTTACGACATATCGAACACAAAGTTGAGAACTCGTTTTTCGAAGATGCTTTTGAAAAATGGAGGTATACGGTTGCAATTTTCGGTTTATGAGTTCAATAATACCAAACGTATTTTGGATATACTGAAAGTGAAAGTCGAGACCATTTTTGCCAAAGAGTTCGACGGTGGAGATAGTATTTTTATTTTCGAAACCGATATGAAAACCGCCGTCAAATACGGTAATGCAATCCATAGGGATACGGATATTTTGTATTTTTGATTTCTTTGTGCAAATGTCGGTGTCAATGGAGAATACAAAGTTTGATTATTGTCTTGATAATAAATAAACTATGAAAATTTGTTTTTTGCAGGGGGGGATAAAATACTCTTTTGTGATTGTTCTTTGACATTTTGTGTAAAATACTTTGTATAAACCAATAATTAATTGTACATTTGCAATGTGTTTTTTAGATAGAGTCTATAAGACATTTATAATTTCTACTATTGTAGATATTATATCAAGGACAACCTAACATTTGACCGTCTATAAGACATTTATAATTTCTACTATTGTAGATGTAAAAATAAACAACAAATGGCAGCAAGTCTATAAGACATTTATAATTTCTACTATTGTAGATTCTCCACCTCACTATAATAGTGCCTCTCGTCTATAAGACATTTATAATTTCTACTATTGTAGATAAATCGCTTACGTTTGTCCTCATAGCTCGTCTATAAGACATTTATAATTTCTACTATTGTAGATTAACTCATAGCCACTGCGACCATTTCACGTCTATAAGACATTTATAATTTCTACTATTGTAGATATATTTTATACAAAATGTTTTATTCAGAGTCTATAAGACATTTATAATTTCTACTATTGTAGATGGTATGTTGGACAGAATAGAGGTGATGGTCTATAAGACATTTATAATTTCTACTATTGTAGATCTGATGTTGATTGTGATTTCGGTTTTAGGTCTATAAGACATTTATAATTTCTACTATTGTAGATCAGAAACTCGTCTCTGATTTCTTCGACTGTCTATAAGACATTTATAATTTCTACTATTGTAGATATATGTCTTCGGGTGAAAAAACAATATGTCTATAAGACATTTATAATTTCTACTATTGTAGATCTTGTGCCTGATATAAGCAATGCTAATAGTCTATAAAACATTTGTAATTTGGTTGATTGGGAAAAATATTGTACCTTTGCATTACAAATTTTTGAGCAATTCACAATAAGGATTATTCCGTAGTGAAAACTTTTGTTTTGCTCCTTGTACATCAACAGGGAGCACTTTTTTTTCGGGAGTACTTACGCGAAAAGGTGTTTACTGACGTGTTCGGGTAACGGTATCGGGCACAGACGCCTCTTGGGGGAGAGGTGGCATCAGGTTGGCATTACGCATTCGGTCTTCGAGCCACTGACGCTTCTCGGAGATTTTGCCTTTCAGATATTTTTCTATCATCAACGATACTATCGGGGCAGCCCAGGTGGCACCGAATCCCGAGTTTTCGACCACTATTGCTATGGCAATCTTCGGGTTGTCTTTCGGTGCGAATGCTATGAATATGGAATGGTCTTTGCCGTGCGGGTTCTGGGCAGTACCTGTCTTACCGCATACTATGATACTGTCTATTCGGGCTATGCGTGCCGTGGAGCCGCTGCCGCCGCCATTGACCGCCCACTCCATACCTTGAACGACAGGCTCGAAATACTCAGGCTCTACGTCGGTGTAGCGTTTGTTGGTATAGGCTGTATCGAGCGGGTATCCTTCTACTTTTTTGAGTATATGCGGACGTATCCAATATCCGCGATTGGCAATGATGGCACAGAAGTTTGCCATCTGAATAGGTGTTGCCAGTACTTCGCCTTGTCCGATTGCTATCGATACTACGTTGAGGCTCCGCCAGCGGTCTTTGCCGTGTATCTTATCGTAAGTGTCGGTGTTCGGTATGAGTCCCCGATTCTCGTTGGGGAAATCTACGCCGAGTTTATGCCCGAACCCGAAGGATACGATATTTTTTTTCCACTCGTTGAATGCATTTTTTATATTACCGTATTTGGGGTCGTCGAGCATCTTTCGTAAGGCTGCACAATAGTATGCATTGCACGAGTTTGATATGGAATTGGGTAGGTCGAGTGGCGACGAATGCGAGTGGCAACCGACTCGGAAGCTACCTACGATATAACCCGAATGGCAGCCGAAACGTGTGTCTCTGTCGATTATTTTCTGATGTTCGAATACGAGAGCATTGGCTGTCTTGAAAGTACTGCCCGGAGGGTAATATGCCATCATTGGGCGGTCGAGGAGCGGCTTGTATGGGTCTCTGAGGAGTTTTGCGTAGTTTTGGCTGCGTTGTTTGCCGATAAGGTCGGACAGGTCGTAGTTCGGCGACGACACAAGTGCGAGGATTTCGCCCGTAGATGGCTCTATAGCCACTATGCTGCCTACTTTGTTCTGCATAAGCATCTCTCCATACGCCTGTAAATCGATGTCTATACTCAGTGTCAACGATTTGCCGCCTACGGGGGCTACATCTTCTTTGCCGTTTTTGTATTTGCCTTGTATTCTGCCCTTTACATCGCGGAGAAATATTTCTAATCCGTTTTTCCCTTTTAGTATGTCTTCATACTGTTTCTCGACACCACTCACGCCGATGTAATCGCCTTGTTTATACTCATCTCCATATTTTTTGAGTATGGCTTTCGACACTTCGCCAATGGAGCCTATGGCGTGAGACGCGTAGGGAGTGGTGTATTGCCTCATAGTACGGCTGACGAGCGATATGCCGGGAAACTTCCATATAACCTCCTGTATTACGGCAGCTTCTTCGGGAGTGAGCTGTGTGATAAGTTTTTGTGGCAGTATGGGTGAATAGTTGATGTTTTTATTCTTGTCTTTGAGATTGTCGAGCCGTTCGATGAAATCGCTCTTCTCGATACCGAGTACTCGGCATAATTCGGTGGTGTCTACTGGTGTATTTTGTTTTTTCAGGTCGTCCCACTGTTTTACTATAATGTCTATATCATAGATTGGTTGGTTGAATACCAGTAGTTTACCATTGCGGTCGTATATCAGTCCCCGCATAGCGTAGATGGTCTTTCGTAAGAAAGCGTTGTCGTCTGCCTGCTCTCCGTAGTCCTTGATTATCTGTAAGTTTATGAGTTGCCCTATCAATATCAAAGCTCCGATGACAACGAACAGTCTGATATATAAACTCCTGTGCCTGTAATTATCTCTCATCGTATTTTCTGAGTGTAAGAGCTTGTACAAAAAAGATTGAGATAGTAGTGACGACAGTACTTACACCCGTTTTTTGCAGAACGGGAATAATGAGTTTCGTAGAAAATGCCTCCATCGAAAATACTGTAAGGCAGTATATTAGAACTATTATAACTACGTATTTATAGTAAGCGTACGAAAAACGCACAAATAGACTCGTACTATAATCCAAATCTTCTTTGGAGAAGAATATATTGAGCAAACTGCGACGTATGGCTGCAATGAGTGTGATAGCAAACGTATGTATACCATAACTTTGCATAAAAATATCGAGTACACAACCTATGACGAACGACACCAGCATTAATGGTATTGTCTTGACACTTAGCGGAGTTACTATCAGAAAAATAAGATAGACAAAAATATATCCGTATCCAAACAGATTGATTTGGTTGAAGAAAAGTACTTGCAAGAGCAACATCAATGTTATTACCAAAGCATTTACGAAGATATCTTTCATTGGTTTGTCTGTTCTTTAAGTTTATTAATCTCGTTTATGTCTTTGGGGATAACTATTTCGGCATATTTGGCACGCATAAAATCGACCGAATAGTTAATCTGTAGGTCGTTGGAGGCGGTTGATTTGTTTTTGGTAATCTTGGAGATGGTACCGATTACATAATTTTCGGGGAAAATAGACGAGAACCCGCTTGTAACGATAGTATCGCCTATTTTAACGTCGATGTGGTAGGGTATGTCTTCTATCTCTGCCTTAGAGGTGGATACCTTGTCCCAGATGACGGTACACAGGTGTCCGTCGTTCTTAATCATTCCGCTGAGTTTCATTTTTGCCGACATAGCAAGCAATACAGCCGAGTAATTACGAGACACGTATTGTACCACGCCCAATACATTGCCGTTGCAGACCACGCCCAAACCTTCGCTAATGCCGTCTTTTTCTCCTTTGTTGAGGATAAAATAGTTGTCCAAATCGTTCAGTGTCTTGCTTACTATCTTAGCCGGCACGAAAGCCACTGCCGAGTCGTGTCCTACGGAAGCCAGATATTCGTTAGATGAGACTATATTTTGCAGATGCTCAACCTTTTTCTGCAACTCGGTATTGTGTCGCACGAGTTCTTCGTTGGTGGAGTACAGCCCGAAGTATTTTGTCAGCTCACTTGTTTTTTCGTACATCATAGCCGAGACGTCCATAGAGAGCTGTACGAAATGGCTTCGCTGAAAAACACTCTTATTGGCAATTATTAGCAAAGCCAGTATCTCCAACAAAATGAATACGAATATCACTTTGAGCGATGACAGTATCTTCAAAAATTTCATCTTTTACCTTCGTGCCCGATTGCCTTTTTATATGGTTATAAAATAGATAGATAGCTTGCCAAAAGCCAAAGTGCAAAGTTACAAAAAAGATTGTTGTTTCAGACGCGTGAAGCTAAAAATTTTTCGACAGCTATTTTTATGGATTTCAGCCCGATGCTGTTGATATTTATTTGGTCGAAAGGAATGAACATTGCCTGTGCGACATCGTCTTTTGCCGTCAGGATAGACAAGTCGCTGATTTTTATCATAAAAAACATATCGAGAGTACGCACGTTGAAGCCCGAATAGAGATACTCGTTTGGTATCGAGAACAGATACCTGATGCTGTCCGTATGCAGGTTGAGTTCTTCTTTTACTTCGCGTCTGATGGCGTCTTCGGCTGTCTCGCCAATATCGACGAATCCGCCCGGCAAATCCCAAGTGCCTTTTAGAGGCTCTTTTGCCCGCCGACACAGCAGCAGTCGGTTGTTGTCGTCTACGATGAAGCCCGCCACCGCCGATACGGCATTCAGATAGTAACGGAAACCGCATTTATGACACTTTTTCGATTTGTCGTCGTTCTCGGTGAAGTTGTCTGCTCCGCATACGGGGCAATATTTGAATTTATCCAAAGGGTGCATCGTCGGTTATTTCTTTATTGTCGTAAAGCAATGGTTTTTCTTCGAGGAATATTACAAATCCAATCAGTACTAATCATTCATCGATGCCAGAAACTCCTCGTTGTTTTCCGTTCGTTCGAGTCGTTGCAGGAGAAACTCCATAGCCTCGACAGGATTCATATTCGACAGATAACGACGCAGTATCCACATTCTGTTCAGAGTCTGCGTGTCGAGCAGCAGGTCGTCGCGACGTGTGCTGGAGGCATTGATATCGACGGCGGGGAAGATGCGTTTGTTTGCCAACCGTCGGTCGAGCTGCAGCTCCATATTGCCTGTTCCTTTGAACTCTTCGAAGATTACCTCGTCCATCTTGGAGCCTGTCTCTGTCAGTGCTGTTGCTATTATGGTAAGCGAGCCTCCTTTCTCGATATTACGGGCAGCCCCGAAGAAGCGTTTTGGTTTGTGCAGTGCATTGGCGTCGACTCCACCGGTGAGTATCTTGCCCGAAGCGGGTTGTACGGTATTGTATGCACGTGCCAGGCGTGTGATGGAGTCGAGCAGTATCACTACGTCGTGTCCGCTTTCGACAAGTCGCTTGGCTTTCTCGTGAACCATATTGGCTACCTGAACGTGTTTGCTGGCAGGTTCGTCGAATGTCGACGATATAACCTCCGCATTTACGCTGCGTTCCATATCGGTAACCTCCTCGGGACGTTCGTCGATGAGAAGTATTATCATATACACCTCAGGGTGGTTTTTTGTTATTGCATTTGCTATCTCTTTTAGCAATACTGTTTTACCTGTCTTCGGTTGTGCTACTATAAGTCCTCTTTGTCCTTTGCCGATGGGGGCGAACATATCCAAAACGCGGATAGATAACGAGTCGCCCTTGCCTGTGGTGAGTTTGAATTTCTCGTCGGGGAATAGCGGCGTCAGGTGTTCGAACGGTACACGGTCGCGTATTGCGGCAGGTTCCAATCCGTTGATGGTGTGTACTCTGACAAGAGGGAAATACTTCTCTTCTTCTTGTGGCGGGCGAATTGGTCCTACGATTGTATCGCCTGTTTTCAGTCCGAGCAATTTTGTTTGTGTGCCGGATATGTATATGTCGTCGGGCGACGAGAAGTAGTTGTAGTCGGGCGAGCGAAGAAAGCCATAGCCCTCGTTTACAATTTCCAAAACTCCCGTACCCATTATTATGTCGTCGAACTGGAATCTCTCGGTTATTGCCTTGTCACTCTCCTGAGGAGCAGCCTGTGGTATGATGTCTGTCTGTGTGGCGACTGTCTGTGTGGCGACTGTCTGTGTGGCGACTGTCTGTGTCGGAGATACCTCTTCTTCTACGTCGTTTTGGGCTGTAACGACTGTCTCCTCCATCGGTTTTGGAGTCTCTATGTCGTCGTATATTTCGCTGTCATTGTCTTCGAGTGTCTCTATGTCGTCGAGTATCGGCGTCGTTGTCGCTGTCTGAACAACGGGTTTTTTGTCCTGTTTTGTCTGTTGCTCTGTGGTGGAGCGTTTGGGGGATTTGTTTTTGCTGTTTTTGGGCGTATTGTTATGTTTTGCTTTTGGTTCTTGTTCGGTTTTGGCTTTTTCACCTTCGGTTGCAGCCTGCTTGTTGTCTTTTTTTGCTACGGCAGCGGCAGCCTCTTCTTCGGCTATAAGGGTTCGTTTTATCCGTGCTCTTTTGGGCTTGGCTGCCTGCTCTACGGGCTTTAGAGCTTTGTCTACTGCCTGTTGATCTAATATTGCATATACGAGAGCATCGAAGTCGAGATTTGACGCTTTTTTGATATTCATCTCTTTTGCAATTTCCTGTAACTCGGGCAACTGCTTTGCTTTCAACTGTAAGATATTATACATATTTATGATTTAATGTTTTTTTGTTGCTAATGGTGTTAAATGATTTTGGAAGAAGAATAAAATGATTTGCGATAAAAACAGATTGCACGCGACCCACGGCAACTCGTTATCGAGGGGGTAGTTGCATAATGATTGAGTGCTAACCCAATTATCAGGTTGAAATTGATTTAATTAAAAAAATTATTTTTTTATGTAGTAGCAGATACTAATAGTATCCGTACTTTTTTCGAGGTTGCAAAGGTAATATATTTTTTTGTTTTACAAAAAATATTGATCACGTTTGATTGTTGAATCGTGTAATCGTTGAATCGAGGTGTTGGGTGTTTGGTGTTCGCCCAGCTCTGCGTGAGGGATAGAAGCGGATACGAGCCGCTGAATCAATTACGAATTATCAGTTACGAATTACGGAAAGGGAGGAGCTGAGAGACAAGACCAACCGTTTATATGCGGCGAGTAAGAGCGGATAGCCCGACCCGAAGCCGCTTGCGGCGAGGGGCACGCCCAAAAAATGAAAAATGTAGGAATGAAGAGCGGCTGTGCGAAGGAGAATTACGAGTCGAAACGTTTATTCTTGGAGGCGTCGGAGTTTTTGTCTTTCGCCTACGATCCATATCAGGTCGTCCTGCTGCAAGACGGTGCTTGCCGAAGGTGAGAGGATACGCTCCTTGCCCCGTTCTATTGCCACTACGATACCGTCGGTATTTTCGCGTATCTTCGAGTTGCGTATGGTAATACCTATCAGGTGGCTACCGGGGTCGATAAAGTGCTTTTGTACCACGATGTCGTCCAGATTTAAGTTTTGGGCAACGGTCTTCTTTTCGTTAAGGAACTCTTTTTTGAACCGCTCTATCACCTCGTCGGTGCCGAATACTCCCACGTGGTCGAGGGGCATTATCTTGGCATCGGGACCAGGCGAGTATATGATACTGTCGCCGCTTTTGATGTAAATGACATTGATGAGGAACTCTTTCCGCCAATTGAGCTCACCCAGAGTACGCCCTACATAATGTGCATTCTTGGGTACTTCCAAGTCGGTAAGGTGAGCGTCCCAAGCCGATACGTCGTCGATGGAGTTTCGCAACCTCTGCCGTATGTTCTGTATGGGTTCGTTCTTTTTCTTCTCCGCAGCCTCCCTGACATTGAGGTTGGTAACAAATCGGGTCTCGATACGCTTGTAAAACTTCTGCATATATTTCGACAATAAAAATATTGCCACCACCGTTATGGGCAGAAATATAAGTGTCTGCACGACGCTGAGGAACTTACTTACCAGATATCCTATCAGTATTATACCGATAATCATTCGCGACACGGCGAGTACGGATAGCTGCTTGTTGTTGTATTCGGGGCTGTCCCACAGCTCTCGGAGGGTTATGTAGTTGGGCTTTTTGTACATCAGAGCCCAGATGAAAGGAGCTGCCACAGCCAGAGTACCTATCATTGCAATCCATTCGGATATGTTGCCGTCGAATGTCTTGTGCAGAAAAGGCACTATCAGATACGACGACAGCAGTATGATAAATACGACTACTATCCCATTGAGCAATATCGTCTGCAGGCTGCCCTTGAGGAGTTGTCGCCACTCGGACTGAGAGCCGAGCACTTGCGAGCTTGCCGAGTAGCTGTTGAGTTTCTGCACGAACTTGGCGGGTAATATTTTCTCTATAAACAGATACACTCTGTCGCTGTATTTAATCATATAAGGAGTGGTGAATGTGGTGATGGCTGATGCTCCCACTGCTATGGGAAACAGAAACTCGTCTATTACACCCAGCGACATACCCAGAGTAGCTACGATGAAAGCAAATTCGCCTATTTGTGCCATACTCATTGCCACCTGTACGGCGTGTTTTAGCGACTGCCCCGAGAGCAAAGCTCCGAGGAGCGTTGCCGAGAATTTACCCACTATGACCAGAAGCACCACCAGCAACACGGGTAAGCCGTATTGTACGATGACAGCGGGGTTTATCATCATACCTACCGATACGAAGAATATAGCCCCGAACAGGTCTTTGACGGGTTTGAATATATGCTCTATACGTTCTGCTGCGAGTGTCTCGGCAAGTATAGACCCCATTATGAAAGCTCCGAGTTCGGCAGAGAACCCCGCTTGTGTCGCCACTATCACCATACCCAGACAAAGACCTATCGACAGGATAAGATACCCTTCGTCGTCGAGGAGGTTTTTTACACGTTTCAGGAAAGTAGGTATGACGAATATCCCCAGCAGAAACCAGAGTATAAGGAAGAAACCGAGTTTCAGTATGGTGAAAAGCATCTCGCCGCCCTCTACGCTCTGAGTAACGGCGACGGTCGAGAGTAACACCATAAGCAAGATGACCACTATATCCTCTACTACCAACACCCCGAAAACGGTCTTTGCGTAGTTTCTGGACTTTATGCCGAGTTCGTCGAAAGCCCTGATGATAATAGTGGTGCTCGACGATGCCAGCATCCCGCCCAGAAAGAGGCTATTCATCGTACTCCAACCCAATGCCCTGCCCATAAGATAGCCTGCGACGACGATGACCAATATCTCCACTATGGCAGTGATAGAAGCCGAAGCCCCCACACGCATCAGTTTCTTGAAACTGAACTCGAGCCCAAGGCTGAACAGCAAAAAGATGACTCCTATCTCGGCAAGCGTCTCCACGTTGTGAATATCGGTAACGGTCGGCACTATATTGATATACGGACTCACCAGAAAACCTGCAATGATGTATCCGAGTACGAGAGGTTGTTTTAGTTTTCTGAATATCAGAGTAACCATTGCGGCTACTATCAATATAAGCCCTAAGTCCGATATGAGAGGTGTAAGAGAGTTTTCCATACGAGTGGTGTGATACTTTATTTTTTGCAAATATAGAGAAAATAATTATATTTGTGCCTTCGTAATAGGATAAAGCAGGGAATAAGATGGCACGAATTTTGGCGATAGATTATGGTACGAAGAGAGTAGGGGTAGCCGTTACCGACCCATTGGGAATGATTGCAGGGGCACTTGCAACGGTGGAGACCCCCCGCATATTCGATTTCTTGAATGAATATTTGACGGTAAACGATTGCAACAGATTGGTTATAGGTTATCCGCTGACGCTCAGAAACGAGCCGGCAGAGGTAACACGTGAGATAGACCGATTTATAGAACGTTTTGCCTTGCTGTATCCCTATATAGAGGTGATAAAATATGACGAGCGTTTCACCTCGAAGCTTGCCTTCGATACCATTTTGGCGAGTGGTATCGGACGCCGTAAGCGTCGCGACAAAGCCGTAATAGACCGCATCTCGGCAACTATTATCCTGCAGAACTATTTGGAAAGCATTTCCGTTTAGGCTGTTCGGTGACAAAAGAAAATTCACTTACAACGGCTGCCGAACCTCTTGCCCTTTTATAGAATTAAACTGTGTTTGGAGGCAAAGGAAAGGAGCGGTAAACAAATTTGTTTGCTGTTTCGTCTCGTGCAGATGATATGCAAATATCGGATAACCCCCCTTCACGTGTAGGAGTTCTTCCTTTACGTGTAGGAGTTCTTCCTTCAAGTGTAGGGGCTCTTCCTTCAAGTGTAGGAGCTTTTCCTTCAAGTGTAGGAGCTTTTCCTTCAAGTGTAGGGGACTTTCCTTCAAGTGTAGGAGCTTTTCCTTCAAGTGTAGGAACTCTTCCTACAAGTGTAGGAGACTTTCCTACAGATAATTTTATAAAGAAATATCATTTTTGGGAATGTAAATACGGATATTTTTGCCTCCATTTATGTTGTTTGGGGCATATCCGAGGCGATTTTTTCTTTTCCGTTGCCTGTTGTCATCAATCCTATCATCATAATGAGGGCGGTAATGATAATTACTTGAATAATTAGCGAATTATTTACCAGATTGGTGGTCTGACCCACAGGTATGGATATGAAAAGTAAGATTGTTATCAATCCGCGAGGAGCGATAAAGAGCAGGGGGAAAACGTTTTGTCCCGATAGCTTGAGGAATATGAACCGAACCAAGAATATACCGCCCGAAATGGCAATAGCCCATACGAGCGTATTGGTGTTTAGCAATTCGGATGTTTCGATGAGGTAGCCGAAAAGCAGGAAAAACAGCGAACGGATAGAGAACGTTATCTCTTTGGTAAGTTCTTGTAGACGGCTTACCTCTTTTACCAAAATTTCGGGACGTAGTCTTTTCATAAAACGAAAACGCTCGAACTTGTCGAGATTGCCTATGAAAAGACCTAACACAAAAATAAATATCAGTGCCGGCAGATGATACATTTTGGCTATTGTATAAATCAATATTATAAGTAAAATAATGGGCAGAAACTTAACGTGATGCTTTATTTTGCTCAGCAGAAACGATAGTCCTAGTGTAGCTGCTACTGTTACAACGAGTATTATGACTATTTGAGCACCGAATTCGGTGAAGGAGCTCAGGTCGATAACCTCGTTGCGTACTACGAAATTGAAAAATATTACGCCAAAGATATCCGACAGACTGCTTTCGTATGTTACGAACTCGCTGTCTTTCGTCGGTAGGTTCTGCGAACTCGATATTGCAATGGTGCTGCTGATGACACACAGCGGGATAGCATTGAGCAGCCCTGTACGGAAACTAATTCCGTCGAAATGCTCGAAAGCCAGAGCCAGCAGCATACTCAGTAGTATTATCGGCAAAAGAGCTACTACCGTACTCCGAACGATAAGCCCAAGTTTAGAACGATTCAACTCCACCTCGAGTGAGCCCTCGAGAACGACGAGGATAAGTCCTACCGTACCTATTACAGGCAATATAGGCGATAAGTCGGGGATATGCAACCCCAAGAAGTTTGCCCCCTGCCTTACAGCCCAGCCGACGAGCAGTAGCAGTATTACCGACGGTATACGGGTCTTCGGCGAACTGACGTCGAAGATGTAAGCTATCAGCAATAGCACGCAGATAGATATGATGATGGCACTTGTCATTGGCTGTAATCTACTTTTGGAAACAATACTTTAAAGTAATTTATTTCAGATAAGCTATTATGCGTTCCAAGCCGATACCGTTGGAGCCTTTGAGTAACACAGCCGTGTCTTTTGGTGGGTTGGCTTCGAGGTATGCCGATAGATCGTCTACCGTAACGAAAGTTTTGTAACCGCTGTCGATGCTCGCGAAGATTTCGCCGACAAGTAATACCTCGTCGATAGATAGCTGGTTGCGTATGATATTGACTATCTCTTCGTGGTCTTCTACGGCAGTGTCGCCCATTTCGAGCATATCGCCAAGTATCACCATCTTGTGCGGATACGGGAGCGAATTGAAGTTGCGTAGAGCAGCCGCCATACTCGACGGATTGGCATTGTAGGCGTCTATTATCAGGTCGTTACGGTCGGTCTTCATATATTGCGACCGATGATTTTCGGGTATGTATCCGCACAGTGCCTCGTTGATATCGTTTGGCTCGACTTCGAAAAACAGCCCTACTACCACAGCAGCAAGGAGGTTTTCGAGATTATAGCCGCCTACCAGATGAGTCTTTACGCTCTGTGCTACTACAAAGAAACGTTGCGAAGCCCACGAAACCGAAATACACGGATTTTGCCCTGTAATATATCCGCTAACATCTGCCTTATCGTTGTTTATGCCGTACGAAATATTGCCTATTCCTTTTGCCTTCTCTACTATGTTGGAGTTACCTATGTTGATAAATACGCGTCCCTTATGTTCCCGCAGATAATCGAAGAGTTCCGTTTTTGCCTCTATTACTCCCTCGAACGAACCGAATCCTTCGAGATGTGCCCTGCCGAAATTGGTTATTATACCGAAATCCGGTTGAGCGATGTCACACAACGAGGCAATCTCTCCCTTATGATTAGCTCCCATCTCTATTACTCCGAATTGATCTTCTTCGGTCAGTCGCAATAGCGTTAGCGGTACACCGATGTGATTATTGTGATTTCTTTCGGTATAAAGCACTTTATATTGCTTTGCCAGCACCGTTGCAATCAATTCTTTCGTAGTGGTTTTGCCGTTTGTACCGGTAACGGCAATAATACGTGCTTTCATCTGTCGGCGGTGATATGCGGCAAGTTGCTGCATAGCTGTCAGTACGTCGGGAACTACAATATAACGGTCGTCGGCAGCAACATCGGGGTCATCTATCACGGCATATTCGGCTCCGTTTTGCAGAGCTTTTTCGGCAAAACGATTTCCGTCGTTATTCTTACCTTTGAGAGCGAAAAATAGCGATTCGGGCGGGCAGCAACGGCTGTCGATAGTAATATTCGGGAATTGGCGGAATATCTCGTAAAGGCTCTCTATGTCGTGCATCTTGTTATTTGTGTGTACTTATTTGCTATGTCTCGGTTACTGCCTTTTACCTTGATTGGCGACGGCTTCCATTCGTTTTTTTATCTCTTCGGGGTCGCCGAGGAGATAGTCCTTGACCATATTCAGCTCGTCGTCGAACTCAAACACGTACGGCACAGCCGTAGGCAGATTTAGGTTTATTATGTCTTGGTCGGATATGTTTTTCAGATGTTTGATGATGCCTCGCAGCGAGTTGCCGTGAGCCGCTACTATTACTTGGTCATAACAAATCAGCGAAGGGAAAATCACCTCTTCCCAATATGGCATCGTACGTTTTATGCAGTCTTCGAGCGATTCGGTATCTGGCAGATAAGCCTTTGGAACGTCTGCATACCGAGGGTCGCCCGCTGCCGAACTCGGGTCGGTACGAGGCATAGGCTCAGGGGGTATGTTGTAGCTGCGTCGCCAGATAAGTACCTGTTCGTCGCCGTACTTGGCGGCTGTCTCTGCTTTGTTTAGTCCTTGCAAATTGCCGTAGTGTTTCTCGTTGAGTCGCCACGATTTTGCCACAGGTATATAGTCGAGGTCCATCTTGTCGAGTATCACGTTCAGAGTTTTGTTGGCACGCTTCAGGTACGAGGTAAAAGCTTTTTCGAACCTAAATCCTTCGTGGCGGAGCAGCTCACCCGCTTCTATAGCTTCCGATACTCCGTGTGGGGTGAGGTCGACGTCTGTCCAACCGGTAAAACGGTTCTCTTTGTTCCAAATGCTCTCGCCGTGCCTTATCAGTACTATTTTTTTCATAGATATGAGATTACTATTAATTGTTTTGTTTCGAATGTGTTAAATTTTTTATTTTTTGGGGGAGCAAAAGTAAACAAAAAATTTTATTCTCACAATTATATTTTTTATAAACAAAATATAGAGGTCTATTTTCGGTGAATGTGAGTCATCAGCTGATGATACCATTTTTTAGAGCAAACTTGATTAAATCTACCATGTTTTTAAAGCAGAGTTTTTCCATAATATGGCTTTTGTGACTCTCTACCGTCCGTTGACTGATTTTTAGTTTGTCGCCTATCTCACGTGCCGTCAATCCTCTGCATACCATCTCTATTATTTGTATATCTTTTGTGGTCAGTCGGGTTGTCTCCGTAATACTATGAAATTTGGCTTCGGCGTCGGCTGATACTTCCTGTTTGCTGCCTGCAATGTAGACTTCGTATATTATTTTCGATATGTCTTTGCCATAATAGGGTTTACCGCCGAGTACCGATTTTATGGCGTCTACGAGGTCGGTCTTTGCGGCTGTTTTGCTCATATAGCCGTTTACCCCGAGGTCTACAAGCTCCGAAACATATTTCGGTAGAGGTATCTGTCGTAAGCACGAGTATCTTAATATCGGGGTAGTCTCGCAAAATGATTTTTGCTATCTCTATTCCGTCTATTTCGGGTATTATTATATCGAGTAAAATCAGGTCGGGTTTAGTACCGTTTTTCAGATGAATGAGCAGCTCGTGTGCAGAACTACACTCTGCAATGATTGATATATCGGCAAAACTCTCTTCGATAGCGGCTCTTATGCCTAATCGAAACAGTATGTGGTCGTCTACGATTATTACTTTACTCATACAGATTGTATTTTTGGGGTATTTATTAATTTTTTCTCAATGTAAAACCGACGGTTGTCCCTACCTGTTGCCTGCTTTCTACTATCAGACGACTTCTGTTCTTCTCCAGCAGGTCGCGGCACAATGCCAGCCCGAGTCCTGTGCCTCTCTCTCCGTTTGTACCGAAATGTACCTCTACTTGCCCTTTAGGGTTCTCTATGGCGGCTAATTGTTCGGGTGTCATACCTGCTCCGCTGTCGACAATCGATATATTGGCGTCGTTGTCGCCATCGATACAGTTGATATCGATGGTTTTTCCTTCGGGAGTAAACTTTATGGCATTGTTTATGATGTTTTGTACGACAATGCCTATCATTTGAGGGTCTGCATATACGATACACGAATCGGGTAACCGTGTGTTTATTATCAACGATTTGTTCTGTGCCGCTACCGAGTATAGTTTTGTTTTTTCTTCGATAATAGGCACTATATCGATATTCAGTGGGGTATACTTTATCTTATTTGTCTGCATACGAGTCCAGTTCATAAGGGTTTCTATGGTAGCTACCTGCTGTTGAGTGTTGTCTTGCAGCAGTTTGCAGAGTGTGAGTATGTCTGTATAGTTTGCCCTTTTTACCTTGTTTACGAGTACATCTGTTGCCAACTGTTGAGCGACAGCCGGCGACTTCAGGTCGTGCGATATTATTGAGAATAGTTTGTCTTTGGTGGCGTTTAGTTGTTCGAGCCTCTCTCTTTGGCGGGTTAGTTTTTTGTCAAGATACAGTAGCACTATTATCATTACAATACCTGCAATAAGTACTGTCATCACTATGATAAGCAGCCTGTTGCGGTTTTTTATTTTTACGTTTTGTAGGGCTATCTGTTGTTCTTTCTCTTTGGTCTGGTGCTCTATCTGCAACTCTTTGGTACGGAGATTTAGTTTCTCGTCCAATATGGAGTCGAGCAGCAATTGTCGTTCTTTGAATACTTCCAGGGCAGCCCGATAGTCGCCTTTTTGTTCGTATATTTGCGTACGTTTGGAGTATACCTCCGCCAACACCTGTCGCAGTCCTGCTTTTTTTGCAGAAAATTCGGCTTCGTCGAGCATATTATGTGCCTTTGAGTATTCGCCCCGTTTGGCATCTATATTCGCCAGATGTATCAACGATAGCGACAATATCTCTATATCGTTGATAGTGTGTGCTAAAGAGTACGCCAATTTGTAATAGGCTTTGGCACGGTCTTGTATACTCAGCTCTTCGTAGCACGAGCCGAGATTGAAGTAAGTGTTGGCAAGCGTAGCGGTATCTTGCAGCTCTTCTTGTAGTTTTATGCACTTGCGATAACTATCTATTGCCTGTCGGTATTCTCCTTTTTTCTGATATACGTTGGCTATGTTGTTTTTGGCTATCGATATTCCCATTTTGTTTTTTGTACTTACTGCAATAGCCTCCGACTTGCGGTAATAGAACAGAGCGTCATCGAAGCGTTTCTGAAAAAAGTTTATCACTCCGAACTGCATATAAATCTTTGCCTCTATCTCTTTGTCGGGAGTCGGTTGTCTGTGGTTACGTTCTGCTGCTTCGTTTAGGGTAGCTATGGCTTTTGAATAATCTCCGGCATAAGATAGTATTATGCAATACCCTAAGAGTAAGTTAGTCAGGTGGTGTTGATCTTCGTTGTTTTGGCGGCAGTAATTTATTGCTGCTTTGTATTCACTGCACGCTTTGGCGAGGTTCTGTTCTCGCTCGGCGGCTTCTATGGAAGCAAAATGTTTTTTCATCTCTGCCGATTGTCCGTATACGGTTGTGTTCGCGATTAATAGTGAGATTATTAATGTAAATATTTGTCTCATAAAAATGCTCTATATTTAGCTTCCAATATGTTTTTTCGGTACTGCAAAGATAACATTTTTTTGTATTTTGTCGGAAAATACGTAGAAAATTTGCGGAATTCCGCAAAACAGCTTCGGAAATTACTGATAAAAATACGTGTATTTGCGTATTGCACAGTGTGTTTTTTTGTAGTAATTTTGCAATAAATTAAGAAAGTATATTATTTGCTTGATAGAAGTATGTCTTTTAGTGAAAAGATATGTTCGTATTAATAGAAGAAAACAGACACCTATATCATTGCTGTGAAGCAAACGACTTTTTTTCATAATTTATTTGTTTTGAGTTTTGATTTGATTATTGATTAGAGGAATTTTTTCCTCTGGCAGAAAAAACCCGATATTGTGTTTTTTGATGTTTAGAAAATTTTAGTGGTTGTGTATATGAGTTTATCGGGTTTTCTGTTTTTTTTGTCTCTTGTCGACGATGAATCGACAATATTTAAAATCGATAATTCGCAATATTCAATCCATTTCCTTAAATCTTATCTTTTACTCTCCGATTTGTAATTTGCTCCGTACTGCCGGTCTTTTTTTACTTCATAAAAACATTTGGCTTTTGTTCTGCTCTTGCTTAATCGACAAATTCATAATATGAATAAACCGTTTTGTTTGCAAATTGAAAAATTTCATTACTTTTGCAATCCAAAAATAATATTTACAATACACACATATAATTGGTTTAATTTTTTTAATTTCAAATAAGAGTATGAAAAAATTGTTACTACTCTCGGCAGCAGTACTGCTGTTCGGAGTTTTTAGCTTAGACGCTCAAACCCAAGACCCATTCGTATCGGTATGGGATACGGATAATCCAACCTCTCGCAAGCTACCTGAATTAGCTACTGATAGGGATATAGCAATACATGCTATTGGTACAAATTATACTATAGAGTGGATAAAACTAAAACCAGATACTTCAGAAACTACAGTTAAGGGAATTATTGATAACGCCAATAGTTCTTTAGGACATCCGTATATTCTAAAAGAACTCCCTTCTTCTGGTCTCTATCGTATAAAAATCCGCGCAGGTATCGGCTCTTTGGAAGGTTTTTATATGATTGATAATGATTTAGTATATGACAATAAAAGGCTGGTTAGAATTGAGCATTGGGGGAATAACAAATGGACAAGACTCGGACATGCTTTTTACAAAGCAAGAGAAGTCGATTTAACTGCTATAGATGTTCCTGATTTGAGTATAGCTGATTCTATTTCATACATATTTGCTTATTGTGAAAAATTAACAGACAAACACAATAGTATTTCAGGTTGGGATGTAGGTAATATAAGCAAAATGGTGGCTGTTTTTGAGGGAGCAAAATTGTTTAATCGAGATTTAAACAATTGGAATACCCATAAAGTTGTTAATATGGATAATATGTTCAATGGCGCAGAAGGGTTTAATAAAAACCTTGATAATTGGGACGTATCCAGCGTTGAGACTATGAATTCTATGTTTGAAAACGCTTTTTCTTTTAATCAATCTCTTGCCAAGTGGGATATACGCTCGTTAAAAAAGGCGGAGCGCATGCTCAATAATACTGACAGGGATAAGGGAATGGATTGTATTAACTACTCTGCCACCCTTATAGGATGGGCTGCTAATACAAATATTAAAACAAACGTAACATTGGGAGCGACACATCGTTTTTATAACCGTACAGCAAAGCAGGCTCATGCTACATTGTATGCCAAGAATTGGAGTATTATAGTAGATGAATTGGACCCCGGTTGTGGTGGACTTAGTTATATATGGGTAGGAACCATAGACGATAATTTTGGAACGGGTGGTAACTGGGATGATGGTGTAGTTGCCCCTAAAAATGGGATAGTCGAATTTGCAACAGTAGACAATTATGGCAAAGAAGCTATGAACAATATGGTTGTGAATGGCGATAAGGAGATAGGGGAACTGATAAACAAAACATCTAAAGCGACAATAATTCCCGCAGAAAAATCTCTTACTGTTCACGGTTCGGTAGAGGGCAGCAGTGCAAAAGAGAATATCAATAGGATAATTATAAAATCCGCTAAGGATCAACCGAACGGTGCCTTTATAGTAAAGGGACAGCCGGCAGGTACACCCGTCTATGCAACGGTGATGATGTACTCGAAAGCAAAACAAACGTCCCCTATGACTTGGACGGACAACATCCCCGGCAGCCCGACATTTAACCAGAAATTTCCTGCTTCTTACCGGTGGCAGTATGTAGGTGTGCCCGTAGATTCGGTACTTGCCGTAGGTGCTTTCTACAAGGGCTTTGTGCGTAGGTACGACGAAACGTACAACGGCGACGGTACAAGGTTTTACCAAAAATGGCGTGGAGTAAGTACATACGATACTCTGACGGCATTTACAGGGTATGAGCTAACTCAGAAAACCCCTGAAACTTACTATATCGCAGGCAAACTTGTATTGGGCGACAGGAACCTGACACTTACACGTAAGGCAGCCGAAATAACTACCTATACAGGTTCAGACCAAAAACTAAAACATTATGGGTTGGGTTATAATATCTTCGGTAATTCGTACACTGCCTCTATCGTGATAGAAAAAATGGAGTTCCCCCCCGAGGTGGAGAAAACCGTGTACATATACAATACGGGCAGTTTTGCCGAGTGGGCTACTCATCATAATACACCTGCTCCGACGAGTGAAGTCAATACCCCCGGACAGTATATAGCCATACCGCAGAATATAGCATCTACCATAATGCATGGACGTATACCGTCAATGCAGGGCTTTTTGCTTAAATTTACCGACGAGCAGACAAAATTCAATGAGCCGGATGCTACCGTTAAACTAAAATATGAAAATGTGGGAGTAGTCACTAACTGGCATCCTCAGAAAACACCTTCTTATAATGGAGAAGGAAGCATTGAGGCTGAGGCTGTACCCGCACCTACCAAACACAGTTATATGACGATAGGGCTTTCGGGTAAGACATCGTCCGACGTTATGTTTATGTTCGAAACTCCGAATACTACCGACGGCTTCGACAACGGCTACGACGGCTACAAGCTGGGTGCCGACCGTCTGTCGTCGGCTATACTCTTTGCCGATACCAAAGACGGCAAATTGCAGGTAAGCACCACTCCTTCTATCGTAGGACAGGTTATCAGCTTCCGCTCCAATGGCGACGGAGAGTACCGTCTTACACTCGTACCCTCCAACTTGCAACATTACGGCAATCTGCAGCTTTTAGACCTTGCAGAGAATAAATATATCCCGCTATCGTTGGATACTACCGTGTACAACTTCACTGCCGCAGGCAGCAACAAGATAGAACGTCGATTTATGATAGTAAATGGCAATGGAGTTGCAACAGATAACGACAATCCGTACTCTGATGTACTCGACGCATATATGACAGCAGGCAATACGCTGGTAGTGAATAATATGACCTCATCTGCCGGCACAGCGTCGTTGATAGATGTATCGGGACGGACGTTAGCGTCTTATAACGTAAATAAAGGCTTTACGGAAATTCCCGTAAGTCTCGGAGCAGGCGTTTATATGGTTTCGCTCAAAGCAGCCGATAAAACGAGGGTCGTAAAGGTGATAGTAAAATAAACGCAAAGAGATAAAAATACAACTATACTACTTGTAAAAAACGGTGTTGTCCTCTGTGACGTAACACCGTTTTTTTTTAGGCGTATATTGGTCGTACAAATCGTAAAAAAGTAGAGACGTCCCCCCGAGTGGAGACGTCTCTTCTGTGAGCACGAATAATGTTAGTAAATAGCAACGAATGAAACTATTTACTAAGAATGTTAAGAGCTTTCTGTACACATTTATCTGTCTGGTTGATGTATGGGTAGAACCCCTTTTCGTTCAGGACATTACGTTCGATATAGGCTATCACCTGACGCTCTATGAGGGGCTTGGACTTGTCTTTCTCTTCTTTGCTGCAAACCACACCGCTCTTTTTTGCATATAGCATCATTTTGGCAAACAGGTCTTGCTTTTCGAGAAATTCTTGTAATTCTGCCGACGACTTAAATTTTTTGAGTTTCGTACGGTTGTTGTCCGTATAGTTGAGGGCAAACTTGTAGGTCAATCCCTTGTTTACTATCTCTGTGAAGTATTTGGTAGAGCCGACCGTATCGGAGGGTACGAAAATATCCGGCATAATGCCGCCGCCGCCATAGACGACCCGACCGCCTTTGGTATGATATACCTCTGTCGTGTTTTCTTTGATGCTGTCGCGAGAATAGAACTCGCCGTGATTGAATCTGTTTATCAAATCCATTTCGTAATCGACTATATTACCCTTCGAATATGGCTTCTGAATACATCTGCCCGAAGGGGTGTAGTACTTGGCTACCGTAAGTCGTATCTCGGATTCGTCTCCCAGGTGTATAGGTTTCTGTACCAGCCCTTTGCCGAACGAACGACGTCCGATGATAGTACCGCGGTCGTTGTCTTGTATGGCTCCGGCGAATATCTCCGATGCCGACCCCGAAAACTCATCGATGATGACAGCCATCTTCATATTCTGAAACGACCCCGTACCGTCGGCATAGCTATCGATACGCTTCTGGTGTGCCCCCTGCATATATACTATTAGGTCGTCTTTTTTAAGGAACTCGTTGAGCATCTCCACGGCAGCACCCAGATATCCGCCTGCATTACCTCTGAGGTCTACGATAACGGACTTCGCCCCCTGCTGTTTGACATTTGTCAGAGCGTTGAGGAACTCTTTGTAGGTCGTCTCCCCGAATTTGTTTACGGATATATAGCCAATCTTCGGTGTAATCATATAACCTATATCGATGCTGCTCACGGGTACTTCGCCCCGTGTTACTACGTAGTTGGTGATTTCCTTCGAGCCGCGACGAACGATGCCGAGTTTTATCTTCGTGCCCTTATCGCCTCTGAGTGTGCTTATCACCTTTTCGTTAGTTATCTTTTTACCAACAAACACAGAATCGTTTACACGTACAATCCTGTCGCCCGCCATTATGCCTACCTTCTCCGAAGGTCCTCCCGAAATGACGTTGATAACGTAAATAGTATCGTTTTGCAGATTGAATTGCACGCCGATACCGAAGAAACTACCCGACAACTCTTCGTTTACCATCTGCAAGTCTTTTGCAGGTATATACGACGAATGAGGGTCGAGCTGCGATATTATCTCAGGTATGACCTGTTCTACAAGGCTGTCTCTGACGATAGTATCCACATAGAATTCCTCTATAATATCCAATACATCGGAAATCTTGTCATTAGTCTTTACTATTCTGTCGAATGGCAGCGATAGTTGTTTCTGTGTCTTCAGTTTGGAGTAGAAATTACCGATTACTATCCCCAAAGCGATACACAACGCTACCATAAATGGAATGAATACCTTTTTCATTTTTTACTTTCTTTTTTTATTCTGAAAAATACTTTTAGGACTACCTAAACCTCACAAAAAACGATTTCGATATCGGCACGCCGCATCAGCTCCAGTCCGTCGGCGATACGATATTCCTCGCCGTAGACTACCCGCCGTATACCTGCCTGAATAATCAGCTTGGCACACTCCATACACGGAGACGCCGTGACGTAGAGCGTTGCTCCGTCGCTCGAGTTATTGGAGCGTGCTACCTTAGAGATGGCATTTGCTTCGGCGTGCAGCACGTATGGCTTGGAGTTGTTATGCTCGTCTTCGCAGCAGTTCTCGAAACCCGAAGGAGTGCCGTTGTACCCGTCGGATATTATCATCTTATCTTTGACGAGCAGGGCTCCTACCTTACGCCGCAGACAGTACGAGTTTTCTGCCCAGATACGTGCCATACGCATATATCGTTCGTCGAGAAGCGTTTGTTTGTCTTTGTTTTGCATTTTTATTCGATTAAATATTTTTTTGCCAATCATTTTGCAAAGTTTTTCAACATCTCTATCTCTTGTGCCCAGAGTGTTTCGTCGGGCGTTTCGAGTATCAGAGGTATGTTGTCGAAACGAGAGTCTTGCATTATCCACCTGAAAGTATCGACCCTCAACAGACCTGCTCCGAGCGAGTCGTGTCTGTCGACGCGTGAGCCTAAGCCTTTCTTAGCGTCGTTCAGATGCATGCCGCACAGGTATTTGAAGCCTACTATACGGTCGAAGTCATCGAAAGTTTTGTCGTACCCTTCGCGTGTCTGTAGGTCGTAACCTCCGGCATAAGCGTGGCAGGTGTCTATACATACGCCTACTCTGCTTTTGTCGTCTATCAGCTCTATTATCCCTGCGAGGTGTTCGAACCGATAACCGACGTTGGAGCCCTGTCCGGCAGTGTTTTCTATTACCGCCACTACGTTTTTTGTCTTACTTATTGCTATGTTTACAGATTCGGCGATAATCTTCAGACACTCGCCCTCGGATATCTTATTCAGATGTGCTCCGGGGTGGAAGTTGAGATACCTTAGTCCGAGCTGTTCACAGCGTGTCATCTCGTCTGTGAATGCACTACGCGATTTGGCAAGTCCCTCTTCGTCGGGCGAGCCGAGATTTATCAGATAGCTGTCGTGAGGCAGTATCTGACTGTCGGTAAAACCGTATTTATCGCAGTTTGCACGAAATTTTTCTATGCTCTTTTCCGTAAGCGGCGGCGATACCCATTGTCGTTGGTTTTTGGTAAAAAAGGCAAAAGCCGTTGCTCCTATGTTTTGAGCATTGACGGGAGCGTTCTCTACTCCTCCGCTTGCACTTACGTGTGCTCCTATATATTTCATTGTCCGATAAGTTTTTATAGTTCGTAGTCTCCTCTGAATACTTCTACCGCATTGCCCCGCATTGTCATAGTGTAATCCGATGCACATTTTACCCACAGGTCGCCGCCAAGCAGTCGGACACATATCTCTGTATCCATCGGTAAAAACGTATTTCTGGCAGCTGCCGCTACTGAGGCACAGGCTCCTGTGCCGCAAGCCAATGTACAGCCGCTGCCTCGCTCCCATACTCTCATTTTTATTGTGTCTTTATCGACTATTTCGACAAACTCTACATTTACTCGTTCCGGGAAAAGCGGGTTGTTTTCTATTGCTCGTCCGTAGTGTTCTACGTTGAAAGCGTCTACATCGTCTACAAAAACGACGCAATGAGGATTGCCCATAGAAAGTACCGTAGCGTTGAACGTACGATTGTCTGCCCTAAGTTCGGAAGCGATAAATTCATCTTCGTCGCATACGAAAGGCACGTTTTTCACAGCGAAATCGGCTCTACCCATATCGACGCCGACACATTCTACTGCTCCCTTAACTACGGTGAGTTCGAGTCTTTTGATACCGCTTGCGGTCTCTGTTGTGATAGTGGTTTTAGTAGAGTCTATATTTTCGAAAAAATATTTCCCCACACATCTGATAGCATTGCCGCACATCATTCCCTCCGAACCGTCGGCATTGAACATACGCATACGACAATCGGCTTTGTCAGAGGGCATTATGAGTACAAGTCCGTCGGAACCGATTCCGAAATGACGGTCGCTTACAGCCACAGCAAGCCTCTCGGGGTTATCGACCTGCTGCCTGAAACAATCTACAAAAACGTAGTCGTTGCCCGCACCGTGCATCTTTACAAACTTCATAATACGCTACTATATAATTAATTGTACAGTCCTGTTGCCAAACAGACAAAATAGGTTAGAGAGTCGGTCACTCCGCCATATTGTGGAATACGTTCTGAACGTCTTCGTCTTCTTCTATCTTCTCTATCAACTTATTTATCTGCTCTGCTTGTTCGGCGGTAACCTGTTTTAATTCGTTTGGTATGCGGATAAACTCTACTTTTGTTATCTCAAAAGCATTGTCTTCCAGATACTTTTGTATGTTAGAGTTTTGTGTGAATTCGCCATAAAGTACTATTTCGTCTTCGTCTTCGACTACTTCGTCCACGCCGTAATCGATGAGTTCAAGCTCGAGGTCTTCTGTGGCGATGCCGTCTTTGTGCTTGATATAGAACACACATTTGTGGTCGAAAAGGAATTCCAGACTACCTGTCGTACCGAGCGAGCCTCCGAATTTGTTGAAGTACGAACGTATATTGGCAACTGTGCGGGTGGTGTTGTCGGTGGCAGTCTCTACAAATATTGCTATGCCGTGAGGAGCGTATCCTTCGTAGTTCACCTCTTTGTAATCGGTGAAGTCTTTGTCGGTTGCTTTCTTTATGGCTCTTTCGACATTGTCTTTTGGCATATTTTCTTTGCGGGCGGTCTGCATCAGCAGGCGTAGACGCGGATTGTTTTCGGGTAGAGGTCCTGCCTGCTTTACGGCTATGGTTATCTCTTTGCCCAACTTAGTGAATACGCGAGCCATATTGCCCCAACGTTTAAATTTTCTCTCTTTACGAAACTCAAAAGCTCTTCCCATAAATTTCTATATCGAATTGATTTTTATTGTTTTATATTACATATTATAACTGTCAAAGGAACAACAAAATTACTATTTTTTTATCGAAAAATAATAACTACACGTCAAAAACACCACGAGCACAGATATCGGGTAGGCGATAGATACTCGCAAAATCTCAAGAAAAATGTAATAAGATACCAACTAACGGGGTGGTCGAGCCCCAAACAAAATCTGCGTCAGCGAATTACTTCATAGTATGAGTAATGAAGCTTTTACCGCACTTAAGATTAGCCGATTAATTAAAATCCACTGTATGTCAGCTCCAAACGCAATGGCGAGAATTTACTCTTGCCGCTCCTTATCGTATTGGCTCCGAGTCGTTTAGTAGGGCGACATTCGACGATACTGCCTCCGGTATTTTTGTATAAATCCACCGGTATCAACAGAAACTCGGCGTTAGCCTCTGTGTATGAGTCATTCTTGATTATCTTACTCAACAGGTGAGCGATGTCCACAATGTATTCGCGTTTCTTAATATTGTACGTTGCTATCTGTGCCTTATTCTCTTGGACTATCTTCAATGAGTTGTTTTTGATGAAATTATCTGCCTCGCTCACAGGTATCATAAGTAGGGCTGTGGGTACGGGCTTTGCCGTTGCAGATGAGTCTAATTCTGTGGATTCGAGCGATATAACGGCACTGTTAATGAAAATCTCCCGCTTC
This sequence comes from Bacteroidetes oral taxon 274 str. F0058, assembly GCA_000163695.1. Classification (GTDB taxonomy): domain Bacteria; phylum Bacteroidota; class Bacteroidia; order Bacteroidales; family Paludibacteraceae; genus F0058. The sequence continues at coordinate 188,052 of GG774890.1, forward strand.
AAATTTTTCCCCGATACACTGTCCTTAATTCGCTGTTTTATACGCGATATAGGCAATGTTATTTTGGGATAAATACCCGATGCTGTTGTGATGTAAGTAACAGAATCTCTTTTATTTATTTTGTCCGTCAAATTTTTTTGGGTTATGTGGTTAAGCTGACGTACATCTTTGCTTGCAGGGTAATTGATAAATGTTTTTACGGTCATAGTAGTATCTTTACCATTAAGCTTGGTCTTATACGAATAGTGGTAGAATAACCTCAAATCGACCTCAAACAGGTAGAGCATACTCGATTTGCCATACGATGTAGTGATATACAATCCTTTGAACTTTTGCAGAAAACTTTCTATCGACCCGTATGCACTATGAGGAATACTCATAAAACGCTGTGTCTGAATAGAGTCGAAGAAATATTTGACGGCAGGTACATACGATTTGTTTTTTAACTGTTTTTCTGTCAGTGATTTATCGACAGACGTCATCACTTTTTTACCAAGCAGTTGTTGGTTGTTGATGTCGAGAAAACTTGTAACATCGAAGTTGGTCAAATACTGCTTGTTATAGTCCGGCGTACTCTTGTTCAGTTCGTATATGGATACTTCGAAAGGTTCGTTTGCTACGCCGAAATATTGTTTGTAAAACATATAGAGCACCAGAGAGTCTGCTTTGACATTATATGCTGCCGACGGAAAAACATAATTTACCGGCGGGGCAATCTGCACGACAAGGTCTGCCTTTACAGAACCGTACTTTTCGTCGTAATATTCGCCCAAAAGCATCGACATCGAATCGAGACACTGAGCCGATATTGCCCCAAAAATCGAGTCTTTCGAACTCAGATGAAATGTATCTGTTACAGTAGCTATTTTGTCCCCTTGCGGTTGTATCTCCAAACCCAAAGAGTCTGTCTTATTGCACGAAAAAAAAGCCAACGAAAGCAACGTAAAACAAGCGAAACGAATTATTTTCATATTTTTTGTAAACAGTCTTTTTTGCTAAGTAATGGAATTATATGGTTTTAATATTAGAGCCTCCGCCCTTAAAAAATTATTTCCCCGCAAGGTCTTTGTATAGCTTCAAATAGACGGGTTTGATATCCTCTTTGTATTTTATATATTTAGTTTTTTTAGTGTCTACCAACCCCTTTATCAGTGCTTTTACCTCTTTTTCACCTTCGGTAACCACATCTGAGTATTCGGCAGCCAGATTAATGAGCGTATCCCAACCCACCGTTTTGTCTTTGATAAGCTTTTGCTTGTCTAATAGTTTGATGTCGAGCTTTTTCTCTATCTTTTTGTTTACCGTATTTGTAAATTTGTCGTTGTATATAGAGAAAATCACCTTAGACTTTGCATAAAACGGGTCTGACGAGTAGGAGGTTTTTATCAATACCGGAGCAAGAGACGAAAACCAACCATTGCAGTGTATGATATTGGGCGTCCAGCGAAGTTTCTTGATTGTCTCCAACACTCCACGAATATAGAATATCATACGTTCGTCGTTGTCTTTGAAGCTATCACCGTTGTCGTCGAGCCACATAGCTCTACGCTTGAAAAATACATCGTTGTCGATAAAATAGACCTGCAACCTCGCCGATTGTATCGAGGCAACTTTTATTATCAACTGATAGTCGTTGTCGTCTACAACAAGGTTCAGCCCCGATAGCCGCTGCACTTCGTGCAATTGATTGCGACGCTCGTTGATAACACCATAACAGGGAACGAATACTCTAACTTCGTAATTACCGCTCTCCTGTACAAACTGAGGCAGTTCTCGGCACAGTTTTGCTGCGAAAGTCTCTTGTGTATATGGGAAAATTTCCTGATAAATGTACAAAATTCGGGTAGGTTCCATCAAATATATATTATATTTTTTGCAAAGTTACAAAAAAAATCAATAATAAATTGAGTTCTATCTGATTTTATTTGTCGCACAACAATAAAATCAGAGTGTTTACTTTTGATAATCAGCGGGTAAGAAATGTTTGTCTGAAATTTGGATAATCGAAAAATTGTATTTACTTTTGCAAGAATATATAAACAGGATTGTTAATTGATTATTTGATATATAATTTATGAAAAAATTAGCATTGTCTCTGATATTCTGTGCTTTTGGCACACTATAGACACAATACTCTTTCGATATAAATCCGATGTTGTACGCGGATAATATTGCTCTAAGAAACTCTTGTATTATCTTTACTTTGAGTGTGGGTTATCGATTGAAATAAGTTTTGCCGATGCTTCACTCATAAGCTGTTCAACGACAGTGTAAGTATATCGGCTATTTTATCTATACCTTCTTCCAACTTGTTGCCGACTATATGTTTTACAAAAAACGGTATATCCGCATCGAGCACCAATTGAATATTTGTCTCGGACGGCGATACGTTACCGATATTCATCGACATTTCTGCTTTGAAAGGGAGCTTCTCGATATTCAGCCTTATCTTGTCTGCCCCCCGCTCTACGATACGTAGCAGCAGGTCGCCTACGGGAGCCACCCGAAACTGTACGTAGTCCGTATCGCACTCGAAATTAACGGTATACTCCTTCGGTATCCTGTCTCGGAACTGTTCGATGTTTTTCAAGTCCGATACCTTACCGTACACTTCCTCAAAAGGCTTGTTTACAGTGATTGTCTTACTTTGGTAAAGTGCCATTTAGTCTGTTTTTCTATGATTTATCTATAAATTTTTCCGTTGAGTATGACCGTATCTACCATTGGTTCCGTATACGAATACGGTATGTAGGCTATCGACGGTATTTCGGTAGTTATAAACAGGTTTGCTCTCTTATCTGCCGTGATAGAGCCGTGTGTATCGCTGATGCCCAAAGCATAAGCTCCGTTGATGGTAGCGGCGTTGATGGCTTGTGCGGGCGTAAGCCTCATCTTGATACAGGCGAGCGAAAGCACCATCTTCATATTGCCCGACGGAGTGGAGCCGGGGTTGAAGTCTGTTGCCAGAGCTACCGACAGACCGCTGTTTATCATCTGTTTGAGCGGAGCGTATGGGAGGTTGAGGAAGAACGAACAACCCGGAAGCCCCGTCGGCATAGTCTCAGAGCCTTTGAGAGCCTCTATCTCTTTTTCGCCCGACGACTCGAGATGGTCTACCGATAGTGCATTGTATCTGACGCCAATCTGTACGCCACCCGAAAAATCGAGTTCGTTGGCGTGTATCTTGCCGCGGATACCGTACTTTTGGGCAGTCTCCAAGATACGTGCGGTCTGCTCTACGGTGAAGAACCCTTTGTCGCAGAATACATCGACATATTCGGCAAGTTGCTGCTCGGCAACTTTCGGCAACATCTCGTTGCACAGTAAATCGATATATTCGTCTTCTCTGCCGTTTTTGTACTCCTGAGGGAATGCGTGAGCACCCAAGAATGTAGCTTTAACTGTTGCCGGTGTCGCCTGCGACAGACGTTTGATGACACGCAGCATTTTCAGCTCGTCTTCGGTCGAAAGCCCGTAACCGCTCTTTATCTCGATAGCTCCCGTGCCGAAGCCTATGACCATCTTCAAACGTCGCAGTGCCTGACGGTAAAGTTCGTCTTCGGAGGTCTCGTGCAGCAGACGTGCCGAGTTGAGTATGCCGCCGCCGCGTTTGGCTATCTCTTCGTACGACAGACCGTTGATTTTATCGAGAAACTCGCCCTCTCTACTGCCGGCAAAGACGATATGAGTATGCGAGTCGCAAAAAGATGGGAAGACCATTTTGCCGCTTGCATCTATTGTCTCTCCCTTGTAATCAGGGCATTGCTCCATCTTGCCAAACTCTTTTATGAGCCCGTCTTCGACCATCAGATAGGCGTTGTCGAGAGTGTTCAGGGTATTCATTTCGCTGCCGCACAGACGCAGCACTCCTTGGGGCAATATGCCCACAAGTGTCTTTATATTTTTTATAAGCATAGTACAAATGATGACTTTAAATTTTTGGACAAAATTAATTTTTTTACTTCAAACCGACAAAAAAATATTAACTTTACAGGCAAATTATATTCATTACTAATGAGATTCGGTCTGATAGGCAAACATTTGTCGCACTCTTTTTCTAAGCGTTTTTTCGAAGATTATTTTGTACACAACCGTATAGATGCACATTACGACAACATAGAATTGGCAAATATTGCCGACTTCGAAGCCGTATTGGCAAGGCAGGAATACAGTGGGTTCAATGTAACAAATCCGTATAAGATAGAGATAATGGACTATTTGACCGCCTTAGACGAGACGGCACGTAGTGTAGGAGCGGTCAATTGCATCAAAATAACAGGCAATGACATAGTAGGTTACAATACCGATGTATACGGATTTACAGAGGCGATAAAGCCTTTCGTCCGACAACATCACCGCAGGGCTTTGGTGTTGGGGGGCGGAGGAGCATCGAAGGCGGTACGGGCGTCACTGCAAAGTTTTGGTATTGAGTCTATTGTGGCCTCACGGCAAACGACAGACAATACTATACCATACTCCGAAATAGACCGCAATATTATAGACGAATGTCGAATAATAGTAAATGCGACGCCGCTCGGTATGTTCCCCGACACGGATAGTTGTCCCGATATACCGTATCAATACATAGGTGGGCTACATTTGCTATTCGACCTCATATATAATCCTTCGGAAACTCTTTTTCTAAAAAAAGGCAGACAGCAAGGAGCAAAAACCGTAAACGGACTGGAGATGCTTATTTCACAAGCACTTAAGGCTATAGATATTTTCAATATAATACAATAAACCGAAATCGAAAAAAATGGATACGACAGCAACAAGCAAAAGACTCGATAATATAATGTTTATCGATATAGAAACGGTTCCCCTGACGGAGCATTTGACAGAACTGCCCGACACGATGCAATCGCTGTGGTTGTCGAAGGCATACAACATAAAAAACTATCAGAAAAACGAGTCGGCAGACAGCCATTCCGACGAGTTTTACTTCAACAACGCAGGCATATACTCCGAATTTGCCAAAATAGTGTGTATATCGATAGGTGTATTTGCTCGTGAAAACGACAAGGCAAGCCTACGAATAAAATCTCTGGCAGGCGACAACGAAATAGCCATATTACAGGATTTTGCCTATATCCTGCAAAAATTCTCCGCCAATCGTAACTGTCAGATTTGCGGGCACAACATCAAGGAGTTCGATATACCGTTCGTTTGCCGTAGGATGTTGATAAACGGCATAGAGATACCCGAATGTATAAATGTTGCGGGCAAGAAACCCTGGGAGGTGCCCTTCGTGGACACTCTCGAACTCTGGCGTTTCGGTGACTACAAAAGCTATACATCGCTCAAACTGCTTACTACGATACTCGGTATACCGACTCCCAAAGACGATATCGACGGCTCGCAGGTGGCTCGTGTATATTATATCGAAAAAGACATTGCACGCATTGCCCGATATTGCCAAAAAGATGTGTTGGCGACGGCTCGGTTGTATCAACGACTAAACAATATACCGACTGTCGAAGACGGTTGTGTGTTTTTTGTTGAGTAAATATTTTTATGTAATTTTGTAGGCATTTTTTTGAAAAATAAAATCATTCCTCACTTTGAATTTTTCATTTAAAAAATATAAAAAATATATGAAGCACTTAGATCTATCAAAGTACGGAATAACGGGGGTAACCGAAGTTATCTACAATCCGTCTTATGAAACTCTTTACAAAGAAGAAACAAATCCTAATCTGACAGGCTTCGATAGAGGTCAGCTTACCGAGCTCGGAGCCATCAACGTTATGACAGGCGTCTATACGGGACGCTCGCCGAAAGACAAATTTTTCGTAATGGACGACGTATCCAAAGATACCGTTTGGTGGACATCGCCCGAATATCCTAACGACAACAAACCGATTACAAAAGATGCTTGGCGAGAACTAAAACGCATAGCCGTCGGCGAGCTGTCGGGTAAGAGACTCTACGTGGTGGATGCTTTTTGTGGCGCCAGCGTAAAAACGCGAATCAAAGTTCGTTTTATAATGGAGGTAGCCTGGCAGGCACATTTCGTAAGGAATATGTTTATACGTCCTACCGAAGAGGAGTTGGAGCATTTTGGCGAACCCGACTTCGTGATATTCACCGCATCGAAGGCAAAGGTAGACAACTACAAAGAGTTGGGGCTGAACTCTGAGACTGCCGTTGCCTTCAACCTCGAAGAGAAAATACAGGTAATCATCAACACTTGGTACGGTGGTGAAATGAAAAAGGGTATGTTCTCGTATATGAACTATCTACTGCCGCTCAAAGGTATCGCCTCGATGCACTGTTCGGCAAATACAGACCTCGAAGGCAAACACACAGCCATATTCTTCGGTCTGTCGGGGACGGGTAAGACTACGCTCTCGACCGACCCCAAACGTCTGCTTATCGGCGACGACGAACACGGCTGGGACGACGAGGGAGTATTCAACTTCGAGGGAGGATGTTATGCCAAGGTAATAAACCTTAGCAAAGAAGCCGAACCCGATATCTACAACGCCATACGCCGCGACGCCCTTCTGGAAAACGTAACGGTCTCGGCTGACGGCAAAATAGACTTTAGCGACAAGAGCGTTACCGAAAATACTCGCGTAAGTTACCCCATATATCATATCAAAAATATCGTACGCCCAGTATCTAAGGCAGGAGCAGCCGAAAAAGTGATATTCCTCACTGCCGATGCTTTCGGAGTATTGCCGCCTGTATCGATACTGACACCCGAACAGACACAGTACTACTTCCTCAGCGGTTTCACGGCAAAGCTCGCCGGCACCGAACGCGGAATAACCGAGCCGACACCCACATTCTCGGCTTGCTTCGGAGCGGCTTTCTTGTCGCTGCACCCGACAAAGTACGGTGAAGAATTGGTGCGTAAGATGAAGAAATCGGGAGCCAAAGCTTACTTGGTAAACACCGGCTGGAACGGTACGGGCAAACGTATATCCATCAAAGATACGCGTCGTATAATAGATGCTATCATCGACGGCTCTATCGACAAGATGCCGACCAAGACCATACCTTACTTCGACTTGGCAGTGCCTACCGAGCTACACGACGTAGACACAAACATACTCGACCCACGCAACACTTACGACGACAAGTCTGTGTGGGACACCAAGGCAAAAGACTTGGCGGGACGTTTCATCAAGAATTTCGACAAATTCACAGGTAATGCACTCGGGAAATCGCTTGTAGCGGCAGGTCCTAAGTTGTAATACCGCAACGAAATAAACGGAAAGAGGCTGCCCCGCTTTGTGCGACAGGTAGCCTCTTTTTTATCCTGTTATCAGGGTGCTTGCCCCCAAGATGGCAGCGTCGTACTCGGGCAGCGACGAGAGGAGTATCTTCTGCTTGTCTCTGTATATAGGTATCAGGTGTTCGTCGTAACTCTCTGTAATAGCAGGCATCAATATGTCTTTTGCTTTGGTAAGTCCGCCGAAGAGTATTATTGCCTCAGGGGCGAAGAATCGCGTGAAGTCGGCGAAAGCCTTACCGAGCAGTTTGCCTGTCTCTTCGAGTATCTCGATAGAGACCCTGTCACCGCAAAGGGCTTGTTCGTGAATGATTTTTGCCGTTATATCTTCGGGATTGTACCTGCGTAGCGATGTAGGTCGGTCGGGGTACAGGGCAAGAGTCTCTCTGCCACTGTCGGCTACGCCTGTTGCCGAGCAATATGCCTCCAGACATCCGATGCTACCGCAGGAACATCTTCGTGGTGTACGGGAGGTTATTATTTTACAATGCCCGAATTCGCCTGCCATACCGTTACTTCCGTACATTATTTTGCCGTCGGTCATTATGCCTGTGCCTACGCCCGTGCCGAGGGTAACCTCTACGAAGTTTTTCATTCCTTTGGCAATGCCGAACTTAGCCTCGCCCATAGCCGCAGCGTTGGCGTCGTTGGTAATCAGGCAAGGGATATTCATTTTTTTGCCGAAGATATCGGTGAAAGGTACTATTTTGTCGTGCCCCCAACGTATGTTGTGAGCGTACTCTATGGTGCCTTCGAAAAAATTACTGTTGGGAGCTCCCACACCTATGCCCTCTATTTGTTTTCGGTTTATGTTGTTGTCGGCGAGCAGTCGGTCGGTGGCGGTTGCTGCGTTCTCGATAAAGACGAGGTAATCGTCTGTGTCGTTGCTTGCTATTATGCTTCGGGCAATTATTGTACCGTCTTTTCCTACGATGCCTATCTTTGCATAAGTAGCTCCTAAATCTATACCTATGATGTAGTTCATATCGTTGTTTGTAAATAATATAATATATGGATTGCCAAAGTTAATGAAAAAACAGACTGAAAGTATCGAATATCGTAATACATAGTGAGTAAAAAGCTAATAACAGTTAATTCGTTGTTAATTGTACGAAAATCGGAGTATGTAGTATTGCAGGTCAGAAAATAATTATTTAGCTTTGCACTCTAAATTGCAATGAATAAATAAATTATTAATAACCATAAAAACATATAAATCGATGAAAAAGACATTTCTTATCCTCTCCTCATTATTGGTTGTAGTCTGCTGTTGGGGACAGACGAAAACAAGCAATAAACATAAGTCGGCGGCGAAAAACAATGCCGATGTTAGAACCATACCGCTGACCAAGAGCGAATTTTTGGTAAAAGTAGCTAATTTCGAGGCAAATCAGGACGAATGGAAGTATCTCGGCGACAAGCCTGCCATAATAGACTTCCATGCCTCGTGGTGCGGTCCGTGCAAAGTGATAGCTCCCATACTCGAAGAGCTTGCGGCAGAGTATGGCGACAGTATATACGTCTATAAGGTAGATATCGACAAAGAACAGGAGATAGCTACCGCTTTCAACATACGTGCCATACCTGTGTTGCTCTTTGTGCCGATGGAGGGTGCTCCGCAGATGGCACAAGGTGCTATGTCGAAAGACACTATCAGGGAAGCTATCGAAAAGGTTTTGCTAAAAAAGAAATAAGTGTGTAGGGCTTGCAGACACACTTATCTGTAATCCGACTTATGATGACGTTTTTTTCTATAAGTGCGAGGAGGTATCTTCTCGCACTTTGGGTAAGTTATTTATTTAAAGAGATTTGAGTGATTAGGGGAAATGTGTGTTTCTGGGTAGAATATTTTATGTTTTGGGTAAAATGAAAGATGTCTTATTGTGGAAAATTTTCTGTACTACAATAGATTTATGTAGTGTAGCCTGATACTTCTGATATGTTACAAACGTTTTGAGTATGGATTATATCGTGCAAAGCCATTCGAGCCAATCTGTCGAGCCTCGGTGCGAGGAGGATATTGTCCTCCCCGATAAAACGGAATCGATATCGAACCGAACAGCCCATAAGCCCGAGCGGCGATAGGAGGGTATGTATGGCAAGCAGATAGAGAGTCTGTCTGCAATTCGACATTTTTTTGTAATTTTGCCTCACAAAAAATGTAATCTCGACATCACTCGGAGACAGTAATTTTTATGAAAAAGGCATCTGTATTATTGATAATCACAGGCGGCACCATCTCTATGGGACGTAAAGCAAACAACTCACTTGCCCCTCTTAGTTGCAATCAGGTATTAGCCTCCATTCCCGAAATTCAGGATATGAACGTAAATATCTCGTCTGTGGCATTCTCGCCATTGATAGACTCGTCGGACATAAGTCTCGACAATTGGGTATCTATCTGTGAAATCATCGAACAGCACTACGACTCGTACGATGGTTTTGTGGTGTTGCACGGCACGGATACGATGTCGTTTTCGGCTTCGGTAGTGAGTTTTATGCTCGAGAACCTGGCGAAACCCGTTATCTTTACCGGTTCGCAACTCCCTGTGGGCGTTCACCGCTCCGACGCTAAAGAAAACCTCATAACATCGATAGAGATAGCCGCCTCCAAAAATGAAAAAGGCAGTTCTGTCGTGCAGGAGGTCTGCGTCTTTTTCGAAGACCAACTTATGCGAGGCAACCGTACGACGAAGCGTAATGCCGAGGAATTCGATGCCTTTGCTTCGTTCAATTATCACAATCTGGCAAAAAGCGGTGTACATATCAAATTTTATCCCGAATACTTTTGGGAAAACAGGTCGAAGAAAGCTCTCAAAGTGCACAAAACGCTCGACAACAACATTGCAATACTACGTCTTTTCCCTGGCATCAACCAACATACGGTAGAGGCGGTCTTACGTACCGTCGGGCTGAAAGCCGTTATCCTTGAGACATACGGCACAGGCAATGCTCCGTCGTGCAAATGGCTATATCGATTGCTTGCCGAAGCCAACAAAGCGGGTATAGTGTTGCTCAATATAACCCAATGCCGTGCCGGAAGCGTCGAGATGGGACGTTATGCCACGAGCCTGAACCTGAAAAAGGCAGGCGTCGTAAGCGGATACGATATGACTGTGGAGGCTGCCGTTGCCAAATTGATGTTTTTGCTCGGCAGATACAACGATAACGAGAAAATAAAAAAAGAACTGAATACATCGCTAAGAGGCGAAGTAACAATAATCTGAAAAAACACGATGAAAATATATAAATTTGGAGGAGCATCGGTCAATAGTGCTGAAGGAGTAAACCGCCTCGCCCGTATCGTGGGCAACAATACCGACAATCTCGTGGTGGTAATATCGGCAATGGGTAAAACTACCAATATGCTCGAAGCCGTCGTAGATAGTTATTTCAACCGAAAACCCGACTTGACGGACAATATACGCAAGGTAAAAGACTTCCACCTCGACATAGTGAAAAACCTCTACAAAGATACGGGTAATATATCGGGATTGCTGGACAATATCTTTGGACAGTTGGACAAAACGGTGTCGCAGAAACCATCGCTTAGTTACGACTTCGAGTACGACCGTATCGTGTGTTTCGGCGAAATCTTATCGACCTCTATCGTATCCGATTATTTGAATAGTAGCGGAATAAAGAATACATTCGTCGATATACGCAACTATATAAAGTCCGACGACAACTACCGCGAGGGCATCGTAGAATACGATTTGTCGAAAGAGCTTGTAAAATCGGCTATGACTTTCGCCGATACCAAGATGTATATTACACAGGGGTTCATCGCCGGTACCATCACCAACCAGACTACTACACTCGGACGCGAGGGTTCAGACTATTCGGCAGCACTGCTCGCCTCGATGCTCAATGCCGAGAGCGTAACGATATGGAAAGACGTACCCGGCGTGATGAATGCCGACCCGAAGTTGTACGATGATGTTCAGATAATCAGCCGCCTGTCGTACAAAGAGGCGATAGAACTTTCGTATTGCGGAGCAACGATAATACACCCCAAAACCATTAAGCCGTTAAAGATAAAGAAGATACCATTGTACGTGAAATCGTTCATCAACCCCGACGAAGATGGTTCGGTCATCAACGATTATACCGAGCGTGTAAAGATGCCGCCTATATACATTCACAAGAAAAATCAGGTACTGCTCACGCTCACTCCCCGCGATTTCTCGTTCGTCGCCGAGGAGCGTCTCAGCTCGATATTTCTTATCTTGGCAGCTTATAAGGTAAAAGCAAGCCTCATACAGACCTCGGCTATCAGTTTTTCGCTCTGTATCGATTACAATCAGGCTACGTTCAATGCTATGGTAAAAGAGTTGCAGTTCGGTTACGAAGTACTTTACAATACCGATGTGGAACTTATCACTATCCGCCACTACACGAAAGAGATTTTAGACCGTGTCTTTGCCGAAAAGATAGTATTCGTCGAACAACGCAGCCGACTGACCGTAAGGTTTGTAGTGCCGACAAATTGATTTTCTGTTAATGTTGGGTGAAATACAATGAATTACGCATATCTCATCGACTTCCTCGGCGACCTCAGCCGAAACAACAATAGAGAGTGGTTCGGAGCGAACAAGGAGCGATACAACCTTTCGCTCGAATTCTATAAACAAGAAGTAAAACGTCTGATAGACAAAATCGCCGAGTTCGATAGCGACATTGCTTATCTGAAACCCGAAAACTGTATCTTCCGTATCTATCGCGACATTCGCTTTTCGCCCAATAAAATACCGTACAAGACACATTTTGGTGCTTATATCGCCCGCAACGGTGGACGTAAGAGTCCGTATGCGGGCTATTATCTGCATATCGATGCCGAACAATCGTTCTTGTCGGGCGGGGCTTATAATCCGTCGAAAGAGGTGCTTTCAGCCATACGACACGAAATCGACGTCAATTACGACGAACTCTCAGATATCGTCTCCAACAGCGACTTTCGTAAATATTTCGGTAAAATAGAGCCGTATATGCCGCCGCTCAAAAAATTCCCCGCAGGATTCTCGGCGACTTCGCCCGCAGGCGAATTGCTAAGGTACAAAGACTTTATCATCGAGCATCCGCTCGAGGCCAAGACTATCTGTGCAGCCGATTTTACGGATTATGCCGCCCGCGTATTCCACGCCATGAAACCTTGTAATGATTTCTTCAACAGCATAATAGCAGACTATTGCTGATATATTGTCGTCTGTCGTAGACGGGTGAACTATGTGTTTTGTAATATGACTTCTGAGAACGACAAAAAGCTACTTCCATTCGGAGGTAGCTTTTTTTGAAAATAAATAATTAAATAAAAAGATATTCACTTACCCAAGAATGGGTAACGATAGTCGGCGGGCGGTGTGAGCGTCTCTTTGATAGTACGCGGCGATATCCAACGGACGAGGTTGAGGTATGAGCCTGCCTTGTCGTTAGTGCCCGAAGCCCTTGCTCCGCCGAACGGCTGCTGACCGACAACGGCTCCCGTAGGTTTGTCGTTGATATAGAAGTTGCCGGCAGAGAACCTCAATGCCCTCTCGGCAGCGAGAGTGGCGTAGCGGTCGTTGGAGAATATCGAGCCCGTAAGTGCGTATGGCGAAGTGCGGTCGCACAGGTCGAGAGTCTTCTCGAAGTCTTTGTCGTCGTAGACGTAGAGGGTGATGACAGGTCCGAATATCTCCTCTCGCATAGTCTCGTAGTCGGGCTTTTTTGCCTCTATTACGGTAGGTTCTACGAAGTATCCTACACTCTTGTCGCACTTGCCTCCAAAGACGATTTCGGCGTCTTTCGACTTCCGTGCACGCTCGATATAGCCTGCTATGTTATCGAAAGCCACTTCGTCGATAACGGCATTAACGAAGTTCGAAAAGTCGCGGACATCACCCATCTTGATGGTTTTTAGCATAGCGCCGATGTTGTCTTTGACCTTGCCCCACAGCGATTTGGGGATATAAGCACGCGAAGCTGCCGAACACTTCTGCCCCTGATACTCGAACGCCCCCCTTACGATAGCCACAGCCAGCTCTTGCGGGTCGGCACTCTTGTGAGCGAAAATGAAGTCTTTGCCGCCCGTTTCGCCGACGAGCTTGGGATATGTACGGTATTTGCCGATGTTTTCTCCGACGGTCTTCCAGAATGATTGGAAAACGGCGGTAGACCCTGTGAAGTGTATACCTGCCAAGTCGGGGTGAGCCATCACTACATCACTTATAACGCTGCCCTTGCCCGGCAGGAAGTTGATGACTCCGTCGGGTACGCCCGCTTCTTGAAGTATCTTCATGGCGTAGTAGTTCGATAGCAGAGCCGTGGTAGCGGGTTTCCATACTGTTACATTGCCCATAAGCACAGGGCTGATATTGAGGTTGACGGCAATAGCCGTGAAGTTGAACGGAGTGATAGAGTATACGAAGCCTTCGAGCGGGCGGTATTCTACTCTGTTGATACAGTCGGTCGTCGGCGAGAATGGTTGGTCGGCGTATATCTGTGCGGCATAGAAGGGGTTGAACCTCATAAAGTCTATCGCCTCGCAAGCCGAGTCTATCTCTGCCTGAAAAGCATTCTTGCCCTGTCCGAGCATACAGGCGGCATTCATCACGTAACGATACTTATGAGCAAAAAGTTCTGCCGCACGCAAAATGATACTTGCGCGGTCTTCCCAAGGGGTGGCTGCCCACTCCTTACGGGCACTGAGAGCGGCGTCGACGGCGGCTTTGACCTCTTTTGCCGTACACTGGTGGTAGTTAGCAAGCACGTGTCCGTGTTCGGTGGGCATTACTACCTTTCCGAGTTTACCTGTCTTCACCTCTTTACCTCCTATTACGAGAGGTATCTCTATCGTGGTATTGTACTGTCGTTTCAACTCTTTTTCGAGTTCCTTACGCTCCGTACTGTTCGGAGCATATCCCAATACCGTTTCGTTCTTGGGTGGCTGAAATCTAAAAATGGCATTATTCATACTGATTCTATATTTTTATTGGTGTGAAATGTTTGTATATTAGGTAATTGTCTATGGTGTTTTACATTGAATATCTGTAATAACACAGCTACAAAGTTAATAAATTTATTTTGTTAGTGTACAATAAATAAATTCCCTGTTCTCGAATGTCGCTCTCTACGAGCGTATGGCTGCTATTTTTGTAAAATCTCTGTTGTGTCTTCTCAATGGATTGATTGATAATTGACTGTGATGATATTCTAATACGTAAAATTGTCATTTTTTTTTATTACCTTTGCGGCAATTTTTTTAATCTTAAAATAGTTTAAAATAGAATCATAGTATTATGTACAGAATGTTACTTATCAATACTGGTTCGACATCGACCAAGATTGCCGTTTTCGAAGACGAAAACAATGTTTATGAGAAGACGCTCCGTCACACTGCCGAGGAGCTTGCACCGTTTCCGACGGTAGCCTCGCAGAAGGATTTCCGCAAAGATGTTATAATAAAATTTATAGCGGAGAATAATATCGATACCAAATTCGATATCATCGTCGGTCGCGGTGGAATGCTCAAACCTATCGAAGCAGGAGCATACGAGGTAAACGACGAGATGATAAAAGACCTTATCTCGGCTCAGTATGGCGAACATGCCTGCTCGCTCGGAGCGTTGGTCGGTGTCGAACTGGCCAAAGCCTTCAATACCCGCGTCATAATAGCCGACCCTGTGGTAACCGACGAAATGCAAGAGATTGCACGTGTGAGCGGACATCCGATGTTCCCACGCATATCGACGTTTCACTGTCTGAACCAGAAAGCCGTAGCCCGCCGCTATGCTAAGGAGCACGGCAAACGTTACGAAGACCTCAACCTCGTCATCGCACATGTCGGTGGAGGCGTGTCGTGTGCCGCACACGGTAAGGGCAGGGCTATCGACGTCAACAACGCACTCGGTTTCGGTCCGTTCTCGCCCGAACGCTCGGGGACACTGCCTTCGGCAATCTTGGTGAAGCTGTGTTTTTCGGGTAAATATACCCAAGAGGAGTTGCTGAAGATGTGCAACGGCAAAGGCGGACTTATAGCTCATCTGGGCACAAACTCGGGTATCGACGTAGAGAATCGTATAAAGGAGGGCGACAAGCACGCCGAACTCATCTGGCACGCTATGGGTTACAATATCGCCAAAGAGATAGGTGCACTTGCCACCATCTTCAAGGGCAAAGTCGATGGTATCATTCTCACCGGCGGCATCGCATACAGCAAGGATTTCGTCGATTATATCAAAGGAATGGTAGAGTACATTGCTCCCGTAACCATATATCCGGGCGAAGACGAACTTCCGGCTCTCGCACAACACGGTATAATGGTGCTTAACGGCGAAGAGGAGGTAAAAGTTTATAAATAAGTCAAATACTGTTTCATTTTTCCAAACAAAAAGATTACGACAATCTATCCGATTGTTGCGATCTTTTTGTCTTTTTACGACGAATAATACTTAATGTCTATAAATTTCAAATGTAATCAATATGAGTGAAAATAAAGAAGAAATCTGTATGAAAGCTTTTAAAGACCTTTCAGAATTTACATTTGTAATACCGAGTCAACAACGTGGTTACAAGTGGACTCCTAAAAACGTCGAAGAACTATTGAAAGATCTTTGGGAATTTACAAAGCAGAAAACAAAGAACATATATTGCCTACAACCCATAGCAGTAGTTAAGAATGGAGAATGCGAATACGAAGTTCTTGACGGACAACAACGACTCACCACATTGTTTTTGCTCTACAAATATTTAACCCAAAAGAATGCCTATACTCTCAATTTCGAAAGAGACAGCAATGAATGTGACAAAAGCAGATGGAAATTTCTAAATGACATTGACAAAGAAGAAAAGCTTGATAATAGTCATCAAATCGACCGTTTCTACATCAAAGAAGCATACAAAAAAATCAAGAATTTTTTTGAGTCTTTTGAGAAAAATCAACCTTCCGTCTTTGCTGACTCAGAAAACAAGGATATTAAGCAGATATTTAGAAGTTTATTGGATGCTAGTCGCTGCCAGAAATCCGTACAAGTAATTTGGTATGAAACGCCAAAAGAGAAAGCTCACGAAACGTTCAGAAACCTCAACAGCGGAAAAATTTCACTGACAAATACCGATCTTATAAAAGCCCTTTTGCTAAACAGAGTGAATGGATTACCAGCTAATCAACACGAAACGGTGGCTCGGCAGTTTGAAGAGATGGAACAAACCTTAAAACTCGACCATTTCTGGCATATGTTATCGTCGGAAGTGCCGAAATATCCGCACACACGTATGGACTTATTGTTTAATGTAGTTGCGAATGTGGAAGAAAAAGAGGTACAAATAGATTATCGTACTTCGTTCAGACGGTTTGCCGAAGAAAGTTTAGAACAAAAATGGCAACAGGTACGCCATACTTTTTTACGTTTGTATGACATGTATATGGATATGTATTCCTATCATTATATTGGATTTCTTACATATTATAAAACAGGCGATAGTATCAAGCGTTTGCACGAGTTAATTAGCGATAATGAGAAAATGGATAAAAACGAGTTTATTGAAAAACTGCGAGGCGATATAAAGAAAGCAATTAATCCTAACGATCAGAAACAGATTGAGGATTATTCTTACACCGACTCCTCAAGGAAAGAATTGCGAGAACTCTTTTTGCTGCACAATATAGAAACGCTTCTTCAACGCTATCAGACTCTCAAAAATAGTGAGCAATACAAACTACAGCACGAATACGAGCAGTTTCCGTTTGAACTGCTATATAAGCAAAGTTGGGATATAGAACATATTGCTTCACAGACTACCAACGAATTAAAAAATGAGAAAGACAGAGAAGATTGGCTCAAAAGTGTAAAAGTGGATTATCTTTCATACTTTAATAATAATAATAACGCTTTTGAAAAGACTAAAGACAAAAAGGACTTTGACAAACTGTATGAAGAAATAATCAATTATATCAAAAAAGAAAACCAAGACTATATCGAAGAAGACAATAAAAACAATATTGGTAATCTTGTGCTATTGGATAAGCATACCAACAGAAGCTTCCACAACTCGCTTTTTCCGCGAAAGAGGAGAATTGTAATAATGGCTGATGGATTAGCATCTGAAAATGATGAAGAACAAAATGTGGTACGACAGTTTATACCTATATGCACAAAACAATGTTTCACCAAAGCGTACAACAAGAGCAGTGACGTGAAGCTTGGAGAGTGGTTACAAGACGATGCCAATGAATACCTAAAAGACATAAAAGAAAAACTCAACAAATATTTCACTAACGAAAAACAATAAGACAATGAACTTTATTGAAGCATTTGGTAATAAAAACATACTAATACCTCTATTACAAAGAGATTATGTTCAAGGGAGTGTTGAATCTGTTATCACTCCATTCATTGAACAACTAATAGATAAAGACAAGCATTCTGATCTTAACTACATTTATGGTTATGACGAAAAAGGAATGTTTGTGCCTATAGATGGGCAACAGCGCCTTATCACGCTTTGGCTTTTACATTTATACTGTGCTGCTAAGTCTCACAATGAGTTTAATGTCAGACTCCAATTCATGTCAAGAGAATTCGCAAACGATTTCAGTGAAAAGTTATCTAAAAATCTTGCCGGACTACTCAACAAAATGAAATACGACAAAACAGAATTATTGGATAAGATAATTGTAAATCAAAGTTGGTTCATAAGTTCGTGGCAACGTAACGAAACAGTACGTGGTATGCTAAACACTTTGAGTTACATTCAACGAAAATGTTCGGGAATAGATGTCAATGATCTATGGAAACAGCTTAATTCAGAGAACTGCCATATTACTTTCTCATTCCTAAACATGGGTGATGAGCAAGGACTTGATGACGACATATACATTAAGATGAATGGACGTGGCAGACCTCTTAGCGTGTTTGAAAACCTAAAATCGTGGATGGACGAGAAGGTAAAAAAAGAACCAGAAGAATGGGCGAATAAGTGGGCATTACTTATGGATAACGAATGGACAGACTTATTTTGGAAGAATAGAAATAGAGAGCAAGAACATCCTGAGGAGATTGACGATGAACAACTATACTGTTTCTGCAATCTGCTCA
The DNA here is from genome assembly GCA_000163695.1 of Bacteroidetes oral taxon 274 str. F0058. Classification (GTDB taxonomy): domain Bacteria; phylum Bacteroidota; class Bacteroidia; order Bacteroidales; family Paludibacteraceae; genus F0058. Next base: position 206,370 of record GG774890.1, read on the forward strand.
TACTATATTGGATGAAGAATAAGAACAAACTCCAAGAAAAACTTAAAAGCATAAAAGATAAAGAATTATATCTTTATGAAGATCTTCTACGCCTTCTCAAGAAAGGAAATGTTGCTGATGATATTGAAACAATTATCAGCTATTTGTTCGAACAACTACAAAAAGGAGAACTTCCTCCGTTAGTTTGGATTGAAAGGTTAGAGTTTATGCCTGTCGAGTTTCTCCGCTTTACTTTTGACTCTCTGAATACTCTACACGATTTATCAGATGCGATTAACAAGTCGGAAGTATACGTAGGAAAAATTAAAGACGGACAAACAAAAACAAATTATCTGTCGATGAGTGAAGGAACGTTTGGAAGAACATTACCTTTGCTCTATGCAATATTGCTTTGCAACGATACTGAGAAACTGCACAATTGGTTAAGGGTTTGCCGCAACCTTATAGAGAACACACATATTGGGCAGGCAGAGTTGCCTAACATCCTAAATAATTTTGACAATTTTTATGCATACGTCAAAGACAAAGACCTATTTAAAATCCTTGCCTTTGATGACGAGACAGATAAGTTGTTATCAGATTTTAGTTCCTCACAAGTTAAAGAAGAGCGAGAAAAGGCTAAGTTATCGCGAGAGTATAGGCAAACGATGGAAGAGTTAGAAAACCATCCTTTTTTCTTTGGCAGAATTGGAATAGTGTTTAAAGTGTTAGGAAACAATATTGCTCTTAGCGAGCTAAATAAGTTTAAGAAATGTACTGCTGTTTTAAGTACAATTTTCAGTGACGAAAATACAAAAGGAGTCAGAGAAATCTTCGACAAAGAGGACGAATACTTGCTTAGGCGTGCATTAATGTGTTTCCCTCCACACCATTATTATGGTTATTGGAAAGGTAATGATTGGTGTTTCTGCAACAATAGAGAAGAATGGAAAGTGTTTCTTGATACCTCACGGACTGAATTCATAGATTCATTCAAACAGTTAGTCAACAATTGCATCGAACGGTTGCATTCTATTGAAGACAATGCTGAGATGACTTGTAAAGACTATATGAAAGAAATCATTTCTGAAACAGAGCGTGATTATGAAAACAAACTTAATGAGCAGGACGGAAAGGACAAGTTCTATTTGCACTTCGTACATTATCCTGACGTATGGAAATATATGCAGCAAAAAATATGTAAATGGGAAGATAATTATTCCATTATGTTGAAACGTAATAAGCAGGCTAACGAGATGAATATCCGTACCTATACATTATATCTCACATATCTAAGAAAAGATTTTATAAAAAACGGAGAATTCTGGAAGTGCTATATATATGAACGCGAGGGGTCTAATTTTACCTTAGAACGAAGGATTGCTATTGAAATTTTTCATAATGGCGAGAAGGAGGACGGCTATGGATTACGTTTATTGATACATTCTACGGGCGGAGAAGATGATGAAAAACTATCTGAAAATGAGCAATATTTATCTCAGTTTGTAAGTAGTCTTCAGATATCTGAACTCAAAATAGTAGCAAAGGATGGACGTTATGAAACAAGCGAATGTTATTCGCGAGAAAAAATTATTTCTTTTATCGATTACCTCGTTAAAACTATTGATCAAGAAGTAGCAGAACGATGAAGTCTATTTATCCTCAGGGCTGTGCTCTAAATCGACACCGCCTTTTTATTCTTTTCAAATAAATAACAAAGCAAAATTGCAGGTATCAAAATTTATACATAATTTTGCCCGATTTTTTAAAGTACCATGAAAAATACCATTGCACCAAAATGACAACACAACGAATATTTACTACTTTGTTTATCTTACTCATAGGTTTTTCGATCTCTTTCGGCACAGAACGCCGAGATAGTACGTCTCTGCCGATTTTTAGAGGAATATTAAGTGGAATGTACCTGCATACCGGCTATGTGGGCAGCCGTCATTTTACTTTTACACACAATGGCACTGAGTATAAAGGCAGGCTACAAGGAGCTGTTTACGGTATCGGCGGGCACGCAAAAGCACTATTAGGCAGACATATACGTATCGGTGGCGAAGCTTATATATCGAATCACCGATACGAGAACGGCAGCAAGGCTTCCATATTATGGGGGGGACTCGTTACCGATTATGTCTGGGCTCTCGGTAAGCGTGTAAATATCATAACTGGCAATACTATCGGAGGCGGTTCTCTGGAGCATGTAAGGATATTCCGTCCCATAGCCTTAGACTACGATGTCGATGAACCGGTTGCTGTCCGCCGATACGGTTTCTGGTGCGACGTGCCTTATATAGCTTGCGAATACATACTGTCGGACCGTGCTCGCCTGACGTTTCGCACCGATCACATGTTTAATATATCACCGAGAGAAAACGATTTTTTTACAGGTATTAGATTTTACATAGGGCTTACATTCAAAAGTCATTGATTTTGCCGAAATAATCATTTTTTGTACTTTTGACGAATTGATGTAAAATATCGAAAATTCTCTCAGAGATATGAAAAATGAATGTATGGCAATAAGAAATACTATATCAGCCGTAGCCGTAGTACTGCTTTGGTTTGTGTGGGGTTATTCCGCCGCACAGGAGGCAGTCGATACTGTCGTGTTCCCCGACGATTTCAAGTCGGAAGCCGACTATATCAGATATGAAAACAAGACTCTGTATTTTGCCAATACGCTTGTAGTCAGTGACAATTACTATTGGAAGCGTTACGGCAGACTTACGCTATCGGCAGCAAGGCGTTTTGCTCCGACAGATATGGCAAAGCCTAATAGTACCGAATATCAGCAGATTGTAGCTTACAACGAAATTAACCGAATATTGCTCGATGACGGCTCTGAGGTAGAGAATCCCGTGCCGCTGCCTTTTGCCGATGGCAACGGTACTCGGCGTATCGGTAGCCGTATCGACCATCTGAAAGCGGTGCTCAGACGTTATAATCAGGAGGTCTGGATTCTGGTACCTGTAACCGATAGCCCACCGCAATTTTATGGAAATGAACGACCTACCGATATTGCCATAGCTAATAGTCATAATTTGAAGGTATGCAGTTTCAATCTCGAGTATTATCTGACCTCGAATTTTGGCACAGGCTTCGGTCCTGCCAATGAGGTGGAAGCAGCCAAGCAGCACGCCAAGACGGTAAAAGCTCTTGTGGCTATCGATGCCGACATATACGGATTAATCGAGATACAGCAGGGTCAAGATGCCATCAGAAAACTGTGTAATGCCCTCAATGCCAATAAAGGCAGCAACGTGTATTCGTTTATCGACGACGGGGGCAGCGTATATGGCAGCTATACGAAAGTGGGTTTTATATTCCGAAGCGACAGGGTAATACCCGACGGTAATTTATACAATGTAAACAATGTGTTACCTCATCGCAAGAAGATACAGTGTTTCAGATTATTGAGTAATAACGAGAAATTGGTTTTTTCGTTAAATCATTTTAAGTCGAAAACGGGGAAAAACGCCACGGGCGATAATGCCGACCAAAAAGACGGTCAGGGAGCTTTCAACGGCGACAGGGTACGTGAGGCAAATGCTGTACTGTCTGCAATTGCTCCATATTCGGTTAACTGCGGCGACGAAGATGTGCTGATTATGGGCGACTTGAACTCTTACGCCAAAGAAGACCCTCTGTATGTCTTTTATAATAAAGGGTACGTCAATTTGCTCAAAAGCAAGAATGACTCGGCATACTCGTATGTCTACTCGGGGCTTTCGGGGTGTCTCGACCACGCCGTGGCAAATGCTTCTATGAGAAGACAGATAGTAGATGCACGGGTATTTCATATCAATGCCGACGAACCCAAGATGTTTGAGTACCATCAGTCTACGAGTGTCGGCGATATGTATCGCTCGTCCGACCACGACGCCGTAGTGGTTGCTCTCGACCTTGGCGGTACCAACCCGACTACCATTGCCGCAAAAGGCGAGATAACCGTTGCCGTAGCTGCGGGCAATACGTGTGTGATAAAAAATGCCGAAGGTATGTGGCTCACTGTCGCAGATATTACGGGGCGATTGCTCTTACGGCAATATATCGACGAAAAAGAGAAGGCTATAAATATTACGACTCTGCTACGAGGTTGTTATGTATTCTGTTTTACAGACAATCGCTCTAAGTATGTTAGAAATGTGAAGGTAGTGTTCTGATAAACATTGTGTTCTTGCGATGTTGATTTAGAATATTGTCGCTTCTGTGCTCTTTTACCCTTTTGGGTAAGTATATTCTCTTGATAGGCAGCAGCGGTACGAATGTCGTAAAATTTCCAAATAAAAATACTAACTTTGTAGTTCCGAAAAAATAAAAGTTCTGTAAACGATGAATAATCAATTTATCAAAAAGTGGGGTGGTTATGTAGTTGCCGTTGTGCTGTTTGTGGCTCTTTCGGTAGCTTTTTTTTATCCAATAGTATTGGAAGATAAAACTTTGGTTCAATACGATATAAAAAGCGGTATCGGTTGGGGTAAAGACGCCCGCGACTATCACGAACGTACGGGCGATTACGTACATTGGTCGAATATGATGTTTTCGGGTATGCCTGCCAACTATACCTATATGCCGCAGTCGCCTAATATTTTCAAGTCGATAGGCAGAGTGCTCGTTCTCGACAATATGGGTAACTGGGGATTGCTATTTCTCTATATGTTAGGGTTTTATGTCTTGCTAATATCACTCGGTTGCTCCAATTGGCTGAGTGTGATAGGTGCCGTGGCGTATGCTTTCTGCTCGTACAACCTTGTGATAATCGATGCGGGGCACATATCCAAAGGTCTGGTGATGGCTACTATGGCTCCGATAATAGGTGGGGTAATATTGTGTTACAGAGGCAAGTACATTTGGGGAACTATCATCACGCTGCTTTTTACGGGGCTTAATATAGCGTGGGCACATCAGCAAATCACTTATTATCTGTTGCTTACACTCGTCATTTTGTTTGTGGTATACCTCGTATATGCTGTCAGAGAGAAGACTATGACGCAGTTTGCCAAATCGTCGGCGGTGCTCGTTGTGGCGGCGCTGTTGGCTATCGCACCGTCGTTGGGGTCTCTGCTGCCCACTATGGACTATGCCAAAGAGACGATGCGCGGCGGCTCGGTGCTGAAAGCCAACGTAGACGGCAAAAAAGAGAGTTCCGGACTCGAACTCGACTACGCGTATCAGTGGAGCTACGGCAAGATGGAGACTTTCACACTGCTTATACCCAACTTTGCGGGAGGCAGTTCGACATATAAGATAGGCAAGGACACCGAGACCTACAAAGCTCTTCTCCCTACGGGGCAAGCGGCACAATACGCTCAATCGATGCCTATGTATTGGGCTGGCAACCAATATAAAACATTTACCTCAGGTACGGTATACGCCGGTGCCATCATCTGTTTTCTGTTTGTCTTGGGGTTGATTATCGTCCGAAGGCAAGAGAAGTGGTGGATACTTGCCGCAACGCTGCTTTCGTTTGTATTGGCTTGGGGTAGAAATCTTTACGGTGTCAACGAATTTCTTTTTCATCACCTGCCGCTCTACAACAAATTCCGAACGCCCGAGATGGCTCTGGTCATAGCCAATATGGTTATGGTCGTACTCGCCGCCTTAGCCGTCAAAGAGTTGACAGACAACTATAAGACAAAGAAGCAGGAATATCTCAAAGCTCTCTACATCTCGGGAGCTATCGTGGGCGGTATCTGCCTGTTGTTTGCTCTGTTTGGCGGGTCGATGTTCGATTTCACCTCCAATGCCGACCAAAATATGCCCGACTGGTTACGGACGGCACTTGTAGCAGACCGTAAAGCTATGTTGTCGGGCGATGCGTGGCGTAGTTTTGCCTTCATAGCTTTGGCTGCCTGTGCAATATACTTTTTTATACGTAAAAACTTTGATGTCAAATACTTGTTTGCAATACTCGGAGTGCTGATTTTTATAGACTTATGGGCAGTCGACAGACGTTTTATCTATGAAGATAAATTTGTAGCCAAGCACAAATCGCAAGAGTTTGTGCCATCTGCTGCCGATGTAGTGATATTGCAAGACAAAGACCCCGATTATCGTGTGTTTAACCTTGCCGTAAGTACTTTCAACGAGTCGAATACGTCGTATTTCCATAAATCTGTCGGGGGATATTCGCCCGCAAAACTCCGTCGCTATCAGGATATAATAGACTTCTATCTGGGTAACCCACAGGAGATGAGCCGTTTGATGAATGAGATAATAACCGCTCAGGGCGATTTCGGTAAAATATCTCCGAATGCTTTTCCCGTCATCAATATGCTAAATACCAGATATTTGATAATGCCGTCGCAGAATGGCGAGATTCCTCTACGCAACCCGTATGCACTTGGTAATGCGTGGTTTGTGGATAGTATAAGATGGGTCGATTCGGCTGACGAAGAGATATTGGCTATCGGCAAGATAGACCCGCGAACTACTGCCGTCGTCGACAAAGCCCAACAGTCGAAGATTCAGGCAAAAAGTGCAATAAATAAAATCCTTAGCGATACGGTGAATACTATAAAACTGACAGAGTACATCGACCCCGGACATCTTGTTTACGAGAGTGTGTCCGATACTGAGGCTTTTGCTGTGTTTTCGGAGATTTACTACAAGACTTGGCGGGCGTATATAGACGGCAAAGAGGTGCCGATTGTCAGAGCCGACTATATATTGCGAGGATTGCTCGTGCCGCCGGGTGTGCACAAAATAGAGTTCAAATGTCGCGACGAGGTAATCGTTAGAAGCCATACCTATGCTCTGATTGGTTCTATCGCGGTAGGCATCGTATTGGCGGCATTGATAGGATTGTTGATTTATAGAAGAAATAAAAAAGGAGAAAACCTATGACCCCAATAAACTTAATGTCGATAGGCGTAGCAAGCGACCACGCCGGTTACGAATTGAAAACGAAGGTGATAAAGCACCTCGAAAGCAAAGGTTGTGTCGTGCACGATTTTGGTACCGATTCTGCCGAAAGTGTCGATTATCCCGACTATGCTCATAAGCTGGCCAGTGCCGTAGAGAGCGGCTCGTGCCAGTTCGGTATTGCTATCTGTGGCTCGGGCAATGGCGTTAATATGACCGTGAACCATCATCGGAAAGTACGCGGTGCCCTGTGTTGGACACCCGAGATAGCTGCCCTGGCTCGTCAACACAACGATGCAAATATCATCTCTCTACCGGCTCGATTTATAGAGGCTTCCATTGCCTTGCAGATGGTAGATGTTTTCCTTTCGACAGATTTCGAAGGCGGCAGGCACCAAAGAAGAGTAGAGAAGATAGATTTGGCATAATAAGGAACAGACTAATTATCGGTAGAATGCGTGAGTTGTTAACGATAAAAGAGGCAAGAGATTATGCAACTGAATATGTGGGGAAGAATGTAACTCCCTCTAATATTTCGTACCTTGTGCAATACGGTAAGGTAAGGAAGTTTGAAACAAATGGTGTTACCAAAATCGATAAGTATGAGCTATTGTCTTATTATAATAGTATTGCAAAGCACAGAGCTGCCGAATGGAAAGAAAAGTTAGGCGATGACCTTAACTGGAGTTTGTCGTTTGATAAATACAAAGAAGCTGAAATTTTAGAAAATAAACAAGGAATTATTTCTGATGTTTTATTGTTCAGAGATGATTGTTTGAATAAATTAAAGCAATTTAAAGATGATTCTATTGATTTGATTATTACTTCTCCTCCATACGCAGACCAAAGAAAAAAGACTTATGGGGGAATACCTCCCAATAAGTATGTTGAATGGTTTTTGTCAATATCAGAACAGTTATTAAGAGTATTGAAACCATCGGGAACTTTTATATTAAATATAAAAGAAAAAGTTAGTCAAGGTGAAAGGAGTACATACGTTATTGAACTTGTTCTTGAAATGAAAAAACAAGGTTGGTTATGGACAGAAGAGTTTATTTGGCATAAGAAGAATTCTTTTCCTGGGAAATGGTCAAATCGTTTTAGAGACTCTTGGGAACGTCTACTTCAGTTTAACAAAAACAAAAAGTTTAACATGTACCAAGATGCAGTTAAAATCCCTATTGGGGATTGGGCATCAGATAGATTAAAAAAATTATCTGATGTGGATAAAATACGAGATAATGCTAAAAATGGAAGTGGTTTTGGTAAAAAAGTATCTAATTGGTTGGGGAAGGATATGGTATATCCGAGCAATGTACTCTATTTGGCGACAGAGTGTAATAATAAGAAACATAGTGCCGCTTTCCCAGAGTCTTTGCCAGAATGGTTTATAAAACTTTTTACACAGGAAGGTGATATTGTTTTGGATCCTTTTGTAGGTTCGGGTACAACACTATCTGTAGCTTATAGACTTAATAGAAAGTCTATTGGAATAGAAATTATACCTCAATATATTGAGGTGATAAAAAATAATTTTAAAGGCAATTGATATAAAAGGCTTGATTCATGAATAAGTTAGATGTCGTTAGAACAGAAAAATTTGTTGAAAATGAGATTGCTTATTTTCATCAAAGGCGATTAGACTATATCGCAAATAAGATTAATCTATCTAAAATATTAAAACAAAAAAATCCTTATTTATTTAGGGCAAAAAATATACTAACTGCACAGGAATTATTACAAGGTTTTTTGGATGCCTTTCTACAATCACAAGAAGAGACAATTTTTGGTGACTTTATGGAGAGTTTGGCTATTTTTGTTTGCAACGAGGTATATGGAGGAGAAAAATCTACTCTTACAGGTCTTGATTTAGAGTTCGAAAAAGATAATAACATTTATATAGTTGAGATAAAAGCTGGTTGGAATTGGGGTAATAGTAGTCAAATCAAACAATTAAAAATTAATTTTTTGGCTGCTGAGAAATTACTTAAAAAAAAATATGCTAAAAAAATTATAGCTGTTAATGGTTGTTGTTTTGGAATAGATAACAAACCAGTCAAAAACGGTTATTTGAAGTTATGCGGACAAAGGTTTTGGGAGTTGATTTCTGGAGATGAAAATTTATATATAGATATAATAAAGCCAATTGGATATAGAGCAAAGCAAAAAAATGAAGAATTTTTACAAGCCTATGCTAATATCGTAAATAGATTAACATTAGAATTCGCAAAAAACTTTTGTAATTCAGATGGAAGCATAAACTGGGAGAAACTAGTTAAGTATAATTCTGCAAAAAACTATACCAAATGAAAATAATGGAGAAAAATCCTGACAGAATACTTTTCTGTATTACAGAAGAGGAGTTGCAGTTTGAGGCAAAGCAAATCTTGGGAAGAAGACTCAACGAAGAAGAGATAATTATTGCCCAAAAAGGATTAGACTATGGCATAATGACGAGTATTGATGTGGTATATCGTACTATTCTTAAAGAAATGATAGACTGAAATAATAACTTTAAAATAAACAAACACAATATAATATGACAAGAAATAGATTATCGATTATTTTGGCAGTCGTATTTTTGGCTGCATCGGCAACATCGTTTGCCTGTACAAACTTTTTGGTTGGGCGTAAAGCCTCGACCGACGGCTCTACGATGATATCGTATTCCGCCGACTCGTATTGGCTCTATGGAGCACTATACTTCTATCCCAGAGCCAACTACAAAGATGGTGAAAAACTGAAAATCTACGAGTGGGATACAGGTGAATATCGAGGTGAAATAGACCAGGTAAAACACACCTATCAAGTGGTTGGCAATATGAACGAACACCAGTTGAGCATTGGCGAGACAACATTTACGGGACGTAAAGAACTGCAAAACAAAGAGGGGATAATGGACTACGGAAGCCTTATCTACGTTACGTTGCAGAGAGCCAAGACCGCCCGCGAAGCCATCAAGGTGATGACCGACCTCGTGGAGCGTTACGGCTACGGCTCTACGGGCGAAAGCTTCTCTATCGCAGACCCCAGTGAGGTGTGGATAATGGAGATGATAGGCAAAGGCAGCGGCAAGAAAGGAGCCGTATGGGTGGCTGTACGTATCCCCGACGATTGCGTATCGGCTCACGCCAATCAGGCAAGGATAACACAGATACCGTTCAAAGATAAAAATAACTGTATGTACTCCAAAGATGTTGTTAGCTTTGCTCGTGCACAGGGTTATTACAACGGCAAGGACGAAGATTTCAGCTTCTCGGACACATACAACCCGCTCGACTACGAAGGGCTGCGTTTCTGCGAGGCGAGAGTTTGGTCGTTTTTCCGTATGATGAACCCCGAGATGAACAAATATTTCAGCTACATCAACGGCGAGACAGTTCAGCGAATGCCTTTGTATATCAAACCCGCGAAGCAGGTAAGCGTCGAAGATATCAAGATGTGTATGCGAGATCATTACGAAGGCACACCTATCGATATGACTGTCGGTGCAGGCTCCGGTCCTTTCGGCAGTCCGTTCAGGAGCAGCCCTCTGACATACAAGGTCGACGGTGTGGAGTACTTCCACGAACGTCCGATAGCTACTCAGCAGACGGGATTCACTTTCGTGGCTCAGATGCGTAGCTGGCTGCCCGACCCGATAGGCGGTATCCTGTGGTTTGGCGTCGACGATGCCTCTATGGGAATGTATGTGCCTCTTTATTGCGGTATCAATGCCGTGCCGAAATGTTTCGACGAGAAAACGGGTAATATGTTCAACTTTTCGTGGAGTTCTGCCTTTTGGGTAAACAACTGGGTTGCTTCGATGGTATACAATCGCTATTCGGAGCTGATGCCGGAGCTAAAAGAGTTACAGAAGAAGTGGGATAATTTCTTTACCGAATCGGTGAAGCGAACAGACGCTACGGCAGTCGATATGTACCGAAAGAGCAGCACTGCCGTTACCTCGATATTGACCGACTACTCCGTAAGTCAGTCAGAGAATGTTACGGAGTCTTGGCGTAAAATGGGCGAACGATTTATGGTGAAGTACCTCGACGGTGTGGTCAAAGGCACCGACGAAAAGGGCAACTTCTTGCAGAACGACAAACATATCCCGCAGAAGGTTACGCGCCCCGGATACCCCGAATGGTACAATCGCAAAGAGTTCGTACAGCCCGACAAAGACCGTTTCCGCATCCGCTCGCAAGAGGAGATGAACCGTAGAAAATAAGGCAAGCAAAGGGAAATAATAACCGGTACAGATGGTATAATTCAGAGACAGGCTGTTACATAAGTAAAAACCCTATAAGATTGGCAGGGAATAACCCTATGTGTTTGACCCAAATATACAGATTGACCCGCTGGAGTTGGAATTAATAGAAGTAAATCCCAACAGTATAAATTATTTACAAAGAACAGTTTAAGAAATTCGTGTTTTTGATGTAAATAAATATGAACCTATTAGAGTTATGTATGCTGATGGACAGCTTGTTTCTTATGATAATAGAAGACACTTATTTCTGCACAAAATGCACAATTAGACAAATTAAAAGTGGATTTGGTAAATGGAAATAGATATTATGCCTGGGTCTAAAAAGACTTGGAAAAAAGCATTTCAAAAAAGATTTGAAGATCATAGGATAATACAGGTCTTAAAGAAAAACCTTCTTTATGTCAAGGATAAAATATGAACAAATATATAAAAAGCATAATTGAAGATTATACTTATCCGATAATAAATTCCTTAACATATTCAAATGGAGACATGTTGATATTTGATGGTCATAAGGTGAATGATAACTATATATTGCGTATATTATGTAAATCTTCTATAGACAGTTATTTTCAGTACAATGAAGAATCTTATATTTCTCATTTTTCAGTTTTGACATCGGAAGAAAACTCTAAATATTCTATATTTGCAGGTGAAGGAAGTTGGGGTAATGATGGAATTGTTTTTGCTATGGATAAAGAATATGAAAAGCCTTTATGGTTCTTCTTTTTGGACAATAGTAATCCCTTTGTAAAAATTCAATTTGAAACTGCTGATGTTATAGTTATCCAATCTTCTTCCGGTTTAAACATTAGGATACCTATTGACAGCCCCGAAAATCTAAAAGTTATTAGTAGTTTTAACATTAGTTGACCCCATTGTAGGAAAAACCAATCCAACAGTACAAAAATTACTTAATGCAGGAGCTTCGAATTATGATTTGATGAGTAAAGGATACGCTCCTATCGGTATTGACGGAAAACAAATAAACCTACATCACGTTATCGATGCTGAACCTAAAAAAGGTTGTCATTAATAATAATATTTTATGGATTATATAACAAGATTAAAACAAAAAGAGGAATTTGAATATTGGTTAGGAGCTGATAACGAGCAGATTCTTTATGTTGAAAGTGAGTTAAATATTAAACTTCCAAAGCAATACAAGAAATTTTTATCTCAATGCGGAATGTGTAATTTGGGAGATGTTAATATACTTGGGATAGCAAAAGATGAAAATAGTGTTACTTATTCGGTCGTGGAAGTTACCAAACAAATGAGAAATGAAGTAAATCTTTCTAATGACTTAATTGTTCTTAATTACGAAGTAGGCGAATATCTAACCTTATACAAGGTTTCTGAAAATCAAGAATTAGAAGATAATACGATTTATGGAGCAAACGTCAGATATAATGACACTGAAAAACTATACATTGGAAAAACAGAAAAATTATTTTCATCGTTTGAGGAGTATTTTGAGGATTTTATCGAATTAGGTTCTTAAACTTAACCTACCTCAATCGAGGTGTTTTTGCTTTCTTTTCTCACCTTTGGTAGATATTAATTTCGTGTCTTTGAAACGCTAAGACTAGATAAGGGAATAGAGAAGTATCATTAAATAAATTACACAATGAACTATGGACAAATAACGAATAATAGAAAAATTAAGTTGGATTACTCAGTAATAACTGAGAGTCTAAACCCATAACGCAAGAATTTTCAAGAAAGAGAATATCGTTTTTTCGAAAACTATGTCCATCTCTTGTAAAATAATGGATTTACAACAATAGAGATAATGAAGTTTATTGTGTCATAACAATAACACTATACTCGTTCTTTGTGAGGGTGTGTCAAATCGAACTTTTGGCATATCCTCCTTTTGTTTTCAACGAATGTTAACTGCGCAGAGTGGCGTTAAAAAATACTAAAACGTTTTTATAATACGAATAAAAGTATTACGTTTGCAGAAATTAGCATAAAACGCATATATGACTTCACAAAACGCCTGCGATTTTGTATATAATTTCCACGTTATGTGTGGGCTAAGCAAGGTTATGCCTCCTTTATGGGTCTGTTCGAGGTAAGTGTGTGAGCCAATTGTATAAAACTATGCTAAGAGTAATAAGCGGTTTGTTTGTCGGTATTATTGGCAAATTAGTGCACTAACCGTTATACAATATGCGAATTACATCGATAATAAACCCAATGATAGAATTAAGTATGCACTAAATTAATTTCGTCAACGGGTAAAACACTACTAACTAAATAAATAATTAATAAAATGAAAAAGTTATCATCTCTCTTAATCGTTCCTATTATGCTCTTTTTGGTCTCGCAGGGCGTTAAGGTACAGGGACAAACATCGAAGTTTATCTTCCAAGGTGTTGAAAGGTTGAATTCCAAAGCCGGATTTCGTTATGTATATGACAATCAGAATAAGCTAAAGGCTTCTGTTTATTATAATGCCCAAGGAGGCGTTCCTCACGTAGACTCTCTCTATTATGACGAGAATGGCAGAATCAACCGCGTTGACCAGTATATGATTCTTTCCGGAGAAATTCCTGAAAAACTCCCATTGGATACCCGCTTCCAATATACTTATGACGATAAGGGCAGGATACACGAAAGAATTACATTCTACGGATATAACATTAACAAGCCGGCTAACAAGAAAGAGTTTATCTACGACGCTAACGGCAATAATACGATTATCCGTACCCACTTGTTTACAACCGGTTCTGTTGTTGATATGAAGTACATCTATAATGAGAAGAATCAGCTTATCAAGTCTGGGTATCCGTCAGATAGCGATCCGGACAAGATAGTAAGCAACATCAAGACATACGAATATGACGCAAATGGCAACAGAATTAGGGAAAACTCTTTCACCGGAGAACCGAACTCCAAGCTCAACGGATATGTGCAGTATAACTATAAAGGAATGGAACTGACGGATATGGTACTCATGGACGTCGATGATGAAACGGGTAAAGAGAAGCTCTATCTGAGTATGCAATTCAAATACGACAAGCAGCATCTCGGCAAAGATGCGTACTATCCTTCTTATCCATTTGTTTTGGACGGACCGATGTTTCACAATTCGATAGTGGAAGATGCACTTACCAATGGTAATCTAAGAACCGCGATGATTGTCGTAGACCCAGATGCAGAGGAAGGAAAGAATAAGACTACTTTCGCATACCTCTATAATAATACAACATCTATCGAAAAGGTAGATGTCGCAACGGAACTGAAGGCTTACAAGAACGGAAGCGTCCTCACCATCGAAGGAAACCAAATCTCAAAGATAGTCGTTTACGGCATAGGCGGAAAGGTTGTTGCAAGGGTAGACTCTCAAGCTGACAGAATCGATATTCCGGCTGAGACACTTGGTCATGGCGTATTCATCGTCGTTGCTCAGGGTGCCAAAGGACAGAAATTGAGCGCTAAGGTGGTGCTGTAATGCTATCTTTACGCGCAGATATTGTAAAAAGCGTTTCCCATTCGGTATTTATAGCCGACTATATAGAGCAAGCCTATGGTGTTGTATCACACCGTTGAATAAAAGTCACCATTGGACTTGTGGCGCATCCATAGCCTCTCGCAGTGCGAGGGGCTATTTTTATATTATAAACCTTAATATTATTGTAAATATTTTTGCAAACGTGCCTTTCTGTTAAATATCTGATTGTCAGTGTTTTATGTGGAGATAATCTTCGTGACATCAAAATGCAGTTATTACTTTTGGGCGTAATGGATATTTGGTAGGCTGAAAACTCGAGAAACTATATAGTTCTTTCGAAGTGTTACGACACAAGGAATATTTGATGTTATTAATTATAACTATGTTGTGAATGAGGTGCTTATGCGGATAAGATTTTTCTTAAAAGAATTATAGATCGCGATGCGGGTAACAACTTGCAGCTTTTAGAAAGAGCGTAGCCTGAATGGAACTGACAATAAATTTGAAATAGGGAATGTTTTTTCTTACCTTTGCAAAACTAAATTACACACTATTGAGGGGACATTATCACAACGGGAAATGCGATACCTGTTGATGTGTCAAAAATAACAATACTTAAAGGAGGCGGATAGGATATGAATGATGTATTACCTAAAAACGTAGAGTTCTTATTCATAAACAAAAGACACCAAATCCAATCCGATTTAATAGTATTTTTTATTTTGAAAGCCCCAAGAAAAAATGATTATTATATCAGGTCAAAAACCGACAAGGACGGAAGAATAAATCTTGAAAGAGGTATGATATCTTATCAAATCTCTCGAAATATGAAAGATTTTCCCATGGATTGTAGTAGTACATTAGAGGAATGTACTATTATGGAGATTAGAATTGAGACAAAAGAAGAATTGGGAAATAAAATTATCTCTATGGAGAATTATTATCCGGAAGAAGCCTCATTATTTAAGAACGAAATTAATGCTTGCAGAAATAATCAAATGAATTTTTTGTTCAGGTATACACTTCCGATAAGAAACAGCAAATTTATCATAGAATTAGAATGATTTTTAGAGCCACCTCGATTGAGATTTTTTGTCTGAGTAGATGTGGTTTTCGTGTTTTTATTATAAAAAATGACTTTTTCGGGGAAGAATTTTGTGGTTTTGAGATGTTCGGTATAAGATTTGGCAGAGATTAAAAATTATGATGAGCAGCTTGTTATTCTTGTTCTCACAAGGTCAAAAGTCGATAGAAAAACGTAATAATTGAAATGTATAAACAAAATAAATATCCCACAACTGAATTGAAGAATATAAAACTATCATAAATGGAAATTATTGTAAGTTCTGTAATTGGAGGGCAGATTGTGGCAGAGGTCGGTATGGAGAGAGTTCTACATCAACTAATAATTGAAATGAGAAAATCTCTAAAAAAACAGTTTGCAAATAATTCTTTCGATGGACTCGACAAGACAAAGATTAATATATATGTAAGTGGAGATGTGTCAGAATATTGCACCAAATCCGGAATTACAAAATGTCGATATCTTCGGGAGAAGAAAGAGATTATTTCAGAGTTTTGTATTGATAGATATTATTGGACTTCTGAACCGTTACTTGATGTAAAAAGGAAATTCCTATTATTTATAGAGGATTCTTTTGTAGATTTGGGTGTGTGTATTAAGAAAAAACTTAAATCTGAGGGGTATGATTTTGATAGCGAAGTGTTTAAAGAAATGGTCGTAAAAAGTCTGATAGAACTATAAGTTGTGGGACAGATGGTATTACACCCATATTCACCGATAAACGCCCTTTTTGATGAAGTTGACAAACCTGAATACTGAAGACAGAGAGCAGAGGCAGAATTAAATGCAAGGAAAAGTAAAATAATTTACAAATAAAATCAATGTTTATGTTGTCAGAAAAAATTAAACTATTATTTATCCAAAAAGGCTTTGTTCCTTTAACAGAAGAAGAACGTCAAGAATATACAAATGTCTTAATTGATTTAAATATTCCGTTAGATAGTATATTCGCCGAGTTTAATCTAGCTACGTGTGGACCTACATTTAGTGGACGTGGAAATGAGTTGTATAATGTGTGTTGGTTCAAATTATATTCGGATGATTTAGATTACGCCATTGAGTCTGCCAGAAATATTTTAAAGATTCCCGATGAATATATCCCATTAGATAGCTTTGAAGCGGAGGGTGGTTTTTTCTATAATCGAAAGACAGGGGAAGTTTTAGAACTTGAACTTGGACAAAAGCTAATTGACTTTCAGAATGGGCAACTACAACCTCAATGGAAAGATTTTAATTCTTTCTTGGAGTGGTTTTTTGAATTGGAATAGATCTGAACGCCGCTTTTATTATCTTAAATAATGAAATATGCAAAAAAATATGCCGGTTATGAAAGAAAACAATCAGTTAAAAACAGGATGTTCTTAACTGAGTATGTTTATTGAGAAACGACTTAAATCTGAGGGATATGATTTTGATAGTGAAGTGTTTAAAGAAACGGTCATAAAAAGTCTGATAGAACTATAAGTTGTGGGACAGATGGCATTACACCCATATTTATCCAATAAATGCCCTTTTTGATGAAGTTGACAAACCTGAATACCGAAGACAGAGAGCAAAATCAGAGTTAGAAACGAAAAAATTAAAAGACATTAGTATGTTAAGCAAAATTGTAATTAATTATTTGAAACAAAATAATTTCTATTTGGAGAAGGAAGAGGAAAACTATACAAAAGCTCTGTTGGATTTGGGGATTGACCTCGAATCGGATTTGGCATACTTCTGTTTGCATACAACGGAAATGAGCTTTAAGGGAAGAGTTGGTAATATTGATAATATTTGTTGGTATCTAATATATTCAACATATATTCAAAGAACAAAATCACTGCAATCCTACTTAGCTTTGCCCGAAGAATACATCCCACTTGACAGTTTTGAGGGAGAAGGAGGATTCTTCTACAATCGTCTAACAGGGGAAGTTTTAGAACTTGAACTTGGACAAAAGCTAATTGACTTTCAGAATGGGCAACTACAACCTCAATGGAAAGATTTTAATTCTTTCTTGGAGTGGTTTTTTGAATTGGAATAGACCTGAACGCCGCTTTTATTATCTTAAATAATGAAATATGCAAAAAAATATGCCGGTTACGAAAGAAAACAATCAGTTAAAACAGGATGTTCTTAACTGTATTCAAAAATTAAATCAAAAAGATTTGAGTATAGAAAATGTCGTAGAGTATATTGATTATGTAAGAAAAATAAGGTATACCGAAAAGGAAATAATAAGTGCCTTGCTCGAAATTATAAAATACGGTATGGAATAGTGCAAAAGTTTTTGTTTCAAGCCGTACATAGATATGTGATTGTAATTCAGGCTCTCAGCTAAAAGGTGTTTGATATAGTATTAGATGCGGCTCAAGATATTGGTTTGTTAGCACGGAACGGATATAAATAGTAAATCTTGGAAAAAGATAATAGAAAGGAAATTGTTAAATACATCTATAATGGAAAAAATATTCTATCAAATTAGCGACCCCACACAAAACGTTCCCGAAGGAGATGACAATTGGATAGAGCAATTGAAACAAGAGAAAATAGTGTGTGAGTGTGGGAGTATCATTAAGCATACGGCGATTGATGTATTTCTAAGTGAAAAAATAAAAAAGAGTTTTGCCCCAATTACCTATGCGAGAGGTACATTTATTGGAATGTTACGCGAAGACATTGTTGCATTACTGGGCTTGCAAAATATTGAGAATGTATATTTTGTTGGGAAGGTTTATGATGAGAATAAAAGTGTATCAAAAGAATATGTCTCTGTAGTCCCCAAAGTGTCAACTTTTGTAAGAGGCGGTAAAGAATCTACTTGTAAAATATGTGATAAGTGCGGAGCGGTTTTATATTTTCCTTTGCCGTTAAATAGTTGGTATGTCGTGGATAAGTCTATTCCAAATCCTACTTTATTTCCAAGTGCTTTGACAGGTGTTATTGTAAATGATGAGATTTGTGAACAAATAAAAAAATCAGGTATTAAAAGGATTGGATATGAAAAATTGCCTGTATTAAAAGAAGCGATTGATGGTTGTAATAATTATTTCGAATAATAAGGAGACCGTAAAAGCCGCTTTAATAGAGTCGTTATAGAAATATCTGTAAATAAATCCTACACACGGAAATATTCAAAATCATAGAATAACCTGCAAAATAAATTGACAAAAGTATGTTCGAACTAAATAAAAAAGATTCTTTTTCGATTATTTTAGATATTAAGGGCTGGCAGGCAAAATATATAGATGTCGAAAACCTGCCGATAGACTTTTATTTAAAATATAAAGACTTATTATTTAGCTATAAAAATTTAGGAAAGAGTAAAGAAGAAGTTTTGTCATTTTTTTACAAGATAGCAGAAGATAATCGAGACATCTCTGAGTTTGTATATGAGGTTGTAGATTTAATCGAGGGATATTGTCGCCCTGATTTTAGAGTATGGTAGAAAAAAACAGCTGACTTTATGGTTATATGAAAAATGAGTCTTGATGATATTGTAACAACAAGATTAGCAATACAATAGTTTGAGTATGACAAGAAAATATGATGGAATGACCGTAAACGAAAGATTATTCGTTGCAAAGAAAATTGATGAATTTGACAAAGCTGTCAATGAGAAAGATAGAATAAAGGTTATATCGATTTTACAGAGTGTTGAACTGACAGAATCCTCAATTTATCCGATATTAGTCTCTTTAGGATTATAGACATAGGAATAAAAAATACGGCTGAATTGATGAACCTCAAGCAACGATATCTATCGTAAATTAAGAGAATGTATAGCCAAGCTATGTGAGACGAAAAGCCCGTTTACAAACGGAGAAATGGAGTTGGACGAGAGTTATTTCGGAGCATGCAGAGTAGGTGGAATAAAGAGTGCGAGTTTAGACAATTGCAGAAAACGAAATTTATACCTAATTTTGCTCGTAAATTTGAGAAAACACAAACTTAACTAGTCTTGAACCAATAAAATAACGAAAGGAAACACAATGTCATTAGATAAAACAATTCGAGAAAATCTGGATGGTAAGTATTTGACCATTCATACAGAGCATTTCCGTGAAGGTATTGAGTATGCTGCCAAAATTAAGATACAACAAATACTCTTAATTGGCAGACAAGCAAGCGATATCACTGTTGATTTTAAGGAATTCGATAAATTGTCGAAATCATTGCGTGTAATATCTTTTATCCAAGATATTGGCAATGTTCTCAATTTTGATTCGATTTACAATCTAAAGGAAATGAGAAATATATGTTTTCAGGACAAACAGAAGTTCACGATAGACATCTCGAGGTTTACAAAGCTACAACATTTAGGAAGCGATTACTGGAAGGGATTGGTTAATTTGGATAAAGCCTATTCTTTGACATCTGTGGTGATTTGTAAGTACCCTTTTTCAAACCTGTCGCTGTTCTCTGAACTGCGAAATCTGCAAATATTACACATATACAGTTCGCAAATCCGGAGTTTAGATGGTATAGAGAAGCTTCCGATAAAGGAACTTTGCCTTGCTATAAACAATAAACTCGAAGATATACATAAAATTAATGAAATATCCACCTTAGAGCGTTTGGACATTGAACGATGCAAAATGCTTACAGATTTTACCTTTCTAAGAGGGAATCCTTATATTCAGGACTTGCTAATTGACAAGCCGGATTCGATTGATTTCATAGGGTATATGCCTAATTTGAAGAAAATTAATTTTTGGAATTGCAAAGACGGGAATATGAATCCCTTATTACAGTCTCAGTCTTTAGAAATTATAAATTTCTATCCCAATAAGAAGCATTATACTCATACTATCGAAGAAATAAATAAAGCAACATCGATAAGAAGAGGATTAATCGTATAATGTGGTGCTATTTCTTAATGATGGGGCAAGTTGCTCCTTAAAAAATCTGTCAAGAACACTTCTAAAAGTTACGATGTGCCTACGCTAAGTCGCGATACTCAAAATTGGTTGATGAAAAAATAAAATAGTGTTAGAATAGTGAAGAAAATTATCGTCAATGCGGGAGAAATATTTTGTATTCCTCTGTTTATGCCCAAAGATGATTGGAAATTAAAGACCAAACTCTCTGATGAAGACTTAGATAAAGATTTTGCATTTGGAAGAGTTATTGAAACGAGTTCTTCGGTTTTAGTAGAGATATTCAAAAAAATAGGTTCGGCTAAAACAAGTATAAGCGAAATAGAAGGTTCGGATATTTTGTTTTCGCCGTTGCAAATATTTTGGGACGGTGTCATAAAAAAACGGTGGCGAATAATCGGAAAAACAGAGAACTACGATAAATATAAACACTCCGATTATGATAATCTGAAAATGATATTTGGAGCTGAGGGCGATTTTCGATTGAGAGATTTTTGCACACAAAAAGAAATACCGATTACAAGAGAAGAGTTTCGACAATATGAATTTTCAATAGTTTGGTATCCTATTGATTTAGAAAATAGGATATTAAAAGTTATTGGGTAGATATATCATCGGGTAAAGTCCCCTTTTCTGCCTTTGGCGCAATATCGGCGGATGTAGCTTTGTCGCAAAACCACAAAAAAGACTTTTTTAGATAACAATTTTACCTTTTTTAGGTTGTTTTTTTGAGTTGGTTCTTAGATATGTTTTGTCTGTTTGTCCCCTTTGTGTTTTTTAGAGTCGTTTTTTTTGCTGATTTTTAGCTATTTATGTGGCTTGTCGAATGCGGTAAATAATGTTTTTTTTAACAATAATTATTTCGTACCTTTGTGCCCAATTTTTGTAATTAAATAAAAGTAAAAATATCGATTGTATAAATATGAATTTCAACGAGTTTTCAAAAAGGCATATCGGCATATCCGAAAACGATTTGCCCAAGATGCTGCAAGCGGTAGGAGTAAGCTCTATCGATGAACTTATCAATCAGGTAGTTCCTGAGAAGATAAGACTAAAAAAACCTCTCAATCTGCCCGAAGCAATGACAGAATATGAGTATCTGTCTCATATCAAAGACCTTGCGTCGAAAAATCTTATCTTCGACAACTATATCGGGCTTGGATATTACGGCACGGCTACGCCGGCAGTCATTCTCCGCAATATTTTCGAAAATCCCGTGTGGTACACCTCGTACACTCCGTATCAGGCAGAGATATCGCAGGGTAGGCTCGAGGCGTTGCTCAACTTCCAGACTATGGTATGCGACCTGACGGCACTGCCTCTGACCAACTGCTCGCTGCTCGATGAGGGCACGGCTGCTGCCGAGGCTATGACGATGATGTTCGGCTTACGGTCGAAAGAACAGGTCAAAGAGGGTATCGATACCATCTTTGTAGACGAGAACATATTCCCGCAGACAATGGACGTACTCAATACACGCTCTGTACCACAAGGTATTAAGGTTTTGGTTGGCGATTGGAAGGCGTTCGATTTCTCTACCAAAATATTTGGAGCCATTCTGCAATACCCCAATGGCGACGGACTAATAGAAGATTACGCCGATTTTGTAAAAAAATGCACCGAAGTGGGAGCAAAGACAGCCGTTGCTGCCGATATTATGAGCCTTGTGGTGCTCACACCTCCGGGCGAATGGGGAGCAGATATAGTTTTCGGTTCTACACAGCGTTTCGGTGTGCCTATGTCATACGGCGGTCCTTCGGCTGCATATATGTCTTGTAGAGAGGAGTTTAAGCGTAATATACCCGGACGTATCGTAGGTATATCCAAAGACGCCAACGGCAAGACCGCTCTACGTCTCGCCCTGCAAACACGCGAACAGCATATCAAACGCGAGAAGGCGACTTCGAATATCTGTACCGCTCAGGCTCTATTGGCTACTATGGCAGGCTTCTATGCCCTGTATCACGGCAACGAAGGCTTGCAGAATATTGCGATGGAGATACACGTCAAAGCGTGCTTCTTGGCTAACGAACTCCAAAAACTCGGCTACAAACAGCTGAACGAGACATTCTTCGATACTCTGAAGATAGAACTTGCCTCGGGAGTAGACAGGGAAAAACTCCGCAAAGAGCTCGAAGACAACTGGATAAACATTCGTTATTTCGAAGAAAAAAATATAGTAGGCATCTCGGTCGATGAGACATCGTCGATGGAGGGACTTGCCGTTATGATAGGTGTTTTTGCCAAACTTGCAGGCAAAGAGCTGCCCGAAGTGAGTGAGATAAAAGGTATCTCTATCCCCGAATCGTTGCTTAGAAAGCAGAGTCCGCTTCGACACGAGATTTTCGAGAAATATCACTCCGAAACCGAGATGATGCGTTATATGAAGGCGCTCGAACGCCGCGATATTTCGTTGGCTCACTCTATGATTTCGCTCGGCAGCTGTACTATGAAACTCAATGCCGCCGCCGAAATGTTACCGCTGAGCTGGTCGGAATTTGGAGCCATACACCCATTCGCTCCTGCTTGGCAGGCAGAAGGTTATCGTACGGTTATCAAAAACCTCGAAGAATACTTGGCGGAAATCACCGGTTTTGCAGGTATATCGCTTATGCCTAATTCGGGAGCCGCAGGCGAATATACGGGATTGATGACAATTCGCCATTATCAGAAGGCACAGGGTCAGGGCAATAGAAATATAGTACTTATACCCGCCTCGGCACACGGTACTAATCCTGCGAGTGCTATTCAGGCAGGCTTCGACGTGGTGGTGGTAGCTTCCGACGAAAAAGGCAATGTAGACGTTGCCGACCTCAGGGCAAAAGCCGAACAGCACCGCGAAAACTTAGCCGCACTGATGATAACATATCCTTCGACGCACGGTATTTTCGAACAAGATATATTGGATATAGTCGACATCATACACAAGAACGGCGGACAGGTATATATGGACGGAGCCAATATGAATGCACAGGTTGGGCTTACCTCACCCGGATTCATCGGAGCCGATGTATGCCACCTCAACCTACACAAAACCTTTGCTTCACCTCACGGTGGCGGCGGTCCAGGTGTAGGTCCTATCGGTGTTGCCAAGCATCTGGTCGATTATCTTCCCCGCCATCGTTTCGAAGCCGACGGCAAACAGATAACAGCCGTATCGTCTTCGCCTTGGGGTAGTGCAGGTATATTGCCTATCACCTACGGCTATATCCGTATGATGGGCTCCGACGGTCTG
The DNA here is from genome assembly GCA_000163695.1 of Bacteroidetes oral taxon 274 str. F0058. Classification (GTDB taxonomy): domain Bacteria; phylum Bacteroidota; class Bacteroidia; order Bacteroidales; family Paludibacteraceae; genus F0058. Next base: position 230,124 of record GG774890.1, read on the forward strand.
AAGCTTGCTACCGAATGTGCTATCCTCAGTGCCAACTATCTATGTAAGAAGCTCGAAGCGGCTTACGGTATCGTCTATACCGGAGCAACGGGCAGAGTGGGACACGAGATGATACTCGACTGCCATCAGTTCAAGAAATCGGGTATCACCGAAAGCGACGTGGCAAAACGTCTTATGGACTTCGGTTTCCACGCACCTACACTCTCGTTCCCTGTCCACGGAACATTGATGGTAGAGCCTACCGAGAGCGAATCGCTTGCAGAGCTCGATAGATTTGTCGATACCCTGCTCGTTATCAGAGCCGAAATAGAAGAGGTAGAGGCAGGCAAGGCAGATGCCAAAGACAATGTACTCGTCAATGCTCCGCACCCCGACTATGTGGTCGTTGCCGACGAATGGAATCACCCGTATTCACGAGAGAAGGCAGCCTTCCCGCTCGAATGGGTCAGAGACAATAAGTTCTGGATAAAGGTGGCACGTATCGACAACGCATTCGGCGACAGAAACCTTTTCTGTAGCTGTATGTCGTAAGTGATTGAACGAAAAAGAGATACGGGGAGGTATGCTTTTACGCTTCGTGTCTCTCTTTTTTATAGACTTGTATATGAATTATTGAAAAAAAATTTTTTATGAAAAAAGTATTTAGTTTAGGACTGCTCATAGCAGCAACGATGTTGACTGTATGTAAATAAGTTACGCGATAAGCTTGTAGAGGAGGTCGGTCGAGGGGCAGGCTTCCTCTTTTTTATTAGATTTATTATGTGTTTTTTGTAGTCAGAGTCTTTTCCAGGGGAAATAACACACTTTCGGTAAAATATACAGATACTAAGCTAATTTACTTATATCCATTTAGTCTGTAACTCATAATTTTCACTATTATAGATTGATTATCTCGGAAATATATTGTACTTTTGTGCTTTACAAACCGACTTTTTTCAAGAAATAGTATAAAATGAATATAAAACCTCTTATCGGTATCTCTGCAAACTACGGCGATAGTAACTCCAAGTTGGCGGAAAACTATTATAAATCTGTCGTAGCTGTCGGCGGTGTACCTGTAATAATCCCCGTTACAGATGACCTTGCCACAATCGAAGCTATCGTCGGCAGGCTCGATGGTATACTTCTCAGTGGAGGTGGCGATATGCACCCTCGCTATTACAACGAAGAGCCCATACCCGAAAACGGTACCCCCGACGAACTACGCGACCGATACGATGTAACTCTGATAAAGTCGGCAGTAGAATATCAATTGCCTGTCTTGGGTATCTGTCGAGGAATGCAGGTTATAAATGCTGTTTTTGGTGGTTCTCTGTATCAGGATATTAATGTACAATATGCGGACAAGAAGCCTATGTGTCATTCGCAAAACGAAGAACGTTCCGTTACGACTCAGACTGCTTCGGTTGTAACCGACTCGTTACTGTATAGTATTGTGAGTTGTAATACTTTGCCGATAAATAGCATACACCACCAGGCGGTGAAGCGTATTGCCGACGGATTCAGAGCTGTGGCTTTTGCCGACGATGGAATATGCGAGGCGATAGAGAGCCTGTATTATCCTATTCTCGGAGTGCAGTGGCATCCCGAGCATTTGTCGGAGGCAGATGCAGTGGGCGAGCACTTCGACAATCCGCACCGAAAAATCTTCGGTTGGTTGGTCGATGAGGCGAAGATATTTAGCAGAGCCAAGAGGATACACCGCTCTTCGTACGTAATAGATTCGCATTGCGATACGCCTATGTTTTTCCACTATCCACAGGTCAATATTGTAGAAAACGACAAGTTGTGGGTCGATCCTGCCGATTTTGGAGAAAAAGACGAGCAGCCGCTTCTGTACGAGATTAAAGTAGATGCCCGCAAGATGAGACAGGGCAGGGTAGATGCTGTTTTTATGGTAGCCTATATACCGCAGAGCACACCCGCCGACGAGACGTATGGCAAAGCCGACAGGCTGCTTAACACGATAATAACCCAAGCAAAGGGTAGTGGCAATCGTATCTCTATTGCGACGTCTTATGCCGAGTTGTGCAATAATAAACGTAACGGTATCCCTACCGTATTCCTCGGTATCGAAAACGGCTGTGCCTTGGCAGGTAACCTTGATAATATAGACTATTTTTACAGGCTCGGAGTTCGTTATATCACGCTGTGCCACAATGGAGACAATCTGTTGTGCGACTCGGCTATGCAGAGCCTCGATACACATAACGGGCTCAGCGAATTCGGCAGGCAGGTCGTGCTCAAGATGAATGCTGTCGGTATGATGGTAGATGTCTCGCACGTCGGCGAAAAGAGTTTCTGGGACACCATAGCTCTATCGACGAAGCCTATCATTGCCTCACACTCCTGTTGTAAGGCTCTCCGTAATCATCCCCGCAACCTTACCGACGAGCAGATAAGGGCTATTGCACGCAGCGGTGGTGTGGTACAGATATGTCTGTACAAACACTTCCTCGCCGATACCGATGTAGCAACGGTAGCGGACGCCGTAAGGCATATAAAACACGTTGTAGAGCTGGTCGGGGTGGATTATGTGGGTATAGGCAGCGACTTCGACGGCGGTGGAGAGATAGCAGGATCTACATCGGAAAACCAGTTGATAAATATTACCAAGGCACTGATAAAAGAGGGTTTCGACGACGATGAAATATCTAAAATACTCGGCGGCAATTTACTCAGAGTCTTCCGAAGTATAACAGAATAGAGGTAAGTATGGAAATTACGTTTCAATTTGAAAATATTTGCTTAATTTTACTAAATTAATAATAAAAGCAATAGACTTGCGGTAAAGACTAAATAAATGTAAGTCTAAAATAATCTTTAATATTTAACGCTTGCAATATGTTGTTTTGCAGTGTATTGTGTGGCGGGTTGTGAGGAGCCCCTATTTGAGAGCGTAGCCGACTTTTGGCAGTTGTAGATGTATTGGCTTGATGTTCAGGCAGAAGGTTCTACGCTATTTATAATTTTTACGAACAGGTAGTTGAAAAAAAATATTTTTTTTCAACACACACAATTTTAAGAAAAATTATACGTTTAATATATGATAGATTTGAATAAAGCTATTTTGAAATAAATTAGTTGAAATGATGAAGAAGGACACTATTAAGAATAGTGAAATCAGAGTTCCTCACGGTGTTATGAAGCGGTTGAAGGACGATTTTGGTTGTTCTTATCCGTTTCTACGTAAGGTGCTCAAAGGTATGCCGAGCAGAGACGAACGTACAAGTATGATAAGAGAGGCTGCTGTCCAATACGGAGGGAAGTTTATTCAGGAATACGAATACAAGCCGGGTAAATAGTATTTACCTCAGTATTTAATCTGAGTTATCATTGTTTTTTTTGTCTATTTGTTCGTCCTGTATGCAATTTGGGTATATATCGGGCGGATTGTTGTGGGAGGATATTGTTTTTTTGCGAAAAAATAGTACCTTTGCACACTTATTTTGTGAATTATTTTTGCAAGTTGCGGGTTTATGCCAGATAATTTGTAGAGTTAGTAGTAAAAGGAATATAAATATTTAATCATTAGTATAATAAAATAAATTATGAGTAGAATAGAAAAAATTCACGCAAGAGAGATACTCGATTCTCGAGGCAATCCGACGATAGAGGTAGACGTAGTTTTGGAATGTGGTGTGATAGGACGTGCATCCGTGCCGTCCGGAGCTTCCACCGGCGAAAACGAAGCTCTCGAATTACGCGACGGCGACAAAAAACGCTATCTCGGCAAGGGAGTAACCAAAGCGGTTGAAAATGTAAATAAGGCGATTGCTCAAGAACTAATAGGAGAGAACGTATTGGAACAACGCAAAATAGATAAGATGATGATAGTGCTCGACGGCACGGCAACCAAGTCGAAACTCGGAGCAAATGCCATACTCGGTGTATCGTTGGCGGTGGCGAAGGCTGCTGCCGAGTATCTCGATATGCCGTTGTATCGCTATATCGGAGGCACCAATACGTATACTTTGCCTGTACCGATGATGAATATCATTAACGGCGGTTCGCACTCTGACGCTCCCATTGCTTTTCAGGAGTTTATGATACGTCCTATTGGAGCTCCATCGTTCAAAGAGGGATTGCGATACGGCGCCGAAGTGTTTCATTCTCTAAAAAAAGTGTTGCACGAAAGAGGTCTCAGTACTGCTGTCGGTGACGAAGGAGGCTTTGCTCCTGCACTGAAAGGTACCGAAGATGCTCTGAAATGTATAGTGAAAGCAATAGAATTGGCGGGATATACTCCGGGCAAAGATATTACGATAGGTTTAGACTGTGCTGCATCCGAATTCTATGTGGATAAGAAATACGATTACTCTAAGTTCGAAGGCAAGAGAGGGGGGCAACTCGACTCTATGAAACAGATACACTATCTTACCAAGCTTGTGAAGAAATACCCCATAGACAGTATCGAAGACGGTATGGCAGAAAACGACTGGGTAGGCTGGCGGAAGCTTACCGAAAGACTCGGTCATAAGATACAGCTCGTTGGCGACGACCTGTTCGTAACCAACGTGGAATACCTCCGCAAAGGAATAGAACGAGGCTGTGCCAACTCTATACTTATCAAGGTGAACCAGATAGGTACACTCACCGAGACACTCGATGCTATCGAGATGGCGCACCGTGCCGGATATACTTCGGTAACATCGCACCGTAGCGGCGAAACGGAAGACTCCATAATAGCCGACATCGCCGTTGCTACCAACTCGGGACAGATAAAGACGGGCTCACTAAGCCGCTCAGACCGTATGGCTAAATACAACCAACTCCTCAGAATAGAAGAGGAACTTGGCAGCCTGGCGGTTTATGGCTGGAAGAGGTAATACCGCTAAAAATTGTGTTTTAGTTATTAATAAAAATAAGACCGAGAATTTCTTGCGAAAGAGTTTCTCGGTCTATTTTATAGATAATCACCGTTTTGTTTAGAAAACGTATTGCTCGCTGATGGATTTGTTGTAGTATACGTTGGATATGGTTGAGCCAAACATATCAGCCACAGAGAGAACCTTCACCTTGGGGCATTTTGCCGTATCGAACGGTATCGAGTCGGTGCATATAAGCTCTGTCAGTTCCGAGTCTGTCACGTTTTTGGCGGCGTTGCCCGACATTACGGCGTGCGTAACCATAGCTCTTACACTCTTGGCTCCGTTCTGCACCATTAGGTTGGCTGCCTTTGCCAGAGTGCCTGCGGTATCTGCCATATCGTCTATTATCACTACGTTTTTGCCTTGTACTTCGCCGATGATACTCATCGATGACACCTCGTTGGCTTTCTCTCTGCTCTTGTGGCACAATACGAGAGGGACACCCAGATGTTTGGCGTACGAGTTGGCACGCTTGGAGCCTCCCACGTCGGGCGAGGCTATCACCAAATTGTCGAGATTGAGGCTTTTGAGGTACGGGATAAATATGGTAGAGGCGTAGAGGTGGTCTACCGGTAAGTCGAAAAAACCCTGTATCTGGTCGGCGTGCAGATCCATCGTTATTATTCTGTCTACGCCTGCGGTACTTAGCAGGTCGGCGACGAGTTTGGCTGCGATAGATACACGGGGCTTGTCTTTACGGTCTTGGCGTGCCCAGCCGAAATACGGCATCACGGCGATAATCTTGTATGCCGAGGCGCGTTTGGCGGCGTCTATCATCAGCAACAACTCCATCAGATTGTCGGAGTTGGGGAAGGTAGACTGCACTATGAATACGTAACAACCGCGTACCGTTTCGTCGTAGTATACAGCAAATTCGCCGTCGGAGAAGGTTGTCTTTACTTTTTTACCGAGTTCGCAATCGAGCGATTCGCATATTTTCTGTGCTAAGTACTCTGATTTTTCGCCCGAAAAAATTTTGAAAGGGAGTTTGTGTGGCATTTTTTTAGACTTTTTTGATAGAAATATTGTTGAAAATTAATTAATTGTTCGTGTCCGGTCTCAATTGCCGTCGGCGTTACAAAGTTATATTTTTTTATTCAAATTTTTATCGGAAGAGGTGAAATAATGTTCTATTTTTTCCTTTACCGCCTCCATCAGCCAGATGGGCGTAGAGGTGGCTCCGCATATCCCTATCGAAGAGAAATGCTCGATATTGTCGAAGTCGATGTCGTTGAGTGATGCTACGAACATAGTGTTCGGATTTACGCTTCGGCACACGTCGAAGAGGACTTTGCCGTTCGACGAATTTTTGCCGCTGACGAATATTATCAGTTCGTAGCGGGAGGCAAACTCTTTTAACTCGGGTATCCTGTTCGATACCTGTCGGCATATAGTATCGTAATAGCGGAAATCGACGCCTTCTTTCAGGTTCTCTTTTATCTTGGCAACGATAGAGTTGAACTCCTCTACCGACTTGGTTGTCTGCGAAAAGAGTATTATCTGACGCGAGAAGTCTATTTTGTTCAGGTCGCTTTCGTTTTCTATTACGATGTCGGAGTATCCTATCTGTCCTTCGAGCCCGATTACTTCGGCGTGCCCCTTTTTGCCGAGTATCACTATCTGTGCGTCGGGAGACTCTTCGTGTGCTTTTCGGATTTTTTGCTGCAGGGCGAGCACCACTCCGCACGAGGCATCTACTACGGTTATGTTGTTACGCTGAGCGATGTCGTATACCTCGGGCGGTTCGCCGTGAGCACGGAACAATACTTTGGTGTCTTTCAACTGCATAAACTGCTCTTTATCGATAGTTTGCAGTCCTTTGCGGTTCAGTCGCGACACCTCTTCGGAGTTGTGTACTATCTCACCCAGACAGTATAAAGATTTGTCGGTATTAAGCTCTTGCTCCGCTTTGCGTATGGCGCGTATTACCCCATGACAAAAGCCCGACCGCACGTCTATTTCTATTTTTATCGATTTACTCATTTTTTTTGCCGAAATTAATGTTTTTGAATTTCTCTTCCCACGCTACCCATATCAGGAACATAAGTATATAGAATAGATACTTCAGAATGTAGAGGTGCATCAGAGGGAAAAGATTGTAGTGGCTCTTGATAATAAGTATCAGAGAGGTAGTGCGTAAGATATTGATTGCGTAGCACAGAGCCAGTCCCAGCGGGATAAACCACAGTTTGTTTCGCCATTTGCCCTGAGCACATAGCATTATTACCAGAAAGATAAACATCTGTTTTATCCCCGTGCAACTCCACGCTATGCAGCCGCTTTTGCCGTTGGGGCAGTGGAAGACCGTTCCGTCAGTAAGGTATATGGAGTCGTCTATCAGATGTACAAGCCGATAAGTTACTTTGGCTACGTGTGCCGATACTTTGGCAATGTATTCGGATATGTCGTATTTGCCGAAAATCACTATTTGGTTTAGCTCATCGTTGCCGCTTACTACGAGTTTCCATACGAGGTTTGCTCCGAACATAGCAGCGAAGAATAGCAAAACTCCTTTGTATGTCGATATGAAATCTTTTATCTTATCCATAATAAATCATTGACTTTTGTAGTAAGGCATTCAGATTGAGGTTCGGGCGAACGGCGGACGCGATATGTCGCAGAGGTAACCCCGTAGATATTTGTAGTATCCTGCTACGGCTATCATTGCGGCGTTGTCGGTGGTGAAAGCCGGTTTTGGTATGAACACCTGCCAACCTCTGCTGTTGCCTTGAGCTATCAGTTCTCGGCGAAGTCCCGAGTTTGCCGATACGCCGCCTGCTACGGCAATATTGTCGATTCCGAGTTGTTGCGAGGCAGCGATAAGTTTTTTCAGCAGAATATCTATGATGTTCTTTTGCAGCGAGGCGCAGAGGTCTGCTTTATTTTGTTCTATAAAATGGGGATTTGCAGCCACCTCATCGCGTAGGCGGTAGAGGAATGAGGTTTTCAGTCCGCTGAAGGAGTAGTCGAACCCTGCGATGTCGGGCATTGCGAAACGAAATTCCGTAGGGTTGCCCTCTTTGGCGAGGCGGTCTATGTGAGGACCGCCGGGGTACGGAAGCCCCATTATTTTGGCACATTTGTCGAAAGCCTCACCTGCAGCGTCGTCTATGGTCTGCCCTATTATCCGCATATCGAAGTAGTCGCGGACAAGTACTATCTGAGAGTTGCCACCGGATACCAGCAAGCATAGGAAAGGGAACGACGGGGCGGTGTGTTCTGTGTCGGGTTCGACTATGAAATGCGACAGCACGTGTGCCTGTAAGTGATTGACGTCGACACAAGGGATACCCAAAGCAGTGGCGAAGCTCTTGGCAAACGACGTGCCTACCAGCAGCGAACCGAGCAGCCCTGGACCCAAGGTAAAGGCTACTGCGTCGATGTCTTGTTTGCCGATATTCGCTCTGCGGATAGCTGCCTCCACGACGGGGATAATATTTTTCTGATGTGCCCGTGAGGCAAGCTCGGGTACTACGCCGCCGTAGTCTTGGTGAACGGCTTGCGAGGCAATGACGTTAGACAGCACGCAGTTGTCGGCGAGGACGGCAGCCGATGTGTCGTCGCACGAAGACTCTATGCCGAGTATTATGATGGGTTGGTTTTTTGCCGATGACATTTGGGTGTTTGTTTTAAGTTAGGATAACGGTCTGTGCACTCAGCGGCTCTTGCCAAAATATGGAGGCGTGCTCCGAGAATTTACCTTCTGCCTCCGTAGTGTAGAACTCTACGGTAGAGCCTTTCGAACAGTATTGCTCCTGCTCGGGATGCCTGTGCAGATAATCGTCGAGGCTGGCGGCAACTATTGCTCCTTGGTGAACTATCCGTATGCCTTCGGGGACGAAGCGTGCAATACTGTCGGCTATCAGCGGATAGTGGGTGCAGCCGAGAACGAGGGTATCTATATTGTTGTTTTTGGCAAGTATACTGTCGATGTATTTTTTTATGAAATAATCGGCTCCGGCAGTGAGGTGTTCGTTGTTCTCTATCAATGGTACCCACATCGGGCACTCCTGCGATACTACTTCTATGCGGGGGAACAGTTTTTTTATTTCTATCTCGTACGATTGCGACCGTATAGTACCTGTTGTGCCGAGTATGCCTACCGTATTCGTTTTTGTCAGACTTCCGATGCTCTCGGCAGTGGGGCGTATTACTCCGAGCACACGCCTATCGGGTGCGATAAGAGGCAGGTCATTCTGCTGTATCGACCGCAGAGCCTTAGCCGAAGCCGTATTGCAGGCGAGTATCACTATACGGCAGTCCATATCGAACAGGCGTCGGACACACTGTAAGGTGTAGCCATATACCACCTCGTAACTGCGAGTACCGTACGGCGTGCGTGCGTTGTCACCGAGGTAGACGTAGTCGTACTGCGGCAGCTGCTCGATAATATCTTTTAGGACGGTAAGCCCCCCGTAACCCGAGTCGAAAACACCGATTTTCATCTCTGCGAAGTGTATAAAAGTAATTCGGTGCAAAGTTAATATTTTTTCGTTTGCCGTCGCCGTGTCGTCGTGTGCATTTGATATTGTTGCGGGGATAGAGAGACGATATGCCTTAGCTTTTCGTTTTATTACGGCATCGAATGCAATTGCGAATTTATAAACATTGAAACATTGAAGTGTTGAAGCGATTAGGCAACATTCGTAAATTGTAATTGTTGTTTCTTAATTCACCCTTATCCGATTTTGTCGACAGTAAACGATACAAAAGAAGAGACAGACCGTATGCCTGTCTCTTGCCTTATTCTTGAGTGAATTTAATTGTGTCGTCCTTATTTCAACGCTTCGGAGCCGCCGACTATGTCGAGCAGTTCTGAGGTTATAGCCTGCTGACGTTGCTTGTTGAACTGTATCGAAAGCTCTTTGAGCAGGTCTTCGGCGTTGTCGGTAGCTATCTGCATAGCGACCATACGTGCAGCCTGTTCGGCGGCAGCCGAGTCGAGCAGTATGGAGTAGAACTTAGTCCTCAGCGACTTAGGCAACAGTACGTCGAGTAGTTCGTTTCGCGAAGGCTCTACGATGTAGTCGGCATTGAGGCTGTTTTCTGTTCCCATACCGTCGAGCGATACGGGCAAGAACGTTTCGTCGGTAGGCACTTGCACCGACGTGGTTTTGAAGTGGTTGTACAAGAAATGTACCTTGTCGGTTCGTTTTGCCAAGAAGTCGGATATGATAGTGTCTACAATAGCTTTGGCAGCCGAAAACTCGGGCTTTTCTATCAGTGTGTTGAAGCCGTTGCGAAGCTCTACTCCCTGATAGTTTTTCCTGATATTATCGTCTATCTTTTTGCCGATGGCGTAAATCTCTACCTCTACGTTCTGCGACAGGTACTCTTTGTACGTTTTTGCAAACATACCGATAATGTTGGAATTGAATGCACCACACAGGCTCGAGTTGGATGTTACCGCCACCAACGTTACGCGGCGTATCTCTTCGCGACGTTCTGCCAGAGGGGTAGTATACGTCTCTTCGGCGGCAAGATAGTTGCCGAGTATCCGAGTCAGTTGTCGTTCGTACGGCAAAAAGTTCTCTACCATATTCTGTGCCTTGTGTAGCTTTGCCGAAGAAATCATCTTCATGGCCGAAGTGATTTTCTGAGTCGATTTTACCGACTTTATCCTCCCTTTTATCTCTTTTAACGAAGCCATATATCAACCTGACCTCTTCGGCACATACGACAGGTAAAGCCGTATCGTCCGAAGAGTTATAACAATTTTATTTAACCATGCTTTGTACTATGTTGTTGGCTACTTCGACAAGGACACGCTCGGTCTCTTCGTTCAGTACGCCTTGCCGCAGAGTATCGAGCGTATCGCGATGCTTCGACTCCAATACGTTGTTGTATTCTGCAATGAAATCGTTTATCTTATCCAGTGGCAGGTCGAAGAGCAAACCCTTAGTTCCTGCATATACGATGGCTATCTGTTTCTCGACAGGATAGGGTTTGTATTGCGGCTGCACGAGCAGTGTGGCGTTTTTGCGTCCTTTGTCGAGAGTACGCTTCGTAACGGGGTCCATATCGCCGCCGAACTTGGAGAACGCCTCCAATTCGCGATACTGAGCCTGGTCGGTTTTCAGAGTACCTGCAATCTTTTTCATCGCCTTTATCTGAGCGTTACCGCCCACACGCGATACCGATATACCCACGTTGATGGCAGGGCGGATACCTGCATTGAAAAGACCTGTCTCGAGGAATATCTGTCCGTCGGTAATGGAGATAACGTTAGTGGGGATATATGCCGATACGTCGCCCGCTTGTGTCTCAATTATCGGCAGAGCTGTCAGCGAGCCACCTCCCTTGATTTTGTCTTTGAGCACCTCGGGCAAGTCGTTCATCTGGCGTGCCACATCGTCGTTGGCAATTATCTTGGCAGCTCTCTCGAGCAGACGTGAGTGAAGATAGAATATATCGCCCGGATATGCTTCGCGTCCCGACGGGCGACGCAGTATCAACGATACTTCGCGGTATGCCACAGCCTGCTTCGACAAGTCGTCGTATATCACAAGTGCGTGTCTGCCCGTATCTCTGAAATATTCGCCAATAGCGGCTCCCGCAAACGGAGCATAGAACCGCAGTGCGGCAGGGTCTGATGCCGAAGCGGAGATGACGATGGTGTAGTCCATTGCTCCTTTCTCTTCGAGGATATTCACTATGTTTGCCACCGTAGAGCCTTTTTGCCCGATAGCTACATAGATACAATATACGGGTTTGCCCGCCAGATAGTTGTCTCTCTGGTTGATGATGGTATCGATACCGATGGCGGTCTTTCCCGTTTGGCGGTCGCCTATGATGAGCTCACGTTGTCCGCGACCGATAGGTATCATAGCATCGATGGCTATAAGCCCTGTTTGTAGAGGTTCGTTTACCGGTTGTCGGAATATTACGCCCGGAGCTTTGCGTTCCAGAGGCATCTCGAGCAGTTCGCCGTCGATAGAGCCTCGTCCGTCGATGGGCTGCCCCAGTGGGTTGATGACTCGTCCTACAAGCCCCTCGCCTGTGGGAATAGAGGCGATTTTACGAGTGCGTTTCACTATGTCGCCCTCCTTGATATTGGCGGTTGTACCGAGCAGCACTGCACCTACATTGTCTTCTTCGAGGTTCATCACTACGGCTCTCTCGCCGTTTTCGAACTCGAGCAGTTCGCCGCTCTCGGCGTTGCTCAGACCGAATATGCGTACCACACCGTCGGATACTTGCAGCACACGCCCTACCTCCTCGAATTTTACCTTTGTATCGATGCCTTCGAGTTGCATTTTCAATACATCAGATACTTCACTTACTTTTATATTAGGCATAATGTCTTGTTTAATCTTTTAATTCTTTCCGAACAACCCGTAGCGCATTGCCTATTGTCCGTATTTTTCTTTTTTTGTTATTAAAATAAATCAATTCTATGCACGTCTATTAACTCTATCTACGCAATAATCCGAGCTTTATGTCGTTCAACTGACTACTTACCGAGGCATCGAGCCGCAGGTCTTCTATTTCGAGTACAAAACCGCCTATCATACGCTCGTCCGTACGGTTTTCGAAGTCTACCTCCTGGTTGTTTTGTGCCACGAGCCTCTCCAATGCTTTGCGTGCCTCGTCGCTTATCGGTGAAGCACTGTGTAGCCTTACCGACACTATATTCTTGGCTTTTTTGTATATATCTTCGTACATCAAAGCTATTGGGTAGGCGTAGTCTACACGGTCGTTGTCTACTATCAGTTGCAGTACTCTCAGACACTCGGGAGATATGTTTTCGCCTGCGGCAGCCTGCAGCACAGCGAGTTTCTTCGGTTTCTCCAACGTGGGGTTGTCCAACAAATCTCTCATCTGCGGCAACGACAGAAAACTCGCCGCCAGAGTCTGAAACTCTCGGTACAGCGTGGTCTCCGCCTTGTTTTCGGCAGCATATTCGTATATCGCCTTTGCGTAACGAGTAGAAATCTTACTGAATTGTATCATCTCTTTTATGCGGCAGATTGAGCTTCTGCTATCAACTTATCGACAAAAGCACGCTGCTCTTCGCTGCGGTCGAGTTGTTTTCTCATTATCTTCTCGGCAATAGCTATCGACATCTCGGCAATGGCGTTGTTTATGTCGTTCATTGCCTTCTCTTTCTCTTTCTCGATAGCAAGCTTGCTGTCGGCAATCATACGGGCAACCTCTTCTTGTGCCTGTTGCTTTGCTTCGGCTATTATCTTTGCCTTTATCTCGGTTGCCTCTTTGAGTATGCGTACCTCTTCTTCTCTACTGTGTCTTATAATGTCTTCGCTCTCTTTTACTATCCCTGCAAGTCGCTCATTGGCAGCTTTTGCCGAGTTGAGCGAGTCGTCGATGAACTTCTTTCGTTCGTCGACCTTATTGACTATGATAGGAAAACCGAACTTGGCAAGTAGAAAAAACACTATGCCGAAGCAAACAAGCATCCAGAATAATAGCCCAATATCGGGTGTCAATAAACTCATATCTTTCAATTTTTAATGAATAAAAACCAAAAACTCAATAGCTTTGGGACAAGACTTCGCTATGCGCTCCGCCCACTATGGGCAAAGACACACCTTGTCCGCAACTATCCGTCTGTCGGTACTATACGATTAAAGTATAAATCCGCAAACTGCAATGGCAAAAAGAGCGGCACCTTCGATAAGAGCGGCACTAATAATCATATTGGTGCTGATATTACCAGCTGCTTCGGGCTGACGTGCGATACCTTCCATTGCACTCTGACCGATTTTACCAATGCCAAGTCCTGCTCCTATAACAGCCAGGCTTGCTCCCAATGCGGCTCCAAACTTCATAACTCCGGTAGCCATTGTGGCTTGTAATAAAATAGATAATAACATGATACTTTTTATTTTTTAATTATTAAATTTTTGATTTATTTTTCGATTGATTTTCTTTCTCAATGACTTTTCTGATGATGAGGTTCTGCTTGCGACAACCCGATGAATACTGCCGAAAGTATTGTAAATACGTATGCCTGAATGTAGGCTACCAATACTTCGAGGAGATTTACGAAAGTGGTCATTATCACCGACAATACCGTCATTCCCGCATTCATAGCCGTGCCCAACTCTACTGTAACGAACACTATGCAAACGAGCCCTATTATTACCGAGTGCCCTGCCAATATATTGGCAAACAGACGAATCATAAGAGCGAACGGTTTGGTGAACATACCTATCACCTCTATAACAGGTATTAGCGGTACGGGAACTTTGAGCCACCAAGGTACGTTAGGCCAGAATATCTCTTTCCAATACTCTCGGGTGCCGAAGATATTGACTATGACAAAGGTAAACATAGCCAGCGTAAAGGTGATGGCTATATTACCCGTTATGTTGGCTCCCCCGGGGAATATGGGCACCAGTCCCATCAGGTTATTGATGAATATAAAGAAAAATGCCGTAAGCAGATATGGCGTATAACGCTTGTAATTTTTGCCTACACACGGTTTGATGACTCCGTCTACTATGCTCATTATAAACATCTCTATGGCAGCTACAAATCCTTTCGGGTTTGCCTCTGTAGTGCCTTTGTTTCGGTACCAGCGGGCACAGAGCAGTAATATGATTACAAGTATAGAACTGTTTATCATCAAGGCAAATACGTTTTTGGTGATGGAGAAGTCCAGTGGGCGAATCTCCTCGCCCTGTGCGGAGGTCTCTACTATTTTGCCTCTATATTTTTCGGAGTGTGATATTTTGAATCCCTTGTACGAAGAGTGTCCGTGTTCGAACCTCGAAGACGAAAACAGATGCCACTCACCGTCGGCACTACGCACTATCACAGGCAGCGGAATGGATATCTCGTGCCCTTTGTATGTAGCTATATGCCAATAATAGCTGTCGCCTATGTGTTCCAAGATAAACTCGGGGATATTCATCTTACCTTCGGAAGCCGTGGCTACGGCTACGGAGTCGCTCTCCAAACGGTTGTCGGCAAACGATACAAGACTGAATAATAGTATTATTGCTATTGTAAATATCTTTTTCGACATATTTACGGGGTATTATTTTTTACGGTTTCGATAAAGACATTAGGATTGGCACAACTTATGACATAGACTTTATCGTTGGTTTTTATTAATGTTCTGTTTTTTGTATCTGTTGCAAACATTTCAAACTTTCCAATCTGAGGATTTTTAAATTTTCCCAAGAATCCAAAAAGTCCGCCCGAACCGAAAGTTCTCACAGTATTTTTGCTATCTTCGCTTGTATATCTGCGTATCTCTACAATATCTTCAATAGGTATGGTTATTCCACCTTTGAACTGATTAATATAGATAGTACCTTTATCTACAATCACTTTTAGCGGCATATATGGCAGGATAACAAATGTTAAAATTAGAGGCAAAATAGCAATAAAGGCATAAATAAATACCAATATCGGTCTCTTTTTGTTACTTTTATAGCCCTTGAGAAAAGACAGTAGCATTTTTACAGAAATAAATAACATAAGGGTAACCACTAATATGGTGATTGTTATCGTTCTCTGTCCCCAATTACATGCAAATTCAGTCATAATGAATGCTTTTTTATGGTTTCTACAACTGACACAGCATTTTTACAGCTAAAAACATATGTCTTCCCCTTTTGGGTTTTAATAAAAAAAGTTTGTTTTCTATCTCCTATATAGGCAACATATTTACCCAACGGAGGAGCTGAAAATATTCCCAAATATCCAAAAAAACCACCACTGCCAAAAAGTCTTATACTTCCATACTTGGATGCATATAAATCCACTTCGGTTATATCATCGTGTTTTATGACGACCTTCCCTAACACTTTTTTTAGAATAAAACGAGATTTGTCAATTGTTACATACAACGGTGCATTCAGAATACAAACAGCAAAAGTAACCATTATAAGAGTTAATGCCAAAGAAGACAATACTCCTATATTTTTTATAAGGTTCGGTACAGCAAAGAGTAAAATTGCCGTTACAATAATAGTAATAATCTTTACCTCTTTGCTCCAATAAACATTTTGTCTTACATTCATTATATATTCTTATAGTTGCAAAGTTACATTATTTTTTGTTTTTCTCCAAGCCACGCATATATATGATATTGACAGCCATATATATAAGGTAAATTGCGATGAAGCAAATCAAGAATGCTTTCGTATCTGTTTTTATTAATAATAAATATATAAATATCAGCCCGAGAGAGAGCAGAAGTTTGCCCGTCTTTAAGACCATAAATATATTGATATTGCGGTTGGTGTTGTCTTTGCTGCTTTTAGGCGACATCAGCAATACTGTACATACCTCCACGATGCCGAACAATAGCGTCGTAGCAAGTAGAAATATCACAGGCAGACGGCTCGAAAATATCGATTGCCCCGTCAGAGCCAATACCACGGCGATTGCCGAAGTCAGTATCGAAACTGTCATTATCTGTCTTTTGTTCATACGCTTGTCAAAATCTTTTTTGTTCTGAGCTTCACTTACTTACTGCTCTACGCAGATGGAGATAATATTGTTTTTGCCTTCGACGAAACCGCTTTCGACAGGTATTGTAGCCTTACTGCCCGCTACCGAGCCGTACTCTATCGTACCCTTTGTAAGTATCGATATGATAGGAGCGTGGTTGTGCATTATGGTGAAACTCCCCATAACTCCGGGCAGCGTTACCGCTTCGGCTTCTCCGCGAAACAAAACCTTCTCTGGCGATATTATCTCTATCTTCATATTAAACAAATTATTATATGATATTCGTCGTATAGGTACGACTATTTTATTCGTGTTTCAGTTTTTCTGCTTTTGCCTTGGCATCTTCGATAGTACCTACGTTGAGGAATGCCTGTTCGGGTATATCGTCTACCTCACCGTCCATAATCATATTGAATCCCTTGATAGTGTCTTCGATAGACACCATAACGCCAGGTACTCCCGAGAAGGCTTCTGCCATGTGGAACGGCTGCGACAAGAAACGCTGTACGCGGCGAGCACGGTTTACGACAAGCTTGTCGTCGTCCGAGAGCTCTTCCATACCGAGTATGGCGATGATGTCCTGCAACTCTTTGTAACGCTGTAGTAGCTGTTTTACTCGCTGAGCCGTATTGTAATGATCTTCGCCCACGATATTGGGGTCGAGGATACGTGAGGTCGATTCGAGCGGGTCTACGGCAGGGTATATGCCGAGCTCCGATATTTTTCTGTCCAATACCGTTGTGGCGTCGAGGAACGAGAATGTGGTTGCAGGAGCGGGGTCTGTAAGGTCGTCGGCAGGCACGTATACAGCCTGTACCGATGTGATAGAGCCGTTTTTGGTCGATGTGATACGTTCTTGCATTATACCCATTTCCGATGCCAATGTAGGCTGATAGCCCACTGCCGACGGCATACGTCCCAGCAGAGCCGATACTTCGGAGCCTGCCTGAGTGAAACGGAATATATTGTCTATGAAAAACAGTATGTCGTTGCCGCCGGTGCCTCCACTGTCTCTGAAACTTTCGGCAATAGTCAGCCCCGACAAAGCTACCGAGCTTCTCGCTCCTGGAGGCTCGTTCATCTGCCCGAATACGAGGGTAGCCTGCGACTTTGCCAATTCGTCGTAATCGACTTTCGACAAATCCCAGTCGCCCTTCTCCATCGATTTTTTGAACTCTTCGCCATAACGTATTACGCCCGATTCTATCATTTCCCGCAGCAGGTCGTTGCCTTCACGAGTACGTTCGCCTACGCCGGCAAATACCGAGAATCCGTTGTGTTTCTTGGCAATATTGTTGATAAGCTCCATTATAAGTACCGTCTTACCTACACCTGCACCGCCGAAAAGACCGATTTTACCGCCTTTCAGATACGGAGCAAGCAGGTCGATTACCTTGATACCCGTGAAAAGTATCTCTTTCGATGTAGAGAGGTCTTCGAATTTTGGCGGGTCTCGGTGGATACTCTGTATCTCATTGTAATCAAGAGGCTTCATGCCGTCGATAGTTTCGCCGATTACATTGAGCAGACGCCCTTTGACCTGACTGCCCACGGGCATAGATATAGGTCGTCCGAGACTTTCGACCTCCATACCGCGGCTAATACCGTCTGTCGAGTCCATAGCTACACAGCGAACCGTATCCTCGCCGATATGCTGTTGCACTTCGATTATCAATTTTTTGCCGTCCTGACGGTCTATCTCCAAGGCATCGTGTATCTTGGGCATAGTGCTGCCCGACTTATCGTATTCTACGTCTATTACCGGTCCGATGACCTGAGAAATACTTCCTTTGTGTGAAGACATACTTATTGCTTTATACTGAAAATTTATTCAATTAATAATTTGCAAAGATACAAAAAAATATAATATGAGCAAGAAGCGAGTTTACCGAACCATACATAATTATTTATATACCGTTTGTGATTATCTTGTAAGCCATATTCGGTATATTTTATTTAATCGCAGACGCTCGGTTAATTTGTTGTTTGTAAATTTAGTAGTACCTTTGCCGCAATTTTTGTAGATTTGCTGAAAAGGAGTGAAACTTAAAGACTTCGACAAGATATTCTCTGTCAATCCCACGTTGCAACGGCTCTGTCGGTGGGCTAAGGCTACCGATGGCAGGCATATAGCCTTGCAGGGATTGAGAGCATCGGCTCAATCTGTGGCAATAGCCGAAATGTTGCGTCATACGGATAAAAATATTCTCTTAGTAGCCGATGATGGTGATGGGGCAGGTTATGCTTATTTCGATATTGTGCAATTGCTTGGTAATGAGCGAGTGGCGTTCTTCCCCGCATTTTACAAGCATAATCATAAGAGCGGTGCCACTATTGCCGAAAACGAAATATTGCGTACTGACAGCCTCAACAAGATTTCGGGTAAAAACCCCTGTATAATAGTATCATATCCTGAGGCGTTGGTAGAGAAAGTGGTTGCCTCATCTTACTTCGTAGGTTCCAAGATAGAGCTGAGGAAGGGACAAAGCTACGATATGAACAGTCTCGTCGGACAACTGCAAAAAGCAGGTTTCGAGGAGGTAGATTTTGTTTACGAGGTGGGGCAGTATTCGCAACGAGGCAGTATCGTCGATATATTCTCCTATTCCAACGAATTACCCTACCGTGTCGATTTTTTCGGAGATAATATCGAGTCTATCCGTATGTTCGATATAGAGCGGCAACTATCGGTGTCTTCCGTGGATAGTATCGACATAGTGGCAAATACTGACGGCGGAGATTTGCCGAAAATATCGTTGCTCGAGTTTATGTCGTCGGACAGTGTGGTAGTGGTAAACGATATAGATTTTACCGTGAAGCGTATGGACTATATCTACGAGCAGGCTCTGATAAAGGCAAACGAACACAAACATATAGATGACCTGTCGTCTACGCTGGCAGACGGGGAGACGTTTGCCGAAGAGCTTGGCAAACACCGTACCGTAGAGCTGCTCAGAAACTATTACAAGGCGGATACAATGGAGTTTTCTACTACGCACCAACCCAATTTCGATAAAAACTTCGACCTAATATCACAGAATATAAGCAATTATATCGCCGAAGGATACCGTATATTTATATCTGCCGACAGCCGCAAGCAAACCGACCGTATAAAGAGTATTTTCGATGATAGAGGCGATAATATCGCATTCGAAGCTGTCGAAGGTGGTCTGCACGAGGGTTTTGTGGACAACGACCTGAAAATATGCTTTTTTACCGACCATCAGATATTCAATCGTTTGCACAAATATTCCTTGCGGTCTGATACTGCCAGACGAGGCAAGGCAGCGATGCTCATAAAGGAGCTCAATCAGTTGAAACCGGGTGATTATGTTGTCCATCACGACCACGGCATAGGTCAGTTTGCAGGACTGCTGCGAGCCGATATCAACGGCAAACCGCAAGAGGTGATAAAGCTCGTCTACAAGGGAGGCGACATTATTTTTGTCAATATATCTTCGTTGCACAAAATAGCTAAATATCACGGTAAAGACGATACCCAGCCGACATTGTCGAAGCTTGGGACGGGAGCGTGGGAACGCCTCAAAGAACGCACCAAGACGAAGGTCAAAGATATTGCCCGCGACCTCATTAAACTGTATGCTCTACGCCTCGAACAGAAGGGATTCGAATATTCGCCCGACAGTTATCTGCAGGCAGAGCTTGAGGCGTCTTTTGTCTACGAAGATACGCCCGACCAGTCGAAAGCTACAGCCGACGTCAAGACGGATATGCAGAGCCCTAAGCCGATGGATAGACTTGTCTGCGGAGATGTAGGATTTGGCAAGACCGAAGTGGCTATCCGTGCCGCATTCAAGGCTGCCACCGACGGCAAACAGGTGGCGGTGCTCGTACCGACGACGATATTGGCTTTTCAGCACTACAAGACATTTGCCGAACGACTGAAAAATTACCCCGTAACAGTAGAATATCTGAGTCGTGCCAAAAGCCCTAAGCAGACAAAAGAGATAATTTCCCGCTTGCGGGAGGGTAAAATAGATATCCTCATAGGTACACACAAAATAGCAAACAAAGATGTTGTGTTCAAAGATTTAGGGTTGCTTGTCATCGACGAGGAGCAGAAATTCGGTGTATCCGTCAAAGAAAAACTCAAAGAACTCAAAGCCAATGTCGATACGCTGACACTGACGGCTACGCCTATTCCCCGTACATTACAGTTCTCGCTGATGGGGGCACGCGACCTGTCTATCATCAATACTCCGCCACCCAATAGATATCCTGTTGTAACAGAGCTTATTCGGTTCGACGAAGAGACAATACGCGAAGCTATCGAGTTTGAGATGAACCGCAACGGACAGATATTTTTCGTTAATAATAAGATACAAAATCTTTATCTACTGCAAACGAAGATAAAAAAGATAGTGCCGGAGGCTCGGATAGCAGTTGCTCACGGACAGATGCCTACAACTCAATTGGAAGACACCATAATCGATTTTATCAACTACGACTACGATATATTGCTGGCTACCACAGTGATAGAGAGTGGTATCGATATGCCTAATGTCAATACTATTTTTGTAAATAATGCCAATCATTTCGGACTTAGCGACTTACATCAACTTCGCGGACGTGTCGGTCGTAGCAACCGAAAAGCCTATTGTTATCTGATAACCTCCGATATGAAAGACGTCTCCGACGACGCACGCCGACGGTTGCAGGCTATATCTACGTTCTCAGACCTTGGCAGCGGGTTCAATATCGCTATGCAAGACCTCGACATACGTGGGGCGGGCAATATGCTCGGTGCCGAGCAGAGCGGATTCATTGCCGAACTCGGCTACGAAACGTATCAGAAAATACTTGGCGAGGCAGTCCAAGAGTTGCACCGCGACGAGTTCGCAGATATAATAGCCGAAACACAACAACGTCAACCGACTGTCTTTGTAGACGATTGTACGTTCGAGAGCGACTTAGACCTTATGTTCCCGAGTGATTATATTTCGAGTACTTCCGAACGAATGGCTCTCTACGGTGAACTCGATGCTATCGCCGATGACGAAAAATTGGACGAATTTAAGTCGCGTCTACGCGACCGTTTTGGAGCTATCCCGACCGAAGCCGACGATCTGATGAAAGTCATACCGTTGCGTCGCCGTGCAATTGCTTTCGGAGTAGAGCGTATACTCCTACGAAACGGGAGAATGACGCTATATCTCGTATCTAAGCCCGACTCGCCATATTACCGCTCCGAAGCATTTGGCAAGATGATAAGCTATGTAAGCCGTTTCCCCAAAAGTTGCCGTATAGGCGAGAGCAGCGGTAGACGTTATATTTCAGTAGAGCCTGTAAATAGTGTGGATACTGCCCTGCGGGTACTCGATAAAATAAACAACTGCGATGAGGCTTAGGAGAGTGGCTTGTTATTGTACAATATCCGAATAACAGGTAGTTCCTCGTTCCGTGTAATGCTATTGGCTCATAATGCAGTAATAATTAATAATATAATAACTATAATAAATAAAGTTATAAAAATATTTTTGTAACTTTGCACCCAATTTGTTTTTATATTATTTTAATACGTAATGTTCCGATTATTAGCGTTTTGAATTTGACGAGGCAGATGATTAATTAAATAACTTTATTATATACAATTTCGATATGAAACCGACAAGAGAAGACAAAATATGCCGAATGTTACAGAAAGAGCTTGGTGATATCTTTCTGTTGTATGCCAAAAAGTTACAGGGAGTCATTATCTCCGTTTCCGACGTGAGTATCTCGCCTGATTTTGCTCTGGCTCGTGTCTATATCAGCATATTCCCGTCGGAGAAGGCAGGGGATATATTTTCTACTATCGACACAGACAGCAAATCGATACGTTTCGAGCTCGGTAAAAGGATAAAAAATATGATGCGTACTGTGCCTGAACTTACTTTCGTATTAGACGACTCGCTCAACTATCTCGAAAGGATAGACGATTTGTTGAAGAAGTGATGTGTAATGCTTTTGTTATTAGCTATAAAACTTGATGTTATCGAATATAAAACTTACTTTTTTCGTAGCGTGGCGATATCTGTTTTCGAAGAAAAGCCGTAATGTCATCAATATAATTTCGTTGATTTCGGCTATCGGTATCGTTATTTCTACAGCGGCTCTGGTGTGCGTACTGTCCGTGTTCAACGGTTTTGTAGGTATTATAGAGGATTCTTATTCTGCTTTCGACTCCGAGTTGCAGATAACAGCCGCTACGGGTAAGGTATTCGATTTCACCGATGTAGCTCATAAGGTCGAGACAGTAGATAATATAGCAGCTGTGTCGTATGTACTCGAAGACGATGCTCTTATAGCATACTACAATAGCCAGACACCTTTCAGAATGAGAGGTGTAGACGCTGCTTACAGTAAAGTGCTCGATATGGACTCGATGATGATGGAGGGGCAGTTTAGGCTCTATGACTTCGATTTCGATGTCTCTGTCGTGGGTATAGGCTTAGCCTCCAAACTCAATCTCGGAGTAGATTATGTCAACGGACTTACAATATATGTGCCTCAACGTCAGGGAAAAATCAATATAGCACGCCCCGATGCGGCTTTTCGTAAGGGCGAACTGTTTGTGTGCGGTATTTTTGCCTCACACCAACCCGAGATTGACGACAATATGCTGATAGTACCGCTCGAATTTGCTCAAAAAATGTATGATTACGACTCTCTTACGGTATCGTCGGTAGAGTTTAAACTACGAAATATCGAGCAACTGAAAAAGACTGAACGAGAGGTGCAAAACTTGCTCGGCGACCGTTACAAAGTGCAGAATAGAGGAGAGCAACAAGCTGATTATCTTCGTATTATTAATATAGAACGGATGTTGATATTCGTAATACTCGCCTTTATGGTACTTATCGCTACTTGTAATATAATAGGTTCATTGTCAATGCTGTTGATAGAGAAAGATAACGATATACGTACTCTCGACAGTCTCGGAATGAGAGGTAGCAGTGTCAGTCGTATCTTTGTTGTCGAAGGTTGGCTACTGTCTGTCATAGGCGTGGTAGCGGGACTTGTCGTGGGCGTTGTGATGTGTCTGCTGCAAGTTCGATTTGGGTTTATAAAGATGGGCGACAACTCATACATAGAGAATTACCCCGTCGTTATCGAAGCTCTCGATATTCTGGCAATATTGGCAATGGTGCTTCTGATAGGCTTTATTACGTCTTTTATCACTGTGAAAATATATTTTGCAAACAAAAATAATGAAGAATAGACTAATTGTTTTTATATCGCTATTAATATTACTGTGCTTTATGCCGAAAGCTAATGCGCAGACCACCAATATTATAACGGGATATGTGTATTCGTCGGACGACCGTATGCCCGTTGCAGACGCCAACGTAATGTTAGAAAATACGGATATATCAACCACTACGGACTCGGTCGGTTTTTTCCGCCTTACGTCTGCCAAGAGACACAAGGCGATAATTGTAAAAATGCTCGGCTACGACGATAAACGGGTGCGGCTTACAAAAGATGCCGGCGAACACAACCTTACAATAGAAATCGACAAACAGAGCAATATGCTCGAAGAGGTTGCCATATCGCCACCGAAGAATCTGATGAAGGATATTCTGCAAAAGTTTCAGAAAAACAAGAAACAGAACATACCCGAAAATCTCTGGGGATTCTCATCGGAGCGGAGCGAGGTCGATAAGCTGTATCTTACAAATATCAATCCCAAAACGCTAAAAGCCAAGGTTCTCTCGGAGATAAGGCAAAACGCCATCTACGAGACCGACTCTACGGTGGTTGTTCCGCTTCATTTTTCGGAGCGTAAAGACCTGATAAAGACTGCCGAAAACGATACTTCTCTACAAAATATTACAGACAGACAGAGTACTCTCGACATCATACGCGGGGCTCGTCTCACCCAGATTATGAGCGTATATGCACCGAAGGTGAATTTCTACGACGACGGTATATTGCTGCTGGAGAAGATGTTTATATCGCCTCTGTCGCAGAATGGATTGTTGTATTACGATTATGTGGTAAAAGACTCTATATTAGAGAATTATTCACGAGTGTATTTTATCCGATTTACTCCGAAAAACGATAAATTGCTCACATTCACGGGTGATATGCAGATAGAAGGCGGCACGTATGCCTTGAAATATATAAACGCCTCTATTACAAGTACCGCTAATGTCAATTTTGTGCGTGATATGACTTTCAGTCAGAGCTTTACCAGACTCGACAACGGTCGATATTTCTATACTGCCGACAATAGTAAAATATGTTTTATGTACGATTTTCCGTTTAGTTTCGACGCTCAATATCTGTCGGCTATTCTCGAAAAGAATGTCAGTTACGCCAATATTCGTTCGTTGGATAGCCCACTGCCGACCGATACCGTCGTCGCTCCCGACATACAGACTGATACTAATCAGCATTTTGCCTCCTCTGTGGACAATCTGAACAATACCAATATACAGAAGACGGCACGTACAGTTGCCGACATACTTTTCAACGGGCATATACACGTAGGTAAATTGGACTTCGGCAATATATATGGTTATCTCCGATATAACGCATTGGAGGGCTTTCGCCCGACATTTTCGATGCGTACGGGTAAAAAGTTCAGCCAGCGGTTCACCGCAGGCGGATATTTCGGCTACGGCTTCGGAGACAAGGAGTTCAAGTACGGCGGCAACGTGCAACTCCTCTTAGGTGGAGACGAAGAGTATTACCTCGGGCTATTCTACAACAACGACGTATATCGTCTTGGCTACGACACGAAAAAATTGCTTGCGGGCAAGCTTATCGGTAGCGACGAGAATCTACTGACATCATTGTCGTGGGGACAGCGATACGACCAGCTCCTGCACAAGCAAAACGCCATATTCTCTTATTATTACGAACGAAATGGACTGAAAATATCCATTATACCGTCTGTATCAGAGATATATGCCAATCGCTTCGTGCGTTTCATACGTGGCGACGAGGAATTTTCGCAGATTAATACCGCCTCGGTCGTGGGTATCTTGCGTCTGTCGTTCAAACAGGAGCGGCTGAAGAGTTTCTTCCGACGCGTCTACCTGAGTACTCAGTATCCCGTCATAACGCTGTTGGGCGAAGTCGGAGGTTATCGTGTCGGATATATTCAGGGCAAATACGCAAAACTTACTGCCAACGTCAAATACAACTTTGCTTTCGACCTCGGTAAGGTGTATTTTTCGGCATACGGCACCAAAATTTGGGGACGAGTACCGTACATATTGCTCGAGCAACCTATTGCTACTCAGGGTGTCTGGCACAACTCTCACAGTTTCGATCTCATCAACCAGACCGAGTTTCTGTCAGACCTCTACGGTGCTATGTTTTTTAGGTACTACTCCAATGGTCTGATATTTAGTCATATCCCTTTCGTCAAAGAGTTCAATTTGCGTGAGACGGCTTTTTGCAACGTTGCTTGGGGTACTATTTCTGCCCGCCACACACAGGTGCTCGACTTCCCGCTCGTGGAGCCGTTCGATAAACCGTACGTAGAAGCCGGCGTAGGTGTAGCCAATATTCTGAATATGCTCATAGTAGAGTCTGTCTGGCGTATCACCCACCGCAATGCTCCCAATGCTCTAAATTGGGGCGTAAGAGTCAAGTTTTATGTCGATTTCTAATCGTGAATTAATAATACTGTTTCTCGACAATACACTAAATGGGGAGGGATATTATTTTTGTTTATAATATATTAATTTCGTACCTTTGTAGTCTCGAACGAATAAGTTAAGCGACGAGCTTAATATCTTGATATATAGTTATTTGCGAATAAATATAATAAAATAATAAACGAATTATGTCAGAAATCGATTGGAAAAATCTTGTATTTGGCTACGTGCCAACAGATTACAATGTTCGCTGTTCATACTCGGACGGCAAGTGGGGTGAGCTTCGCGTGCATAGCGAGGCTACTATGAATATTCACATCTCGGCTGCTGTGCTGCACTATGCACAGGAGTGTTTCGAGGGGCTCAAGGCTTTCAGAGGCAAAGACGGTAAAGTCCGTATCTTCCGTATGCGAGAAAATGCGAAACGTATGCAGTCGTCGTGCGAAGGTATCAAGATGCCTAAGTTGCCGGTAGAAACGTTCGAAGCAGCAGTGCTTAAAGCGGTAGAACTCAATGCTAAATTTGTGCCGCCGTACGAAAGCGGTGCTTCGCTGTATATCCGTCCTGTATTGTTCGGTACTACACCTTTGGTAGGTGTTCGTCCTGCTAAGGATTACGAGTTTGTAGTATTTGTTACTCCCGTAGGTCCGTACTTCAAAGGCGGTTTCCAGACTACTCCGTTTATGTTGAGCCGTAAGTACGACCGTGCCGCTCCGCTTGGTACGGGACACATCAAAGTCGGTGGTAACTATGCTGCCGGTCTGGTGGCTTCCGAAGCTGCTCACGACCTCGGATATTCGGCTCCGTTCTATCTCGACTCGAAAGAGAAAAAATATATCGACGAATGTTCGGCTGCCAACTTCTTCGCTATCAGAGGCAACTCGTACATCACACCCGACTCGCACTCGGTGTTGCCGTCGATTACCAATATGTCGTTGGCACAGATTGCCGAGAAACAGTTCGGTATGACTGTCGAAAGACGTCAAATCCCTGTCGAAGAGCTCTCTACGTTCGAAGAAGCGGGTGCTTGCGGTACTGCTGCCGTTATTTCGCCTATCGATAAAATTGTCGATATCGACAACAATATCACTTACCAGATATCTAAAGACGGCAAGCCGGGCGAAAAATCGACTAAATTGTACAACTATCTACGCGGTATCCAATACGGCGAACATCCCGACGTATTCGGCTGGACAACTATCGTCGAAGGCATATAATATTTAAATATTAATATTTTAATAATCTATTTTCGAAACAAAGGAGTCTGATATAATTTTTTGATATAAAATAAATTATAAGGCTTCTTTGTTTTTCTGCCAATAAGGCTAAAATTTAAATCTAAGAAAAACTAAAAATAAATATCGCTATGAATGAAAATAAGATGGAAAAACTTGACAGCGTTGTAATACGCTTTTCGGGCGACTCCGGCGATGGAATGCAGCTTACGGGCACGCTTTTCTCGAGCCTGTCGGCTATACTCGGCAACGAGATTGCTACCTTCCCCGATTATCCTGCGGAAATACGTGCTCCACAAGGTACGGTGTCGGGTGTGTCGGGATTTCAGGTGAATGTCGGTTCGGGTATCAATACCCCCGGCGACCACGCAGATGTGTTGGTGGTGATGAACCCCGCTGCCTTGCAGGTGAATAAAAACATTCTAAAACCGTTGGGTGTCGTCATATACGATGCCGATGCTTTCGGTAAAAAAGATCTCGAAAAAGCCGGATTCACTACCGACAACCCTTTTGTGGAATTGGGCTTCAAAGACACGGTACAGATTATCCCCGTACCTCTTACGTCGCTTACAGTGAAGAGTCTGGAGGGCTTCGGTATGGATATGAAATCGATGACGCGGAGCAAAAATATGTTTGCCTTGGGGCTTATCTGTTGGCTTTTCAACCGCGAGTTGGACAAAGCACAGCATTTCCTCGCAAACAAGTTTGCCAAGAAACCCGACTTGCTCAAAGCAAATGCCAAAGTCCTCGAAGACGGTTTCAACTACGGACACAACCTACACTTGAATATTTCTACCTTTACGGTCGCTAAATCAGACCAACTCGAAAAAGGTAAATACACTATAATCTCGGGTAATAAGGCTACTGCCTTTGGACTTATTGCCGCTGCCGAAAAGTCGGGTTTACAGCTCTTCCTCGGTAGTTATCCGATTACACCCGCTACCGACATATTGCACGAACTCGCAGCTCGTCGCGATTTGGGTGTCAAGACATTCCAAGCCGAAGACGAGATAGGCGGTATCTGTACCGCTTTGGGTGCCTCCTATGCAGGCTCTTTGGCTGCGACAAGCACATCGGGTCCCGGTCTGGCTCTGAAGTCCGAAGCTCTCGGACTGGCTGTAATTGCCGAGTTGCCGCTGGTACTCATCGATGTAATGCGAGGTGGTCCCTCCACAGGGTTACCCACCAAGACCGAGCAGACAGACCTCTTGCAGGCTCTATACGGCAGGAACGGCGAAAGCCCGCTTGTGGTAATGGCAGCATCGTCGCCCGACGACTGCTTCTACTATGCTTATATGGCGTCGAAGATAGCGTTGGAAAATCTTACGCCCGTCATCCTGCTTACCGATGCCTTTATCGGTAACGGAGCGTCGCTGTGGAAATTGCCGAAACTGTCTGATATGCCCGAAATAAAGCCGCATTATGCTCCCGAAAGTCTGAAAGATAACTTTAACGGGCTCTCTCGCGATGAGCAGACAAAAATCAGATATTGGGCAATACCGTCCACAGAGGGTTTCGAACATCGTGTAGGCGGTCTGGAACGTAATTACAATACCGGAGTTATATCTACCGAAGGTGCAAACCACGCCAAGATGGTGGCTACACGTGCCCTCAAGGTACAGAATATAGCAAAGCAGCTGCCATTGCTCGAAGTAGAGGGCGATGCCTCGGCAGATACCCTTGTAATAGGGTGGGGCAGTACTCGCGGGCATTTGCAAAGTGCTGTTGCAGAGCTTAATAAACGCGGTAAACGCACGGCTCATCTGCACTTTAATTATATCAATCCGCTGCCAAGCAATGCAGAAGAATTGATACGGCGATATAAAAAGGTAATTGTCTGCGAACTCAATAGCGGACAGTTTGCCGGCTATCTACGCTCCAAAATACACGGGGTGGATTTCTTACAAGTAAATAAAATAGAAGGACAACCATTCTCTATCGAAGAACTGGTAGAGCATATCGAAAAACTTTAAAACCCGTAGAAATTATTATGTATACAAATAAAGATTATAAGAGTAACTTGACAGTCAAATGGTGTCCCGGTTGTGGCGACCACGCCGTATTGGCATCTCTTCATAAGTCGTTGGCAGATATAGGCGTAGCACCGAAAGATATAGTCGTGGTATCGGGTATCGGTTGTTCTTCGCGTTTGACATATTATATGAATACCTACGGTTTCCACTCTATTCACGGACGCGGAGCCGTTATCGCCTCAGGCGTCAAGGCTGCCAATCCGCGTTTGAGCGTTTGGCAGGCGACGGGCGACGGCGACTGCCTCGCTATCGGCGGCAACCACTTTATACACAGCGTCAGACGTAATATCGACATCAATGTATTGCTGTTCAACAACAGGATTTACGGTCTTACCAAAGGGCAATATTCGCCGACGTCGCCTAAGGGCTTCGTCTCCAAGTCGTCGCCTTTCGGTACAGTCGAAAAGGCTTTCGAGCCTGCGGCAATCACTATGGGTGCGGGCGGAACGTTCTTTGCACGTATGCTCGATGTCGACTTCGAGGCTGCACGTGTGGTGCTCCCCGCCGCTCATAGCCACAAAGGTGCTTCGGTAGTGGAATGTTTGGTAAACTGTGTGATATTCAATAATGGTACTCATTCTGCCATATCGTCGAAAGAGGCAAGAGCCGAACACACCATATTCCTCGAACACGGCAAACCGATGATTTTCGGTGCCGACAAAGACAAAGGACTTGTGCTCGACGGACTTGATTTGAAAGTAGTGAAAATAGGAGAAAACGGTGTCAAAGAGAGCGATATCCTTGTACACGACGCTAAAAATCCTGATTATACACTGCAGCTGAAACTCGCAAAGATGCGTTTCCCCGATATGCCTGTGGCAATGGGTGTCATACGCGACGTCGAGGAAGACCATTACGACGAACTGCTCGAACGCCAGATAGCCGACGTACAGGCAAAGTCGCGGATAAAATGCTTCGACGACCTTATCGGCACGCTCGAACAGTGGGATATGTAGAACAAAAAATTAAAATTATACAAAGGGAGAGAGTTGTCCTCGACAAAAGGGACGCTCTCTTTTTTTTATTCATATAGTGTCTCCATTGCCTTTAAGCTATTAGCAATCCATATTCGTATGCTTAGGGTACTGTTTGTAGTGCGAGACTGTTCGCTTTTTACATAAATGGACGATAAAGCTTGTATCTGAATAGTATATTTTTGCTTGCCTGTTTGAATTAATGAGTTTTTGAATTTGGTGAATTTGCCGCATGTGTAACAAGAATTAAATTATTGATAATTAGCTTATAAAAAATATTTTAAGAAAATTTAACTGCAAATTAACTTCTGTATTGTTGTTTGTTTGGGAAAACATACTTACCTTTGTCGTCGCAAAAGGTTTTACTTTTTAGTCGATTTCGGTCGGGCTAAAAAGCGATAGGGAAAACCGTGAAATTCGGTTACAGTACCCGCTGCTGTGAGTTCTTGCCCGTTTGTTGTTAGAAGCATTCGTATAGGGCAGTCTCCGAGCCAACGAAGCCACTGTTCGATGAATGGGAAGGCGACTCGGGGTAGAGAGGACAAGTCAGAAGACCTGCCTTTTGTGAGTATAGTTTTTTTGAATCTTTCGGGAATAAAAGAGTAAGAGACAAAGACATTGCGGATAGAATAAATATGTGTCGTAAGCCGACAGTCGGCAACCGCACGTTTTATCACCGACAGTATGCCGTCCTCGAACCTCTGACGAAATATTCATACAGTATTAATTGTTTGTATATAAAACCAATAAAATAAACAACACAATGGGTAATAAAGAAATTTATATCGTTAAACGCGACGGCAAATCGGTGCCTTTTTCTCTGGACAAAATAAAATCGGCTATTGCCAAGGCATTCCTTTCGGTCGATACCTTCGCCACCGACGACGATTTTGTGGCAATCTTATCACGTATACACGTTGCCAATGGTATGAGTGTGGAAGAGATTCAGAACCAAGTAGAAACAGCTCTTATGGCAGAGAAATATTTTGCTGTGGCAAAATCGTATATGCTTTACCGTCAGAAGCATACCGAGACTCGCGAGACCCGCGACAAACTCAACTTTCTCATCAGCTACTGCGATGCCTCGAATGCCGCCACAGGCAGCAAATTCGATGCCAATGCCAACGTGGAGAAGAAAAACATTGCCACGCTGATAGGCGAGCTTCCCAAGAAAAACTTCATCAACCTGAACCGTAAGATGATAACCGACCGAATGAAAGAACTTTACGGTAAGGAGACTGCCGACAAATATATAGGTATGCTCAACGAGCATTTCATCTACAAAAACGACGAGACAAGCCTTGCCAACTATTGTGCAAGTATCACGATGTATCCGTGGCTGCTCCACGGCACCACCACAATCGGCGGCAACTCGACACCTCCTACCAATCTGAAATCGTTTGCAGGCGGCTTTGTCAATATGGTATTCATCGTATCGAGTATGCTTAGCGGAGCGTGTGCCACTCCCGAATTTTTGATGTATATGGACTACTTCATACGTATGGAGTATGGCGATGATTATTACAGAGATATAGACAGAATCGTTGACTTGTCAAAACGTCAGCGGACACTCGATAAGGTTATATGCGACTTTTTCGAACAGGTGGTTTACTCCATCAATCAACCGACGGGAGCCAGAAACTTTCAGGCAGTATTCTGGAACATAGCTTATTACGACCGTCCTTATTTCGAAAACCTTTTCGGCGAGTTTGTGTTCCCCGACGGTACTCGTCCTATCTGGGAATCGCTTAGCTGGCTGCAAAAACGTTTTATGAAGTGGTTCAACAAAGAACGCACCAAGACCGTACTCACATTCCCTGTAGAGACGATGGCTCTGCTCTCGGCAGACGGCGATGTTATCGACAAAGAATATGCCGACTTCACAGCCGAGATGTATGCCGAAGGACACTCGTTTTTCACCTATATGAGCGACAATGCCGATTCGCTGTCGAGTTGCTGCCGACTCCGCAACGAGATAACCGACAACGGATTCAGCTATACGCTTGGTGCGGGCGGAGTATCGACCGGTTCCAAGAGTGTGCTGACAATCAATATCAACCGCTGTGTGCAGTATGCCGTCCGCAACGGCAGGTCGCATACCGACTTCCTCGAAGAGGTCATCGACCTCGTACATAAGGCTCAGACTGCATACAACGAGAATCTGAAAATATTGCAGGCAAAGGGTATGTTGCCGCTTTTCGATGCAGGCTACATAGATATTAAGCGTCAGTACCTTACCGTCGGGGTTAATGGTCTGGTAGAGGCGGCAGAGTTTATGGGCATATCTATCGACGACAATCCTCAGTATGCGGCTTTCGTACAGGAGATACTGGGACTTGTAGAAAAATACAACAAAAAATATCGCTCCAAAGAGTTGATGTTCAATTGCGAGATGATACCTGCCGAGAACGTAGGCGTAAAACACGCAAAATGGGACAAAGAAGACGGTTATATCGTCAGACGCGACTGCTACAACAGCTATTTCTACATAGTGGAAGACGATACGCTCAATGTAATAGACAAGTTCAAGCTGCACGGCGAAAAATACATACGTAACCTTACGGGCGGCTCTGCTTTGCACGCCAACCTGGCAGAACATCTGTCGCAGGCACAGTATCGCCACCTGCTGCGTGTAGCTGCACGTGAGGGCTGCAACTATTTTACGTTCAATATCCCCAATACCGTCTGCAACGACTGTGGCACAATCGATAAGCGATATCTGAAGAAATGCCCCAAGTGCAACTCCGAAAACGTCGATTATCTGACGCGAATCATCGGTTATATGAAGCGGGTGAGCAACTTCTCTGCACCGCGTCAGGTCGAGGCAGGCATACGATATTACTACGCCGAAAAATGATAATCTTTTTTGAGTAAAGCAATCGATTGCCGTATTGGGAATATGCTGAAATTCACCGACTACGATATAGTCTTCCGCGAGATACCCGACGAGGTAACTCTTGCCATCAATCTATCGAACTGCCCGCACCGTTGCCCCGGCTGCCACAGCAGGCAGTTG
Source organism: Bacteroidetes oral taxon 274 str. F0058 (assembly GCA_000163695.1). Classification (GTDB taxonomy): domain Bacteria; phylum Bacteroidota; class Bacteroidia; order Bacteroidales; family Paludibacteraceae; genus F0058. The sequence continues at coordinate 263,294 of GG774890.1, forward strand.
CAGCAAGATATTGGTGCGGAGCTTAGCGGCGATGTGTTGCTGTCGCTGATAAATCGCTACAAAGACGATATAACCTGTGTCTGCTTTATGGGCGGCGACGCGTCTCCCGACGACGTTTGCCGCCTGGCAGCTGTGGTCAAACGCGATTGTGGGCTGAAGACCGGTTGGTATTCGGGCAATAGCCATCTGTACGACGATAAATGCAAAGCCGTCTTCGACTTCATAAAACTCGGCGACTATAGGCAAGCCCTCGGAGGACTCGATAAGCCGACTACCAATCAGCGACTCTATCTTATCGAAGCGGAGACTCTACACGATATAACTTATAGGTTTCTCAGAAGAGCAATATGATAAATCAGTCTCGGTGTAGCGACACAGGATTACAAAAGTTTTTGACTGCCAACAAATATTTGCCGTAAGATATGGTTTTGTGATGTGATTTTTAATTATTATCTTTGAAAAATTTTACTGTCACAGATAATTGATTAACTATTAAATATTTATACAAAATGAAGGTATTTCATAATTTTAATGCTGGACCTTGTGTCCTCCCCAAGCCTGCGGTAGAATCGACTATTGAGGCTATTCGTAATTTTGATGGCACCGGTATCGGATTGCTCGAAATCTCTCACCGTACTCCGGGTTGGGAACGCGTGATGAAAGAGACTGCCGACCTGTGGAGAGAACTTCTCAACATTCCGGACAACTATCAAGTGCTCTTCCTTGGCGGTGGTGCAAGCACTCAATTTTTCACCGTTCCTGCCAACTTGTTGAACAAAAAAGCTGCTTATCTGCAGACAGGTGTTTGGGCAAAAAAGGCGGTAAAAGAGGCTAAATTTTATGGCGAAGTAGAAGTAGTAGCTTCTTCGGAAGACAAAAACTACACTTATATCCCCAAAGGATACACCATACCCAAAGATGCCGATTATTTCCACATTACTACCAACAACACTATCTATGGTACGGAAATACACGAAGATATGGACTGCCCCGTTACTTTGGTAGCCGATATGTCGTCCGACATTATGAGCCGTCCGGTTGATGTGAAAAAATACGGATTAATCTACGGTGGTGCTCAGAAAAACGTAGGTCCCGCAGGTGTTACCTTCGTAATCGTTCGCGAAGATATACTCGGTAAGGTAGACCGCAAGTTGCAGACGATGGTAGATTATCGCACTCATATCGGCGACGAAGAGAAGAACCGCTCTATGTTTAATACTCCTCCCGTGCTGCCTATCTTCGTTATGCACGAAACACTCAAATGGGTGAAGTCGCTCGGTGGCGTGGCTGCTATGCACAAAATTAACAAAGAAAAAGCCGCTCTGCTCTACAACGAAATAGACCGCAACAAAATGTTTGTAGGCACAGCCGCCAAAGAAGACCGTTCGTTGATGAACGTTTGCTTCGTGATGGCAGACCAGTACAAAGACAAAGAAGCCGACTTTATGGCATTTGCAAAAGAATGCGGAATGGTAGGTATCAAAGGACACCGCTCGGTAGGAGGCTTCCGTGCTTCGTTGTACAACGCTTGTCCGGTAGAAAGTGTCAAGGCTCTGGTAGAATGTATGCAGGAGTTCGAAAAAAAGAACGCTTAATGTGAACTGAATAAAGGTATTGTCGAGACTCGTTTGTCGTGGCAATACCTTTTTTACCTTATTAGAGAATAGAACTTTATTGTACCTTACGGTAAGTAATAACACAGTTTGTACAGTGTCTCTGAAAGTAGAAAATATTTATAAGACATACGATAAAAAAAGCGTATTAAACGGAGTGTCGTTGTATGCCGACGACAACCGCATAGTAGGTCTGCTCGGACCGAACGGAGCAGGCAAATCGACCCTGATGAAAATCATCACGGGATACGTCACTCCCGATAGCGGACAGGTAGAGGTGTGTGGCGAGAAGATAGCTTCCAATGCGATCGATTACAAGAAAAATATCGGATACCTGCCCGAACACAATCCGTTGTATCTGGATATGTATGTGAAAGAGTATCTTACACATATAGCCGAACTTTATGGAATAAAAGACACCCAACGGGCTGTTGCCGAAGTAGTCGAAAAGACAGGGCTTACTCCCGAAAAGCACAAGATAATCCGTCAGCTGTCGAAGGGTTATCGCCAGCGTGTAGGGTTGGCACAGGCTATTATTCACAACCCCAAAGTACTTATCCTCGACGAGCCTACAACGGGGCTCGACCCGAACCAGATTATCGAGATACGGCAACTGATAGCCGACTTCGGCAAACGACATACAGTGCTGTTTTCGACACATATATTGCAAGAGGTCGAAGCAATCTGCCAAAAAGCCGTACTGATAGACAAAGGAAATATCATCTTAGAGCTTAACGAGGACGAAATATCGATAGAACGCCTCGAAAGAGAGTTCTTATCCATTAAAAATTAGAGTATTATAATACAAAAAAAACATAACATTATGCATAAAATTTTGTTTATCGTTGCCGCAATAGCCGTATTGTATGGCTGCGATACTCGGAAACAGCCGCAAGTAGTCGATACAGATCTGATAGCTGTCGTACATACCGCCCGCTGCGACACTAACGAGATGAGTCGGTGGATAGCGCCGTATAAAACCACACTCGACCGTGTAATGGATGTTCCTATCGGTTATGCACCGCAGACGCTGCAAATAGGTCTGCCCGAGTCGCCGCTCGGAGCAATGGTAACCACTGCAATGGGCTACTATGCCACAACGCACAAACAGCATTACGACTGTATCGTAACGAATATAGGAGGCATACGCGACTCATTGGCACAAGGCGAAATAACCGTCGGTAGTATATTCCGTATCTCTCCGTTCAACAATAGACTTGTAGTGCTGACCATATCGGGTAGCGAGCTGCGTGAACTTTGTCGAATAATTGCCGCTCAGGGAGGGCAGGTTACCTCAGGCATAGCTATGACTATCGCCAATGGCTCAGCCGAAAACGTCAAAATAAATAAACTGCCGATAGATACTCTACGTAACTACAAGATACTTACGAACGATTACCTCTCGTTTGGCAACGATTATCTGTATCCGTTGGCGAAATATACGTCGATATATGCTTTCGAGGCGACGCTACGCGAGGTGATAGTCGACTATATCAGATATAAAACCCGAAAAGGAGACCGTATTACCGCCAAACCCGCAGGCGAAGTGGTCGTCGCATACAGAGACAAGTGAATATCATAAATCTTATTTAGCGTTTAAGTCAAGTATTATTAGTTGCTTCCCATATTGATTTTTTGCTCCTTCTCGTATTTTTTTTGTATACGGGATACGTGTTTTCTTCAAATATGTTCCTAATTCCGTAGGTCGTTCTTTGAGTAGATAATATTCTATTAGAAAAATAACTAAAAAGTTTTTATAGTAAGGAAGTTCTTTGATTGTTTCTGCTTTTTCATCTATATCTAATTCTTCTCCTTCCGGATATTCTTCCTATTCTTAAAAATTATATTGCAATATCTTCCCCACAAAAGAAACTATCTTTTCAATATTCGAGCTAAGTACAGAATCAAAATTCTCCATCGTTATCTGAGCTGCCTTTAACTGCTCCTAATCATAATTCAGTAAGGTAAAGGGAACTATATCATTGATTTCAATGCAATTTATTTCTTGCATACTTCGTAGAAGTTTTACGATAATAGGTATTGAGCTGCCGAAAATCTGATTTTAAGAGTATTTTTATTGTGATTTTTGATAAATCGATACATTTCCTTGTATCATTTTTCCTATCTGCCACATCTCAATTCCCAAAGAATTCATAAAATATAGGGGAAAGAAGAAGTCGTCATAACCTATGGGGGATTTCGGGCTATATGTTATGTGCTTTTCCCATTGGCTTTTATCTCCTTTTTCCGACACATCTATCTTGTTCTGCTCCAAGTTTAAATCGTACTCTATACGTCTAATTAACGCCCCGGCACGGTATATTTCTGTAAACATATAAGGAACCCAAATATCAATAGTCATATTGAAAACAAAATCATCATCTATAGAAATATCCTTCGAGATGGTAGAGCCATCTCTCTCTAAGTTTATGTTATCGATGATAATATAATCATTTACTTGCGATATAAAGAACGTGTTGTATAAATTAGAGGTATATTCTCCAATTTCTAAGGCTTCTTCCCAAGTCGTATCTTTCTCTAATCTTTTCAGAGAGAGCTTGTTTGTAAAAATGTCGAAAGACTTTTTTCTCAAAATCATCCAACTTTTACAACTGAAAAAATCAAATACGTTTTTCATCTTTATTTACAATACTTCCATTATGGGCAATTTATCGTTATTGATGTCTATTTTGAGAGTTTTTTTACCCACATAGGCTCTCTGATAAAAGTAATTTTTATACACATAACCTTTGCTTTTGACACCAACTCCTATTGCTGTATCTTTTTTAAACTTATTCCTTATTGCATTAAAAATCTTAACAGTCTCTTTTTCAGGGTTTTTGGAAATTATTCTTAATGCAATTAGCTCTATTGTATCTTCTGTTTCTCGTCCTCCGACACCTTCAATAATGTCTTGACAAATAGAATGGTCATAAAAATTTATGTTAGGATTTTCATATACTTTTGAGGATATAAAGAAAACTGAATTTTTCTCTCCATTCCTTTCGATTTGATTTTTATAATTGTTTGTGTCTATTTTTACATTACAAAAAAGCCCTTCGCTATTCCTCTTCTTTATATATATGACTCCATTGTTCTTTGTCAATATGTTATCAACATACGGGATAAATTCCATCAATGGCATAAAAACATTTATATAAGGCATATTGTGTTATTCTTATTAAATTTATAGCTCGTGTTCAAGATTTGATTGGTTGTTTCCTATAATTTTCGAGCAAAGTTATGTATAAATTTTGATTTCCCCAATTGTATCGAAACTTATACTCTTTAATATGCGAGCAAAAGGTATGTCGGCGTAATCCTCTAAACTTTGCACTGCCCCCGATACCGAAAGTTCTCGATATCAAATATGTGCCTGTTTTCTCTTTTGGTGTGATACTGACTTCTTTGTTGTGGATTGAATTCGTCTTTCGTGTATCTGTTTTGTTGTTTTAGTAAAAAATATTAACTTTGCGGGCTAATTGCCTAAGGTACCTGCATTGAGCCTTATGCACGTTATATAGCTGTATAACCAAGAAATTGAATTGAACAAAATATGAGTGGCGGACTTTATTCGATGGAAGGTAAGGATTTCGACAAGACCCTCGACCTTACCAAAATCAAGCCTTACGGCGATACTATGAACGATGGTAAGACCCAATTGAGTTTTACCTTGCCTGTCCCTTGCGGCGATGAGGCTGTTGAAGCAGCTAAGCAGCTTATACGCAAGATGGGACTGGAGAATCCTCAGGTCGTTTTCTACAAACAACTCACCGAAGGCTTTACTTTCTTCAACTGTTACGGCTCCTCTACCCACACGGTCGATTATACACAGATACATGTACCCAAAGTAGAGAGTACTGTAATGGATATGAACGAATGCGACGAGTACATAAGGGAACATATCGGGCGTAAGATAGTCGTCCTCGGCGCTTCTACCGGCACCGACGCACATACTGTGGGTATCGATGCTATTATGAATATGAAAGGCTATGCTGGTCATTACGGGCTCGAGCGTTACGATATGATAGAGGCGATAAATATGGGTAGCCAGGTCGACAACGAAGATTTCATCGCCAAGGCGATAGAGGTTGGTGCCGATGCACTGCTCGTTTCGCAGACCGTTACCCAGAAAGACGTGCACATAAAGAACCTCGTCAACTTGGTGGAGCTACTCGAAGCCGAAGGGCTTCGCCATAAGATGATACTTATCTGCGGAGGTCCTCGTATATCGCACGAACTCGCTAAGGAGCTCGGCTACGACGCAGGTTTCGGAGCCAATACCTACGCCGACGACGTATCGTCGTACATTGCCGAAGAACTCGATAGAAGAATCAACAACAAATAAACATTATAACCTACATGGATAAAAATCAGATAAGAGAAGTAATAGCCAGACGCTGTGCCAAGGAGTTGAAAGACGGATTTGTGGTAAATCTCGGTATCGGCTTGCCGACTTTGATACCCAATTACTTACCCGAAGGCGTAAAAGTGGTGTTGCAGTCTGAAAACGGTCTGCTCGGACTCGGTCCCACGCCGGAGGAAGGCAAAGAAAACAAATACCTCGTCAATGCCGGCGGCGGATATATATCGGTAGTACCCGGCGGCTCTATCTTCGACTCTTCTACCTCGTTCGGTATCATACGCGGCGGGCATGTCGACGTTACTATACTCGGTGCAATGCAGGTAGACGAGCAAGGCAACCTCGCCAACTGGATATTGCCCGGAGGTAAGACAATCGGTATGGGCGGGGCTATGGACTTGCTCGTGGGAGCCAAGGAAGTAATACTTGCTATGGAGCATACCGCCAAGGGCAAACCCAAAATTTTGAAGCGGTGCACTCTGCCACTGACAGCTCCGCACGAAGTAGATATGATAGTAACCGAAATGGGTGTGATGAAGATAACGCCCGATGGTATAGTGCTCTCGGAGATAAACCCTGAGTTTACCGTCGACCAAGTGCAGCAAAATACGGAGGCAACACTTATAATACCGTCGGATTTGAAACCGATGTTCTAATATCGTTAATATAATAAACAGAGTAAAGATATGCTTAAAGTAGGAGACAGATACGAATACGAGTTTTCGTACACGCAACAGGATGTAGAACTCTTTGCCCGCGTTACGGGCGACAACAACCCTATCCACATCGATGCCGAATTTGCTAAGACGACCCCATTTGGTCGTCCGATAATGCACGGCTTCTTGTCGGGGGCTGTATTCTCCAAGGTGTTCGGTACGCTCTTCCCTGGGCAAGGCACGATATATATGTCGCAAGAGATGAAGTTTCGTGCGCCGATGTTTGTCGATACCAAATACAAGGCTCTCTTCGAGGTTACGGCTCATAATGCCGAGAAACATTCGGGCACCGTATCGTGTCGTATCGTCGACGGTGAGGGTAAAGATTGTATCACTGGCGAGGCGATGCTAAAACACTTTACGCAGTTTTAAATTACGTTGGATTGATTAGAAAAAAAGAGTGGTTTTTACCACTCTTTTTTATCTTTTACCTTGTAATGAAACGCCATTTTACCGCAATCTTGAAGTCTGTTTTCACGTTGCCCTGTATACTCTCCAGCCCCGAGCCTATGCTGTTTCGCTTGTCGGTGTATATGGTCTGAGCAAATCGTAGGTAAACGGACAGAGACCTTAGCGGCTCCATTTGCACGTTGATACAGTAGCGATTGCCGACGCCGTAGAGCATTGGGGTAAACATAGAGTATGGTACATCGTGTTCATAGAAGTAGAGTCGATTGGCAAATTCACGAGCATTGAAAAATACGTAATGGAGTTTGATTGTCAAATTGTGCCAGTCGGTATTGTATCCAATATCCTGAACGAGAGCGATTCCGTGAGTAACACTGCTCTGCGGAGCTTTGGCAAAATTAACCTCTGCGATAGTTCTCAGACTCAGTTGCCTCATTTTGTAGCTAAGATTGTAACGAATCGATTGCCTTCTGTAGTTGGCTATCATATATGTAGGCTGGCTGTTGTCTTTGAAGTTTCGTTCGTTATCGCCGTGTTTGCCACGCAGATACATACTCAGTTTACGAGTGGGAGTAAAGTCCAATTGCAGCATAGCGTCGAGTCCTTTGGTGGGAGCCGATGCATTGTACGTAAGGTAAGGATGGCTGAATACGTCGCCGTAAGCCGATATTTTGAGTTTCCTTATAGGATTTATCTCCGCCCCCATATATATACCGTTTTCGTTGCTTACGTGCGTCGATTTGCCGAAGGCTTTGGCGAAAAGCAAGTCGTAGCTCGGACTGTAATATCTGTGTAGAACTACAAGGCTTACGATAGAGACGGGCGTCAGAGCTACTCCGTTGATAGTGGCAATAGCCGAACGGTCTGTTATTGAGGTCTCGCCGAAGATGGTGAATTTACCCGGCGACCAATAGTAATCTATTGCTGCTGCCGATTGCCGTTGTCCTCTAAATGAATATAGCGTGTATGGTACATCTTTCGGTATGAGTGTTTTCGACAGACAACCGTCGTAGAGAGTTACCCCGAGTTTCAGCGAACCTATGCGATAGTTGATATTTGCCGCTATTGCCTGTGCGCTTACGTTGTTGCGGCGTTTCCAATCGCCCTCTGTTCTAAACAGACCGCTTGTATTTATCGACGAAAAAGAGTTGTTTGTGCTGTCAATCAGTGCGTCCAAGTACCGCAACGAATACATTGCCGTGATGTTGATATTGTTGATACGTACAGTAGCTCCGACACCCCGAAAAAAGTTATATTCGTCCGACGATGACTTACGAACAAGACCACTTTGCGATGGTGTAACTTTGAGCACATAGCTCGATTTCCCCGCATTGAACGCCCCATTCATAATGAGTCCTTGCCCGAAGGTTGCTCTGAAATCTCCTACAACGATACGTTCGAATTTCCATAGCTTATCTGCTTGTATGTAAGCTGTATACGAGTCGAAACCCTTGTTGTGGTTACCCCAAAACTGTTCGCCGGCATCTTTTTCGGCAGTTAGTCCTGCCTGTAACAGGTTGCTTGCCTTTAAGTTATAGCGAAATTGTCCATAAAAAGGCTCTCCAATATATTTTTTTTCTATATAGCCTTTTTTACGTTCTACCGTGCCGTCTGTGCGGGCAAATATCTCGTGTTTGATACGCGAAAACACATCTTTTACAATCCATTTGTTGGTGTCTGTGGTGGTTGTTTGTACGCATACAAAAGGTAGTAGGAGTTGTAGAGCAAAATAATCGAGCCCGTCTACAAGTTGTAGTTCGTATATGGTTTGCATCTGATTGGCTGTATACACGTATCGTAAAATGTTCTCTATCTGTATATCCGACAAGAATTGCAGCCGTTGCAGTTGTTCTTTGGTGGCGGCGTTCAGATTGATTTTATTTGTGTAGAAATAGGTTAAATCGTCGTATAGAATGTCTATGTCGATACTTTGTCCCTCGTCGTCTTCACTCATATAATCGGTGATATTCTCGATAATTTGTTCGATATCCCTGTCTGTATTTTGCGAAAAAACAAGTAGGGGTAATAATATCATTGGTATGATTGTCAATATCCTACGCATCGATTATGATTGTTTGATTATTTACAAAGTTAATGTATTTTTTTGTAAAATGTTTTTTTATTCTTCCAAAATACTATTTGGTAGAGGTTTGTTTGCAATCTGTTTTTACACAATAAAAAAAGCCCCGACACTTGGATTGTCTTAATACCGAAGGTCGAGGCGAATATTTTGTGAATTAAGTGTTTCTATTACCTTTTCCGCCGTGCGTTCTGTTGTTCGCGTAGACGTTTTTGCTGCATCTTCTGTGCCTCTTCCAACCGAGCCATAAATCCCGACTTCTTGGCGGGTTTCTTAGTCTGTTTTGCCAATTCGAGCTGTTGTAGCAACTTTTGGTCGTTTACAAACAGGCGGAACAGATAGGTCTGTAATACTGTAAGTAGCAGAGAAACAAAATAGTAGTAGGTCAATCCTGATGCATATTCGTTGAAGATGAAGAAAAACATAAGGGGCATAAGGTACATCATCCATTTCATCATAGCCATCTGCTGGTTTGAGCCTGCTGTGGCAGCCATATTCACCTTAGTGTAGATAACGTTGGTAATGGTCATCAAGAGGCAGAATAGCGATATGTGCTTGCCTATAAACGGTATAGCAGTATTCCAAGTCAGGAAAGGCAACGTGTCGAATGTAGACAGGTCTGTAGCCCACAAAAAACTCTGCTGACGAAGCTCGAATGCCGACGGGAGGTACATAAATACTGCTACCAATATTGGCATCTGCAATATCATCGGCAGACAGCCTCCCATAGGACTCACTCCTACCGAGCGATAGAGACTCATCTGTGCCTGCTGGCGTTCCATCATCTTATCGGCGGGGATACGCTCGTTGATGGCGTCTACCTGAGGTTTGAGCACTCGCATCTTAGCCGAACTCATATACGATTTGAACGTGAGCGGCAACAACACTATCTTTATTATAACCGTAACTATCAGTATGATAAGCCCCCAGCTACTCATAAAAGAGCCGAGCAGGTTGAATAACGGTATGATGGCATATTTATTAACCCAACGGAATAGAGTCCACCCAAGCGGGATAAGTTCTTGCAGGTTTGGGCGTTGTGCTTTGTCGAGACCGTCGTTGAAGCCGGCAAGTACTTTGTATTGATTAGGAACAAAATACAGCTGTAGGTTGGTAGGCTTATTGCCGGTAGCATCGAAATTGATAACCGAATGTACGGTGTAATTTTTCAGGTATTTGGAGTTTTCGTCAGAGTAAATCTCGCTACTTAGGTTGGCTGTGGCAAAGCCCGTTTTGCTCATCAGTATAGTGCTGAAAAAGTGGTCTTTGGCAGCAAACCACTTAGTAGGGGTGCTTGCCGATTTGGCATCGTTTTTGCCCTCTTTCAGACGCTCTATGTCGTTGTCAGTATACATATAATTGAGTGTTGCATAACGGTTTTCGGTCTTGCGTCCAAGCTCTTGTTGGCGTATTTTGGTATTCCACGTAAAGTCCAGCCTGTTGGTCATAGGCGGGAAATAGCTCTGCATATTGTGTGCCACAATGTCGAAATCTACGCAGTAACTATTCTGAGGTATTTTATAGATGAAGTCTATATAACTGTCTGTCTCCGGTTGTAGACGCAGAGTAAGTATCGTATTGCCGTTGCCGTCTTTCGTTATGGGTTGTGGTACGAAGTATACCTCGTTGGTTGTCAGCACTCTGTTGTCGGAGGTTTGCATTGTTATTCCGAATGAATTTTCGCTTTCACCCTCGAATAGTACCAATGGTTTTTTGTCGTACGTTTTGTAGTTTTTCAGCTCGGCGTATGATACAAAGCCGCCTTTTGGCGAAAAACGCAGTTTCAATAGTTCTGTCTCTATCGTTATCTGTGCGGTATCACCTTTTGCGGCTTTGGCAAAGATACCAAAGTGGGCTTCTCTTAGAGAATCTGATGCGACTATACGGGTAGTATCAGAAGTTGGTGTAACTTGTTGTTGTATCGCAAGTTGTTGCTCTGTCTGAGCATTTTTTATAGAGTCGTTTATCCTTTGCCGTTCGGCAATCTGTTCTTTCGATGGTTTATTGAAGTATTGGAAGCCAATGAAAATGGCTACTATCAGAATAATACCTATAACTGTCTGTTTATTCATCTGTTACTAAATAAATTATTTCGGATAAAATTAAAACTGCGAAGTTAATAAAAAATCGAAAACTAATCCAATTATTTTCTACGTCGGTATATGTGGTAGTAAATGAAAGATATATGTTTTTCAGTGTTTATTGTGTGGGAAAATAAAAACAACATACATTTGCACTCTCGTGTAATGTTGTTGTCTGGGTCGGGGTGACAAGACTCGAACCTGCGACCTCTACGTCCCGAACGTAACGCGCTACCAACTGCGCCACACCCCGTGGGAAAAAAATAGTCGGGATGACTGGATTCGAACCAGCGACCACACGCCCCCCAGACGCGTACTCTAAACCGGACTGAGCTACATCCCGAATTTTTTTTGAGACCGCAAAGGTAATACTTTTTTGTAATCTACGCAAAAAAATGTCAGAACAGAGAGTGTCGAAGAGTGATTTTTTAACATAATCGCTTGTGGCAACGAAAAAATATCTGTACTTTTGTCGGATTTTTAGAACTTAATTCTTATAACGAATATGTCTGACAATAATTTTTTGAAGCTCGAAGAGAGGATAGTAGCAGTATTAAAAACCGTCTACGACCCCGAGATACCGGTAGATGTGTACAATCTCGGTCTGATATACGATGTCGATTGCAAGGACGACGGTTCGGTCGTTATCACGATGACACTTACCGCTCCGAACTGCCCTATGGCAGATTTTATACTCGAAGATATTCAGCAAAAAGTATCGGCAATAGATGGTGTAAAGTCGACGGAAGTACGTCTCGTATTCGAGCCTGAATGGGATAAAGATATGATGAGCGAAGAGGCAAAACTCGAACTGGGACTACTTTGATAAAAAATATATTAAAAATGGCGAATCCCTCCAATAGTCAAAGAAAAACAACGAGTTACAGTAACATATTATACGCTCTGATAGTGTTCGTTACGTTCGGTTGTGGAGTATTGTCGGGCTGTTCCGACAATAAGCCCGTAGTCAGAGGTAAAGTAGGCGACCCGCAGAAAACCCCTTCGTTGATAGCAACCGATATAAGTACTGTCATATCCGACTCGGGTATTACGCGGTATCGCATTACAACACCACGTATGCTTATATTCGACAGAGCAGAAAGAAGTCATTGGTTTTTCCCGAAAGGTCTGCACTTCGAGCGTTTCGACGAACATTACAAAGCAGACGCACAGATAGATTGCCGCTGGGCTGTATACTATGACCAAGAAAAACTGTGGATACTCAAAGACAGTGTCCGATGTACCAATATATCGGGCGAAACGTTCAGTACCAACCGCCTGAATTGGGACGAGAGAGCACAGAGGATATATTCGGACTCGGCAATAACTATTACCAAGAAATCTATGATTATCAATGGTATCGGGTTCGAGTCGAACCAGATGCTCACGAAGTATCGCATAAACAAGGTTACGGGAGTATTGCCCATAGATAATGATGAGGATAGCAGTGACGAGGCACAGGAGTAGTGATTTTTTAATAAAAGTTTTCTCCAAAAAAGTTGTAACTTTGCGACTTCGTAAAAAGAAATCGATAAAATGAAGTATTTTCGTGAACACAAAGGACTTAACCTCTCCGATATAAATAAAGATATATTGCAGTATTGGGAAGAAAACAATGTCTTTCATCGCTCTGTGGAAGAACGCCAAGGACATCGCTCGTTCGTATTCTACGAGGGACCGCCGTCGGCAAACGGTATGCCGGGTATACATCACGTGATGGCTCGTACCATAAAAGATGTCTTTTGCCGCTTCAAGACTATGCAGGGCTATCAGGTAAAACGCAAAGCCGGCTGGGATACACACGGGTTGCCCGTGGAGCTCGGTGTTGAGAAAATGCTGGGAATCACCAAAGAAGATATCGGCAAAAACATCTCTGTGGAGCAGTACAACGATGCTTGTAGGCGTGAGGTGATGAAATATACACGCGAGTGGGAAGACCTCACCAAGAAGATGGGCTATTGGGTGGATATGACAGACCCGTATATAACCTACGATAACCGTTATATAGAGACGCTCTGGTATTTGCTCAAACAGTTGTACGATAAGGGGTTGTTGTACAAGGGATATACCATACAGCCCTATTCGCCTGCTGCCGGTACGGGGTTGAGTACGCACGAACTCAATCAGCCCGGAGCATATCGCGATGTGAAAGACACTACCTGCATTGCTCAGTTCAAAGTAAAAAACAGTACTCCGCAGGCACAGGCTCTTATACAAAAAGCAGGCAGCGAGCCCGTGTTTTTCGTAGCTTGGACTACGACGCCTTGGACGTTGCCCTCGAACACCGCTCTGGCAGTAGGAGCAAATATCGATTACGTATTGATAAAAACGCAAAACCAATACACCAAACAGAGCGTAACGGTGGTGCTTGCCGAATCGCTTTTGGCAAGTGTAGTCGGCAAAAACGAATATGAGCTCTTGGCTAAGTTTAGCGGTAAAGATATGGAGGGTATCGAGTATGAACAGCTCTTCGACTGGGTAAATCCCATACTTGCAGGCAGCAAGCTATCGGCTTTCAGGGTTATCAGCGGCGACTTCGTAACTACCGAAGATGGTACAGGTATCGTACACATCGCTCCTACCTTTGGTGCCGACGACGATAAGGTCGCAAAACAGAACGGCATCGCTCCGCTATTTGTGGTAGATAAGAAAGGCGATACTCGTCCGATGGTAGACCTCACGGGAAAATATTTCGACATAAGCGATTTGGACGATAATTTTGTAAAAACGAATGTCAATCTGCCGTCATATCGACAGTGGGCGGGGCGTTTTGTGAAAAATGCTTACGACCAACATCTGAGCGATGCCGACGTTACTCTCGATGTAGACATCTGTATGGAGCTCAAGCAGCGTGGACAGGTATTCAAGATAGAGAAACACACTCATAACTATCCGCACTGCTGGCGTACGGACAAACCCGTATTATACTATCCGCTCGACTCGTGGTTTATCCGTACTACTGCGGTAAAAGACGAGATGATTGCCCTCAACGATACTATCAACTGGAAGCCTCAATCGACAGGGTCGGGGCGTTTCGGCAAATGGCTCGAAAACCTACAAGACTGGAACCTATCGCGTAGCCGCTATTGGGGTACTCCGCTGCCTATATGGCGTACCGACGACGGACAGGAAGAGATATGTATCGGCTCTGTGGCAGAGCTCATCGAGGAGATAGACAAGTCTATCGAGGCAGGCATAATGACCGAAAACCCGTATAAGAACTTCGAGGTAGGAGTCTATACTGCCGATAATTACAGCGAAAAGAATATCGACCTGCATCGTCCGTATGTAGACAATATAATTCTGGTATCGCCTTCGGGCAAGCCGATGAAGCGAGAAGCCGACCTCATAGACGTATGGTTCGATAGCGGTGCTATGCCTTATGCTCAGGTACATTATCCGTTTGAGTGCGAATAATCGGACTAAAATGATTACTTTTGCATTCCGATAAAAAAGGAAACGGCATTTGCCCTTGTAGTTCAATGGATAGAACGGAAGTTTCCTAAACTTCAAATCAGGGTTCGATTCCCTGCGAGGGTACAAAGATAAAACGAAGTATTTTTATTGCAACCGATGCTTTTTTTGTATTTTTGCAGTTCGGTTCAAATGTTTTTTGGGTTATGAAGTTATGAATTTTAATAATAAACAGATAAGACCTCTGTTGTATGTTGCTATGTTTGTAGTAACTACATTCCTTATATTCAAGATATTCCCTCAGCGTACACATTTCGATAAAAACTATGAGGTCGGTAAGCCGTGGCAATACGAACTACTCACAGCTCCGTTCAATTTTCCTATATATAAGACCGATAGTGAGATAAAAGCCGAAAAAGACAGTATAAAGCGTTTTTTTACGCCCTATTACACTTTACAGTCGAATAGAAGTAGGACTGTTGTCGGTATATTGTCGGCAGACACTACTATCAAGGCGAATAACAAACAGTATCTGCAACGAGCGATACAGAATATCTACAAAAAAGGAGTCTTGGCTCAGAGTGACTACGACGATTTGCAAAAATCCGATATTAAGACCATAAATATTAGCGATACATCGAATATTTGGCGTAAGGCGGAATTGAAAAACATATATACTCCTGCTACTGCATTAGATTATATAGTTGACGCTTACCCTATTAGGAGAAATGTAATAGATTCCTTGAATATAAAGAGACTTATTGTACCCAATCTGAGTATCGACAAAAATAAGTCTGACTTGGCTCTTGACGAGTTGCTGAAAAATATTACATCGTCGAGCGGAATGGTACAGACGGGAGAGCGTATCATAGATAGAGGCGAAATCGTTAAATACGAGCAGTTTAAGATACTGAATTCTCTCAAAAAAGAGTATCAGCAACACGCTCCCGAGCGAAACAACAAACTCGTTGCCTTAGCCGATATATTTATGATAGCAGGTCTGTTGGCGTTGTTTGTGATATATGTTGTTCTGTTCAGACCTGAGTTTATTCGGTTGAAAAACTCGCTGTTTATCATACTTATGATTCTTCTGGTAACAGGTTGTGCGTCTTTTATAATGAACTACGCCCCTAATATGATAAACATTGTGCCTTTCACTCTGATAGCCATCATCATCCGTATATTCTTCGATAGCCGTACCGCTTTGTTTGTACATAATATAGTGGTTCTTATCGTTTCGCTTTTTGTGCCGTCGCCTTTTGTTTTTCTGATGCTGCATATACCTGCGGGTATGATTGCAGTATCGACACTTAAACAGCTTACACACAGGGCGCAACTCGTACAGAGTGCTATATTTATCTTCATAACTTATGCTTTCATATACTCGTTTTGTACGATTATAGATACGGGTACTTTTGTCTTTTCGTGGAGGCTGTATACAATATTTATGATTAACTCCATACTGTTGTTGTTTGCATATATATTGATATATATATTCGAAAAGATATTCGGTTATCTGTCGGACGTTACTCTGGTAGAACTCTCCAATATCAATAATAAGTTGCTAATGGACTTTTCGGCAAAAGCTCCCGGTACGTTTCAGCACGTTATTCAGGTGTCTACTTTGGCGGCGGCAATTGCTCAGAAGATAAATGCCAATACTCTGCTTACCCGTACCGGTGCGTTGTATCACGATATAGGTAAGATGAAGAACCCGATGTGTTTCATCGAGAATCAGACGTCGGGCTTCAATCCGCTCAACGATATGTCGTACGAAGACGCCGCCCGCGTGATAATAGCACACGTAGATGATGGTGTAAAAATAGCGGAACAGAACGGATTACCGCAGAAAATAATCAATTTCATCAGGTCGCATCACGCAAGAAGTACGGTAAAATATTTTTATATAATGGAGCAAAAGGCTCACCCCGACAAAGAGATAGACCGCAGCCGCTTTTCGTACAACGGACGACTCCCCGATACCAAAGAAGAAGCCATAGTGATGATGGCAGATTCGGTGGAGGCAGCCTCGCGTAGCCTGAAAGAGTATAACGAGACCACTATCGGCGAACTTGTCGAAAATATAGTCAACTCGCAAGTATCCGAAGGTGCTTTCAAAGACGCTCCCCTTACATTCAAACATCTGGAGATAGCCAAAGCCGTACTTAAAGAAAAATTGATAAACATATATCACTCGCGTATAGAATATCCGAAATAAAGTAGACTGCCAATAAATTATTTTTACCGTAAATGAAAAAAAATAATATCTATAAATACGCCATAGCGATTGCCATATTTATTGTTGTTGTCTTATTCGCTTTCAAGATACTGTTTTTCAGGCTCGACCTTACCGAAGAAAAACGTTTTTCGATAACGAAAGCCTCGAAAAATATTCTGAAAAACATCAAATCGCCCATCAAGGTAATTATCTATATCGGAGAGGCAGACGCCAATATAGCTCACCTGAAAAACGGAGTAAACGATATCCTCGACGAATTTGCCGCATATTCGGAGAGCAATATATCGTACTCGTATGTTAATCCGGCAGATGCGAAAGACGAGGCGGAGCGTAACAAAAACTTCTACCGTCTCGAAGACCGCGGTCTGTCGCCGATAACAATCTCCACACGCGACGCAGGCGGCAAAGTGTCGCAAACGCTTATTTTCCCTTGGGCAGACGTGATACTCGACAAAGACACCCTGCCCGTATGCCTTATGAAACCCACCGGTATGAAGAGTGGTGAAGAGAGCGTAAATGCAGCTATCGAGGAACTTGAATACAATCTTATAGACGCCATAAATATTCTGAACAAAAGCAGTTTCGATAAAATAGCTTTTATCGAAGGGCACGGCGAACTGTCGGAGTTGGAGACATATTCGATATCCGAACAACTTAGCCGATATTTCCAGATAGACAGAGGAGTACTCGCCGACGATGCCTCTATTATATCGGGATACAAAGCAATAATAGTGGCAAAACCCACGAAGCCTTTCAGCGAGTCGGATAAATTCATCATAGACCAATATATTATGAATGGCGGTAAAGTTGTATGGCTGCTCGATGCCATAAATTATTCGACCGAAGAGCTGAGCCGGAGCGGTATATCGCCTGTACTTGCCTTAGACCTTAATCTGAACGATATGCTTTTCCGTTATGGAGCAAGGCTCGAGGCTGCCGTTGTACAGGATATGCAGTGCCTGTATATGCCTATAAATGTGGCTACTGTGGGTGAACCGCCCGTTTTCGAACAGTTCCCGTACACGTACTCTCCTCTGCTGATGACATCGCCCGAGAGCCCTATTACACGCAATCTGATGAATATAAAGGCGGATTTTCCCTCTTTCGTCCAACAGGTGAGTATCGAAAACGGCATAGATATGCAGATATTGCTTGCTACGTCCGGTGCATCGCACGTGGATATGGCTCCGACGAATATCGACCTGAAAAGTATGGCAAAAATTGTACCCGAAAAGTTCGTCAATGCACAGTTTGTGCCTGTGGGTGTTCTTATGAGTGGTCGGTTCGAGAGTGTCTTCCGCCACAGGCAGGCTCCGCAGAACCTCAAGAACCTTCAGCCTCGTAAAGATAATAGCGTGAAAAACAAGATGATAGTAGTAGCTGATGGCGATATTATACGAAACGAAATAGAGCGTTCGAAGGCAGGTCAGGTGGGCATCGTTCCTCTTGGACTCGACAGGAACACGGGGCAATCGTATGGTAACGCCAACTTTATAGTCAATGCTGTGCTATCGCTTACAGACGACGATTCGCTTATTGCCCTCCGCAACAGGACTATCAAACTCAGAATGCTCGACAAACAGAAGATAACCTCCGACAGGGTTTTCTGGCAGACAATCAATGTTTTATTGCCGATAATTATACTCGTAATCTTTGGAGCTGTGTATATCACCCTCCGTAGAGTGCGCTATAAATAGAAAAAACTGATTTTACCGTTTAAACAAAATAAAAACAACATAAAAAAGCAATGAAAAAATTATTTTATTCAACTCTGTTTTTAATCGTTTTTGGCATCTCTGCCATTGCTCAGAAAAACGGAGGAATGTGGATACCGACCGAACTCAACGAGAAGGAAATGAAGGAACTCGGGCTCGAAATTTCGGTCTCCGACATATTCAACACTACACGTCCGAGTATCAAAGATGCGATAGTGCAATTCGGCGGAGGCTGTACGGGCGAAATTATCTCACCTCGCGGACTGGTGCTTACCAACCACCATTGCGGATATGGAGAGATACAGGCTCATTCGTCGGTAGATAACGACTTGTTGTCTAACGGTTTCTGGGCAAAAAACAATAGTGAAGAACTACCCAATCCCGACCTTAGTGTAACATTCGTCGTAGAGATTCACAACGTATCCGAGCAGATTTTGGCAGGAACAAGCGGTTTGTCCGACGAAGAACAAGCCAAAGTCATCGAAAAAAATATAGACAGCCTTCGTAAGAATTTTCCGCACAAGGCATATCAGAATATCATCGTAAAACCGATGTATGCGGGCAATAAATACTATGCTTTCGTTACGGAAACCTACCGTGATGTTCGTCTCGTGGGAGCTCCTCCGCAATCGATAGGCAAATTCGGTTCGGATACGGACAACTGGGTATGGCCCCGCCATACGGGCGACTTCTCGCTTTTCCGCATATATGCCGATAAAAACAACGAACCGGCAGATTACTCGCCCGACAACGTACCTTTTAAGCCGAAAAATTATCTGAAAATATCCGTACGTGAGCTAAAAGACGGAGATTTTACGTTTATCTTCGGTTATCCGGGGAGGACATCCGAATACCTGCCGTCTATTGCCATAGAACAGATTATCGATGACCTGAACCCCGCCAGAATAGCCATACGGAACATTACACTGAAAACTCTCGACGAAAAAATGAGGCAAGACAATGCCACACGTATAAAATATGCTGCCAAATATGCAGGCATATCGAATGCTTGGAAAAAGTGGCAGGGAGAGTCTAAGGGACTTCGTCGCAGCAATGCGGTAGAGAAACGCCGTCTGTACGAAAATCGCTTGGCAGATAAAAATCCCGAGATAAAGACGGTGCTTGCGGAGTTTGAGCAACTGTACGGCGAGCAGAAAAAATATGCCGTTGCCAATGCTCTCTGGGGCGAACTGTCGAGAAATTCCGAGACATTCTACCTTGCGTCTCTTTATTACAGAGTATCACAATTAATCGAGAAAAATGAACTGACGAAAGAGAAAGCCGATAAGATAAAAGACGAGATAAAGCAGATTTACAAAGACTTCGACAGTGAACTCGATGTTAAAGTTACAGCAAAAGTGTTGGCTTATTATGTCAATAGTGTACCAAGACAGTATGTGGGGGGCAATTACTATGCCGATGCTGCCGAAAACGAAAAAACCTTCAGTCTATGGGCAAAGAAATCTATCATTACGAATGCACATAACGACGTAGAGGCTCTATTTGCCGATACGCAAAAACTCGCCAAATCCCTCAAGAAGGACAAATTTGTCGATATGTACGGTAACCTCCTAAAAACATATATGGTCAATTGCCACGATAAGAACATTGTAGTATCGGGCAAAATCAATTCACTGCAAAAACGGTATATGGCTTTGCAAATGGCTACCGATACCGAAAAAGCTTTTTTCCCCGATGCCAACTTCACGTTACGCGTTTCGTACGGGCAAATACACGGCTCTCAACCTGCCGACGGTGTTGAATACGACTTCCGTACCACTCTCGACGGGGTGATAGAGAAATATGTACCCGGCGATTACGAATTTGATGTGCCGAAGAAACTCCTCGACATCTACGAGCGTAAAGATTACGCCCCGTATGCCGATGCGAAAGGTAAGATTCCTGTGGCGTTTACGGCAACCAACCACACCACCGGAGGCAACTCGGGCTCGCCTGCTCTCGACTCCAAAGGCAATCTGATAGGTCTCAACTTCGACCGTCAATGGGAAGGTACGATGAGCGACATACACTTCGACCCTGAGCTATGCCGCAATATAATGGTCAATGCACGATATATCCTCTTTATAATAGACAAATTTGCCGATGCCGACTGGCTCCTCGACGAATTGACAATCGTGAATTGATATAATTTATATTCTGTACAGAAAAACAATATACATTATTAAATAAGTGAAGTACTATCTATGGCATTTTTTGATTTTTTGTCTAAAAACAATAATAATACAGCCCAACACCGCAAAGAAGAAAGTATAAGGATTCTAAAACAGCAAGGAGTTCCTTTCATAGAACATTTGCCTTTACGCTATGAGGAAAGCGAAGTTACGCCCCGAAGCAAGAAGGAAGTCATTGTTCGTGCAGCCTGTTCCTTTGCGTCGATAATGTGTGCCTGCTCAATCAGAGATGGCAATTATACGGACGAAGACAAAAGATGGATGATGTATGATTTTTTGCAAAACCGATATGGAGCACTTGATTTTCTTACACCTAAAGAACGCGATGTTATCGAAAACAGGGCAAGCGAACAGCAGGTCATAAACGCAGGCTGGAAGTATGAGGCATTTTGGTCGTTGCTGTGGGCTTTGGGTATAGTCAAAGAACTGAGTTTCCCGAGTGAAATTTGCGATGGAGGATTTGCGATGGAGGTTATGAACCGTTTCAAGGATATTGACGATTTTGCAGCAGGGACGAAACTTCGGAGTATGGCAGAGATTCTACAAGCACTTGATATAACATACCGTTATCACTGGGCTTGTGTGAATGCCCGCGTACACGGTACAGACTCGGCGGGACTCAACGAAAGTGTTGTAATGGAGCGTAGGGCAGGGCTTGAATGGCTCTGCTGTAAGGGACACGAAAATGATAATGTAATCGACGAATATAACTCTTGGGATTATCCCGATATGAACACCTGAAATCGAAGCGGAAGTAATCCTGAATAAAGTTATTGTGAATGTCGAAAATAATGTTTTTGCTTACACAAAAGAGAGTAAAACAAATAAATAATATAAAAACGATGCCCTTCGTTGTAAGGAATGATGACCGCAAAGTACTATAAAACATTGTATTAATTGTATGAGAATATCGATACTATCCATCTTTTTATGTATGCTGTACGTTTATTGCCCCGCAAAGTCGGACTCGCAGGACAGTATTATTAAATGTGAGATGGAGGTTGCCACCGTTTTCTCCGATATGAAGATATATTACACGTCTCCTTTGTCTGTCGATATGTACGATGGAGAAAAAATAAAGACAATGACGGCTTTTTTGGATCTGTCCGAGGCTTTTTCCGTAGACGAACAGAATCCTCTCATCGACCCGTCGGATTTCGACAAAGACACCGTAAAGATGTCGTCTGCACAGAGGGCGTCGTTGCTACGATTAGCGGGTATTTCGGATTCGGATACCGTTTTTATTTATAACTTCGATGTAGACACCGTGTATAAATACAGTGTAAGCAACCTGCCCGCTATTGCTTGTGTAAATATATATTCGTCGGGTGACGGAATAGTATACGATTTGTACGACTATGAGTTCGGTCTGGATTTGGGTAATAGATATACTGCCGATGGCAATAATTTTACTTACGTGGGTAGAGCGAATCCTTTCCGTACGGGGCAGATGAAGCCCATTGCATGGCAGCGTATTGCCCGACGACGATTCCCTGTAAAGCTCAACGAGAAACTTATCCGAAAGCTGCTGCCCGAAGATAGAAAGGAGGCACGAATCGATTTTGGCAATACCTATAAGTTCTCCTACGGACATCTGAACTACTACCTGCAAGACCTCAAACAAAGAGATAGAGAAGCCGTTATTGCCGAAAACAGAGGTGCTACCGACAGGTATATGGTCGTCGTAGACACGAAAACCAATAAAGTACTCTACTTCGAAATGTTGTCGGATAATGAGGGAGGGGCGATTTCTCCTTTGGTGATAGAAAATGAAAAGTCGCAGTACAACATTCAGAACCAGTGGACTGGAGAGCCTTTCAAAGGTAAATCTGCCATAATATACGGCTTCTACTACACCTCTTTTGGTTGCCCTATCATAAGCTTCGTAGACGAAAAAGACCTTCCCATATACATTCTATGCGACAATCGCCATTGATTTATAGGCTCTTATTCGATTGATGTGAAAATCCTTTTCTCCTACGGGAATATTTTTTTCGAAAAAAACGTATCGGATAAAAAAAAAGTATTATCTTTGCAGTCCTTTGCCTGTGGAGGCTGTCGAAGCGGTCTTTTATGGTAAAGATATTGAATATTAACTAAATATTGCCCCACTGGTGGGGGTTAATTAAAATTAATTGTTTTATGACAGATCCTATTGCAGATTACTTAACAAGGGTTAGGAATGCCGTCAGTGCCAAGCATCGTGTGGTGGAGATTCCTGCCTCTAATCTCAAGAAAGAGATTACGAGAGTACTTTTCGAGAAGGGCTATATCTTGAATTACAAGTTCATAGATGAAGGTCCACAAGGCTCCATAAAGATAGCCTTGAAGTACGATCCCGTTAATAAGGTTAACGCTATTAAGAAGATTATCAGGGTATCTACTCCCGGTCTTCGTCGCTATGTAGGGTACAAAGATATGCCGCGTGTACTCAATGGATTAGGCATTGCTATTATCTCTACCTCCAAAGGTGTTATGACCGACAAAGAGGCTCGTTCGATGGAAGTCGGCGGAGAAGTGTTGTGTTATGTTTATTAATTTTTAGGAGGTAGCGAAATTATGTCAAGAATTGGTAAATTACCCATTGCAATCCCCGCAGGAGTAAACGTAAAAGTCGAAAACGGCGTCATTTCCGTCAAAGGACCTAAGGGAGAGTTGTCGCAAAAGATAGACAGCACTATCGAAGCTAAGGTAGAAGACGGACAAATCGTATTCACTCGCGAGAACGATTTACCGCAAAACAGAGCCAATCACGGTCTGTATCGTGCTTTGGTGCAGAATATGATAACGGGAGTTTCGACAGGTTATTCCAAGACATTGGAGCTTGTCGGCGTAGGGTTCCGTGCTTCCAATCAGGGTCAGATTTTGGAGTTGTCGTTGGGCTTTTCGCATAATATATATATGCAGTTGCCAAGCGAGATAAAGATTACTACCGTTACCGAACGTAATCAAAATCCGTTGATTACTCTGGAATGTGCCGACAAACAGCTGCTTGGACAAGTTTGTGCCAAGATACGTTCGTTCCGCAAGCCCGAGCCTTACAAAGGTAAAGGAGTATTGTTTAAAGGTGAAGTTATTCGCAAAAAAGCAGGTAAAACCGCAAGCAAATAATCGTTAAAAACTTGAAGAAATTATGGTAGGAAAAATAGAAAGAAGAGCAAAGATTAAGGCTCATATAAGGAATAAAATCTCAGGAACGGCACAGAAACCACGTCTGTCGGTTTTCAGGAGTAACACACAGATTTACGCTCAGGTCATAGACGATGTTGCAGGTAAGACGCTGGCTTCGGCTTCTTCGCTGATTATCAAAGATAAGA
Source organism: Bacteroidetes oral taxon 274 str. F0058 (assembly GCA_000163695.1). Classification (GTDB taxonomy): domain Bacteria; phylum Bacteroidota; class Bacteroidia; order Bacteroidales; family Paludibacteraceae; genus F0058. Next base: position 287,432 of record GG774890.1, read on the forward strand.
TGAACAAGAAGGAGCAGGCTGCCAAGGTAGGTGAGTTTATAGCTAAAAACGCACAGGAAGCAGGTATTCAGTCTGTGGTATTCGACCGCAGCGGTTATTTGTATCACGGCAGAGTTAAGGAGTTAGCCGAAGCTGCCCGTAAAAATGGTTTAAAATTTTAAGAAGTTATGGCAGAATATAAAAATAGAGTGAATATAGAAGCCGACGCTCAGTTGGAAGAGCGTTTGGTAGCCGTCAATCGCGTTACTAAGGTAACCAAGGGTGGTCGTACGTTCAGTTTCGCCGCAATAGTGGTGGTAGGCAACAAAAACGGTGTTGTCGGCTGGGGACTCGGCAAAGCGGGCGAAGTAGCCGCCGCAATGCAGAAAGGTACGGAAGCTGCCCGCAAAAACCTCATAAAAGTGCCTGTACACAAAGGAACTATCCCTCACGAGCAGGCTGCTCACTTCGGTGGTGCAACGATATTGCTCAAACCCGCTTCGCACGGTACGGGGGTGAAAGCCGGAGGTGCTATGCGTGCTGTGCTCGAAAGTGTCGGTATTACCGACATCTTGGCTAAGTCGAAAGGTTCGTCGAACCCTCACAATCTGGTGAAAGCCACTTTCGAGGCATTGTGCGAACTCAGAGACCCTGCTACTGTGGCTCAGAATCGCGGAATATCTGTAAGTAAAGTGTTTAACGGTTAATAGGGAGGAATTGGATTTATGGCTAAAATAAAAATTCAGCAAATAAAGAGCAGAATCAAATGTCCCGCAGTGCAGAAACGCACATTGGACGCACTTGGTCTGCACAAGATGAACCAGATAGTGGAACACGACGACACTCCCTCGATAATGGGAATGATACACAAAGTTCACCATTTGGTAAAGATAGTGGATTAATAGAATCAGTTTTTTCATAGTGAGGAGGTGTAGGAAAAATTTATTTTTCTTGCACCTTTTTGTTGCTTAGCTTTGCGGCGAGGATACAAAAAAATGAAAAAAAACAAAAGAGACTGCTCTTTCGTACGTGCGAGCAGCCTCTTTTTGCTTTTTGGGGCGAATGTGAACTTTTTTATCCGTTTATCTCGTCGAGAATCTCCTGAATAAGCGGTTGGCAGCCTCCGCAGCCTGTGCCTGCCGTTGTCTCTTCGCCAACTTCTTCTACCGTTTTTAGTCCTTTTGCCTTGATGGCATCTTCAATTTCACCGCGGGTAATACCCATACAGTTACAAATTTGCTCGTTTCTATCCATTTTTAGTTACTTTTTTGTTGGTTAATTAAAAATACTTTTTTTGTTGTATCGAAGTTTCTTTATATTTTTACGAAATCCGATAGACAAAGGTATGAAAAAATATAATATAACTCATGCCTGCAACGATTAATTTTATTAATAATGATATTGACAGCCCACTTCTGAGCGATTGGTGGCTGGTGGTAGGGTAAAAAACAGAGTAAATATCTCGTAATATTTACTCTGTAGGGTAATTGTGGCTGGTATGTGGCAATATAGGAGATACTATTGTATCTTTTTGAAAGCTACATTGTGTATCTTATTGTTGCCCACTTGCTTGTAGTCTTTTACATTGTTGACGTCTGCCACGAAAGCCACTACATACATTTTCTTGATATCGGTCGGGATAGGCTTGTTTTGTACCCCTGCTATGCTTTCGGGTATCTTGTAGGTATAGGATTTTGAGTATTTGCCTTGTACTACCCCAAGCCCATCGCCCCAAACCGAACTTGCAAGAGCAGCTCTGACCACATTGCGGTGAGGATACTTGTCTCCGCCCGATGCCTGATAAGCAATTATACTATCCTGTACAAGGTAGACGTTGAGTCTGGCATTTGGGAGCTCTGTGAGCAATTCGCCCGAGACATCTACTTTAAGCTCTCTCGACCCCTCGGTGTAGAATACATTCATATCGAGGGTAACGTATGTTAGTTCAGCCAACTGTTTGTTAAGCATAGCCTTAGTAACATGTGTCGGTTGGATTACGACGCTTTTCGCCTGTAATATAGCTCTATTGACCATACAGGCTGGAGCGCCAGTTTGCGGGCTTCCATAGAAAAATTTCAGAGGTCTGCTGGCGGCTATTGTGAATTTGTCTTCTGTGAAGCCTACGTGATGATACACTATGAAAGCTTTTGACTGATCTTCGAGTTCTTTCATAGTTTTGTGAATGGCAGCCGACCCGCTCGGACAGTTACCGCATTGGTCTCCCGTGAACTCCTCTATAAGAATGGCATTGCGGGATACAGGCTCTCTTTTATTTACTTTTATTTTACAAGAGTCCGTTTGTCCTCCGTCGTTTGTGGTTACCATTATGGTAGCTTCGCCTTCTGCGATGCCTGTTACCTTGCCTTCTTCGACGGTAGCGACACCGAAGTCGTCTGTCGTCCATATGACTGCTTTGTCGGTAGCATCGGCGGGAGCGACGGTTGCCGTAAGGATAAACTCTTCTCCTATCACAATAGTCTTAGTCGTTTCACTAAGCGTAACTCCTGTTACTTTTTTAACTGTATTTGCAGGTTTACAAGATGAAAAAGTGATAAATACGGTTGCTGCTATGAACAATCCGAAACTAAAAACGATTCTCATAATTATTTTTTTATCGTATTGTTAATAATTATATTAAATTTCCTTTTAAACTATTCGGTTATATGGTATACGGCAAAGGTAGTGAAAATTTAGTAACACTCCAACAAACATTTTTAAATAGGTTCAAGATTAGTTAAGTTTGTTTTTTCTCAAATTTTGAGCAAAGTTAGGTATAAATTTCGTTTTCTGCAATCATATATCTAAGTTGTTTGGGAGTTTGGGGCACACGGACAGGTATGGAATAATAACGCCACAGAGGGAGGTGAGAGGAATGAGGTTATGCATATTTGGTTATTACGAAATGAAAAACTACTTTTGTAGTGTTAAAGTGCATTCTAACTGTGAAACAACAAAGAGCGGGTACTATCGATTTTCTGACCAAAGAAGAGGGCGGACGGCGCCAGCCTCCTACGGACGGAGTATATTATGCCACCACTT
>GG774890.1:290721-447456 GCA_000163695.1 Bacteroidetes oral taxon 274 str. F0058
TTTTCTCAAATTTTGAGCAAAGTTAGGTATAAATTTCGTTTTCTGCAATCATATATCTAAGTTGTTTGGGAGTTTGGGGCACACGGACAGGTATGGAATAATAACGCCACAGAGGGAGGTGAGAGGAATGAGGTTATGCATATTTGGTTATTACGAAATGAAAAACTACTTTTGTAGTGTTAAAGTGCATTCTAACTGTGAAACAACAAAGAGCGGGTACTATCGATTTTCTGACCAAAGAAGAGGGCGGACGGCGCCAGCCTCCTACGGACGGAGTATATTATGCCACCACTTACATCGAGCAGTTGTCTCAGCCCGACTGGAGCATTGTGATTACTTTTGAAGAGCCTCTCAAAGAGGACGAATACAGTGCTCTGTGCAAGGTAAGGTTTCTTTTCGAGCACGCCCCTCACTATATTTTAGACGAGTTGCAGGAAATGAAGGTATATGAAGGGGGTAAAATTGTGGGGAAAATAGTGTTTGTATAGTGAAAGATATGAGTATTATAATTGCCGATGAAAATGAAAGATAAGATGATTCTCCTTTTGGTGTGCCTTATACCCTCTGTTATCTTGGCACAGACCAATACTACTGTTACCATAAAAGATATGGTGATAAAAGAACCATACATATATGCTATTGAAAGAGAGGGCAGGCTAAGAGTTTGGCAGATAGATACTCAAAAAGAAGCCTCCATAACGTATGATACTAATTGTGTGTTTACTGCTATTGCTTTGGATAGAAACAAAAATGTAGTCGTAGGCACTAAAGATGGAAAGCTCTTTTCCATTTCGGGAAACGGCTTACAACTCTTTAAACAACTGAGGAAACCCTATGTTATAGAACATATTGTTTTCAACTCACAGAATCACCCTTATTTGGTAGTGCCTAATGCGTTGTATTGTCCCATTACTGATTCTTATTGGACAGATTTTTATCACGATTATAGTCCGATGATAGTACAAAAGCGGTATCTTTTCTTCTTCAAAAAGCAAATCAAAACTTACTTTTTATCTCCTTCACGTATATTTGTGGATAATAATGATGTGATTTGGATGACTTCTTACTATGGTGAGTTTGGAGGGAGTCTGCAACTTTTTGACAGTAAGGAAAGGAAAATCATCAATACACCTATTAAGGAACTCAAATTAGGGCTTTTCTTTCCACAGAGCATTTTTAGCGATGGCAAAACCGATGCTATCTATATTACTTCGGGTATACAACATTTCGTACCCTCAGGTGATATTTTTAAGATACGGAACTATACTGCCGAAAAGATACTTGACAATGAGGATAGACCTCACGATGAACGCCTTTTCATAGGAGCTTCTACCATTGACCCCACTACCCAAACGCTCTATATCGCTACCCAAAAAGGGATTTACAAAACCCCATTACCCGAAAACGGACGTATTACAACGATGGAAATATTGTTCAATCCCCAACTCTATTGGGAAAGAGAGCCTTTGGCAATAGGAGCTAAAATGGCCATTGAGAAGCTATGGTTTACCGATGGCAAGTTGTTTTTCCTCACCTCCCAAAACAGCATAGGGGTTTACCAAGAGGGAGTTGTAAACTATTTGAATATACAATGATGTAATGAAAGAACTATATAGTTGCGCTATCCAATTGATATTGCTGTGCGTACACTGAGAATATCCCAAGTGTTAACCCCCAAATAAATGCTTTCATAATAATTCAATTTTAAATGCTATTTGAATCTCTTGTCTCTATTGGTATTATTAAAATCTCCCGTCGGAAAATTATATTACATTAGTGCTTTGCTCCTCCACAGGTGGGAATAATAGTTGCAACTTCCTGAAATAAATCATTGCGCGATAGTATCGTGGGGTGTTGCCAAAATTTGCTTCATATTCTTCGCCATCTTCCTCTTCGTTGATGAGTAGCACACAATTTCTTTCCACGTCCCACTGATAATGAAAGTATAGATAAGCAACAGAGCCGTCCTCGTTGTATTTGCTGTGCTCACCGAGGCTAATTCTCGCAGAAGTTGTCTCTTCGTTACTTACTTTTAGTATGAAATCATCTTTTTGAAGCGTTACGTAGCCATCAGTATTCTTTCCTTTTTGTGCGTAGAAATCTTGAAGTCTTCCATTGGCTAAAAGCGACTTGAAGTTTGCTTCGTTCACTTTTGAAAGATAGTAGATGCGACTGTTGATGAGCTCTTCATAACGCCTGCAAAAGTAAGCAAACTCTTTTTCTAAGAACGCAAAATGTGCGGGATGTGATGTTGCAGTCATATCAATCACTCCCTCATCAGTAAAAGTATTGATTGAGGTGTGCAACTCGCCTTCATACACTTGGGCAAGCACACCATACTCTTCACCGTTCTGGATATAAAGAGAATAAGTGCTATCGTCAGGGTCGTAAAGGACGCGGTAAAATACATCATTGTCGTCCCACATTTCAAAACGCGGGTGATTGTTTTTATTGAGCTTACATACAAGCGAGAAGAGGGGCGGATAGGTAAAACGAAGTAAATTCTCTATCGAAATATCGGTATTAGGGAACAGATGTACTTGTTTTTTACTAATTTCATCGCGACGTTTTTGTGTTTCTTCAGGGCTTACGAATATAGTTTCACCTTTGGCTAAAGCAGGGAATAACTTATCATCGTTTATCCAGCATTTCCAGCTCCAAGGGATATAATCTATCTTTAAAATATCGTCTAATACAAAAGAAAATTCGGGTTTTAAGTACAAAACGAGCTTTTCCCCTAACAAAAGCCCTTCGTAATCATCATCGGTGAGGTATTCGGTAATATCGGCATTGCGTCTTTCTTCAAAACGCTTGTTATCGTGATTGTAATCAGTTTCCAAGAACACGTAAATGCTGATATGCCCCATTACGGTAAGGCTTCCGTGATTATAATCGCCCCAATAGAATCCCGAAACGCGTAAATCACCGCCTACGAAAATATCTTGCCCGCCGACCACTATATTTTCGGCAGTGAGATTGCCCAAAACCACTAATCCGCAAGAACCACAGGCTTCGCCATTGTAGATATTGGTAGCCTGCATATTGCCTTTTACGAGAATAAAAAGGGGCAGAGAATCGTAGTCATCGGGGTTGTAGTAAGGAGAAAGCTCATCGACAGCATCTAAATCTAAAGGTTCGTTCAAAATCCAATCGCCGTCAATCACGATAACGCGATTTCGCCAATGAGTGTCGTAATGCTCTTTGTAGAGAGACGACTCAGGTAGCTCATCAGCAATCTCGTCATAAGAAGTAGTTCGATAGGGAAGGTTAGAGAGGTTCATAACAATTATTTTTTATAAGTATCTACGCTGATAAGTGGATTTTGTCCGTTTTTTACCAACTGAAAGAAACGATTGACAGAGAAATAAGAGAAAAGCTCATTTTCTTCCCAAACATCACATCGCCTTTGAGGAGCAATAGTTTGTCGTCGTCATTCAGATAGATAGGAATTTTAAATTTTTCCTTCGCTTGCTTTACAGTGATAAATTCCTTTTCGGGGATTACGGTTTCGCTCACCTGCGGACGCTGAGCCATACGTGCGGGCATCGCATTGTTGATACGCTGCGCCCTTTCTAATAGGGTTATTACTGACATATCAAATTGTTTTTTATGTATTTCATACGTAATGTGGCAAAGGTAGTAAAAATTTTTTGTTACCTTCCTAGTAGGTGAAAAATATTGATTGAGAATGTAATGCTTTTATTATGAAAGCGTTGTGTGCAGTGCGGTAATATTTCTGGGGTCGATATACGGCAGTGGGAACTTAATATAAATCTGTTGTTTAACTATAAAATATTTTTTTATAAAAAACACATCTGTATTTGCTCTAAAAGTACTACCTTTGTGCGATGATTTTTACAATATTTTGCAATATAATTATATGACTGAAAAAAGAATGGAAAACAGTAACCGACCCCAACGCCCTCGTATAGGCAAATTCGATACTCCCCGCAGATATACGTGCGATAACTTCAATAAGAGAAAAGACAATTTCTCGGATAGCAAAAATATTGTAGGAGACACCAATAGGAGATTCGAACGCAGAAGTCCGCGACCTACCACAGGCGAACGGCAGTCGTTTGGCGGCAATAGCCGCTCTTTCGACGGCAACAACCGTGGAGTAGACCGCCGTGTCAATAAACGTACGGGCGAGTACGCCGACAAGCAGTGGCAACCGACAGGCAGCGGGAAAAAAACATACAGAAGTGGCGAAAGCAGACAGTATGGCGAACGAGGCAACTCTTGGAGACCGCAGACCAACCGCCAGAACACTGAAAAAAAGCAGAAATATCACAAAAACTCTGTCGATATGAGTCTGCCGATGAGACTCAATAAGTTCATCGCCAACTCCAATATCTGCTCGCGTCGCGAGGCAGACGAATTTATACAGGCAGGAGTGGTAAGCGTTAACGGACAGGTCGTTACAGAGCTGGGTACAAAAATTGTCCCCGCTACCGACAAAGTACACTTCCACGACCAACTCGTAAGTATGGAGAAGAAAATCTATATACTTATGAACAAACCCAAAAATATAATCACCACTTTGGACGACCCCAAAGAACGCCGTACTGTGCTCGATTTGATAAAAAATGCCTGCTCCGAACGCGTCTATCCCGTAGGGCGTCTCGATAGAAACACGACAGGCGTGTTGCTCATCACCAACGACGGCGATTTGACATCGAAGCTCATACATCCCAAGTACGAGAAAAAGAAAATCTATCACGTCAGACTCGACAGAGAGTTCGAATCACAGGATATGGAGGCGATGCGTAGTGGTATAGTACTCGAAGACGGCGATATAAAGGCTGACGATATTTCGTATGTAAAAGAAGACAACAAAAAAGAGGTGGGCATAGAGATACATTCAGGCAAAAACCGTATCGTAAGGCGTATGTTCGAGCATCTCGGCTATAAAATCGTTGCTTTGGACAGGGTATATTTTGCAGGTCTCACCAAGAAGAATCTGCCCAGAGGCAAGTGGCGGTATCTGTCGGAGAGCGAGGTTAATTTCCTTAAGATGAATTCGCAGTAATGCTGTGGTTGTCTGTGATTTGTAGACAATCGTGCTGATTATGCTATGAAACGCTTCGATAACATATTGGTCTACGCTAAATATTTCATATTGAGCAAGTACGGTATAATATCCGTAGTGTTGCTGTTTTTGATTTGGATGTTGTTTTTCGACGACAACAACTTCGTGAGAATGTGGAGACTGATGTCGGAAAATTCGCGACTGCGACGTGAGAATACGGAATACGAAAAAATGATCAAAGAGAACGAGACTAATATAAGTACTTTGACGATAGACGTAGAGGCTCTCGAGAAATATGCCCGCGAAAAGTACGGAATGAAGTCGCCCGACGAAGATATTTTCTTGTTCAAAGAATAAAAAAAGTGAAAATTTCGTACAAAGAGATTTTTTTACTATATTTGCCAAAAATATACATTACATTATTTTTAATTTTTAAACTAAATAAATACATCGAGTTATGAAGAAGTCATTATTATTGATTGCTGCAATCGTAATCTCCGTTTTTGCAGCTAATGCCCAACAAAAGTCGTATGAAAATGTAACAAAACTGGATAAGGAGATGTCGGGCAACTGTGTGTCGATAGACGTTGTCGCAAGTCTCAAAGATGCACAGAATGTTATGGAAAAATTGTTGAAAAGCAATAGATTGGACGGAAAATCGTCGGGTAAAAAACTAACTTACGAAAAAATCGTTTTCCCCGAAATATCTACGGACTACATCAATATGTTCGTAACATTCGAACCTAAGTCGAAGAGCAAAACCAACCCTGTTACCAAAGTTAATGTTTTTGTACAGAAGGGTATCTCTACTACGTTCGAAAGTTCGAATACTGACGGTAATCTGATATTGAATCTGAGAAACTTCTTGGACACCAAATATTCGCAAGCTATTCACGATAACGACGTGGCGCTGAAAATAGCAAGCCAGACAAAAGATATTAAAAAGACTCAGAACGAGATAAACAAGTTGGAATCTCAGATGAAAAAACGTACCAAAGATATCTCTACCTACGAGAAAAATATCGAGAAGGCAAAGAACGATATCGAAAAACTGAAAAAGGATATTGAAGATCAGAAACAGCTTATCGAGAAACAAAATGCAGCTCTGAAAGAAATTAAGTAAATTTGTTACTGAAATATTAAAAAAAAGAATCCTTTACACCGCCCCGAAAGCCGTAAAGGATTTTTTTATTTTTTTGTAACGTCAATCAATCGTTTGTGTCCTGCTGAAAGCTTAATCGAACATCTTCTTGAATTTGTTGAAAAAGCCCTCTGTGCCGTTATCTTTTGGTTGGAAGTTCTGTGAGTTATGAAACTGCTCGAAAGTTTTCCGCTCGTCGTTTGACAGGTTTTCCGGTATATAGACACCGATATTCACCAGTAAATCGCCTGTACCGTAAGAGTCTAAGCGGGGGAGCCCTTTGTTTCTCAGTCGTAGCATCTTGTTGGGCTGAGTGCCTTTTTCGATTTTCACCTTCACCTTGCTATTGACTGTGGGTATCTCTACCGTACCGCCCAGTACGGCGGTGGGTAGGTCGAGCAATAGGTTGTATATCAGGTCGCTGCCGTCTCTTATAAGTTCGGGGTGTTCTTCCTCTTCTATCAGAACGAGTAGGTCGCCCGGGATACCGCCGTTAGGAGCGGCGTTTCCTTTACCTCTGACGGTGAATTGCATATTGTTTTCGATACCGGCAGGGATATTGATAGGTATAATCTCTTCGGCACGCACCAGTCCTTCGCCGCCGCAGTGTTCGCACTTGTCGGTGATTGTCTTACCCGACCCGTTGCAGGTAGGGCAGTACGATTGCGTTTGCATTGTGCCCAGGAATGTCCTCTGTGTATGAGTAACTACGCCGCTTCCGTTACACGTGTGGCAGGTTTTGATACAGTTTGAGTCTTTGGCTCCGCTGCCACCACAGTGTGAGCAAGTTACGAGCTTATTGACTTTGATTTTTTTCTCTACTCCCGAGGCAACATCTTTTAGCGTTACGTGTACTTTTACTCGTAGGTTGGAGCCTCTCGGTACGTTTCTTCGCGACGAGGAACCGTCGTAGAAACCGCCGCCGAAACTACTGGCGAAATCTCTGAAAGCACTGCCAAAATGTCCGCCAAAAATATCGCCGAAGTTGGCAAAAATATCGTCCATCGACATACCTCCGCCACTAAATCCGCCTGCATTACCCATACCCGAATGTCCGAAACGGTCGTATCGCTGGCGTTTCTGTGTATCCGACAGCACTTCGTAAGCTTCGGCTGCCTCTTTGAACTTCTCCTCTGCCTCCTTGTTGCCTTTGTTTTTGTCGGGGTGATATTTTATGGCTTTTTTGCGATAAGCCCTCTTAATCTCTTCTATCGTAGCACTTTTCGATACTTCCAGAACTTCGTAGTAATCTCTTTTGGTTGCCATTTTTTGTCAGTATTATTCGCCTACAACTACTTTTGAATGTCTTATTACCTTATCGTTTAGAATATAACCCTTTTGAGTGCAATCTATTATCTTGCCTTTCTCCTCTTGTGTGGGAGCGGGCACTGTGGTTATAGCCTCGTGGTATTCGGTGTCGAACTCCTTGCCCTCGGTATCGATAGCTTTTACCCCGTGCAACTTCAACATCGACATAAGTTGTTGGTATATAAGCTCTATGCCCTCTTTTATTGCCGATACGTCTGTTGTAGTAGCCATATTTTTCAGGGCTCGCTCAAAGTTATCCACGATGGGCAGAGTATCCTCTATTACATACTCTCCGGCTGTCTTTATGAGTTCGATTTTCTCTTTCGCTGTGCGTTTGCGATAGTTGTCGAACTCTGCCGTTAGACGTATGTATTTGTCGTTGAGGGTATTGTATCGTTCCTCTAAACTCTCGTTGTCGTTTGTCGTTGGTTCGGCAACATTCTCTACCGTTTTGTCTGTGTTTTCTTCTCCGACATTATCGTGTTTTTTGTCGAAATCCTCTATCTCGTCTTTATGCTTGTTGTTCATACCGTTTAGTATTTATTTTACTTTTATAATTATGTAAACGATAACATACTTGTACAAAAATCTTGCCAGCGAACCGTTACTGTAAATATGCTGCAACTTTGTCAGTTTTTATGAATGATATTACAAATATTTAGGTGAAATATTTGCTTCATTTGTCGGGTGGTGTCGTAAAAGAAGAAAAAGTAAGTGTCGAGTTGTTTGATGCGTGAAACGAGGGAGAGGAGAGAAATCATAAACAAAAAAGAGATACTACAGCGTTGTGTAGCATCTCTTTACGTAACAGTTTGCTGTTAATTACATTTTTCTGAAAGGTGGTTTTACCACTTCGGCTTTCACCTCTTTGTTGCGTATGAGGACGGCTATCTCTGTGCCTACCTTGTTAAATTCGGGTTTCACGTAACCGAGTCCTACGCCTACTTTTGCCGTCGGCGACATACAGCCCGATGTTACCACACCGATAATATTGCCTTTGCCGTCTGTGAGTTCATAGCCTTGGCGAGGGATAGCCTTCTCTTTCATTTCGAATCCTATGAGTTTGCGGCTGACGCCGTTTTTACGTTGCGATACATATAAGTCACCGTCAATCAGGTTTTTGCCTTCGGCAGGTTTGGTAATCCACCCTAAGCCTGCTTCGATAGGCGACGTGGTGTCGTCTATTTCGTGTCCGTAGAGGCAGAATCCCATCTCTAAGCGTAGTGTGTCGCGTGCACCGAGACCTATTGGTTTGATATCGAATTCTTTACCGGCTTCGAAAATAGCGTCCCATATCTTCTGTCCGTGCTGCGGGTAGAAGTATAACTCGAAGCCGCCTGCACCGGTGTAGCCCGTATTGGATATTATCACATCTTTTACTCCTGCAAATTCGCCTACCTCAAAAGCATAATAAGGTATGTCGGAGAGTTTTATGGGAGTGAGTTTTTGTAGTACTTCTGTGGCTTTGGGTCCCTGTATTGCGAGCTGTGCGATATTGTCCGATGCATTTTCGATTTCTACGCCTTCGATTTTGTTAGCATTTACCCAAGCCCAGTCTTTTTCGATATTGGCGGCATTCACTACGAGCATATATTTGTTGTCTTCGTAGTGGTATACGATAAGGTCGTCGACGATACCGCCTTTACCGTTCGGCAAGCAGTTGTACTGTGCCCTGCCTACGGCAAGACTTGCTATGTCGTTGCTGCAGATTCGCTGCATAAATTGAGTGGCATTTATGCCTTTTACCCAAAATTCGCCCATATGCGAAACGTCGAAGACACCGACGCTGTGGCATACGGCTAAATGTTCGGTATTGATACCTGTCGGGTACTCGATAGGCATATTGTACCCTGCAAACTCGTGCATTTTTGCTCCAAGAGCAATGTGTTTGTCTGTGAATGGTGTGGTTTTCATTATTATTTACTTTGTTTATTTTTTATAATTATCTGTTTGCTACTATTTTGATGATATTTTTTATGACTTCGGTAGCCTTCTCCATAGATTGGATTGGTACAAACTCGTACTTGCCGTGAAAGTTGTGTCCGCCGGCAAAGATGTTCGGACACGGCAGTCCCTTGAACGACAGTTGTGCTCCGTCTGTCCCGCCACGTATGGGCTTCACCTTAGGTTCTACGCCTGCCTGGCGGATAGCCTCCGATGCAATGTCTACGATATATTTGACAGGCTCTACCTTCTCTTTCATATTGTAATATTGGTCTTTGACCTCGAGGGTAGCCGTATTGTCGCCAAATTCACTATTGATTTTGTCTACAAGCATTTGTAGATGAGCCTTGCGTTCTTCGAACTTTTTGCGGTCGTGGTCGCGGATGATATACGAAACGGTAGTCTTTTCTACATCTCCCCCAATACCCGTGAGGTGATAAAAACCCTCGTAGCCATCGGTGTATTCGGGCGATTCGTTGGCAGGTACGGTTGCCATAAACTTGGTGGCTATCTTCATAGAGTTTACCATCTTGTTTTTGGCATAGCCGGGGTGAACATTGGTGCCGTAGAAAGTTACCTTGGCTCCTGCGGCATTGAAGTTTTCGTATTCCAACTCGCCTATCTCGCCTCCGTCCATCGTGTAGGCAAATTGGCAGCCAAACTTCTCTACGTCGAAGTGATGTGCCCCCAGACCTATCTCTTCGTCGGGGTTGAAGGCAATGCGTACCTTGCCGTGCTTGACGTCGGGGTTTTTGATAAAATAATCCATAGCCGTCATTATCTCGGCTATGCCTGCCTTGTCGTCGGCTCCGAGCAGAGTAAGCCCGTTGGTTACCACAAGCGACTGACCGCGATACATCGTAAGCTCGGGGAATTGTTTGGGCGAGAGTACGATGTTCTCTTTTTCGTTGAGGACAATGTCGTTGCCGTCGTAGTTCTCCACGATACGCGGTTTTACATTTTTGCCGCTCATATCGGGCGATGTATCGAGGTGAGAGATGAAGCCGACAGTCGGAACATCTTTGTCGATATTAGAGGGTAGGGTAGCCATCAGATAGCCTTTTTTGTCGAGAGAAATGTCTTGCATTCCCATAGCTTTAAGCTCTTCTGCCAAAATCTTGGCAAACTCCATTTGTTGTGGTGTACTCGGTACTAAGCCTGTGTTTTCGTCCGATGTGGTATGTATGGAGACATACTTCAAAAATCTTTCGAGTAAATTCATAAAATTGGTGTTGATAAAAATTATTGCAAAATTAATTTATTTTATTTCCCCGAACAAAATAAAAATACTAAATTTGCAAGTTGACTGCTAATGGGAAGTGTTGTTATGGGGTTTAGAGGTGTCTTTATATTGTTAAGTGTGTCTATGATAACGATGTACTCTTGTGTCTTGGGCAGAGATACTGCCAAGAGCGGAATATCTGAGATAACTTTTGGTTCGGGTGGCGGAGTTACGGGTAGAGTAGTTCTGTATCGTCTGAGACCCAACGGTACGGTATATAACGACAATAATGAACTTGTGACAAAACTTACCAAGAAGGAGACAGCGCATCTATTTGGTAAACTAAGCAAGTATGCCGATTACAGCTACGACAATCCGTCGAATATGTCGTGTTTTATCGTGATAACGAGCAAACGTAAAGAAAACCGAATAGTATGGGCAGTAATGGGCGACCCGCATATAGATAGTGAAGTTGTAGAGCTTTACGAGCGATTTATGAGTAAGATTGACACAAAATAATTTGAAGTAAGAATATATTTTTTAAATAAATGATTTTTAATATGAAAAACTTTTCGACAAAAGTAATGGTTTTGTCTGTCTGCTTAGCCTTAGCAGGAATAGTTACAGGTCAAAACCCGAATGGATTATCTGATTTTAAGCAATTGCTGAAATCTCAAGAACCTGCACCGCGTAAAATAGTGAAGGTTATAACTAAAACGACACAGGATAATCCCAATACCGATTTCGTTGTGAAATCTGCTGAATCAGGCTCTTTCTACAACGACCTTAGGTCTATTGGCCTCTCTCCCGTCGATATCGAAGAGCAACTGTACGGCTTGTTCGGTTTCGATGCCGATTATTCTTTTGCCCGCCTTGCTTCGGTAACCGACGATATGGGCTATGTACATACCAACTACCTTGTTTACTACAAAGGATATGCCATCGATGGTCAGATGGTGATGGTACACCAGAAAGATGGTTTGGTAACAAGTATCAACGGTATGGTAACCAAAGTCAATACAGGTTCGGTAGAGGTTATCGTTTCGGACGAGGTCGCCTTGCAGGCAGCTATGAACGAATTGCAGGTAACCGACCTTGTGGACAAATATCCCGTAGAGACAGTATTTTACAGATTTGATGCTGAAGGGGACGACTTTGTGTTGGCAAAGAAAGTGAGAGTTTTTTCGTTGAACCCACTCAAACACTACAATGTTTTTGTCAATGCACGAACAGGTAAAGTACTCGATAAGATTACTCTTATTCCCCACACCGACGAACAATGTAAGGCTCAGACTTACTACGACGGAGAGAAAACCATCACTGCCGATAACATAGACGGGACATACTATCTGAGAGATAATGCAAGAAATATCGGTACATACAATGGTAAAAAATGGGATGGACGTACTATCCCCGATAAATCTCTGCTATACACAAACACGAGTGCCAACTGGACTGACGAAGACAAAAAACCTCCTCTACAAGCACATTGGGGATTGGAACAAACATACGATTATTACAAGAATGTCCTCAATAGAGACAGCTACGACAACAATCACGGACCTACATACAACGTATATAATCCCGTCATTTGGGATAATCTGGGCTATTATGCCAATGCAGCAGCTCTGCCTCCCTACGGAATAATGGTTTATGGTCGTGGAGGTACGGTAAACGGCACAACGTACAAACCTTTCGTCGCTTTGGATATAACCGCTCACGAATTTACCCATTTGGTAACAGACAAAAGCATCAACGGTGGTTTGGAATACAGAAATGAACCAGGTGCGCTGAACGAAAGTTTTTCCGATATATTTGCCGCTTGTGTCGATTACCATACAAACGGAGATAATCCGAAAGTTTGGCTGATAGGCGAAGACCTGACCGAAAAAGGTTTCTTGCGTTCGATGTCTGACCCGAGTAGTAAAGAGCTTGCCCAAAACAGAAGACAACCCAATACATATAAAGGTACCTATTGGTATACCGGAAGTGGCGACAACGGAGGTGTACACACCAATAGTGGAGTACAGAATTATTGGTTCTACCTTCTCTGCAAGGGCGGCAGCGGTACCAACGACAACGGAAAGTCTTATAATATAACTCCTATCGGCATAGATAAGACACAGAAAATAGTTTACCGAAGCTGGATGAATTATCTACCTTATCAAGCTAAACACATAGACGCATACTTCGGTTCGTTGCAGGCAGCCAAAGACCTTGGTTATAACGAAAATTCCAAAGAATACAAAACCCTTATAGCCGCTTGGGAAGCTGTCGGTATAGACAGTCTTCTTCCCCGCCTCTGTAAAGGGAACAAGGTATTGACCGCTACTAAAGGCGGTACGATTACCGACGGTAGCGGAGAGGAGAAATATCCTAAAAATCTCAATTGTACTTGGACAATAGAGGCTCCTGCCGATAAAGTTGTACAACTTACTTTCACAAAATTCGAACTTGAGGCAGCTTCCGGTGGTGAATGCGGTGACTATGTCGCTGTATATGACGGGGAAAACGATAAAGCTACTCTTATGGGAAAGTACTGTGGGTCGAAAATACCGCCAGTAATGCGTTCGACGTCGAACAAAATGTTTATCAAATTTTATACGGACGCTTTCGTAAACAGAGATGGTTTCGAGGCTAAATATGAGCCTGTTTCTACTACCGCACTTCCTCTTGTGGGTAGCAACAAAGCTATAAGCGTCTATCCTAATCCTGCTCGGAGCGAGGTCTTCATAAGACTTGGCGAAAGCCACGATAATATAACGGTCGTTGTTACCGATATGTTGGGCAGAGTGGTTAAGAAAGTATTTATAGGAAAAGTAGCTGAAAATGACGTTAAAAATATAGGAATCGAAGATTTGAGTACCGGTATCTATTATCTGCACGTAGTGGGTAATGATATCAATAGGGTCGAAAAATTGGTTGTCAATGAATAATTTAATGTTTTAATAATAATACAATATGGTTAGTTATAAAGAGTTAGGGTTGGTCAATACCCGCGAAATGTTTAAGAAAGCCGTTGATGGCGGTTACGCCATTCCCGCATTCAATTTTAACAATATGGAGCAGTTGCAGGCTATCGTCAAAGCTTCGGCCGAAACCAAATCTCCTGTGATATTGCAGGTATCGAAGGGTGCCCGCCAGTATGCCAATGCTACTATGCTGCTGTATATGGCAGAGGGAGCTGTGGCTTATGCCAAGGAGTTGGGTTGGGCTAACCCGCAGATAGTGCTGCACCTCGACCACGGCGATAGCTTCGAGCTTTGCAAGTCGTGTATCGAAATGGGCTTCTCGTCGGTGATGATAGACGGGTCGCACCTGCCTTACGAAGAAAACATAGCACTTACGCGTAAGGTTGTAGATTATGCTCATCAGTACGATGTAACAGTAGAGGGAGAGCTCGGCGTACTTGCCGGTGTCGAAGACGAGGTATCTGCCGAACACCACACATACACGCGTCCCGAGGAGGTGATAGACTTTGCTACCCGCACCGGTTGCGACTCGTTGGCAATATCCATCGGTACTTCGCACGGAGCCAATAAGTTCCGTCCCGAGCAATGTACACGCGACGCTAATGGTGTGCTTATACCGCCGCCGCTGCGTTTCGATATTCTCGAGCAGATAGAGAAGAAACTGCCGGGTTTCCCCATCGTTCTTCACGGCTCATCGTCCGTTCCACAAGATCAAGTAGCTATTATCAATAAGTACGGCGGTGCTCTGAAAGACGCTATCGGTATACCCGAAGAACAATTGCGCCGTGCGGCGAAGTCGGCTGTGTGCAAGATAAATATCGACAGCGATAGCCGTTTGGCTATGACTGCCTCAGTGCGTGAGGTCTTGGCTCTGAAACCTGCCGAATTCGATCCTCGTAAGTATCTGGGTCCTGCCCGCGATAATATGGAACGCCTCTATAAGCACAAGATAGAAAATGTTCTCGGTAGCAACGGCAAAGCCGTATGATGAGAGTAAAATTTGTTTTTTCTTGTTTGGAATAAAAAATAGAATAAATGTTGACCCGCTCGCTGCTTCGGACAAAAATAGCTCAGATACTATATGCCAATGCTCGCAATAGTAGTATACAAGCTTTCGACGAGGAACTTAAACTAAGCCTGAAAAAGGCATACGACCTGTACCATTTCCTGCTGCTATTGCCGCAGGAAATGGCTTTTATGGCTCAGAAAGAGGTAGACACTTATAGTACGAGGTTGCTGAAAACAGACAGAAATATAAAGCCTATTTATAATTTGGCTACGCAAAAGTTTCCGCGTTGTCTGTCGCAGAACGAGGCTCTTAGCAAATATACACGAGATAATCTTATATCGTGGGCAAATTTCGATACCGAGCTTGGTAACATTTATAAAAAGACAAAATCGGCTATCTTCTTCGATAAATATATTGGAGAAGATAGTTTGGATTTTGACGTGGAGAAAACCTTTTGGCGAAAATTCTTTCGTTCGGGCGAAGTATTCGACGAGGGTTTTGAGGCTTTTCTCGAAGAGGTGAGTATCTACTGGGTAGACGATATAGTCGTTACTCTTAGTTTCATAGACAAAACAATATCAAAATTTACGGAAGATAATATCTCTACGTCGCCTCTGTTGCCTATGTACAGAGACGAGAACGAAAAGGAGTTCGTCGTAAAACTGTCGCATACGGCATTCCTCAAAGGCGACGAATACGAACAAATGATATCTAAGATAGTACCCAAGTGGGACGTGGAGCGTATCACCAAGATGGATATGGTACTCATGAAGATGGCGATAGCGGAATTCAAAGAATTCCCGCTGATACCGATAGATATTACTATAAACGAATATATAGAAATATCGAAGTTTTATTCGACCTCCAAAAGCTACATCTTCATAAACGGTATACTCGACACGATAGCAAAAGAGATGCTCGCAAGCGGTTCTATGATTAAAGTGGAATAATCTGCAATTTACATAACATAGATGTCTGATACCCTAATTGTTGCAGGTCCTTGCAGTGCCGAAACCGAAGAGCAGGTTTTCCGTACTGCCGAATTGTTGGCGGATATGGGTGTGGAGTATTACCGTGCAGGTATTTGGAAACCACGTACTTCGCCCAACAGTTTCGACGGTGTAGGCAGTATAGGGTTGCCGTGGCTGCAGCGTGTCAGGAAGTCTCTCGGACTTCGTGTCGGTACGGAAGTGGCTAAATACGAGCATATAGTATCTGTTGCCGAAGCCGAAATGGACTTTGTCTGGCTTGGAGCCCGTACCGTTACCAATCCTTTCGCCGTACAGGAGATAGCCGATGCATTTGCCAAGTGTAGAGTGTCTATGCCTGTGTTTGTAAAAAATCCCGTCATACCCGATATTGCTCTGTGGATAGGTGCTATCGAGCGGTTGTGGCGAGCGGGCATAACGCAGATTGTCGCCGTGCACAGAGGGTTTTATATGAACGACTCTATTTATCGTAACTCGCCGCAGTGGCAGGTACCTATCGAGTTTAAGCGTCGTATGCCTTATGTTAAGTTGCTGTGCGACCCAAGCCATATAGCGGGCGACAGTGCTTTGGTAGAGACCATTATTCGGCAGGCATCTAAACTCGGCTTCGACGGTCTTATGGTGGAGGTGCATAACGACCCGCAGCAGGCTCTCAGCGATAAGCAGCAGCAAATAACCCCATTGCAGCTGAAACGAATACTCGGTAGAGTCAGGTTCGGGTATAACGACGATAATACCGAGCGATTGTCTGTGTTTAGGGCTCAGATAGACGAACTCGACAGGTCGCTGATAGATATTATAGTACGACGAATGAGACTCTCCGACGAGATAGGCGAGTATAAGCGAGATAACGATATAGCTGTATTTCAACCTGCACGTTATGAGGAACTTTTGGATAATATTGCCGTTTATGCAATGCAAAAAAATCTAAATCCCGATTTTGCAAAACAATTGGTGGAACTGATACACCAAGAGTCGATAAACCGGCAACTCTGAAAAATAAACTCAGAAACAATGATTTTCAAGTTACTAAGGCACATGCTATTTCTAATATTAATCTTTATATTAGACTATGTTTTCATATTCTTATCAATGCAAAAATATAAAAATAATATATCTTCTTCTTGCTTAGAATGCTCTTTGGAAAGAGATATTTTTATATATTTAATCATAGGAATAAGTGTTTTTTATATACTATTCATTGTCTTATCTATGATAATTAAGAAGAAGTATTATTTGTACGGGGCGATTATTATTTCTCTATTATCCTTGTTTTACTATGTTGATTATGTGATTTTTGTAGATAGGGTTTCCTCTTGGAGCACTTATTGTATAGAAGAAATATTTAGAGAGATATTAATGGGTTCATACATATATATACCTATTGTTTTACTTACATATATCATTTTAGTAAAATTACTATTGATACGTTGATTTTCGAAAATTGAATAGCTCTAAATATGATAATTTTAGAGTAGATATAGAAGATTCTTTATCGATAGATCCTGATATATAAAAGAATTTTTCAAATACAGAGAACAATAAAAGAGGATAGATGGAGCAATTTGGAATGTCAATGGAGCTTATTTAGATATAAAAACAGGCAAAAAGGGTCTCTTCCTCATTGGACAAATATACTCCTAAAAAGCGAAAGAAAGTATAAAAATAAAAAGCAGTTTTAATTCTTTCAACAAAAAAAGACAATCTCTTTTCTGTGGTCTGAGATTGCCTTTTTTCGTTTTTTACTCTTTAATCACTTGATAGGTTTCAGCGAACCGTCTACATACTCAAACTTACCTTGACCAACCACCTTGTACTGTATGGTATGAGTGTTTTGTTCGACGGGTGTACCTTTAAAGATAGGTATATTTATGGTGTATATCACATCTATACCTTCGACCGGTGCAGCTTCGGGGTGTTTCTTCTGCAACATACCGTTTAGTTCGACGATGAGGTTTTCGGTCATCTTGGCTTCGACCTGCTCGTCGGTCATACTTGCAGGATAGGCATTTTTGATAGCATCTATCGTCGATTTTGCCACCTGTTCGCGAGCTTTGTCGGGACGCATATCTATGTTATTGTAGAAAGCCGACATACCACCGTAGTAATCGTTGTTGCCGAAAGATGTTACATACCCCTGTCCTTTGGCAGTGCAGCCTGCGGGTTGGTCGATATTTTCCCAAACCCAATCGACGGCAGCCTGATAGTATGCCATAATGACAGCATCGTTGCGTATCGGCGGCAGATTGATGGTTACCGAAGGATTGTACATCCATTTGCCGTTGTGTTTTACGAACTGGTCGGTACGTTTTTCTGTCGATATGTTCGAAGTTTTTGCCCAATTGGTACCGTCGTACACGTATTCATCGGCTTTGACAGTGGTTTTACCCGAGTTGAAAAATTTATAAGCGATGCCTACCTTTTTGTTTTTTGTAGCATACGGATATTTATTTTTTAGGAATGCGGGCAAGTAGGTATCTGCTTGTGTCCCCGAGAAGTTATCGTATTTTATATTCATCGTCGTGTAATCTGCCTTCTGCATAACGTATACCGAAGAGTTGTTGTAATGTGTCCACGCAGTACCGTTGTTTTTCCACAGAGTGGCGGTAGATACGTTCGACCCCGATATTTTTACGTCGTATGTAACAAGCAGCATCGAGTCTTTGGGAGCAGTAGGGAATTTGCCTTTGAGTATTTTGCTCATATTGCTATTTGCTTGTGCCACAGACTTGAAGTATGTCGTATCGGAAGAGGTAGAATAAGCTGTGTCGTAGTCGTTTTTGTTGAGATTGTACCAGCCTGCGTGCGACAATGTATCGATATACAGGGGTGTACTTGCCACATTTTTATAATTATATGTAAGTCTGACAGCCGAACCCTCGTCGAGGGTTGGGAACTTAAAAGCAATCAAAGCCGGAGCATATTTTTCGGCAGTTATGATGGCGTTGAAGGCTTTCTGTGTCTCTATCTGTTTCAGTTCAGCCTCTTTGCCGTCTGCCTTTGCCAATCCTTTGTTTGTGCTGTTGTTGGCTACTGTCTTGTAGTCGTCGTCGGTCATAGTGTATTCCAAAGTCTTTATGTCTTTTGGAGTATTGCTGTCGTTGTAGCCCGGGAAATTTTTGCTGTTGTAGTCGCAAGATACTGCTGCGAACACAATGGCTACCATCAATATATTCATTATCTTATTCATATCGTTTCTTTGTTTTTTATTGGTTGGTATATGTTAGAAATTGATTTTCAGCCGTGCAGTCCAAGTTCTGCCAAAGCCGTAGAATACACGTGCCGTCCGCCAAGTACCGTCGCTGCCGTTGGTGGCATCGGCAATGTACACTTGGTCGAACAGGTTCTGACAAGTACCCGATATTGTGGCGTTTGTGCCTGCGAATTTGAATTTATAACTTGCGTTAAGATCTACCACTGCCGAACCCGGAACCTGCCAAGGTTGTGTGAAATTGTATGGTTTATTGACTATAAGGTTGTTGCTGCTGATAGTATAGTCGGCAAACAGACGACTGATACCGTTGAGGGTAAGTCCGATTCTAAGGTCTTTTACGGGCTTCAGCGTAGCGCCGATGTTGTATGTGGTCTGAGCAGAACCACCCACTTTGATACCTTTCAGATTAAGTTGCGACCAAGCGTGGTTACCGCTGCCGATAGCGTCGGCAATAGTGCCTTTGAGATCGGCCAGTGGTTGTCCGAGCGAGTTGTAGTAGTATCCTATTGGGTTGCTGTCCCACTGCCAGTCGCCGAGCGACAACATAGCCGTAAGTTCGAGCCAATCGGCAGGTGTCGATTTCAGTTCCAGCTCTATACCCATATGGCGGGCATTTACACCACTCATATTGATAATGGCACGGTCGTTGACCACGGTTCCTGAAGCGTCGTTGTAGGAGTAGTCGTTGGAGCGTGTCATTGTCTTGTTCATCCACTTGGTAAAGTAACCGTTGATGGTAGCTTGCAGATATCGCCAACGGAAACCGTAACCCAGCTCCAAGGAGAAGATGTTTTCGTTTACGGCTTTGGCATTTATCTCGTTCGAAGTAGTTGATTGCAAGAAGGCTCCACCCGAGAAGTAGGGTGCTCTGCTGATATAACCTGTATTGACGAATACATTGTGATATGTGGCAAAGTTGTAGTTGAGACCACCTTTCACGGTATATCCCAAGAAGTTGAGCGTCTTCGAGCGAGCGTGTTCGGCATCGTAGTAGAAGCGGTCGTAACGCCAATACGATGTATTCGATACAGAGCCGGCTACAAAGGCATTGAGGTTTTTCTCCAAGAAGCTACCTTCGACCTGAGCAAAGGCTCCCTCTTGCATCACGAACCCGTCGTAGTCGCGATAAACTACGTCGCCCACTCCGAGTTTCTGCATCTTCCAGTTGGGATCGGCAGCAGCGGCGTTGTTTGTTGCTTTTACGTTTTTACGCGAGGCTTCGTCTATGAAATACTTGCCCCCGTAGAGATCTATCAATTCGTTGGTATGTACACCTTTGTAGTATCTGAAATCGACACCGCCGTAGAAATCTATGTTCTTCGAGAACGGAGTAGTATAGGTCGAGATGAGCCCAACCCAGTTGTGGAAGTTTTTACTCTTGCTCATAGCAAGCAACGAACCGGTAGAGCTATTGGCATTTATCTCTTCTATCTTGTTGTATGCAAAAGTACCGTCGTCGTTTCGGAAAGCGTTGTTAATCAAGCCGTTCGAAGTCCCATACCAATTGCTGTTAGTGTATTTGGTTGCGGCGTCTGGCAGGTTGTATCCGCCTTGTCCGCTATATCCGTTACCACGTCCGATAGAGGCGTATACTACGGTAGACAGGCTGCTCTTTTGTCCTAAGTCCCAATTCCAGTTCAACGACAGCTGAGGCTTGTGATATTGGTTGAAAGATGATGCTTTTCTCTGTCCATTCAGACCGAAACCGTATGTAGGATTGTATTTGTAAGGGCTGTCGCCGTTCATATAGCTGCCTACACGTTGCCATTCGGCGATAGTCAGTTGGTCGTAGGAACTACGTTGATAGTGTTCTTGCGGTGCTCCGAAGACGGTGAACGACAGAGTGTGGTCGTCGTTTATTATCTTCGATATGTTCAAGAAATAGTTCCAGCCCTCGAATCCTGTGCCCTGTATGTAACCGTTGCCCCAAGTGCGTGAGCCGAGTACGGTGAAAGCCCAACCGCCATTGAGCATACCCGACGATATGTTGAACAACAGTTTGTTGTAGCCGTCGTTGCCGATGGTATACTGTGCCGAGCCGCCTTTTTTTGCTTCGTGAGCTTTGGTTATAATATTTATAGAGCCGCCCACCGAAGGAGACGATACTTTCGAAGCACCCAGTCCTCGCTGTGTCTGCATAGTACGGGTAACGTCCGAAAGTCCTGCCCAGTTGCTCCAATAGACGCCACCCCATTCCATATCGTTGACGGGGACGCCGTTTACCATTACCGCTATGTTTTCGGACTTGAAGCCACGCATATTTATCTTGGAGTCGCCGTATCCGCCTCCGCTTTTGGTGGCATATACGCCGGGAGTCGATTTCAGTACTTCGGGGAATTCGGCATTACCGAGTTTTTCTTCGATAGTTTCAAACGAAATGTTCGATACTGCCACAGGCGTCTTGCGCTGTATGGCTATCTGCGAGGTAACCGTAACGTCTTTCAGCTCGATGGTAGTCGATTTTAGCTTAACGTCTGCCACGGTAGCGTCTGAGGCTTCTATCAACCTTGTCTCGTAACCTACGTAAGAGAAAATCAGGGTCTTGTTACCTTCCACCTGCAACGAATATTCTCCGTTGAGTCCTGTCTGTGTGCCGCTTAGAGTACCTTCTATCTGAACGGATACGCCTACAAGCGGTTCGTCTGTCTCGGCATCGCGTACATAACCCTTTACAACGTTCTGCGACAACGTGTAAGCCGAACAAAGCAATGCCATCAATGTCAATAAAAATATTTTCTTCATAAAAACACTATAAGTTTAAAATAACCAATTGGCAAAATTAATAAAATAAATGTTACTTTTGCAGGGAAAAGTATAGAATTATTGTCATTTTTTTAGATAACAGTAATGAAGAAACAAACATCTGTCTGGTCGTGGCTTCCGTCTTTGTATTTTGCCGAGGGTATTCCTTACGTTATCGTAATGAATCTGTCGGTAATAATGTACAAGCGTTTGGGGTTGTCGAATACCGATATTGCCTTTTATACGGGTTGGCTCTATCTGTCGTGGGTGATAAAGCCGTTATGGAGTCCTTTTGTAGACTTGCTCAAAACCAAGCGTTGGTGGATAGTGTCGATGCAGCTGCTTATCGGCTCGGGTTTGGCGGGGGTAGCCTTTACGCTGCCTGCTCCGTTTTACCTGCAAGTATCGCTTGTGTTGTTTTGGCTTATGGCGTTCGGGTCGGCTACTCACGATATTGCTGCCGACGGCTTCTATATGCTTGCTCTCGACGAACGCGAACAGTCGTTTTTTGTCGGTATACGTAACACCTTCTACCGTCTCGCTACTATCTTCGGGCAGGGGGCATTGGTCGTTGCTGCCGGCTATCTCGAACGTACAACGGGGAATATACCGTACGCTTGGAGTCTGACGTTGCTTGTGGCGGCAGGTCTGTTTGTGGCATTCTCTGTATATCACCGTTTTGTGTTGCCCACGGTATCTGACGACAGACGAGACCGTAGGAAGAGTTACAGCGATACTTGGCAGGAGTTCGGTAGGGTGGTAGTGGCGTTTTTCGACAAAAAGAATATCGGCATAGCCATAGTGTTTATGCTTATTTATCGGCTATCGGAGGCTATGCTCGTTAAGTTGGCATCGCCTTTTATGCTCGATGCCCGTTCGAAGGGAGGTCTCGGTTTGAGCACAGAAGCTGTGGGTGTAGTATACGGTACTGTCGGCATAATAGCTCTTATCGTCGGCGGTATATTGGGTGGCATAGCTATAAGTCGTTGGGGGCTTCGTCGTTGCCTTATGCCTATGGCACTTGCCCTTACGTTGCCGAATTTGGTATATGTCTATATGGCGTTGTGGCAGCCGACCTCTCTTGTGCTCATAAACGGTGCCGTGGCAGCCGAGCAGTTCGGGTACGGCTTCGGTTTCACGGCATATATGATGTATCTGATACGTTTTTCCGAAGGCGAATATAAGACCTCGCACTATGCGATATGCTCGGGCTTTATGGCTTTGGGAATGATGTTGCCGGGTATGGCAGCAGGTTGGATACAGACGACTCTGGGCAGCTACCTGAGTTTCTTTATATTCGTAGTAGTCTGTATATTACCTACGATAGCCATTGTCCCGCTCGTAAGGTCGAAGATGGATTGATGGAGAATATTGTTCGGTTTTGTGCGTTCTCAATTTCTCGAGCAGGTTAGATATGAATTTCGATACCTGCAATTATATCCAAATCAATTATATAAATAGCTTGTATTCAGTCGTATTTGTGGGCGGCTTCGGTCTATGTAGGCGAAGCTGTCGGTAGGCGACCTGCCTACACCGCAGTGCGTAAAAAAGAGAGGGTGCATCATTCCGATACACCCTATCCTTAAAAATATCACTTTATGTCTTTTTAATATTGAACAATAGTTTATTTACTTGGAGATTGATACAAATTTTTGGGATAATAAGTGTGTCGGGCTGGCAGAAGGCTTCTTTTTGTTTTAGTTTTTATCGTTGTACCCAACACCTAAAACCCAATACCCAAAACCTAATTTACTTCCTTTCGGTTATGAATATGGAGAAGGCAGCACCTTTGTCGGCAAGTGTGTAGAGCTCTTTGCCGTTTTTCCACACCTTGGCTACAAAGTTTTTGTTCTCTAATTCTAACCCTGCCACATATACATCACCATTGTGTACTACTATGGAGTGGGCTTCGCCATTATCTGCAAGGTCGTAGAGCTCCTCTTTGTTTTTCCATACTTTAGCGACACCTCCTTCGTCCCCTACCACATATACATCATCACCTACCACATATACGGAGTAGGCATAGGCATCTTTAGAGCCGGAGGTATGGAATATCTCCTTTTTGTTTTTCCACACCTTGGCTACATTTTTTGTGCCGTTGTCCTCATAGCCTGCGGTATATACATCATCGCCTACCACGAATACGGAGCGAGCTATGGCATTATTAGAACCGTTTGTGAGGATAAGGTGTTCGCTCCCTTTTTTCCACACCTTGGCTACTTTGCCGTCGTTCCCTGCGGTATATACGTTGCTACCCGCTACGAATACGGAAAGGGCTCCGGCACTTTTAGAGCCGTTCGTAAGGTCGGTGGCACTTTTGTTTTTCCAAAGTTTGGCTACATATTCTGAGCCATTGTACTCATAGCCTGCGGTATATACCTTATCATCCGCTACGAATACGGAACGGGCTAATGCACTATTAGAGCCATTGGTAAGCTCGTATAGCTCTTTGTCGTTTTTCCACACCTTGGCTACCTTTTTTGAGCCGTTGTCCTCATAGCCTGCGGTATATACATCTCCGCCTACTACGAATACGGAGAATGCTCCGGCATCTTTAGAGCCATCGGTAAGTTCGTAGAGCTCTTTACCGTTTTTCCAAACCTTGGCTGCGTCCTCAGTTCCACTTTTGTCATAGCCAGCCACATAGATGTCTATCTCTTTGGGCGTTGAGTTGGGTTTGCAGGCTGTGAAGCCTGTTGCTATTAACATTGCTGCCGCTGCAGCTACCATCAAAAATGCTTTTTTCATAATAAATGCAATTTTTTAGTGAATATTATTTTTTATTTAACGCTTGGGTTATACTGAAAAATCACTGCCTTGACAACCGCTTGGCTGCATATCTGTGATATGGTTATAATTGTCGAGGCGTGCCGTAAAACGCTATTAGCCAGTAGTTTATTGGGGGGGGGGGAACCACTCGAAGACACGCCCGCAGGGGCTGCCTTCGGTCTCGTAGAGTGATGATAGTATGTTTTTTGCCTTTGCTGTCATAGTCATATTTTCGTTTTGTGGTCATTACCCGTCTGCAAAGATAATGCTTTTTTTTATTCAAAGAAATTTTTGCTTAAAAAATTATTTTAGTGCATTATTTTACACCTAAAAGTGTTTGGGTGGTCGTAATTCTTTTAGTACTTTTGCATAAATTTTTTGTACTGCAATATGCCCAAATATTACTTCTTATCCGATGCACATATCGGCACCGATATTGTAAACGATAGACGAGAGCACGAGAAGTGCCTCGTAGCATGGCTCGATACGGTGTGCCGAGACGCTACGGAGATATTCCTCGTCGGTGATATTTTCGATTTTTGGTTCGAATACCGCAGTTGTGTGCCGAAGGGTTGTAGTCGCCTGTTGGGGAAACTCGCCGAGATAACCGACAGCGGGATACCTGTACACTTCTTCATCGGCAACCACGACTTATGGACTTTCGGGTATCTCGAACAAGAGATAGGGCTACGAGTTTATAAGACTCCTCAGATATTCGAACTGCTCGGGCAACGTCTCTTTATCACCCACGGCGACGGGCTAAACGACAAAAGCAAAATATTCGGCTTCACCCGCAAGTTGTTCCACAGTCGGCTGATGCAGAGATGCTTCGACTTCATACACCCCAATATCGGTATACCTGTGGGCAGAGCTCTAAGCAACGGCAACCGCCGCAAGCACTCTTACAGCCCGTATAGAGGCGAAAACGACGAACCTCTCGTAGAGTTTGCAAAGAACTATCCCGCCTCCGAGCGGATAGACTACTTTATCTTCGGGCACAGACATATCTTGCTCGACCTGCGTATAGCAACAGGCAGCCGTGTGGTGATTCTGGGCGACTTCTACGAGGAATTTTCGTATGCTGTATTGGACGAGACAGGGCTCTCGCTCGAACACTTTCAGTGCCAATCGATAGGCTGAAGTCCTTTGGATATAAGATAACTGTTGGTTTGGCTGAAATGCCTGTTGCCGAACCAATACCCTTTGTTGGCACTCATTGGCGAGGGGTGTCCCGACTCCAAGACCAAGTGTTTGGCTCGGTCTATCTTGGCTCCTTTTTGTCGCGCATAATTGCCCCAGAGCAGGAATACTACATTCGTTCGTTGTTCGGAGACGGTGCGGATTACGGCATCGGTAAACTGCTCCCAGCCTCTGTTTTGGTGTGAGCCGGGCGAAGATGCTCTCACCGTCAGCGTGGCATTCAGCAGCATAACACCCTGCTTTGCCCAGCGGACGAGGTTGCCGCTATCGTATGGAGTTATGTGCAAATCGTCGGATATTTCGCGGTAGATATTTATCAGCGAGGGAGGGGGCGGGACACCGTCGTTTACCGAGAAGCTCAGTCCGTGTGCCTGTCCTACGCCGTGATACGGGTCTTGCCCTATTATCACCACTCTTACGTTGTCGAACGGGCAGGAGTCGAATGCGTTGAATATCAATCGAGCAGGCGGATATACGGTACCTGCCTTGTATTCGCTACGCACGAAACCGACAAGCTCTGCAAAATAGGGCTTGTCGAACTCCGTCTGCAACACCCGTTGCCACGAGTCGTCGATACGTACTTCCATAGAAGTCTTTATCTCGGTGCTGTCTGACAGTTGCCTACAAACTGTGCATTCGGTTCGATGGATATGACCGAAGTATTCAGATTGCCGTTTACTATGGCAGTCTCTTTGAGCGATATGGTGTCGCTTGCGGTAACATTACCCTCTATGCGTCCCATTATATCGATATTCTGGCACGATGTATCGCCGTTGATGAAACCCGTTTTACCTACAATGACCTTACCCGAACCATAAATATTACCGTTAATCTCACCCTCTATTCGTATATCGAGGTCGATGGTGATATTACCGTCTATTTTGGTGCCGAAAGCTATTATGTTGTGGTTGTTGCCTTCGGGCTTGATTGCTGATTTACTCATAATGTATAGCGCTTTTATTGTTTGAAAAATTTAAAAAAATCACTTTTATCTTTGTCTCTGTCGTGCCAAACGGTTTGTTACCATATCATTTTAAGCACAAAATCGATAGTACCCGGATTTTGCTTGACGAAATCCGAAATCGTTACATAAAATACCACCTCTCCGGGCGAATACTCATAATCTATTGTCTCTGTGAAATATACCTTCTTGCCGTTTACTGTCTCCGACAAATGCCTTACCGCAGGCAGCGGAGCCATCGAATGAGTATTGTCCTTATTGTGATATTCGATGTACATATTTGCTATGCCGTTGTTGTATATCCATTCTGTTATCCATGGCACGTGAAATTTATAGAAATGGTAGTTATTGCCATTTTCGTTGTCCGTATAGTACCAACTGCTTCCTGTTACGGTAAACCTCGCAACCTTCCAATTTGGTTGATCCTCAGCACGTTCGCACGATGCAAACAACAGAGCAACAAGGGTTATCGATATTATAAATACTCTTTTCATATTATATCTGTTTGGTTTTCTTGAATAATCGCTTGCAAAGGTAGTAAAAATTTTAAAACTCAACAGTTAAAAATTATAAAACGAAAGTCAGAGATAAGGTAGTCGGATGTTAAGTCTTGGTTTTTGGGGACGTCGATAACCTACTCCGAGGATATAAAGAGGGTTAGAGAAGACGAAATAAAAAAGAGACGCTCTAAAAAAGCAATCTCTTTGGGGGTAAAATAACAAAACAATATTTTACATGTATCGAGCGAAAAAATTGTCTGTATTTATAAGAAATATACGACAATCGCTATCCTTGTTGTTGACCTTAATGTTATCGGCAACAGTTTTAATAGCCGATAGCGATATTTTAGGCAACATATTTGTCCAAAATATTAAGATTGTATACGGTTTATCGCTTGAAGATGCTAATTCCGGATATATTTTGGTGTAATCGGACAGTTTTTTGTCTCCAATGCTGTGTTTTACTGCCGTTTGAGGGATAAAAGACGAAAATCTATTGTCTGTATTCCAATTTATATTGGATACACCTCCTTTGGCATAGCAGTTTATGTGATATGATGCAAGTATACCGTTTTCGAAGTACAGCATCTGTACAGGCTGCCCAAAATCTTTTTTTTCGACAGAGTCTTGTCCGAGATTTATTAATTGCCTATATTGATCATGTGTACTGACAATCGCTACAAAATCCGTATATTCCTTAGCCTTAGCAATGAAATTATCGTAATTTTGTTGGTCGAACCGTTTGATACGCTTCACTCCATACATAGACGACATTATTGCAGAACAACTGCTTAGTATAACGACTAAAGCCCCAAGCAATACTGTTTTAAAAATGCTTTTATTCATAGAAAAGTTACTTTAAATTTAATGTGAGCTTTTTATCTAAAATCTATATCCCGCAACTAAATTCAGTACTCCCTTATAGCCAAACCCTGCTTCGGCTCCGATATAGAAATCTTTACCGTAATTGATACCGAAAGCCGTCAGTTGGAAGAAGAAACTCATAGTGCTTCCCGCTACGGTACGTCCGTCGACATATAGGTTTTTGCCGCTAATCAAAGATATACCTGCCTGTAAGCCCGAGTACATCTGCACCCGCTCTGCGTTGTAATAAGAGAATTTTATGGCAGGTGCGATAGAAAATACGTCGTTGTTTGAGCGAAGTACGTTTATTGACTGAAATGTGCCTTCTTTATAAAAAGTCCCCGTATAAACAAGATTATGAGCACTATTATGGCTGTATGCGGCAGATACTCCGTACCACCACTTTTCGTTTATCCGTCTGTTGTGTGTGACGGAAATAGTCGGAGATGTATTTTCGCCCGAGAGTAGCTGCATAATTGCCGACTCGCCAATCTCTACCTGTAATTCACGCTGCGGTAAAACTTTTTCGTTTTCCTGTGCAAATACTCCCGACGACGCAGCCAAGAGTATTACAAATAAAAATATCTTTTTCATTTTTATGATTTAGTAAATAATTAAAATCTGTACCCTGCAGTTAAGTTCAACATTCCCTTATAGCCAAACCCTGCTTCGGCTCCGATATAGAAATCTTTACCGTAATTGATGCCGAAAGCGATGAGTTGTCCCCAAAAACCAATATTAGTTCCGTTAGAAACTTCTCCTTTCGAACGGATTATTTTCACTGTAATCAATGATATACCTGCTTGTAAACCCGAATACATCTGTAATGTTTCGGTGTTGCAATAAATGAATTTTATTGCGGGCGCAGCGGCAAACACATGATTGTTAGATCGATACACAGATAAATGATAAGAGTCTTTATTATCAAACAATTCTTCTCTGTTGTAATTATATATTGCCGATATTCCGTACCACCATTTTTGATTTATTTTGTGATTGTAAGTCAAGGAAAATGCAGGAAAAATACATCTGTCGACGGAATATTGATTCGGTGATTCGGGAGAAATCAAATACCATAAATTAAGTGCTTCGCCAATCTCTATCTGCAATTCACGCTGCGGTAAAACTTTTTCGTTTTCCTGTGCAAATACTTCCGACGACGCAGCCAAGAGTATTGTAAATAAAAATATCTTTTTCATTTTCAATTTTTTTAGGCGTCAAATACTCTCGGCAAAGTTAATAAAATATTCTTTTACATCGAAAACTAATAATAAGAGAGGGACTACTACGGAGTAACCCCTCTTTTTATTTATTAATCAACATTTTAGAAGTCGGTTCGGACGCTGAGACCTACATAATACTTACCGAAGAAAATATCGGAAGTATAGTTTTGGAAGAAAGCACCTACCCATAGTTTATCTATCGGATTATACTCATAGCTTGCGTAGAGAATAGTCTGAGTGTATAAGAAATTCTGTTTACCCTCAACTACATTGTCGGGAATATAATGCCACCATTTGTAATGTATTGTAGTGCCTATTCCTTCGCCTATACCGAGTTTGAACGAATGCGGGAGGTCTGCCTTTATCATTTTGACGATATCGAACTTGGTTTTTATATTTACAGAAAATGATGTGCCTTGGTTTTCTTCTTCTGATTCTATGGAAGCGACAATGTCTGCCCACCGATAACTTCTACCCAACTCCAACATTAGCAACGGAGTAGTGTTTAGGTCTCCATTCATCAAGTAACCTGTGCCTGCTCCTATCTGTAAGTATGTCTTCCAATCCTGTTGTGCATAGACATGACCGATACAGAAAGCTAAAAATAGTATAACAAATATCTTTTTCATTTTTTTACTGTTTTTTTTACATTAGTGTTACTTGTTTTTATTAAAAAAATTTCGGCAAAGGTAAAACAAATAAAAACAGTGTACAATGAACCCAAGTTAAAAAATGCGTTTCCGAATACGACTCAGTGCCTGGGGCGTTATACCGATATAGGAGGCTATGTATTTCAATGGAATAGTTTGTATTATGTGCGGTTCGTTTTTCAAAAGATATTTGTATTTTTCTTCGGGCGATAGCGACAGTCGAAACATTTCTTTATTTATTCGATTGATAAAAAGCTCATTCAATATATCCGTAGCAACAGACATATAGGTTTTATCATTATCTAACAGACTGAAAAATTTTTCTCTGTGTATCCTGTAAGCCTTTACTTTCTCAATAGCCTGTATATTTACATTGGAGGGTAGTGATTTTTTAAAAGATTCGTACCCGCATACAAACTGCCTCGGGAAGAAAAAATTCAAAGTTCGTTCCATATCGGTTTTGCTATCGTCATAAAATAATCGTACAATACCCGTATCCAAATAGTAAAGATATTCTTCTTTATCGCCAGCTCTCAGTAGAAATTCGTCCCTGTCGAAGAATACTTCCGAAAAATGCTCTTTCAGTATATTGCTTAAATCAATTTTCATAGTCGGAATCTAATTAAATATTCTCGGCAAAGTTAATAAAAATATTCTTATGTAATATTTGTATATTAGCTTTTTACAATGGGAAAAAGATATTGTATAATACGCCATATAGGTGTATCGAATGTAGCTCCTATCAATCCCGTCCGTTCATTATTTTGCCATACAGTGGGTTGTAGTCTATTTTTATCGGGCATTACGGAATCTAATCTGAAAAAAAGATGTAATTTTGCAGGCGATGAAAAAATATCTTTTACTATTGGCATTGCTGTCGGTGTCGTTGGCAGGTTTGGGGCAAGAACCGGAAGAACCCATCAGCCTCGACGGCTCTATATCGTCCGATATAGGCAGCGGCAACAACCCGAAACGTAACCAAAACGGTTTCGAGTCTACCGTTGCCAAACAACTGCCGATAGGTGTCCGCAGTTGGCGTATCGACGAACATCTGGGTAGAGGCGATAGCTGTGCTGTGGATACGCTCGTTACAAGCTTTCAGGACAATACGCCGGTATACAACTACTCCATAGCCAACTCGTGGACAGGCAATCTCGGCTCGCCCGTACAGTCGAAACTGTTTTTCGACCGCACACAAAAGACCCGCTTCCTGTTCTCGAACCCATACGATGTATACGCAATCAATGTCGAAGATATAAGGTTTTTCAATACCAAAACGCCATACGCCAATCTTACATACCGTACATCTCTGCCAAGAAATCGCGAAGAGGACTATTTCAGAGCACTGTATTCGATGAACTTCAACAGGTACCTGAATTTCGGAGGACTTTTCAACTTCATTCTCGGGCGTGGCAGATACCAGAATCAGATATCGAGAGCCCTCAATGGCGGATTCTGGAGTTCGTACAACGGCAAAAGATACGAGTTCAATGTAGTGATGATGTTTAACGACTTTCGTAACCAGGAGAACGGTGGGCTAAAAGACATTCCGTCCATCACCGCAAGTTCCGAATTTCAGTACCTGCCCACCATTTTCGATGGTGCAGTGGCAGCCATATCCACATACAAGAGTGGAATTTTTTATTACAATCACAAATACAGCTTGGGCTTCGATAAGGAACGAAAGCTGAAAAACGACTCGTTGGTTTACGACTTCGTGCCCGTTACCTCGTTTATCCACACCATAAAGTACGAAAACGCAAAGAAACGTTACACCGAAGCCACCGCCAACGCATATTACACCAATGCGTATTATTCGCCGTCTAATACACGCGACTCCATTCGTTATCAGAACCTACGCAACACGTTTGCACTGACGCTCGAAGAGAAGTTCAACACACTGCTGCGGTTCGGTCTTGCCGCCTTTGCCGAACACGAATTGATACGAAACACAAACTACTCGTCAGAGACGAATCTGCTCGACGAGTACGAACAGAACATCTACATCGGCGGTGAACTGTCGAAAAACGAAGGGAAGCTGATAAAATACAAATTCAGAGGACAGATGGCTCTCGTCGGTAAACGAATAGGCGACTTCACGGTGAAAGGCAACATCAATACCGAACTGAAAATACTGCAAGATACCGTAAGTCTGGGGGCATACGGCGAAGTAAACAACACCTCGCCCGAGTTTTTTATGAACCGATACCGCTCCAATCACTTCGAGTGGGACAATCACTTTGCAAAAACCTTCGACATACGTATCGGAGGACGCCTGACATCGAAAAAAACGGGGCTGTCGTTGGGATTCAATATGGCTAACGTGAAAAACTATCTATACTTCGACCATAATGCACTACCTGCACAATACGACGGCAGCCTGCAAGTAATGGCTTTTGACCTGCAAGCCAATCTGCGTGTATGGAAACTGCATCTCGATACCAAAGCGGCGTATCAGATTACGTCGAACAAAGAGATAATGCCTCTACCAACCCTGGCTCTACACTCTACGCTGTACTTTAAGACAACCTTTTTCGGAGTACTCCTGACACAGATAGGAGTAAGCGGACGATACCATTCTGCATATTACGGCAATGCGTATATGCCCGCCACAGGACAGTTTTATCTGCAGAACAGCACTCTTACGGGCAATTACCCCGACCTAAACGTATATGCCAATTTTCACCTGAAACGCATACGTTTCTATTTCCAATACTCACACCTCAATATGTACGGTTTCGGAGGCGACGGATATCAACTTATGCCTAACTACCCGATAAACCCTGCCACATTCCAGTTGGGGTTGTCGTGGGCGTTTTACAATTGACCCCCGAGCAAGTGTTGTAAGTCGAACTCTTTTAGGTAGTCGTGGGTTCGAGTCCCATTATCCGTCCGAAAATTAATCAAAAAGTACCTCAAATAAGAGGTACTTTTTTGTTATCTCGTCTTTGTGGCTAAATGTCATACCAAACGGTCTTGTTCTATTCGTGTGGAGTGTTGTTTTTTGCTCCGCAATGTACGGCGTATCCACAAGTAATATCCGGTCAGCGGCAAAGTAGCTCCAAACATCGCCGCAATAAAATATATCAGACGCACCCAGAATCCGCCCCAGCTGCCTGTATGCAGCGAGTAGACCCAGCCACGCAACTTGCTGTTGTTCGACGTGTTTTCGTAGAGCTCTACCGAAGTAATAGCGCCTGTCGCCGTGTCGAACTCGTAATAATCCGAAGCTCGTCTGTTGCCGCAATCGCTTATTCGGGCTCGTACCTCGTCGGGATTAATGCTTATCTCCACGTAGTTTGAGCGTTGTTTTACATCGTCGTAAACCCTCTGCCACACAGCGAACTGTGTGAGTGTTGTCGTATCTGTCGGTTCGTTGGCGGCTATATTCAACGAGTTGTTTTCTGTCGTCGAAAGTTCGTTTCTCTCGGGAGCAAGTATGCCATAGAAAGCGGTGCGATACCAAGGGAATGCCCACGTGAGCCCCGTAAGAGCCATTACCAGAAGCAATAAGGCAACGTATATGCCACCTGCTACGTGGAGGTCGTACCATAGTCGGTGCCACCCGTGCTTAACGCTTATCTTGAAGCGATTACCCCACGAACGACCTCGACGAGGCACCCATACAACAATGCCCGTGATGATAATAAATACGAATATGATAGTACTGATACCGACGATACGTTTGCCCCAGAAGATGCCGTCGCCTTGGGGGCGGCTCTGCAAAAGGAATCGATGCAGTCGGTACATAACGGTGAAAAATGCGATGTCGGCGGGCTCTTCGCCGAGAATCTTACCCGTATACTGATCGACAAAAACGGTTTTGCTCTCGTCGTCGCCTAAGTCGATATCTATCGTATAACTTTTTGATGGATTATCTTTTATATCCACATAGGTTATTTCGGCTCCTTGCGGCTGGGTTGCCAGTATCTCTGGCAATAGAGACGTAAGCGGTCGGGCTCCACTTTCGAGGGGAGTAACATTATACAAATGCGGATTTTGCCATTCGGTAAATTCGTTTTCGAATATAAGCATCGCCCCCGAAAAACATATTATAGAGATAAAGATACCTACTACTATTGAGAGTATCTGATGTAGAGTCTTCGATAATTTTCTCATTATTACTGTTTTTTTTGAACTTGAAATTGATAAAGAATGTTTCGCTTCGAAATGCGGTACAAAGTTAGGTATAAATTGCCATTATTACAACTACATTTCAAAGGCTGTAATGGTAATATACAGGTATTGAGGCTTACAAAATGAAGAGGCTTATAATTAAATTATTACAAAAAAGAAGACTACCACTCTCTCTCTTAGCGATAGTCTTCTTTATGATAAAAACGGGAGAATTATCAATTCTCTTTTTCTATAATCTGCATACCTACTTTCATTGCTTCTTCGTTGGCAGGCAGAAGTTTGTGGTGGCGTTCGGGCAACGATTTTTTCAGTGCCAGCATCACATTCTCTGTCTTGACCATCGGGTCGGCTTTGAGCAGCCCACCTACAACTATCATATTGAAAGTCTTCTGAGCTCCCATTTCGAGGGCTTTGTCGGTAGCGTCGATACGGTAAACCGAAATATCCTTGCGGTTGGGTTTGCGGGTCATACCGTTGGAGTCGTAGATAAGTATTCCGCCCGGCTTTACTCTCTCTTCGAATTTGTCCATCGACGGCTGATTGAGTACGATTGCTATATCATAGAATTTCAGTATGGGCGACGATATTTTTTTGTCGCTTATCTGTACTGTTACGTTGGCAGTACCGCCTCGCTGTTCGGGTCCGTAGGCGGGCATCCAAGTTACTTCTTTGCCTTCCAACAATCCTGAGTAAGCCAATATTTTACCCATCGACAAGACTCCTTGTCCTCCAAATCCTGCTATAATTATCTCTTTTTTCATCTTATTCTACTTTTTTGTCGGATTAAATATTAAATGTTTTTCAAATCGCCGATAGGATATTTCGGGAACATATTTTCCTGCATCCAGAGGTTAGCATTGTGTGGACTCATGCCCCAACCTGTGTTACAAGTAGATACGAATTCCACTATCGAGGTACCTTTCTTCAACTGGCAGTTTTCGAAAGCCTTGCGGATAGCTTTTTTCGATTTCATTACGGCAGGCATCTTGTCTACGCTCTGGCGTGTTACATAGCAAGTACCGTCGAGTTGTGCAAGCATATCGCTTATTTTCAGTGCATAGCCGTTTATTTCGTGGTTACGTCCGGTGGGGCAGGTAGCTGTTTTCATACCTTCCAGAGTGGTCGGAGCCATCTGACCGCCAGTCATACCGTAGATAGCGTTATTGATGAAAAAGATGGCGATATTTTCACCGCGGTTGCAGGCGTGTATTGTTTCGGCTGTTCCGATAGCTGCTAAGTCGCCGTCGCCCTGATATGTAAATACATATTTGTCGGGTAGTAGGCGTTTGGTTGCTGTCGCCAGTGCCGGAGCACGTCCGTGTGCTGCCTGCTGCCAATCGATATCGATATAGTTGTAGGCAAATACGGCACAACCCACAGGAGCAATACCTATGGTTTCGTTCTGGATACCCATCTCATCGATAACCTCTGCAATCAATTTGTGTACCACACCGTGGCTGCAGCCCGGACAGTAGTGCATTACGTTGTTGGTAAGCAATCTGGTTTTTTTGTAGACCAAATTTTCCGGTTTAATCATTTCTTGTGTTGTCATATTATATAATTTTTTTTGTTGATAATATTCGTGTTTAATTTAATTTCTGTGTTTATCGTATATTTTTGTATACCTATTAGCTTATATTATATTCGTAGCATTAACGTCAAGAATGGCATTTGCGTGTTTAACCATTCCACATATTATTACTGCGAATAATATAACTTTTTTCATATTTATTTAAAAGAAAATTTAAAGATTACACCTAAATCTATTTTATTCTTGAAAAATTTTCTTTCCTCATTAGGAGGAGGAGGGACTCCACCAGACCAAAATTTATATTGTTCTTCTCCCGAACAATTATATCCGTTACCGCTATACATATCCTTACCCCTTTGTTTATAGTGGTATCTTATCATAAAAGCATTATCTTGAGTAACTGTATCTTTGAGTAGAAATATGGTTACTTCTTTAGCTTTTCCTTTTTTTATCTCCTCACATTTATCTGCAAGCCATTTTACGTTTACGAGCGGGTCTTTTACACCGCACGCCGTGATGTCGTGCCTCTCGTATACGGTATAGTTTCTTTGGCAGCCGGTAAAGACTGCTACCGTACATATAATCATCAATGTCGATATAACTTTTTTCATAAAGATTACTTTATTTGTATTTTGTCTTGAAGATAATACCCAAATGTTTTTTGTTTTTATAAAATTCTTCTTCTATTTCAGAGTCAGGAGGAGTTAATCCTAAACCTGAACGATATAACTCTTTTCCCGAGCAATTATAACCATATATTATGTATATATCTTCTTTATTTTTATAGTAATACATTAGCTTGAAAACATTATCTTTTGTAACGGTATCTTGAAGGAGAGAAATTGTTGTTTCTCCATTTTTCGCTTTCTTTGCTTTTTCACATTCCTCAGCAAGCCAAGGCAAATTTACGAGCGGGTCTTTTACACCACACGCTGTGATATCGTGCCTCTCGTATACGGTATAGTTTCTCTTACAGCCTGTAAAGACCGTAACCGCAAATACAATCAGCAATGTAGATATAACTTTTTTCATATTTATTTAAAGTAAAATTTAAAGATTACACCTAAATCTGTTTTATTTTTGAAAAATTTTTCTTTTATTTTATTAGGAGGAAGAATTCCTCCAGACCAATAACTGTACTGTTTCTTTCCCGAACAATCATACCCATCTCCGCTATACATATCCTTACCTCCTTGTTTATAGTGGTATCTTATCATAAAAGCGTTATCCTGAGTAACTGTATCTTTGAGTAGAGATATTGTCGTCTCTTTATGTTTCCCTTTTTTTATTTCCTCGCATTTATCTGCGAGCCATTTTACGTTTACAAGCGGGTCTTTTACACCACACGCCGTGATGTCGTGATTTTCGTATACGGTATAGTTTTTCTTGCAGCCGGTAAAGACTGCTACCGTACATATAACCAGCAATGTCGATATAACTTTTTTCATACCTTATTTAAAAGAAAATTTAAAGATTACCCCCAAATCCATTTTATTTTTGAAAAATTTTTCTTTTTCTTCAGGAGGAAAAGGCATCATTCCTGAACGAAATCCATATAACCATTTTCCTGAACAATCATATCCATCACCGCTATACATATCCTTACCCCTTTGTTTATAGTGGTATCTTATCATAAAAGCATTATCTTGAGTAACTGTATCTTTGAGTAGAGATATTGTTACTTCTTTAGCTTTTCCTTTTTTTATCTCCTCGCATTTCTCTGCAAGCCATTTTACGTTTACGAGCGGGTCTTTTACTCCGCACGCCGTGATGTCGTGCCTTTCGTATACGGTATAGTTTCTCTTGCAGCCGGTAAAGACTGCTACCGTACATATAACCAGCAATGCCGATATAACTTTTTTCATAATATTAAATTTATTGTTTTATACTCCAGATTGTACTTATTATTTTTTTATTCTTTTTAAATTCCAATGTCTCTGATTCAGGAGGAGTAACAGTATTATATATCATAACAGTATCCCCTTCACAATTATAATATTCTCCTCTTGAAAACTTCCCTCTCCCATATAGCTCAAAAACTCTGTTGGTTTCGAAAAAATAGTCTTGTGTAATGGTGTCTTGTAGTAGAAATATGGACATATCTCTTTCATTAAAACTATTTTTACAAAGTTTTGCCAACCAAGGTAAATTTATGAGCGGGTCTTTTACACCGCATGCCGTGATGTCGTGCCTCTCGTATACGGTATAGTTTCTTTGGCAGCCTATCAGAGCCACTAATACAAAACCCAAGGTGATTGATATTAGCGATACATTTTTCATAAAAGTGATACTCAAATTTCTCTGCGTGTTATATGTCTTTTTTTTGTTGCTGCCTACGAAACATTTTTCATTCCAAGCACTTACACTCGTATTGTAATGTAAGTGCTTGATATGAAAAGTGTTGTTTGTTAGTTCAACTTGAATTTTTCTTTGAACTTTTCCATTATTTCTTCTGCCGAAGGGATATTACCGCCCATACGACCGTGGAACTCTACCGGCACTTTACCGTTTACGGCGAGACGTACGTCTTCTACCATCTGACCTGCCGAAAGCTCGATAGACATAAAGCCTTTTACCTTCTGTGCCAGGCGTTCTATCTCTTTTGTCGGGAAGGGCCACAGTGTTATTGGACGTAGCAAACCTACCTTGATGCCTTCTGCACGGAGAGCTTCCATAGCGTTACCACACAGACGAGCAGCCGAACCAAAAGCTACGAAAACGTAGTCGGCGTCTTCGACGTTATGAGCTTCGAAGCGTACTTCGGTTTCCTCTATCTTTCTGTATTTGGCTTGCAAGCGGTGGTTTGTAGCCTCCATCACATCGGCTTCCAGAGCGAGCGATGTTATTATGTTGCGTTCTCTGTCGTCGGTCTTACCCATTGTTCCCCAAGGACACTCTTTGCGTACTTCCTCGTCGGTGCGGCGTGGTTTGAAGGGCGGCAATACCACCTTCTCCATCATCTGTCCGACGATACCGTCTGCCAATATTATTGCGGGGTTTCTGTATTTGAAAGCCAAGTCGAAGCCGAGTCCGACGAAGTCTGCCATCTCCTGTACTGTCGAAGGAGCAAGAGTGATAAGACGATAGTCGCCGTGTCCTCCGCCTTTGACTGTCTGGAAATAGTCTGCCTGCGAGGGCTGTATGGTACCGAGACCCGGACCTCCACGCATAACGTTCACCAACAGACAGGGCAGCTCTGCACCTGCAATATACGATATACCTTCTTGTTTTAGCGACATACCCGGCGACGACGACGAAGTCATCACTTTTTTACCGCACGATGCACCACCGTACACCATATTGATGGCAGCTACTTCGCTTTCTGCCTGTAGCACTACCATTCCTGTCGTAGTCCACGGAGCTTCGTCCATAAGAGTTTCCATCACCTCAGACTGCGGTGTAATAGGGTATCCGAAATAACCGTCAGCTCCGCAGCGGATAGCAGCGTGTGCTATCGCCTCATTTCCTTTCATCAATTTAATTTCTTCCATAATTCTTTTTCCCTCCAATTTTAAGCATCAACTTTAAATCTGTAAACGGTGATTACTGCATCCGGACATACCATTCCGCAAGCCATACATCCAACACAATCTTCATTTACCATTGTTGCGTAATGGTACCCTTTGGAGTTTACTTTTGCGTCCAACTCCAAAACACTCTGAGGGCAAGCCTGTACACACAGGTCGCAGCCCTTGCAACGCTCGGTATCTACTACCACGGTTCCTTTAATTTTTGCCATATTTTATTTAATTTTTAGTTGTATATTCTATCTCAAAAAATGGTTTGCAAATTTAATATTTTTATACGATTTAATAAAATATATTTTTTATTTTACACCATAGACTTGGGCAATGAGTTTTTTTATAACTTTGCAAACTGTATCTAACACTAAAATAAAGTAAAGTATCAAAGCGAGTTAAATGGCTGATAATATAGATAACGAAGATTTGCACGACAGCGACGAAAACGACTTGGAGTACTACTCCGACGAGAGTGAAGTGTCGCATTCGGCGTATAAGTTGCCCTCTATTCTCGACGAGAGAAGTATGAATTCCATCGGCGGTATGTTCTACAAATGGCAGATGGATTTCGGCTCTTATATCATTCTCAATAGGGCTATACCACATATAAACGACGGACTGAAGCCCGTTCAGCGACGTGTCTTGTACTCGATGAGGCGTATGGAAGACGGGCGTTACAATAAGGTTGCCAATGTGGTGGGGCATACTATGCAGTTTCACCCTCACGGCGACAGCTCTATATACGGGGCTTTGGTCGGGCTCGGACAGAAGAATATCCTTATCGATACACAAGGGAACTGGGGCAATATCCTCACAGGCGACCCCGCTGCCGCTGCTCGTTACATCGAGGCTCGTCTGTCTCGATTCGCCCTCGATACCGTATTCAACCCCAAGACAACAGAGTGGAAGCCATCGTACGACGGTCGAAACGACGAACCTGTGGCTCTGCCGGTAAAATTTCCGCTATTGCTGGCTCAGGGCAGCGAAGGTATCGGCTATGGGCTGAATACCAAGATACTGCCTCATAACTTCAACGAACTTATAGATGCTACCATACTCTATCTGCAAGGTAAAGAATTTTGTCTGTATCCCGACTTCCCCACAGGCGGTATGATAGACGTGAGTCGCTACAACGACGGCGAACGCGGCGGAAAAGTGATGATGAGGGTCAATATCACCAAGTCGGCAGACAACAAAAGTCTTATTATCAATAATGTCCCATACGGACTGGATACTGCCAAGCTCATAGAGAGCATCATACAGGCAAACGAAAAAGGTAAGATAAACATAAAGAAGATAGACGACAATACCGCCGAAGGTGTGGAGATTATACTTCATCTCGAAGCCAAGACATCTCTCGACAAGACGATAGACGCTCTGTATGCCTTTACCGACTGCCAGACACAGTATTCGCCAAACTGCTGTGTGATAGACAATAACAAGCCGGTGTTTGTAACAGTGTCGGAGGTGTTGCGGCGAAGTGCCGACAATACCGTCGGATTGCTGAGGAAAGAGCTCGATATCGAACGTCACGAACTGTCGGAGCAACTTCTGTTTGCATCGTTGGAGAAAATATTTATCGAAGAGCGGATATACAAAGACCCCGAATTCGAAAATGCCAAATCGGAAGATATCGCTCTGAAACACATAGACAGGCGTATAGAACCTTATAAAAAGGACTTTGTCAGAACCGTAACACGCGACGACCTACGTAAGCTGCTCGACATACGAATGGCACGTATCTTGAAGTTCAATACCGACAAGGCGGAGGCAAACATTGCCGCCATAAGAGGAGCAATAGAAGAGGTAGATTATAAACTCGACAACATAATAGAACACTCCATCAAGTGGTTTGAATATCTGAAAAAGACATACGGCAAAAACTATCAACGCCAGACCGAAATACGCAGTTTCGAAAACATAGAAGCCACCAAGGTGGTGGAGGCTAACGAGAAACTTTATGTAAGTCGCAAGGAGGGATTTGTCGGTACAAACTTGAAAAAAGAGGAAGACATAGAGTTCGTGCAGAACTGCTCCGATATAGATGATGTGATAGTGTTTTTCAAAGACGGTAAATATAAGGTGGTGAAAATCTCCGAGAAACAGTTTGTCGGTAAAGACATAGAATATGTAGCTGTCTACAAACGCAATGACCAGCGTACCATATTCAACGCCATATACCGCGATGGTAAGAATGGCGTGTATTACATTAAGCGTTTCTTTGTCAGCGGCGTCATACGCGATAAAGAGTACGACCTGACCTGCGGCACGGAAGGTTCGCGTCTGATGTACTTTTCGGCTAACCCCAACGGTGAGGCGGAAGTGGTGCGGGTTACGCTCAGGCAGACATCGAGGAAGATAAAAAAGATGCAATGGGATGTCGATTTCAGTGCCATTGCCATCAAGGGACGTGCCTCGAGGGGCAACCTGCTGACAAAATTCCCCGTGGCAAAAATCACCTTCAAGCAAGGCGGAGGCTCTACGCTCGGAGGTACACATATATGGTTCGACCGCGATATACTCAAGCTCAACTACGACCGCAGGGGCGAATATCTGGGTGAGTTCTTCAACGACGACCTGATACTGGCTGTATACCGCAACGGCGAATATTGTACAACCAATTTCGACCTTACCAATCAT
The DNA here is from genome assembly GCA_000163695.1 of Bacteroidetes oral taxon 274 str. F0058. Lineage (GTDB taxonomy): Bacteria > Bacteroidota > Bacteroidia > Bacteroidales > Paludibacteraceae > F0058. The sequence continues at coordinate 332,291 of GG774890.1, forward strand.
TATCGCGACGATATTATGATAATAGAGAAGTTCGACCCACACAAGATATGGAGTGCCGCTCTGTTCGATGCCGACCAAGGTTTCGATTATATCAAGAGATTCAGGTTCGAGCCGACGGCAAAGCCTGCCTCGTTCGTTGGCGACAACGCCGCCTCCGAGTTGAAGCTTATTGTCGACGACGCCTATCCGTTGTTCCGAATAATATTCGGAGGCAAAGACAAAAAACGTGAATCTATCGATATAGACGTCGAACAGTTCGTGGGCGATAAGTCGTACAAGGCACGGGGGAAACGAATATCCAACTACGAGGTTGCCCGTGTCGAACGCCTCGAACCTCTACGGCTACCTCCGCCCGAAGAGCTACCCGATGCCGCCACTGATACCGACGAAGGCGAAGAACAAACCTACGACCGTATATCAACGCCCAGACTTATTTATGACAAAGACGACCCGACGCAGGGCAATTTATTCGAGTAGATGCAGGTAATGTGTTGTGGTACTGTATGATACCGGGTGTGTCTTTTGTTTGATATCTTATTGATAGCACTAACTATCTGTTCTACATTTTTTTTAGAAGTGTAATTATGTTTGCTCTTCTTTTTTATATGTCAAACAGATAATAAGTGATATTGTTTCATATAATTATCTGTATACGAGACAATTATATAATTATTTTGGTTCAAGATTAGTTAAGTAGAGGTTATCTTTGCATAATTAATTAAATAATAATGAGCAATTTAGCTACAACTATAGAAAAATAATGTTTGTTATAGGAGAAAATTATGAGATTATGGCATGAGGATTTAATTCACAAATTACCAAGACAACAACTTTTAGGTCAACATCGAGAATGTTGTGCATTAAGGGGGAATGGTTGGGGAAAGAGACATTCGACAGTCAATTATGTATTTGATTATGAACCTTTTTTGTTATATAAATATCATCGATTAATAATGGATGAAATGAAATATAGGGGTTACAATGTGAGTGAAGAATGGCTTGATAAAAATTATCGAGGAAAAGTTTGTAAACCACATAAAGAATTAAAAGAAGTAAAAATCAATTCACCAATTTATAAAGAACATGACGATAGTTATTATATGGAATGTATAAATAACTTAGCGGAGAAGGGGATAGAGATTTAATGTTGGTTCGAAATACTTTTACTACCTTTGTGGCATGTATAACAAGGATGTGTCAATTTTGCTTTATATCTACCTCCATACCGACCGTCTCGGCTCTGGCTCGGCAGTAACGGACGGTAGAGGCGAGGCGGTACACGTAATCGGCTATATGCCTTATGGCGAGACTCTGCTCGACCTTAGCCAATGGGGCTATGAGACGCCCTGAGAGTTTGCAGGATTCATAAATTATACCTAATTTTGTACGAGTTTTTGAGTACATTATTTCATCTTGATATTGAACAAAATAATAAAATAAATGGACGCTATTAAAAATTTCGAAGAGCTAAAAAGTCACTTGAAAAGTGCGGGCAAGCGTAAACGTCTCGCCTTGGCAAATGCCCTCGACTCACACTCGCTCGAAGCCGTGATGATGTCGGTCGAAGAGGGTTTTATCGATGCTTACCTCGTGGGTAAAAAAGAGGAGGTCGCCCGCCTACTCGAACAAGAGTTTGGCGAAAAGGTAAAAAAGTACGGCGACTACCTGCATATTGTAGATTGTCGCGGCGACGCAGCCGAGGCTACCACACAGGCTACTCTGATGGTTCGCCGCGGAGAGTGCGATATGCTGATGAAAGGTCTGGTCAATACCGACGTCATCCTGCGTGCCGTGCTCAACAAAGAGAACGGCATACACACACCGGGTAATGTGTTGGCATTCAACTCGTGTTTCGACATACCGATGTATCATAAACTTGTCTTTATGACCGACCCCGCCATTATCCCCGAGCCGACCAAAGAGCAACGTGTAGCAATGATAAAATATAGTATCGAGACGGCACATAAATTCGGCGTAGCCAAACCCAAAATCGCCCTGATACACGCCACAGAGATAGCCAACCCCAAAATCCGTTTTATGGAAGACTATCTCGATATAATGGAGATGTATCGCAACGGTGAGTTCGGCGACGTCGTTATGGACGGACCTATCGACATATTCCTTGCTATCGACAAAGAACGCGGAGCTATCAAACGGGTCGATACGCCCGTGCTCGGCGATGCCGATATATTGATATTCCCCGACTTCCAGTCGGCAAATGTCTTCTACAAGACGGCTCAGACCTTCGGCAATGCCTCTATGGCAGGGCTTGTGTACGGCGCCGACTCGCCGGTGGTCATCACCTCGCGGTCGGACAGCACCGATACCAAGTTCTACTCCATCTGTATGGCTTGCGTTCTTGCGTAGAATTTCTTTTTTATATTATTAATAAGAGGTTAGGGGCAAATAATAATTTGTCCCTATTTTGTTATTTTTCGACAAATAGCTTTTTGTAATGCAATATTTGTAAAAAGTAACATTGTAATCGAAATTTTATGTGTTGAATACGAAACGTGCAATAATTGTATGATAGTCGTGCTGTTTGACGAATTGGGCTGTGTGTCAGGGAAAAAGTATAAATGGTTATGAAAGAGATTAAATGATTTGACTTATGTGTAAGATATGATGCCTTTCTTAAAATTTTATAAAAAAACAACTGTCCGACATAGATGTCGATTGACAAATCAAAAAAAAATTGTATTTTTGCAATCAAGTTTTTGTAGTATTAATAATAAAATTAATTAATTTATGGATTCTAAAGTTCAATCTATTATCAGCTATCTTTTCTTCCCGATCGGTTGGCTCATAGCATACTTCGGAGGCAAAGAAAAAAACGAATTAAGCCGCTATCACTTCAAACAAAGTTTGGGTCTGGGTATCACTTTGATTATTATCTTTATCATATTGGGTATAATCGGGGCTATTATTCCTAAGATAGTAGCAATAGTAGGTGGTTTGGTGTCTCTATGTGCTCTAATATTTATGATACTCGGTATCGTTAATGCAGCCAACGAAGAGAAAAAAGCTTTGCCCGTTATCGGTAAGTTTTTCGAAAATCAATTTGCTTTTATCGACAAATAAAAGTATCGTTGCTTACGATTGAAAAGAAAAAAATACCCGAGGCTTTTTGCTTTGGGTGTTTTTTTTGATAAAAAAGTCCGACAAGTAATCGGCAAGCAAGGTTTACCGCTCCTCTGTCTACGAAAACTTTTTATTACCTTTGTGCCGACATATCTATGAAGCTCACTGACCATATAAAATATATTCCCAAGATAGGTGAACGTAGGGCGGGGGTGCTCTTTGCCGAACTCAGCGTCAAGACCCTCGAGGATTTGTTGCTGCATTTTCCGTATAAATATATCGATGTCCGTCGCTTTTACCGTATCGCCGAGCTATCGGACAATATGCCTCACGTCCAGCTACACGGACGAATCACCGACTTCGAGATGAAAGGGCAGGGGCGTTCGAGGCGTCTTGTGGGCTATTTCACCGATGGCAGTGAGTCGATGGAGCTTGTCTGGTTTGCGGGCGAAAAGTACGTTACGCAGAAGTATAGCGTCGGGCAGGAGTATGTCGTCTTCGGCAAACCCAAACGTTGGGGCAAGGTTTTCACTATGCCGCACCCCGAGATAGAGCCTTACGAGGGCGAAAATCGGCGTGCCGACATAGGCTTCCGCACGATGTACAACACCACCGATACGATGAAGAAACATTATCTTCACTCCTCTGCTCTGCGGGATATTATCGCTAACCTGCTCAATAACGTAGAGGTGGACGTCCCCGAGACCCTTCCGCCGTATCTCATCGAGCGATACCGCTTGATTTCGCGTCGCGAGGCTATATACAATATGCACATTCCACGCAATCAGGTGTTGCTCGACGCTGCTACCCGCCGTCTGAAATTCGAAGAGCTCTTCTATATCCAGATGAGCATTCTAAGGCAGTCGGTGGCACGGCAAGAGAAGTCCGAGGGGTTTGTTATGGACAGAGTAGGTATTCATTTCAATGATTTTTATAAAAATAATCTGCCATTCACGCTTACCGAAGCCCAGAAACGAGTGATAAAAGAGATACACGCCGACCTCAAAAGCGGCAGACAGATGAACCGCTTGCTGCAAGGTGACGTGGGCAGCGGCAAGACTATCGTGGCACTTCTGTCGTCTCTTATCGCTATCGACAATGGTTTCCAAGCGTGTATAATGGCTCCCACAGAGATACTCGCCACCCAACACTACACAGGTATCGCCCGTCTTACCGAGGGGCTGGGCATAAATGTGCGGCTGCTTATCGGCTCTACAAAGAAAAAAGACCGCGACCAAATACACCGTATGCTCGAAAGCGGCGAGCTCGATATAATTATCGGTACGCACGCCCTGATAGAAGACAAGGTGAAATTTCGAAACCTCGGTTTTGTCATCATTGACGAACAACATCGTTTCGGCGTGGCTCAGCGGGCAAAACTCTGGGCGAAAAATATCCAACCGCCTCATATCCTCGTAATGACCGCTACGCCCATACCTCGCACGCTGGCTATGACCGTATACGGCAATCTCGATATATCGGTCATAGATGAGCTACCGCCCGGACGAAAGCCGATAAAGACATATCATTATTACGATAATAAACGTCAAGACCTATACCGATTTCTACGACATCGCCTCGATAATAAGGCACAAGTGTACATCGTCTACCCGCTCATTCAGGAGTCCGAGAAGCTCGACCTGAAGAATCTCGAAGATGGATACAACGCTATGTGCGAGGTTTTCCCCGATATTAAGATAGATTTCTTGCACGGCAAGATGACGCCTGCCGAAAAAGATGAGCGTATGGCTCGCTTCAAGAGCGGACAGACGGGGATACTTATGTCTACTACCGTTATCGAAGTTGGAGTGGATGTGCCCAACGCCTCGGTGATGGTCATCGAGAGTGCCGAACGTTTCGGGCTTTCGCAGCTACATCAATTGCGAGGTAGAGTAGGACGCGGAGCCGAACAAAGCTATTGTATACTAATGTCGAGCTTCAAGATATCCGACAATTCGCTACGTCGTCTGCAGATAATGACCGAAACCAACAACGGCTTCGAGATAGCCGAAGCAGACCTTACGCTACGTGGACCGGGCGAACTCGAAGGCACGGCACAGAGCGGATTGCCTTTCGAACTGCACGTAGCCAATCTCGCCCGCGACGGTATCGTATTGCAGGCTGCCCGCGATACGGCGAAGCAGATACTCGACCGAGACCCTCGACTCGAAGCCCCCGATAATAAAATAATAGCCGACCGCCTAAGACAGCTCGACCGAAAAGAGGTTAATTGGAGCGAGATAAGTTGAGGCGTTCGTGTGGTTGTCGCCCGACTAAAAAGGTATACCCGTTTTCCTTCTTTTATAAACACCTTTCTCTATTTGCCAGCAAACCTGACAAGCCCCTGCTCCGTCACCAATGGAGGCAACGATGTATACCGTGTCGTTTTCTTTATCGTAATAAACATCCATAAACCAAGCTGTAGGCTGGAATAAATCACTGTATGCGTCTTTGGGGATTATTGTCTTTTTACCGTTGATGGTAATATCGAAATCTTTGTATTCATACTTAGGTAGGTATCCATCGATTCCTTTAGGTTCTCTCCCGTCAATCCGATATACATAAGAGTCTTTGTATTTGATGTTATGCTTGCGTTTGTCGAACTTCTGCGATGTAATAGTGATACTGATATTATTGCCTGCAAAACTGATGGAATTTTCACTCTCGCCGGTCTTTTTCACGGAATCAAACGAGTGTACCCATTTTATCCTGTCTCTGTAAATATATCCATCATTATCTGCCAACAGCCAATTTTCTTTTTGTCCTTCTTCATCATATACATATATGAGTTCCTTGTTGTTGAGCCTTTTTATCACTTTGCTATGTATGCTCGGGTTTTCCCTTACATTCACATATCCGTCTTTATCGTTTACCAATGCGAACCCCGGTTCTATCTGTCCCAAGGCGTAATTGCTTATCAGAAAAAGTAAAAATAAATATAAGTTCCGTTTCATCTTTTTTAGTTTATTACAATAAGTTATTTGTGTTATTTTCGACGAACAAAGGTAGCAAAAATCTCATAACGAAAAATATCACCTCGATTTATTACAATAAAAAAACGAAACCCAAGGGTTGAGTTTCGCTTTTTTATTATGAACAAATTAAAACACTTTTAGTCCGATAGGTGATTTATTTACTGTTTTTTGCTTGTTTTACGATAGCAACGAAAGCCTCTTTGTTGTTTAGAGCCAGGTCTGCAAGAACTTTACGGTTGATTGTTATACCTGCTTTGTGCAAGGCTCCCATAAGTTGCGAGTACGAGTATCCTTCGAGGCGTGCCGCAGCGTTGATACGCTGTATCCACAGAGCACGGAAGTTACGTTTTTTGTTCTTCCTGTCGCGATATGCGTACTGCAACCCTTTTTCCCAAGTATTCTTGGCAATAGTCCAAACATTGCGTCTTGCACCGAAATAACCTCTGGTTAATTTTAAAATTCTTTTTCTTTTTGCTCTTGAAGCTACGTGATTTACTGAACGTGGCATAATTTCTTAATGTTTTTTTTGAAAGTCAGTGTTCTTCTGTCTGAAACTTTTTTACTGAACATTCGGTTAATACTTTTTGTTAATTAACACTTAGCGGAGACCCAACAATGATTTTACGCTCTTCTCATCGACATTGTGAATAGTTCCAACGTGCGTAAGATTACGTTTGCGTTTGGTGGACTTCTTAGTCAGAATATGACTTTTGAAAGCGTGTTTCCGCTTGATTTTACCCGTTCCGGTAAGGGCAAACCTCTTTTTGGCACCGGAATTAGTCTTGATTTTTGACATTTTCTTTTAATTTACTAATATTATTACTAAAAAACTTATATTTCTGTCTTATTTCTTCGGTTTAGGAGAGATATTGAGTATCATTCTCTTCCCTTCGAGCTTTGGAGTATTGTCCGGTTTGGCTATATCTTCGAGGTCGTCTACAAATCGCTTCAGCAACTCTTCGCCTTGCTCTTTGAACATAATCGACCTGCCTCTGAAAAACACCGATGCTTTTACCTTATTGCCATCTTCAATGAAACTACGGGCGTGTTTTAGCTTGAAGTTGTAGTCGTGTTCGTCTGTCTGCGGTCCGAAGCGTATCTCCTTTACAACAACCTTAACCGTGTTAGCCTTCACCTCTTTCTCTTTTTTCTTCAACTGATAAAGAAATTTCTGGTAATCGACTATTTTACACACAGGAGGGTCTGCGTTCGGAGAGATTTCCACCAAGTCCAAACCTAAGTCGTCGGCTCTCGACAAGGCTCTATCTATCGAGTATATCCCTTGGTCTACATTATCTCCAACCAAGCGAACGCGTGAAACATCTCTAATTTCGTCGTTTACACGGTACTTGCTCTCTTGGTTGCTACGATTGTTAAAACTGGTTGCTATTGTGTTATCCTCCTAATTATAATTGAACAATACTGAAAAAATTGTGTGCAAAAGTAATACATTTTTTTGAATCGGCAAGCAACTTGTTGTTTCTATTCGAAAATAAATTTGATTATAGCCCGATGAATATGTCTTTACGCCAGGTTAATAGTTTATTTTCAGGTTCATTCTATCTACCAACTCTTGCATAGATTCATTACGGGCAATCATATCTTTAAGTATATTGTCGGGCGAAATCACTTTGTTGTGTTCTATCTCGGTCTTGTTGATAAAAAGTTTTACGTCGTTTCCGAGATTTTGCGATAGAAAGCGCTCTATATCGTGCCTGTTGTCTGTGAATTCTTTGAATTGTTGTTCGCTGATTACGGATATAGTGCAATTTGTACCGTCTTTTTGCGGTATTGTCTCCGACACATATTTCGAAAAAAATGCACGGTCAGATACCTTATCGGCATATCGTAACCACTGCTCCTTGAGCTGCTCGTCGGTGAAGTCTTTAGCTGTGTCGGTTTTGTGTATAGCTGGCTGGTTCTGTACGATTTGCGTATCTTTCTTTTCGTCGGGTTTCTTGTCTGATAATATCGACGACAGATTTAGAATGCTGCTATTGGCGGCTTGGGGCTTTATTTCGGCAGTCTTGGTCTGTTGTTCGGTATGTGTCGGTTGCTGTGCGGCGATATTTCCTTTGTTATCTGCCGAAGGGGTAACTGTTTGTTTGTTTGTGTGTTGCAGCTCTATTTTTTTTATACCGACCGAGTCATTGTTTTTTTTTTCGGGAGTAGATATTATTTGGCATATTTTTATCAACATCAACTCCACCAACAATCGTTTGTTTTTGCTCGTTTTGTAATTTAGTTCGCATTGTACGGAGAGCTCCAAGGCTTTGTATAAAAAGTCGGGAGGGCATATTTTTGCCTGTTCGGCGTATCGTTTTTTTATAGAGTCGCTCACTTGTAACAGGCTTATACTGCGTTCGTTCTGAGCTACGAGCAAATCTCTGAAGTGACTCGATAAACCCGACACAAAGCTCTGTACATCGAATCCTTTGTTTATGATTTTATCCAAAATCATAAGCGAACCCACTACATCGCCCCTCACAAAACAATCTACCATTTGCAGATAATACTCGTAATCCAGAACATTAAGTATATCTATGACTTCCTTGTAAGTGATTTTGTTGCCGCAGTAAGATACTATTTGGTCGAAAATCGATAGTGCGTCCCGCATTGCTCCGTCTGCCTTCTGTGCCATAACTTCGAGAGCCTCTGTCTCGACATCGATTTTTTCGTTTTGGGCGACATATTTGAGATAATCCACCGTATCGTTTATTTGTATGCGGTTGAAGTCGTATACCTGGCACCGCGAGATGATGGTAGGCAATATCTTGTGTTTTTCGGTAGTGGCAAGGATAAATATTGCATATTCGGGCGGCTCCTCGAGTGTCTTCAAGAAAGCATTGAAAGCTGCTGTGGACAACATATGTACCTCGTCTATTATATAGACTCTGTATCTCCCTATCTGAGGCGGTACCATAACTTGTTTTACGAGTTCGCGTATGTCGTCTACCGAGTTGTTGGAGGCGGCGTCCATTTCGAATATGTTGAGAGACCTGTTCTCATTGAAACTTACGCAGCTCTCGCATTGATTACAGGCTTCGCCCTCTTCGGTGATGTTGGAGCAGTTTATAGTCTTGGCAAAAATACGGGCACAGGTGGTCTTGCCTACCCCTCTGGGACCGCAGAAGAGATAGGCGTGAGCCAGATGTCGAGTGATGATGGCGTTTTTCAGGGTTGTAGTCAGCGAATTTTGCCCTATGACCGAACGAAAGGTCGCAGGACGGTATTTTCTTGCCGATACTATGTATTGTTCCATATCTCTTTTATGCTTGATAAACAATCGATTATTAGTTATTCTCTTGACGTTGATAAAGTATCCAAGAGTTTGTATTGCCGTCTTCGTTTTGCTGGTCTATTGCTTGCTGTTCTGTACGAAATGAGCCCGATATACAGCGATATTTTGTAGGTGTATGCTTCGACGGTAATATCTTAATGTCGTACGATGCACGTTTTGCATTGCAAAAAGTCTCGGCTTGCTGATAACTGTCGAAACTTGCCACGACTATATGATAATCGCCCGATTGATTAGTTGTTTCCGTCTTCTCGACGGATTGGGTTTCAATATTTCGGTCGAAATCTTTGTTTACCCTTTGAGCAAAAGCATCTAAAACGCTGTCGCTACGAGACGTTTTGTCTAATTGCCTAAAATTGTTGTCCGTAGGCAGGAATCCTGCGTATTGGCTTTTTTCCGATACGTTTGGCATAAATATCGAGACACCGCCGATGAGTGCCACCATAGCGGCATATCTTACTATTCGTTGCCGTAAGTCGCTTATTTTGATAGTTATGACGTCGTCATCGACGACTATGCTGTTACCAATATTCTGCGTTTTTTTTCTGAATTTTGCGTTAATGACTCTCTGTCCGTAATTTTCGGGTAAGTAGTCGGCTACGAACGGAATAAACTCAATTGTATCGTTTGTGCGTATAAATTCGCCTATATTACCGAATATAACTCTGTTTTCTTGCAGAAGTCCGCTGCGGAGATTCTCCAAGTGCTTGGTTACTACCTGTGTAGCGGCTTTGTACGAAATATTGTTTTCGTCGGCTATCAGCGAACAGAGCAAACCGTCGTCGTGTCGTAGCATAGAGTTGAACGACACTTCGACCATTGGCGGCGTTATGTTGTCGGCTACAATGGTGGCACTTTTATCGTTTTTTATAAAACCGCCAAACGAATGAATTATAACACATTCGTTGTTTAGCAGAAGTTTTTCTATCTTTTCGGCAAGAAAATTCATAAACAGCAACACTGTTTGATTATCATTATATTAATGCTAAGGCAACCTCCATCATATTGGTAAATCCTGTCTGACGTTGCTCGGAAGTTGTAGCTATGTTTTTAAACGGACAATCCGATATTGTACAGATACACAGAGCCTTTTTGCCTGCTCTGGCTGCATTCATATACAGGGCAGGAGCTTCCATCTCTACTGCCAAAACACCCATCTTCTGCCACTGTTTCAGTGAGTTTTCGTCGTCGTCGTAGAACGTATCCGAGGAGTACAGATTGCCTACCTTGTATCTGAAACCCTGTCGTTCGGCTTCGGATACCGCCTTGCTGAGCAGTCCGAAGTCCGCAATGGGAGCAAATGTACCGCACAGATTGTATTGACGGGCATAGTTGGAGTTTGTACACGCTCCCATTCCCATTACGATGTCGCCTATATTAAGGTCATCGTCTATGGCTCCCGCCGAACCTACGCGGATAATCGTATCTACGTCGTAGAAATTAAACAGTTCGTATGTGTATATTCCGATAGATGGTATCCCCATACCGTGTCCTTGTATCGAAACTCTTTTGCCTTTGTAAGTGCCTGTGTATCCGAACATACCACGTACTTGATTGTATATCGTGGGGTTGTCGAGATATTTCTCTGCCATAAATTTCGCTCTTAGCGGGTCGCCCGCCATTATTACCGTCTTGGCTATCTCTCCTTCTTTTGCCTCTATATGTGGGGTTGGTATCTTATTCATTTTTATAATATATTATGTTTTGTACGTTTATAAAAACTATAAGTTTTCGCCACCGAATTATTTTATCGAGTGACGAAAACTTAATATGTGTTTCGGTCTTACTTTTTAGGAGTTGCAGTTGCCGTTTTGGGAGCATTCAGTTTCTGCAATACATAAGTAGCTCTCTCGTCATTCGGGTTTATCAGAAGTATTTTCTGATTGACGTCGATAGTGCTTTTCACGTCGCCGTTACTGATATAATATGCACTCAGGTAATTGTAACCCTCTATTATGTTGTTGTTCAGCTTCTGGTCGCCGTTCTGGGCAATCATCTTTTCGATAGCCTCTTCGAACGATGCCTTAGCTATACCGGGTACTTTGCCGTTACCTGCTCTTTCATAGTCGTCTACCAAGGCGTTTACTCTGGCTTTGCCGTAATAACCGAGATATAAGTCCGGAGCACGCTGTATGATTTTATTGTTTGCTTCTATACCTTTGTTGATATAGCTCATAAAGGAGTTTTTGTTCTCTTCGAGTTGTGCGGGAGTCATTTTATCTTTGTTCTGAGTGTACGATGCCAGATATATTTTGGCAGCATTCAGGCAAGCGTCGGAGTATGTGAACATATCCATAGTCAGATAGTTGGGGTTGAGCTCGAAGTATTTTTCGTACATCGGTATAGCCTTAGCATAGTCGAAAAACGAGTAGTACGAGCCGGCAAACTCCTTGTAAGTATCTGCCAATTTGGGTTGTAGCTCTATTGCTTTTTCGAAAGATTCTATAATCTTACGACGTGCATTTACATACTCGGCGGTATCTTGGTTTGTCTTGCCTGTTACCGATTTTGGCGTATTTTTTGTCATTACCTCACCAAGCGTGATGTAGTCGAGGTAAATGATATTTTTCGGATTGGCTACCTTCATAAGATGTTCGAGCTGAGTCTGAGCGTCTTTGTAGTTGCCGAGTTCGTAGTTGTTGTAGGCTTGTATGCGCATAGTAGCCAAGTTGCTCGGATTCTGTTGTAGACAGTGCTTGGTCTGAGCCAACGATTTTTCGAACTGTTTGTCGAAATACAGAGCCTGAGCGTAACGCTCGTAGATATTGATAGGAGCATTGCCTGTGGCTATTACCTTTTCGAAAGCCTCGATGGCTTCTTTAAACTTGCCTTCGGAGTTTTTTATCTCTCCGTAAACGATGGTTGCAGGTATATTGTTTGCATCTGTGGAGAAGATGGAGTTAAGTTGGTCTAATGCCAAGTCGTTGCGACCCATTTTCACGTACATACGGGCAAGTTTCAGAGTAGACAGTTTGTCTTTTGTGTTGAAATACTGTGCCTGTTCGTATTTGCCCATAGCATCACCTACGTTTTCGTCTTGCATCAGGAAATCTCCTTCTGTAAGATAAATACCCGAATATTGTGGATTGATTTTTTTTGCCTTGTCTATGTAAGCTGTAGCCTGCTCTTTTTGTTTATTGGCGAAGTAAGCCTTAGCTATATTTACCTGTACGGCAGCATCTTTTTTGCCGAACGACTCTGCTTTTTTGAACGAAGCGGCAGCGTCTTTTTCGTTAGTAGCCAATTCGAGACGACCTCTGCCGATATATCCCCAAGGAGACTTGGCGTTGGCGGCTATTGCTTTGTCGAACAACAGGGAAGCCGAGTCTGTATTCTCGGCAATCGAAATCAGACCCAAATAGTAGTATTTCTCTGCCTGAATGTCGGTATTTGTGTTTTTTTGCTGTTCGAAAAAAGTTTTGGCGAAGTCGAACAAACCCGCCTCGTAATACTCTATTCCCTTAGAATTGTCTTGTGCAGATATTACTTGAGAAAGAGCTATAAGTCCTAAGATAAAAAAAATTTTTTTCATTTTTTTATGATATTGGTTTATTAAGATTTATGAAATTTAATGTTCAGTTTGTTTGAGAAAAAAAATATTGTAAGGTTTAATGCCAAAAGATTGCAAATTTATAAAAAAATACAATGCCTAAAAAGTTAAATAATGTTTGTTGCCTAATTTATCGACTCTTGAAGGCAAAATATTTCTGAGAAAAAAAACTGACGAACGTTGTTGCCAACGTATTGAGCATTTGCGACGGGGTAGGGTATATTCCAATTACCTCTACGAACAGCTTTAGTCCCCAGTAATTGATTAAGATACACGCTATTACTACTGCCATATAACGTGGCATCTGTACTCGTTTCTTAAGTGGCGACGACGAGAAGCTCACATAGCGATTGAGCCAGAAACCACTTAAAAAAGTGATTACAAACTGTATGAAAAATGCTGCTATGTGTGGTTTAAATACCAAAAAACCGAGGTCGAGATTCTCTTTGTGTAGCACGAAGTTGTACAGAAACCAGTACAAAACCCAGCTAAACAAAGTGTTTGCCGCACCGCATATCCCGTAGACGAAGAATTGTTCCGAACATATCTTTCTGCAAGGCGGATAGAATATGAGTACAAATCGCCTGATATGTGCTCCAACCCTGTAATTTGCCGAATTATGCATTAACCAACGATAGTTTTAATTTTCTCTAAATTGCGAAAACAAAAGTAATACAAAAAAATCGAAATTTGTGATACGGTAGCGATTTAGGCTACAAATTCATTTCTGTGTTCAATTTCTTTGGCTGATAAAAAAAAATGTATTACCTTTGTCGCCTGATTCGCAAAAAGGCAAAAAAGTAGCAATGCTCCTGTCTGTCACGGAAGTAACTCGCCTTACGGTCATTAACTAAATTGATATAAATAAAGATATGTATGCAATTGTAGAGATTCTTGGACAGCAGTTCAAGGTAGAGGTAGGCAAAAAGATATTTGCACACCGTATGAACGAAGCCGAAAGAGGCTCGAGTGTGGAATTCGACAAAGTACTGTTGGTAGATAACGACGGTGCTATTACGGTCGGTACTCCTGTGGTAAAAGGAGCTAAGGTAATAACCGAAGTTATATCGCACGTAAGGAGCGATAAAGTCTTGGTGTTCAAGAAAAAACGCCGTAAAGGTTACAGGAAATTGAACGGACATCGTCAGGATTTCACAGAATTAATGATTAAAGAGATTATTGCTTAAACAAATTTAAAACACAAAAACACTATGGCACATAAGAAAGGAGTAGGTAGTTCGAAGAATGGTAGAGAGTCCGAAAGTAAACGACTCGGAGTGAAAATTTTTGGTGGACAGTTTGCCAAAGCAGGTAATATATTGGTTCGTCAGCGTGGTACCGTACACAATGCAGGTGAAAATGTAGGTATGGGTAAAGACCACACTTTGTTCGCTTTAGTGGCAGGTACGGTAGAGTTCAGGAAAAAACGCGATAATCGCAGCTATGTATCTATTGTACCCTGTGAAGCGGTCTGATAACTGTCAAATCATTTATAATATTTTGAATAATAAGGCAAAATAATTACCATAGTCAGCTAAGTTTATTGGCTGAATAAATTGATTTTTTTTGATTAGTGGAGAAAACAAGAGCATACGATTATTGCTTTTGTTTTTTTGTTTGTAAAAAAAACATTAACTTTGCAGAAAAGTAAGACCTTGAAGAAAATCGTAGTAACCGGACCGGAATCGGTAGGGAAGACCACCTTGTGCATGGAGTTGCAAAAGCGATTGAATGCAGTGATAATTCCCGAATATGCCCGCACTTATATAGAGAGTATCGGCAGGCATTACACATACGACGACGTAGAGCAGATAGCACGTCGACAGGTAGCCGAGTTCAAGAAGGCGGTAGCCGACAATAAGGATAAAGATTTTCTGATAATGGATACTTTCTTGATAGTAACCAAAGTATGGTTTATGCACGTCTACGAACGATGCCCCAAATGGTTGCTGTCGGAGATAGATAACGAGAAAATAGACCTCTATATCCTACTGAGACCCGATATAGAATGGGAAGAAGACCCTGTCAGGGAAAATCCGCACATAAGGGAGTATCTGTATGAGTGGTACAAAAAAGAGATAGAGCAGATAGGAGCCAATTATGTGGAGATTGGGGGCGAAGGCAGTATCAGGACAAAAAGAGCTCTGAGGGCTATCAATAAATTGAAAGGCGAAAAAACTCAAATCTCTGATTGATGAAAAATGAATAAAAGGTAAATTATATAATATGAACAAATATATTGCAACTACAATACTGCAAACAGCAATATTATGAGTTGTTTATATAGAAAAAAACAAAAATGTTTTTATGAAAAATTTTGCAGGATTAAAAGGAGTTTTCACGGATTATAACGAGTCTAAGTTTTTTGTGTTGCCTGTGCCGTACAGTACTCAGAACGATTGGAATCCGATGGCAAGCAGAGCCCCCGAGGCGATAGTAGAAGCCTCGCAACGCCTCGAGCTATATGATACCGAGACACGTAAGCAGGTGTGGCAGAAAGGCATACATTATATGGAACCACTTCATAACCTTAACTCCGACGAGAAAGTTTGCGACCTGGTAGAGAAGAAAGTAACCGAAATATTGGATTTGGAGAAATTCCCTGTGGTGCTCGGAGGCAACCGTACCGTATCTATCGGTTCGGCTCGGGCAGCTTGCAACAAATACGACAATCTGACAGTGATACAATTCGGAGCTCACAATGCGATGAGAGTCAATTACAAAGGCAGTGAATACAGCCCCGAGTGTGCTATGTATCATATAAAGAAGCTTGCTCCTCTCGTACAGATAGGTATAAGGTCGATGGGTGCCGACGGGCAACGAAATGTCGATTTGGCAAAGATATTTTTTGCACGCGACATATTTTTCGACAATAATCACCGTTGGCTCAATGAGATGTACGATGTGCTGACAGAAAATGTATATATAACGCTCGATATGGACGTCCTCGACCCGTCTGTGATGCCGTCTGTGTCGTTGCCTGAACCTGGTGGAATGGAGTATTTTATGTTGTTGCGTACTCTGAAAGAGATTTTCAGACGCTCTAATGTAATCGGTTTGGATGTCATAGGACTATGCCCCGATAGCAACAACGTAGCGCCAACATACCTGACAGCAAGGCTTGTGTATCAGATAATGACATACAAGGCAGTTTACAGTTATGGATTGTAGAAACTGAAAACTCGCTTGTAGACAAGGGGGAAGTGAGCTACCGAAAGTTATTATTTTGTCAAAACAAAAAAAAGTACTACCTTTGCGGTCTTAATTTTTAAATTAAATATTTTTATGAGTTTATCATCAGAACAGAAAAAAGAAATCTTCGGCAAATACGGAAAGTCTAATACCGATACGGGTTCAGCAGAGAGCCAAGTAGCGCTATTTTCCGCCCGTATAGGCTATTTGACTGAACACTTGAAGTCGAATAAAAAAGATTATAGTACAGAACGCTCACTTAAAATGCTTGTCGGCAAACGTCGTCGTCTCTTGGATTATATGAGAGACAAAGACATAGAACGTTACCGTAAGATTATCAAAGAGCTGGGTATCAGAAAATAATGTTATTTGTTTTCTTGAGATGAAAAAAATAAGAGGTTTCGGCAATAAAACGAGACCTCTTACTTTTTTATATACTTTTCTACGATAAAAAATTATATCGTCTACTTATTCTCTTTTATCATCTCTATAAAGCGGTCGAACAGATATATGCTGTCTTGGGGACCGGGAGCCGATTCGGGGTGGTACTGAACGGCAAATACCTTATCTGCCTTGCTTTCGATACCCTCGGTGGTGTTATCGAGCAGATTGATGTGTGTTATCTGCAACCCTGTGTTTTTCAGAGACTCTGCATCGATGGCATAACTGTGGTTCTGGCTCGTAATGTGTATCTTGCCTGTTTGCAGGTCTTTTACCGGATGGTTGCCGCCGCGGTGTCCGAACTTCATTTTGTAGCTCTTGGCTCCGTAAGCCAGACTTATCATCTGCAGTCCGAGACAGATACCAAAAATAGGTACTTTGCCTCGCAGTTGTCTTATCAGCTCTATGACGGGCGTGGCTGACTCGGGATTACCGGGACCGTTGGATAGGAAAACTCCATCGGGATTAAACGCCAATATCTCTTCGATGGGCGTATTGTAGGGCACTATCGTTACATTACAGCCTTTTTGGTTCATCAGACGTATGATGTTGTATTTGATGCCGCAGTCTACGGCGACTATATCGTATTTGTGGTTGGCAGTACGCGAAAACCAGCGTTTTTTACAACTTACACGAGAAATAATATCTGTCGGATAGCGGTAAGACTTCAACTTCTCCATAGCGACACTATTTGGAGTACCGGGAGCGGTGATAAGTACTTTCTGAGACCCTTCGGAGCGTATGATACGCGTAATCCTGCGTGTGTCTACTCCGTAGATAGCGGGTATATTGTGTTCCTCGAGTACTTCGGATAGTGTCTTGGTGTAGCGGAAGTTCGATGGGAAGTCGTTGTACTCTCTTACAATAAGACCTCCGATGGTCGGGAACTTGGTCTCGTAATCTTCGTCGGTGATACCGTAGTTGCCGATTAGAGGATAGGTCATTACCACCATCTGCTCTGCATACGATGAGTCGGATATGAGTTCCTGATAACCAACCATCGATGTATTGAAAACTATCTCATTGATAGCCTCTTTGTCGGCACCGAAGCCATATCCGTAAAATTCGGTGCCATTTTCTAAAACAATTTTCTTTGTAAAGTCCTTCATATCGGAGGGCAAAATTAATATTTTTTTTGGTATTTATCCGTCGAATTGTAGGATAAACGAAAAATGCTGTCGGTAGTGTCGTTATTTCGGATTATTTTTCTGCCGAAATATCTTCGACAATGTGCTTGATTCGTCTTATAATTAATGTATTGATGTTCTAAATGGTATTGATATTGCTTATTAATGTTACCTTTGCAAACGATAAATTTATTAGTGGGTCTGATGAGGAATGAACTGTCGGCTCAGATGACATAGGAATATGAAAATAACATTGGTATTTGTAGGGAAAACCGTGCAGCCAGAGGTGTCGAGCCTTATGGACGATTATATCTCACGCATAAAAGGTACAGATGTATCGGTAAAGATAGTGCCGAATCTCAAAAAAAAGTACCCCATAAAGATACAGAAGACGGAGGAGGGCAGAGAGATATTGAAAACCGTAGATAAAGACGACTATGTAGTTTTGCTCGACGATAAAGGTAAGGTTTTTAGTTCTTTAGAGTTTGCCTCGTGGCTGGAGAAGCGTCAGATACATAGTCGAAGTATAGTGTTCGTTGTGGGCGGAGCTTACGGTTTTTCGCAAGAGATGTACCAAAGAGCCGACTTCAAGCTATCGTTGTCTGCTATGACATTTTCGCACCAGATAATACGAGCCATATTTGCCGAGCAACTGTACAGAGCGTTCTCTATTATCAAAGGATTGCCCTATCATCACGAATGAGATTGTCTGCTGATGTAATATTTTTATTATGAGACAATTATGTGTATCAAAATTGTTTGTTTTGGCAGATATGTATTTTTTAGCTAATTTTGCAAGTTTAATGCCGAGACCATCATTCGAATTAGTAACTGATTATATTATAGTTGTATGAAACTTTCGCAATTCAAGTTCGATTTGCCCGAGAAATCTATAGCCCAATATCTTCCCAAAAACAGAGACGATTGTAAGCTATTGGTTTTACATAAAAAAAGCGAGAAGGTAGAACATAAAAAACTAATCGATATATTGTCGTACTTCGACGATAAAGATTTGTTTGTCTTCAACAACACTCAGGTATTCCCTGCACTTATGACAGGCATAAAAGAGAAGACCGAAGCCGTAATAGAGGTATTTCTTTTGCGAGAGTTGAATCCACTTACCAAATTGTGGGACGTACTGGTAGACCCTGCACGCAAAATTAGAGTAGGCAATAAACTGTATTTCGGCGAAGACCAAAGCCTTGTGGCTGAAGTAATAGACAACACCACATCGCGCGGACGTACATTGAGGTTTCTGTACGACGGCACACACGAGGAGTTCAAAAAAGCACTGTTTGCACTCGGTAGAACCTCGCTACCCGCATATATCAAACGCCCTGTGGAAGATGCAGATACAGAGGCTTACCAGACTGTTTTCGCTTCCGAAGAGGGTGCGGTAGTAGCTCCTTTTACGGGGATACATTTCAGCCGAGAGTTGATGAAAAAAATGCAGATAAAGGGTATAGAAGCCGGTTTTATTACTCTGCATTGTTCGTTGAGTATGTTCCGTTCGATAGATGTAGAAGACTTGCAAAAACATAAACTCGACTCCGAACAGATGGAGGTAAAGCCTGAATTTGCCCAACTTTTCAACAAAAAATCTGCCGAAGGACGTAAAATATGTGCCATAGGCACCTCAGTATTGCTTACGTTGGAGACTGCCGCCACCGTACCGGGTAAGATAAAGGAGTATAGCGGGTGGACGAATAAATTCATATTCCCGCCATACGAGTTCCAGACAGTCGGTTCGCTGCTATCGACCTTCCACCTGCCATACTCTACAATGTTGATGAATCAGGCATCTTTTGCGGGTTACGATCTCACTATGCAGACTTACAATACCGCCATAAAGAAAGGTTACAAATTCGGTTGTTTCGGAGATTTGTTGCTAATATTGAACGACTAAATTCTATTTTTTATAAAACGATATACGATGTCTAAACCATCTATACCTAAGGGCACACGCGACTTCCTGCCCGTAGAAATGGAGAGACGCAACTATATATTCGATACGATAAGAGAAGCATTTCGTAAATTCGGTTTCTTGCAGATAGAGACACCCGCTATGGAGAATATCTCTACATTGCTGGGCAAATATGGCGACGAAGGCGATAAGCTGCTGTTTCGCATACTAAATTCGGGTAATTTTTTAGATGGTGTTTCTACCGCAGAACAAGATGTGTCGAATGTCAGGGAATTGACGTTGAAAATTGCCGAAAAAGGCTTGCGATACGACCTTACGGTGCCGTTTGCACGTTTTGTCGTACAACACCGCGATGCTATAACTTTCCCGTTCCGTCGTTATCAGATACAGCCCGTATGGCGGGCAGACCGTCCTCAGCGTGGCAGATACAGAGAGTTTTATCAGTGCGATGCGGATATTGTCGGCTCAGACTCGTTGCTTAATGAAGTAGAATTGATAGAGTTGATAGACGATGTATTCGGACGATTGGGAATAAACGTATCCATAAAAATAAATAACCGAAAAATATTAGCCGGCATAGCCGAACTGATAGGCGAAGCAGATAAGATAACGGATATAACCGTAGCTATCGACAAACTCGATAAAATAGGGCTTGATAATGTCAATAAGGAGTTGGAGGAGAAGGGTATATCGCCTGAGTCGATAGAACTGCTCCAGCCTATTTTGATGCTCGGAGGAGATAATGGCGAAAAACTCGATAAGTTGAGACACATTCTCACTGCCTCGACAATGGGACAAAAGGGAATAGAAGAGACAGAGACGATACTTAGTTATCTGGCAGACTGTCGGCTTGCCGCCTCGCTTGAGCTCGACCTCACACTTGCACGCGGTCTGAACTATTACACGGGTGCCATAATAGAGGTGAAGGCTCGTGACGTACAGATAGGAAGTATATCGGGAGGAGGCAGATACGACAACCTCACAGGAGTATTCGGATTGCAGGGTGTTTCGGGCGTAGGTGTCTCGTTCGGGGCAGACCGTATATACGACGTGCTCGATACACTCGGACTGTTCCCAACACATTCGGCAGCCGCCACACAGATACTTTTCGCTGTGTTCGACGAAGAGGGACGCAAATATTCACTGCCAATAGTCCGAAGTATACGCCGAAAAGGTATTGCCGCCGAACTCTACCCCGACAATGCCAAGATAAAGAAGCAGATGCAGTATGCCAACGACAAACGCATACCATTTGTTGCTATCGTGGGCGACGAAGAGATAAAAAGTCATTCGGTGATGCTGAAAAATATGGAAACAGGTGAGCAAAAACTTGTGTCGATAGACAATATCGTACAAGAGATACGGTTGTAATGTTTGTAGAGAGGACAAATAAAATTTTACAATTATTCATACCTGCCATCTGGAATATAAAAGATGGTACGCGGTCGATATATCTGACTTTCGACGACGGTCCCTGTCCCGAAGTAACGCCCAAGGTACTGGATATACTTGATAAATACAATATCAAAGCTACCTTTTTTTGTGTGGGCGACAATGTCAGGAGACATCCTCAGATATTTGATTTACTGATAAAAAACGGACATCGAGTGGGCAACCATACGATGCATCATATCAAAGGGTTTAATACCTCTTGTAACGAATACCTCAGAGATGTAGAGGAGGCTGGTACTGTGATTGACAGCAACTTGTTTCGCCCGCCATACGGACGCATAACATTGAGGCAACTAAAAGAGTTGAAAAAACGATACAAAGTAATAATGTGGGACGTTATCACGAGAGATTACAACCCACGACTGAAACCCGATAAATGTCTGTCTATCGTCAAAAAATTCTCCAAACCGGGTTCTATAATAATTTTCCACGATTCGCAGAAATCGGCAGCCAATATGTTGACAGCTCTGCCTATGGCGATAGAATGGCTTATAAAAGAGGGATATACATTTAAGACCATAGAATAAGGCGTATGGAAATATTCAATAAATATTTTGTCGGGAGTATATCCCGTATTTTTTTATACCTTTGTTGTCTCATTACTTACAGAGAAAAATAATAATTTAATTTGTTTCATATAGTAAAAGTAGTTTTTATGAAAAAATTTTCAGTTTTAATTATGGCAACTGCATTGTTGTTTGCCTGTGGGCAGAAGCAGCCCCGACAGGAGGCTATCGTATACCCCGAAACCGCCAAAACAGACTCTTTTCACGTCTATTACGGCGATACTGTGGCTGAGCCTTACGCTTGGCTCGAAAACGACACTTCTGCCGAAACCAAAGAATGGGTGGCAGCACAGAACAAGGTTACACAAGACTATCTGGCAAAGATACCGTTCAGAGAAAGCCTCAAAAATCGTCTTACGGAACTTGCCAATTACGAGAAAATCGGAGTACCCTTCATCGAAAAGGGCAAGTATTATTTCTTCAAAAACGACGGTCTGCAGAATCAGAGTGTTCTCTACGTAAAAAATACGCTCGACGGCGAAGCTCAGGTGTTGCTCGACCCCAATAAACTATCCGACGACGGCACTGTGGCTCTCAAAGCTATCAAGTTTTCGAGAGACGGTAAGTATATGTCGTACGCGATATCTCGCTCCGGAAGCGACTGGGAAGAGATTTACGTGATGGATCTTGCTACTCGCAGTCTGACGCAAGACAAGATAGAGTGGGCTAAATTTTCGTCCGTTTCGTGGTGTGGCAACGGATTCTATTACTCCGCATACGACGCACCGAAGAAAGGCAAAGAGTTCTCTAACGTAAACGAATATCACAAGATTTTTTATCACAAAATAGGTACGGCACAGAGTGCAGACAAACTATTCTACGAAAACAAGAACTATCCGAAACGTTTCTACTCGTCGTCCGTACCTGAGGAAGAAAACGCCGTATTCGTCTATGAAGGCGGTGCCGCCTTGGGTAACCGTCTATTCGTCCAAGACCTCAAGAAAACAGGCTCTAAGGTAGTGGAGATAGCTTCTGACGACTCTTACGATTATACCGTCGTAGATATGACCGGAAACACTTTCTACGTGCTGACCAACTACAAAGCCCCCAAATACAAACTGATGAAGGGCGATATAGCGAACCCCAAAATCGAAAACTGGACAGACGTAATACCCGAGTCGGAAAACGTGCTGCTATCGGCAGGTTTCACTAACGGCAAAATGATAGTGTCGTACGATAAAGACGCATCTGTACGCTCGTATGTGTATTCGGTAGATGGCAAACGTGAACGTGAGATAGAGTTCCCCACATTCGGTACAGCTTCGTTCAGCTACGACAAGAAAGAGAAAGAGATATTCTACGCTTTCACATCTTTCACCTACCCGACGACAATCTTCAAATACGATATCGAAGCCAACAAGTCGGAGAAGTATATCGAACCGAAAGTGAAGTTCAACCCCGAAGATTATACTACCGAACAGCTCTTCTACACCTCCAAAGACGGCACACGCGTACCGATGTTTTTGGTTTATAAAAAAGGTTTGAAGAAAAACGGCAAAAACCCCACTCTGCTCTACGGTTATGGTGGGTTCAACATATCGCTTCGTCCCTCGTTCTCTACATTCCGTCTGCCTTTCATCGAAAACGGCGGCATATATGTGATGGCTAACCTCAGAGGCGGTGGCGAATATGGCGAAGAGTGGCACATAGCAGGCACCAAGATGAACAAACAGAACGTGTTCGACGACTTTATCGCTGCTGCCGAATTTCTCGTAAAAGAGAAATACACTTCTGCCGAGCACCTTGCCATCAACGGCGGCTCTAACGGCGGTTTGCTCGTGGGTGCCGTTATCAATCAGCGTCCCGACCTGTTCCGCGTAGCCATACCTGAGGTAGGTGTGATGGATATGCTGCGTTATCATCTCTTTACTATCGGTTGGAACTGGGCTTCAGACTACGGTCGCAGCGACGACTCACAAGAGATGTATCGGTATCTGAAAGCCTACTCGCCGCTTCATAACATCAAGAACGACGGTACGCCGTATCCTGCTATCCTCATCACTACCGCCGACCACGACGACCGTGTCGTGCCGGCACACTCGTTCAAATATGCCGCTCAGCTGCAAGCCTCCGATACGGGCGATGCTCCCAAGCTTATCCGTATCGACACCAAAGCCGGACACGGCGGCGGCAAGCCGATTACAAAGGTGATAGAGGAAGAGACCGACGTCTATTCGTTTATAATGTGGAATCTGGGAATGAAATACAAATAATCACTCCCTCCGCTACGGACAACAAAAAAAGGCTACTCTCAAAATGATGGGTAGCCTTTTTTGACGTGATGGACAGAAATGTTGCTTAAAAGTTGCGTAAGCCCCTCGTTTTATCTGTCTTTGCGAGGATTTGTCTGTTTGCCTTTACAGAAACATTATCAGTGCTTTAAGGTGTATTTTTAAAGATATAAGACATTGCTTCGGGGGCGATAGCGTTCCTGAGTTTTTGCTCTTTTGTGTGTTGTCAGACAACTTATGATATTAATGTAATGCTCGTTTCATTGTCTAACACAGAAAAAAACGCTTTGTACTGACTCTGTACGGCTTCTGCATTTTCTTTTGGGCAAAGACCTATGAAATACTCATCGATGTCAATTTGATAAAGGGCAAATTCACTTTTTGCCGCCAAAAGCCTGAATACCTCATCAGGAGGTGTGTTGTTATCTATCTCCAAGTCTATTTCTGTGCCATTTAGTTGTTTGCTTAGTAGATTGTAGTTATATATCACGTCTTCTGCTGCTGAGTTCCAGTCAAGTTCCTCTAAGTAATCTGCCGCTATCATTTCTGAGAGGAATGCATCGAATACATCTTCTTCTCCCAATACACTTTTACAGATTCTATTGGCTGTACGAGTAGGAATGGAGAGCAAGGAGGCTAATGACAGCCATTCTTTATTGAATTTTTTGGATATGGGAATATTTTTAGGTGCTATATCCCCTTTGCCTTCTTGTTTTTTCAATAAGGTGATTATTAAATCCTTGTAAACAGAAAGGCGTTTTTCGAGGCGCTCAATAGTACGACTATCGGTTACGGGTTCATTCTTCCCTATATAATCATACCATTTATGTCCTTTTTTGTCTGAGATATAATAGGCATATTGTACCCACTCACATTGGTCTTTGATACGACAGATAGCATAGAATACATTCTCTTGGAGGTCTTCGAATATAATGCTTTGAGGGATAAGAATGTTGTGTCCTTGTATGGGCTCACTATCCTGCTCCGTATGAATATATACAATCCCAGAGGGATCTTTTTCGCTAAATCTTTCACCTAATAAGTTGATGTTATGGTCGTTTAGTTGGTCAAAGTGAGTCATTATGCTTTGGAAATCCTCCAAAGGAAAGGGACTCCCTCCGATGCATTTTTCTTCAGCATAATAGCACGGACAGGAAATAGGTGTTTTTGGGGAGGTGGTTATTCCCAGCTTGCCGGATATTTTTTCTAAGATATTTTTTAAAAACACAGCTAAGTTTTTTTGTTTAAATAATTGATTGCGAGTTATTTGCGTGTTATATCTGTGTATTTTGATAACATAATTGATTCCCTCAACCGTAAGGTTGATTTGGTCGCTGTTCCATAGCATCAGTCGGGAGGACAAAAGTGTTGCTGTTTTTTGTAACTATTATTGGTATAACCAATGACTGACCCAAAAAATAGCCTCATTTTGTCCAGAATTACCCTTTAATTTATATCGTCGGGATCAATTCTCTTTACTCCGATATGTTTTTGCAGCCTTCGGGGTCGGCAAACCACGAAGCATACGTGGTGTAGTTGTGGGCGATTTTTTGGTTTATCTCTTTTGCCTGCTCGGGCTCGACTTTTTTGACGAACTTAGCCGGCACTCCCGCCCAGATGGTGTTGGGCTCTATGACCGTATTAGAGAGTACCAGAGCATTTGCCGCCACGATAGCTCCTTCGCCCACGAC
Source organism: Bacteroidetes oral taxon 274 str. F0058 (assembly GCA_000163695.1). Taxonomy (GTDB): domain Bacteria; phylum Bacteroidota; class Bacteroidia; order Bacteroidales; family Paludibacteraceae; genus F0058. Next base: position 357,819 of record GG774890.1, read on the forward strand.
GGCGTTATCGAGCACTACGGCACCCATTCCTATCAGAGCATAATCTTTGATGATGGCGCCGTGTACCACCGCATTGTGCCCGATAGAGACGAAATCGCCTATATGTACCTGCGACTTCTCGTAGAGCGTGTGCAGCACCGCACCATCTTGAATGTTGACGTTATTGCCTATGCGAATGGAGTTTACATCGCCACGGAGTACGGCATTGAACCAAATCGAACAGTCGTTGCCCATCACTATGTCGCCTATTACTGTGGCATTCTCTGCCAAAAAACATCGGTCGCCCATCTTGGGCTCGATGCCTCTTACTGTTTTTATTAGAGCCATATCGTTATGTGTATGTATGTTTTTGATTGATTATTATTGTCTAAAACCATTTTTTCTTTTTGAAGAACCACAAGATACCCACTACACAAAGTATCATCAGTACTATCGAAAACAGTACTCCGTGTCGCCATTGCAATATCGAAAAGTCGGTGAAATTCATTCCATAGATACTTGCTATCAGCGTAGGCGGCATAAATATTACCGATACGATGGTGAAAATCTTTATTATCTTGTTTTGCTGTATGTTGATAAGACCTATGATGGCGTCTTGCAGATACTCGAGCCTGTCGAACGAGAAGCGGGTGTGTTCGAAAAGCGAGTTTATATCCTTGATAATGATAGATAGCTTCGCTTTTGCCTCGCCCGGCATAAGTACGCTTTTGAGCATATTGGAGCAGACACGCTGCTTGTCGACAATGTTTTCGCGTATTATCATCGTCTTTTCTTGTAGGTTTTTGACGGCTATAAGTGCGTCGTCGTCGGCATTGTCTTCGGTCTTTATCTCGTTCGAAAGTTCTGTTATCTGTCGAGCCATATCCTCTATCATATCGGCATCGTAATCGACACGGGTAGCGAGCAAATCTACAAAAATAGAGTACCCCGACAGATAGTTGCGAGGGTTGGCAAAAATCTTTTTCACTATCTCGTTGAATGAGTGCAGATGTTTGCTGCGTACAGAGATGAGAATGCCGTTTTTCAGTATCAGAGAGACGGTCTCTTCTTCGAAGTTGTCGAGTAGGAATTGCGAATTGACTACGATGGAATCGGCTGTCTCGATATAACGCGACGAAATCTCTATCTCTTCCATCTCTTCTTCTTCCTGAATATAGATTTTGAGGAACTGTTCGAGTTCGCTCTCTACCTCTACCGTTACGTCGTTGAGGTCTATCCAAAGGAAATTTTCGATTGGAACGGTCTTCACCGTCTCGATAGTGCGAGACATTTTTATGCGGTTATCTTCTTTGTAAAAAAATCTGAATTCTGCCATATCTTTATTTTCGTTTTTTCCAGAGAAACACTCCGCTAAAAGAATCGAGGCAGACTATTTCTCAGATTGATTGATTTTGAATGAGTTTTGTTATCTCTATAAACTGCTCTTGGCTTATCTGTTCGGGTCGTAGGTCGAACGTTTTGTCCGACAAGTCGGCGTTGAACGTTTTGAGCGAGTTGCGCATCGTTTTGCGTCTTTGGTTAAAGGCTGTTTTCACTATCGAGAAGAAGAGTCGTTCGTTGCAGTCGAGCGTTTGTTGCTCTTTTCTTGTCAGGCGAATAACAGCCGATTTGACCTTAGGCGGAGGCACAAACACTTGCTCGGAGACCGTAAAAAGATATTCTGTGCGGTAAAAAGCCTGCGTCAGAACACTCGTTATTCCGTACACTTTATTGCCGTGTGTGGCACAGATACGCTCGGCGACTTCTTTCTGGAACATTCCCGCAAAGAAAGGTATTCGGCTTCGGTTGTCGAGTACTTTGAAGAGTATCTCGGTCGAGATATTGTACGGGAAATTGCCGACTATGCCGAAGGGCTCATCGTCGAATATTCGGTCGAAGTCGAATGTGAGGAAATCGTCTCTGAAGACTCTCAGCTGCGGATAGTGCTCACCGAGATAGGCACAACTCTCTTTGTCTATCTCTATTGCGAGCAGATTCGTATCATTTTTTTTCAAGAGAAACTGTGTCAATGCACCAGTGCCGGAACCGATTTCCAAAATATTTTTAATATTGTCGGGAATAGTTTCCGCTATTCGTTCGGCAATCCTGAGGTCTTTGAGGAAATGCTGACCGAAATACTTTTTGGGTGTTACTCTCTGCACTGACAAAATTGTATTAGCATTCAAAGAAAATTATAATTAACCCGCAAAGATACAAAATAATTTCAGAATATCTCTGTGTCGGAGTTTAAAAAAAATTGGCTCGGATTATCACCACAGCCGAATGTAGCAACTGTTGTGCGGTGGTAGTATGTCAGTTTCGGATAAATTTTACTGTTTGTCGAACGCCGTCCAAAGTTTGTCTGTCGGCAGCGGTGCGGTGATAACGACAAGTTCTTTGCGTACGGGGTGTACGAACTCCACACTGCGGGCGTGTAGCGATATACCGCCGTCGGGGTTGGAGCGTGGAGCACCGTATTTCAAATCGCCTTTGATGACGGCTCCCACAGCAGCCAGCTGGCAACGTATCTGATGATGTCTGCCTGTGTGTAAATCCACTTCGAGCAGAGTATAACGTTCTGATTTGCCTATCGTAACATAATGTAGGACAGCGAGTTTGGAGTCCTTTTTTTCGGTCGTGTAGGCATACGATTTGTTTTGTTTCTCGTTGCGGACGAGATAGTGCTTCAGGGTAGCCTCCTGCTCTTGGGGCGGTTTTACGACTATTGCCCAATATTTCTTTTTTATCTCGTGCCCTCGGAGCATTTCGTTGAGGCGTGCAAGTGCTTTGGAGGTCTTGGCAAAGAGTACTACGCCCGATACGGGTCTGTCGAGGCGGTGTACTACGCCGCAGAATACATTGCCAGACTTGGAGTATCGCTCTTTGAGATACTCTCTGACGGTGTCTACCAATGGTTTGTCGCCTGTCTTGTCGCCCTGTACTATATCGGAGGAGCTTTTGTTGATGGCAATTATGTGATTGTCTTCGTATAATATTTCCATTGTTAGCCTACTTTTTAGATTGTCAGTCGCAGAGAGCATATAGGTCTGCACGCGGATTTATCAGTAAAATAGGTACTTGTGCGGTTTTTAGTATTTTCTTCTCTTTTGAACCGAAGATTATATCGTCGAGACCGTATTCGCGCGAAGCCGATATTATTACCATATCTACATTGTCGCCTACGGCGGCTATCGCTGCTTCCGACTCGACGTCATAACTGCCTTTATTTGCCTGATGTATAGTGTATTGTAGTGAGAACGAGTCGAACAGTGTCTGTGCCTGATTGATGGTTTCTTGGGCTTTATCGCCGTAATCTTTTGGTTTGTAGACTGTTATGTTCGAATTGCAGAAACGTCCGAAAGCCGAAGCAAAAGGTATTTTTTCTTTATCTTCGACCAAAAACGTTATCGGCAGCGATATTTTATCGATACGGAATGCCTGTTGTGGGCGGATAAACAGATACGGTACGCGGAGTCCTCGGCACAGATTAAGATACTGCTGTATGTGTTTTTTGTCGGTGAGTTCGATTATTAGCAGCGAGGCGTCTTCGTCTTCCAAATGCTTGGCAAAATCGTCGGCGGACGTGTTTTTGTCGGCACTTATGCTGTCTGTTTCGTGTTTGAAAGCCGTTGCCAACTCTCTTGCCCACGTCGATATACTGTCGGACTGTGTGTCTTTGTCTTGTAATACGAATATTTTTCTCATCGGATTTTAGTCGGTTGTTTTGTTGTTGTCTGTATTATATTGTCTATCTAACGATTGCTTGAATTCTTCGATAGTAAGACACCTGTCTAATCCTATATTGCCTATACGCGTTCGTTTTAGGGCGGTCAGGTATGCACCCGAACCGAGAGCCGAGCCTATATCGCGAGCCAAAGCCCTGATATATGTGCCTTTGGAGCATACCACACGGATCTCGAGATACGGCATATCTAAGTTCAACATCTCTATCTCGTCTATTGCAAGGGGTTTGGCATTCAGTTCTATATTGTCGCCTTTGCGGGCATAGTCGAAGGCACGTTTGCCGTTGATTTTCACAGCCGAATACACAGGCGGTACCTGCATTATCTCTCCTTTGAAATGCGAGAGAGTGTTTGTTATCATTTCTTTGGTGATGTGGTCTGTCGGATATACGGCATCTTCGGGGTGTTCCATATCGAACGACGGGGTGGTGGCTCCGAGTTTTAGGGTGGCAATATACTCTTTGACACCGCTCTGTAAGGTCTCTATCTGCTTTGTTGCTTTGCCTGTGGCAAGTATCATAATGCCTGTTGCCAAGGGGTCGAGAGTGCCTGCGTGTCCGACTTTTATCTTTTCGCCCGTGGCACGAGTGATGATATTACGTATACGCCCCACAAGGTCGAACGAAGTCCAAGTAAGCGGCTTATCGAAGTACAGTATCTCTCCTTCTTTGAAATTCATCGGTTTTTATTTTTTCTGAATGCCAAAATTACTTTATTTTTACGGAAAAACGGAAAAAATATTGTGAGTTTGATAAAAAAATAGTACTTTTGCCACTCGAAAATCCGAGCGGTTTTCGATTCAGATTGTCTTCGTAGCTCAGTTGGTAGAGCAACTGACTCTTAATCAGTGGGTCCAGGGTTCGAATCCCTGCGAGGACACGATTGCAGATACAAACAACCTCAAACATCGACAGTTTAGAGGTTGTTTTTTATTATTAGAAATATTGTGTTTTGAGGATTAACTGCCTGTTTTTAAGTCGATTGTTTGTTTTTTTTGTGGAATTTGTCTATCGGTTTGTTGATCCAAATGAAACGAGTTTAACGACTACGATTGTATTAAAAAAATTACCGTCTTTTTTGCCCTACAGATATATCGAGGCAGAAAAAAACGGTAATCTTTTTTGTATGAATGATATAGTTAATCGGGTATTATTGCTTTATTATTTTAACGGATTTGTCCATAAATCTTACGATATATACTCCTTGTGCAAGATGCGAAGCCTGTATTGAGTTTTCGCCTCTGTTTACGGTAACGTACATAACCGCATTGCCTCCTATGCCATAGATAATTGCCCTACCTTCTGTGTCGGATTTGATATGAATAGTTCCCGTTGTCGGATTGTAGAATATCGATAAGTCGCTGTTTGTGTTATCTATACCCGTAGAAGGGTTGTTTATGGTAATTTTGATTTTTTTTGTTGCAATTTTACCGTTCGAATTGAATTTGATATCTACGTCTACGCTTCCGTATTTACCTTTGATGGGCAGAATAACAAGACTGTCGTTACGTATCGATATTGAACACAGACTTTGATCGGATAAGGCTGCTATAGATTTTGTAATACGCTTGTCGTAATTGTCCGCATCGCTGACTTTATCGCCTAAATAAATCTTTGTATTGCCATCGATAATCGTATCTTTCAGTGCCTCGGCAATGACGGGGCTTGCATTGTCGGGGAAAACCGACATTGCAGGGAACCAGTAGTAGTCGTTCAGTTCGTAGATGTTTTTTACCTCAGCTGTTTCCGCATCGATTACGTGAACTCTATTCTTCTGGTAGTTGGCACCGTATCCTGTTCTTGTAGAGGTGATTACAAGTTCGTTGTTTGCGGGGTTTATGTTGATGGCAGAACCATAAAAAGCCTCTTTGCCATCGTACCCTTTGAGTTCATAGAATGGTTTAGATAAGAAATCGGTACTGTTTACGTCGTCTTTATCTATGTCATATTTAAATACTTTGGTGCCAAAATAGGTCATCGATGCCGAGCCTTGCATTTTTGCCCAAAATATAGAGTTTGTCTTTTCGCTTGCTGCCATTACTCCCGAGTTCCAAGCCCCCCAAGTACCGGGTATGCGGGCACTTTCGGGTATGGCTATTTTTTTCTCGACAGCTAATGTATACGGATTTATTTTCCACAAGCCGTCGCCGTATGCAGATGCCCACAAATAGCCGTCTTTACTCGAAACGATAGAGCCGATATTGGTACATTCTATTGTTTTTACGATTGTGTGATTTGTCGCATTTATCACCAATACCCCTTTGCCTTGCATACAGGCAAAAACATAGTCGCCTATACGTAGCATTGTTCCGATTTGTCCTTTTGTAGTGCCTTCTATGACGTTGCCTATGGTCATTTTGTCTATATTGAACAAAACTATACCCTTAGCTGTACCGATATATCCGGTTTGTTCGTCTACTCCGAGGAAAGACCGTCCGTCTCCTGCTTCTCCGAGTACATCGAAATTTGCTTTTTTCTTCAATGTTTTGACATCTGCTATTACTAAGCGTCCCCCCGGGGTGTATTGCTTGTCGCCACCGTCGGCAGCTTGTTTCGAAACAAAATAGAAGTTGTCGCCATATATGGTTCCAAATTGTGTAGTGGCACCGAATGCCTGTCGCGGATTTTCTCTGGTATAGGCTCTGTATATCCATTCTCCGTTCTCTTTCATGAAATTGACGGAACCGTTGGTGTGCCCGAACCACTCTTCATTGACTACGAACATACCTTTGGTATAGTCTACCGTTTCGTGTTTGTATTCGGTTACCGGTGTGAAATTGCCCCAAACCGCTCCTTTGAATTCTTTGTCGAAGTTCAAAGCATTCCACGAATTTTCTGTCAATGTTTTATTTTGTATCGATTCGACAGACTCGAGAAGATATTTTTCGCCCTTCTCTTGCTTGAAATATCTCCAGATACCTTTTTGTACGATACCTGCATTCCAATAATCTGCATTATCCATTGCAGCATATTTGTCGAAATCGGAGTTCGAGGCACTGACCAATCCTTCGAACGGATACAGCGGATATGTGGTATTGTTGTTATAAATTACAGCCTGTGTGTTTTTGCCGTCTATATCGAAGCCAATACCTCCGATGGAATCTTTTTTATTAAGCAAAATGAATAATCGTTCGTCTTGGCGGGCTATATCTTTGAGCATATCGATGACTTTTTTGTCGCCGTCCCAACGATACCCCCACATAAGTGAATTTTCGCTTTTACCGTCATTCCATTTGATTACGACACCTGCCTTCTTAGTTCCATTGCCGACCCAGTATGTTATGTCTTCGAATTTTGCAGGTATTGTTACAGGTAGAGGAGCGGGCTTGAAAGGTTCGCGAGGCTCGACTCCTGTCCAACTTTCCCAACCTTTCTGAAATCCCCACGAGTCCCAACTGCCGTTGGTGAGTTTTCGTAGAGTGGCTCCTACTCCCGAGTATACAAACTCGTCGTTGATATCGTCTTTTATGAGATACGACCAATATCCTTCGTGATACCAGGCAGCCCGCCATTTTACTTCGGGTAATGTGCATTTCCAATAGTCGTAGTCATAGCACGCATATCCGTATTTGGCATAGTTGAACGGGTGGTCTATTATCCCCGTATCCATACCTCCTTGTATGGCTGCTTCAATGTCAGCCATAGGGTTGGTAGGACAGCTGTGTTGCCCCAAAAACTCGTTAGGTTTGTCGAATTTGAAATTTATTTTCGGGTCATTTTTGACACCTTCCAAGTCATAGGTGATTTTGATTTTTTGTCGTGAGGAGGCGTAGCCTAATCCGGCGATGGTATTGCCCAGATTTGTAAGCTGTGTGAGGAATAGGAAACTTGGGTCGGCTTTTGCAATAGCTTTTATCATATCCAATCCTGTTGCTTCGCCATTCCAGCGGAATCCCCACACCATCGCTGTCTCGTCGTCGTAATACCAGTCTACGACAAGGGCAGCCTTGTTTTCACCTTCGCCTACCCAGAATTTTATATCGTCGAAAGTGAATGTGTTGTCTCTGGTGGGAGATTTCTTTACTTTTGGCGACAGATTTTTATTGTCGCTTTTTATTTTCTGTTCGGGGCGTGGTATGCCCTGTGTTTTGAATGCTTTTTGTTGTGCGGAGATATTGCCCGAAAGCAATAATATCAATACGATGGCTGAAAATACGGATTTACGTCTCAGTATCGATAGCATTCGAATAAAATAATTATCGATTTTCATGTCTTTTTACTTTTGGTGATTTTAAAATATTGGAAAAACATTGCAAAACGCATTTCTACGTACGTCTTGCAATGTCGGAGTTTTGTGTTATTTGTTAATTACTTTTTTAGTAACAATATTAGCTCCTTTGGAAGCTCTGATGATGTATATGCCTTGTGGCAAATCCATATTTCTATGATATTTGTCGCTCGTGATTTGCATATCGGCTACTTTTCTGCCATAGACATCGTATACTGCAACATGATAATTGAGACAGTTTTCGACGAACAGAGTATTATCGTGCATATATATGTTGTGCGAATCGTTCGAAATATTGTCCGTGTCTGTACCGATACCTATTTTTACGGCAATTTTTTTGTCTACTATTTTACCGTTGGAATTGAAACGAACTGTAACCGAGCCTACTCCATCTTTATTGTTCAGTGATTTGATAATCAATTTGCCGTTTTTTACCGTTGCGCTGAAAAGTGTAGGAGCAGAGTTCTCTACAAGCGTTTTCACTATCGAGACATTCATATTGTCTTTGTCGCTGACCCAATCGTTTAGTTTGAGTGTATACGAACCTCCCTTGTCGCAGTTGATGGTAGGAATATCTTTGACTTCAGGGTCGAAGTTGTCAGGGAAAACGGGCAGGGCAGGGAACCAATAATTTTTTATCATAGGATATGTAGCCAACATTTCTCCCTTTTTGCTTATACGGGCTAACTGATGTGTGGGGTCTTGGAATTCGTGAAACATAAAACAATAGAGTTCGTCGGTAATGGGGTGTATTCGGAATCCCGTACCGTACATTATCCATTTCCCCGGTAGTTTTTCGAAGTCGTATACCTTAGAGAATTCATTTTTGTCTATATCATAACAGAATATTCTACGCCCTTTGAACCAACTATTGCCGTTTTGTCCCAGCCAGTATATTTTATTTTCCTGCGTGCTTGCACAGAACCCGTCGGCAGTCCACGCATACCAAGAGTTAGGTACGTCTTCTATACCTTTGTCGTTAGGTATATGTAGAGTGTCGGTCGCAAAAGTATAGGGGTTCATCTTTATCAGATATGGTACGGTAGCACCGTTGCCCGATACATCATACGCCACACTTATCCATAGGTTACCGTCTTTGGACTGTACGATAGAGCCGAAACCTCTAGATCGAGTTTTCTTTTTTTTCTCGTCGTAATACGTGGGAGGAGCCACTGTTTTTATCAGAGTATCGGCGTCGGCATCTATTATTTTGAGACCATCGTTCTGATGTATGGCAAAGACGTAATCTTCCGTACGCACCATAGTACCTATTTGAGCATAATATAACTTCCCATAGCCACTTCCGTTGGGATTTCCTGTCCCCTTTATCTGTTTGCCTATGGTCATAGTCTCCATATCGTACACCCAGATACCGTTGCTTGTACCGACATATCCTTTTTTCTCGTTTACTCCTAGAAAAGACCGTCCGTCGGCAATAGACTCTCCCTTGTCGTCGGTAGCAATCTTTTGTATTTCCTTCAGACATTTCATCGTCTTGGCATTACAAACAGCCAGTCGGCTGCCTGTAATCTTAGCACCTGGGTCTTTTTCCTGTTTTGATACTACATAAAATTTACCTCCGTAGATAGTACCGTACTGACTTGTACAACCAAGTTCTTTACCAGGATTCTCTTTCTGGAAAATGCGATAAATCCATTCTCCTCCATTTGTTATGAAGTTTATGGTACTGTTCTGATGTCCATACCAGTCTTCGTTAACAATAAAAGTACCGTCGGTATATTCTGTCTCTTTATTATCTTGGCAGACAGCGATAATAGATACCGACATCAATAACAATAACGAAAATATTTTTTTCATATTACTAAGAAATTAAAGTTTATTTATTCTTTTTTATGTGTAAATCTTCTGCTCTTATTATTTCGGTCGAAGTCTCTCCGAGCCAACCACAGGTCTGGTTGAGCCCCGTATATACTTTGATGAAATCGACACCGGGTAGATACACTTTTTTGCCACTGTTATCGACAGCCCAGTCTATATCGAAATTTATAAGCGATATCGAGTCGTTCGGGTGATTATCTACATATCCCCAATCGTATGCGTACTGTACCCAATATTTGCCTGCTCCGCTTACTTCTTCTGCATTTTTTTTCAGACAAGTGCCCTTGAAAGTCAATTTATCTGCCGACAGCCATTTTGGGTAATAATCCTGTTTGTGGAAAATAACTTTTGAGATATACCCTGTTGCATTGTAATTGTCTGTCCACTTTATATAAGTGGAGTCGGTGATATTTCCCGTCTCGTCGGGTTCAGGTGTCTTGTTAGGATCGGGACGGTAATAGGTTATCTCATAGTTTTTCTTTGTCTCGGGCTTATAGTATTCGCTGCCTGCAAGCTCGAACCATTCGCTTTCGTCGGGTTTGCCGTTCTGATTCTTGTCGAAAGCAACCATTACTATGCCCGGCTCGCAGCTACCACCCTTTTTGCCCACATCTACCAAAGAGTAAAAAGCATTGCCAAATATAATGAAGTCTCGTTCGTTGGGGACATTTATGACCGTGTGGTCGAAGCCGAAGGTAACATACCCTCCGTACCCTCCTAAGGAGACAAGTTTGTTGGCTCTGCCCGAAATCGACTGCTCTACCTTTATGCGGATACTCTCTTCGGTATCGCCTTCTACGTATTCGGGTATCTCGTTGATAAACTGTCCCGGAGCGGGCTTGTATTCGAGTACACGCGATATATACCGACTATACTCTACCAACTCGTGTACTACATTCACCGTGAAATTGTGAATATAAGGGGTCTCTTTGTCTATTATCTCAAAACGCAGATTGTATGTGCCTTCATCTTTCTGAACGAATGTATAATAATGCTCTTCCGATAGGAGCGAGTCGCGTCCGTCGGGCAGTATCAGGCTCCAACGGTATGTCTCGCCCGTAAACCCCGGCGTAAACCGATAAGCCTTCATCCTTGGTAGATAATAGACGTCGCTTAGACCCAGACTGACAGTGGGTATTTCTTGACGACAACTCGTAAATAACGATAAAATACCTAAGAAGACAAATAGATTTTTATACATAGCTTTCATATTCGATTATTTTTTTAGATATACCATATGTGCGGGAATATCGCCCGTGCTTACCCTCCATTTGCGTTTGCCTTCTTTGTTGTAGCACGACAGTGTTCCCGTCGAAACATAATTTTTCGCATCGGTTACGTAGATATCTCCTGTTTCGGGGTGAATACTTATTCCGTAGGGCATTTTTATCTCTTTTTCCGTACCGTCTGTGATGAAATTCTTGCTCACTACTTTTTTCGTCTTGATGTTTATAATACCGTATGTCAGAGTGCTTTGCTGTGTTATATTGTCGTAGTCGTGACTGTACAGATAAAGAGAGTCGCCGTGTATAGCCATATTGGAGCAAGGCACGTTAATAGTATCCGTTACAATCATCTCGTTGTAGCCGACTCTTTTGTCGAGAACGAAGAGATTGGACGGGACGCTCCCGTATGGTGAATATATGTCATTGTAGTTACCGCGTGAGCTTACCCATAGTTTGCCGTATTTGTCCGCTTTGATACGATGCAGGTTGAGCCCGACAACTATTTGTTGCTCCTGGCGGAAGCCTTCGAATTCCACTACCGATACCGTATTGTCGTAATACGGTACACGATAGCCGCCCGAATTGGCGACATACAAGTAATCGCCCAAGACTACCATCTCTTCGGGCTGATAACCTACGGTTACTTTATCTACCACTTGCAGGCTGGCGGTATCTATCTTGAATACGGCTCCCAGAGGTGCATTGGGGTCTATAAGAACGCCCGCTACGTAGGAGCTGACATAAGCGTGTTCTCGGCGGAAGCATATATACCGACAGTTAGGTATCTCTATCTGTTTTATCCGAACCCCCGTTCGGGCGTCCAATACCTCTACTTTATTCGAACAATTTACAATGATATACAGCTTGTTGCCGTATATCTGTACGTCGTTGCCAACATCGCCGAGCTCTTTTACGACAGTCGGGTTGCGTTCGGGGTATATATTTCGCATATATATGCCCTCAGTATAGTCGAGAAAATCCAAAGTACACTTGTTGCTACCCATATTTCCTTCATTTACCAGATACATTCCTGCTATTTTGGAGTTCGGGTCTATTTTATCGCGAATTATTTGCACATCGCTTACCACGATATGCTCGTCTTCTCGGCAAGAGGATAAAATGGATATTATTACCCCCAATATCATTGTAATGCTTAACTGTATCTTTTTCATAATTCTACTACTAACGAAAATCTGTAATTGCGCTTTGGCATAGGATAGTTGAATATCACTTCGTAATCTTGGTCGAAAAGGTTGTTTACTTCCAATGTCGCCTTGAAGTTCATATCCTTGATTCTAAACTTTTTTACCAGTGAAACATCGTGAGTATACCACGGCTGGACGTGATTGTATACGATATTATCCGATTGGCTGTATCGCTCTCCTGTATATATGAAGCTGTAATTCAGAGTCCAATCCTTATAGAGAGCAGAGGCTATGACAGTGCCGCTGTGCCAGGGAATATAAGGTATCTGATGACCGTAGAAAGTGTCGCCTGGGTCTGTGTAGTTGCGAGCTTCCTGATAGGTATATTGCAACTTTGTCTGTAAAAAGACATTGCCCATTCTGAACATATTACCCACAGAGACATCCAATCCTTTGATTTTTACCAATCCGAGATTGTAGGTTGTCCATTTGAATAGAGGGCTTTTGGGAGTACATATAATCTTGTCTTCGACCAGATTGTAATATACGTCTATCTGTGCATCGATATTTTTCACGATAGAATATCTGGGACGTTTGGTATATTTGAGTCCCAAGTCATATTGAGTTGCATATTCGGGTTTGATATTTGAACTTATCATCTCTACATAATACATCTCATTGAATGTGGCTACTCTGAAAATCTTTTTGGCGAAGGCATTCAGTCGTAGGTCTTCGTTGGGCAGCAATCGATAGGAGGCGAATACGGCAGGTGTCATAACGTGTTTGTCGTCGGGGGCATTATATTTTCTCACCGTTTCGTGAATTAATGTTCCCAGCAGGCTTGCCTGTATTTTCAGACGATTTAAGTCTAATGATGTTGCCAGCGACAGCCAGTGCGATGTTCTCCGCGGGTACGCAAATATATCGTAATTGTCCATACGTTGAAAGTCCGCGTCGAGTGTATTGTATTGGAAGTCGTAAGAGAAAGAGACGTCCCAGAAATCGGTCAAGTAGAAAAGGTTTGCCGTGGCTATGTAGAACTCTTTTTGTCTGAATTTGTTGTTTGTAGGATAAAGCGTATAATCGAAGTTTTCGAAATGTGTGTAATCGCTTGCATATTTTATGTTCAGCAGTGTGTTCCATCGGTCGCTTATTGCAAGTTTCATATTGCCTTGTACAAATGAGTTTATGTCCTGCATACGTTCGCCACGTTTCCATTTGTTGTTGATGACTGCTCCCGGTACTCCTCTGTCGGAGCTGTAATTATAGAAATTGACATTCCACGTCCCTTTTTCGAGAGTGCCGTAGAGAGCCGCTTCCAGACGAACGGCGTTGATGTCGCCGTTTTGTCTGATAGCTACCGTATCGTAGGCTACTATTTTACTCTTGGGGAGCACTCGTCTGTAATGAACTTTATATTTTCCGCTGGCGTTGATCCATTCGCCGTTGAACGACAGACTTATGTTGTTGTTGATTTTGTATTCCATCAGAAGCGACGGATTTATTAGGTCGAATGAACCGAATTTTAAGTTCGCTTTGATATTGGTATTCTTGTTGCTTGCAAAATGAGGCTTACGGGGTTGTATGTAGATACTGCTTGCAGAACCGAAATCGCGTGCCGACTGGAAAATTTTGCTTCGTTGCCCGTTGTACAGAGAAATCTCTTCGATATTGTCCATCGAAAATTTTCCCAAATCCACCTGCCCGTTCTGGGCGTTTCCCAGCTGGATACCGTTGTAGAATACTCCTACCTGATTTGTGCCCATACTGCGTATGTTGATGGTTTTCAAGCCACCTACGCCTCCGTAGTCTTTCAGCTGTACTCCGGAAAAATATCTGATGGCATCGGCGACGGAAAAAGAATTAAGGGCATCCAGTTCCTGTCCCGACAGTTTTTGTGCAGAGATGATTTCTTTCTGCTCTTTTGCTGTTGCTACCACTTCGGTGAGAGGAGTACTCTCGATGCTGTCTTTCTCGTTCTGTGCCGTCAGTAGCGGACAGAAAGAAGCGGTAAACATTACTAATGTAATTACCTTTTTACTTGTAAACATACTCAATAATAAATCGTAATGTATTATTAATCAATTATCAAACAGCTTCGTACGAATGAAGTCGAAGTAAAATATAAACAGGGTTATATTTACAGTTTAAAACTCTATTCCTCGAAAGCTTTAAAAAAAATATCAAGGCACGGGCAGGTCTCCTGACTTATCCTCATTTTGAGCAGCCTTCCCACATCATAAAATGCAGTGACTATTGTAGGTTATGTCAAAATGTTGCATAGGATTCACAGTAGCGGGTCTGTTCGGGATTTTCACCCGATTCCCTTTTAATCAATGTACTACAAAAGATAGTAACATCGAACCGATGCGCTGCAAAATTACTAATTAATTTTCATAACACAAACCAATTATAAAAAATAATTAACTTTGGAAATTTCTGAGGAGAATGATACAAATAGCATAGTTATATAATTATATGTATATTAGATACAATTTTAATAGACGACGAGATAGTGGGAAAATAACCCAAGAAGAAATCGAATGGAAAGGTCCATACTGCCTTTTTGGATACGAGAGTCAGGAAAATCCAATAGCGATACCCGATGTTTCGGGTGTTTATCTTTTTTGTTTTTCTATTGGAGGCAATTATGTTTTGGAATATGCAGGGGTTACGAAGTCTACCAAACAACGAATGAAAACTCATATACGAGAATACAAAAAGGGAAGTTATACGATTATTGACCTCTACGCATTAGAAAATTTTGAACGTAAAGAGATATGGCACGGTTGGGATTTGGCAAAAAGTGAAGATAGCAAAAAATATTTCAAGAAGCACGGAGAATATTATTCAAATACTATTGACAGACAGCTTTATAGTTATAGAGTGTTCATATCGGAGATAGTCGATGTCAGGAAACGAGAAAGAATAGAGGCTGCCTTAATGTTGAACGCCTACCAGTCTGATGAACGATGGGCTGATTTAGTCCCTCGTGGTATGTCTTTGAAAGGAAGATTTAACTGTGAAATCCCTATTATTATAAAAAACAAGTGTCATACAAATATCATAGGAATACCCGACAAAATCGAAATATGATAAGAATAATCGAATGGAATTGCCAGGGAGCTTTTAGGTTGAAAAATAGACATATCTTAGATTTGTGCCCTGATATTTTGATAGTTGCGGAATGTGAGAAAGAACATATTTTGCAGTTTGGTAAGTTGACACCGCCCCCAAACGATTTTATTTGGTACGGAGACTCTAACAAAGGGATTGCAATTTTTTCGTATTCAGGCTTTAAGCTTCAACGCCTGAAAGAGTTTAACCCCAATTTCCGCTACATTATTCCGATAGAAGTATATGATGATGCAAGGTCATTTATGCTTTTTGCCGTTTGGGCTAAGGATGACAGGCGGAATCCGTTGGTAAGTTATATCGGACAGGTTTGGGGAGCAATAAATTATTATCAAACTATTTTGCAGGAAAATTCGATTTTAATGGGTGACTTTAATAGTAATCGAATTTGGGATGGAAAAGAACGAATAGGCAATCATAGCGATGTCGTTTGTTTCCTTAAACGGTTCGGTATCGAGAGTCTGTACCATAAGCAGCATAACGAAGAGCAGGGGCAAGAAAAATTAAAGACTTTTTTTATGCATCGGAATATTTCGAAACCTTATCATATAGACTATGTTTTTGCTTCCGACAGAATAACCCGCAACGGTTACAATTTGACACTCGGTACGCCTCAAAATTGGATAGATAAAAGCGACCATATACCTTTGATGTTGGATATTAATGCTTTCAAGAGTAAGTTGAATTTCGAAAATACTTTTTACGATTTTGCAATAAGGAATCTACAACGATTGACAAATATTACTCAAACAAGGTATAATGAAGAAATTTCGCTGCTGAAGGACTATGCTTTAAATTTGGATACAAAGGAGTATGACGTCGATAAGGCATTTGCTCTTATCGATAAAATCGAAACCCTTAAACAGATAGACCAACTGAGCGGTAAGTTTATCGATAGAGGATTACACTAAATATTTTTACTATTGAAATTAATAATATCAAATATCGACTGTGTTGCTAACGTATAGCCCTACTTCTTCCAAAAAGCAGGTACAAACAGCAGCAGCACCGTGAAGAACTCGAGTCTGCCCACAAGCATCGCAAACGACATAAACCATTTGGCAAATGATGGTATGGCGTGGTAGTTGTCGACCGGTCCCAGATGACCCAGACCGGGACCTACGTTGCCAAGACAAGATATCATACTCGATATGGACTCTTCGAAGCCAAGCCCCGAAAAACACAAGACGGCAGACCCCAGCAGCGACATAATGACATACAGCAGTACGAAGGCAAGCATACGGGTAACAATATCTTCTTTTACAATCCTGCCGTTGTAGCGTACGGGGAAGACGGCGTGAGGATGTATCATTCGCTTGAATTCGTAGTAACAGTATTTGAAAACCAATATTATACGTATCACCTTGACACCTCCTGCCGTAGAGCCTGCCGAACCGCCTATGAACGTGAGAAGCAACAGTATGTAGACCACAGCAAGCCATCCCGAATAATCGACCGATACAAATCCTGTCGTTGTTATCAGCGACGTAACGGTAAACAGATTGCCTCTTATATTTTCGCCGAGGTCGGCAAGAGCAAAATCTAATATGCCGAATTGAGATATGGTTATGACGAATGTGGATAACAAGATGATATTGACGAAAGTACGCATCTCTTCGTCGTATAGGAATCTTTTGATTTTGCCCGTTATCAAGAAGTAATACAACGAAAGGTTTATCCCCGAACAGGTCATAAGTACTATTATAATCCACTCTATGGCAGGCGAATGCCAATATGCTATACTCATATTTTTGGTGGAGAAGCCCCCTGTGGAGACAGTCGATAGCGAGTGATTGACAGCATCGAACCAGTTCATTCCTGCAAGCCAGAGAGCTACTACGCCTGCTGCGGAGAGAAACAGATATATGAGCAACAGTCTTTTGGCTGTCCCGCTAACTTTTGGGTGCAGTTTCTCTTTGCTAAGTCCCGTTACCTCTGCCGAGTATATCTGTGAACCGTTGAATCCGAATATGGGCAGCACTGCCATAGTGATGACAATTATCCCTAAACCTCCTATCCAGTGTGTGATACTCCGCCAAAGCAGCAAACTTTTGGGCAAAACTTCGATGTCGTTCAGAATGGTTGCCCCTGTGGTGGTGAACCCCGACATAGTTTCGAAAAAAGCATCGGCAAACGACGGAATATTTCCGCTGAGCCAGTATGGAATAAGCCCTATGAATGAGAATAGTATCCAAGTGAAAGTTACTATTACCGACCCTTCGCGTTTGCCTATGGACGTAGAGGCTCCTCTGCACGATATCAGGGCTGTCAGACCCAATATAGCCGATATACCGAACGAAATGCCAAAATACGTTACAGTCTGTTCGGAGTAGTATAGGGCTACTGCCGCACAAAGCAAAAAAAACAGGCTCTCTATAACGAGCAGACCGCCCTGTATATAAACCACAATCTTGAAGTTAAATCCTGTTTTTATCTTTGACCTCATAACTATAAACTATTGACAGGTAGCTATTTGAATAATGCTTCGAGTTTTTTTGTCGTATTGCCTTTGCAAAATACTATCACGTGGTCGTTGGGTATAATCTGTGTATTGCCGTCGACGACACTGCCGTTTCCCTTGCGTATGATACCGCCGATATTGACGTTGTCCGGTAGTCTTAGGTTCTTTACTATGTTTTTGGTAACCTTAGAGCCTTCTTTAGCAATGAGCTCCACCACTTCGGCATCGATAGAAGGCAACGTGCGTACATCGAGTACATCGAGATTTAGCGTTATTTGGTGTATGTAACTCGCCGCAATGGTTTTTTTGTTGATAATGGTACTTATATCCATAGATTCTGCGAGGTTGAAGTAATCGATATTCTCTACCTCTGCAATGGTTTTTTTGACACCGTAACGCTTGGCAACCATACAGGTGAGCAGATTTGCCTCCGAATTCGGAGTAACTGCCACGAAAGCATCTACCGAAGCTATGTCTTCGTCTTCGAGCACTCCGACATCTCTTCCGTCAGAGTTGATTATCAGCGTGTTCGGTAGCTTGTCGGATATGGCAATACAGGCTTCTCTGTCAGGTTCTATTATTTTGACGTTGTAGTGGTTCGGCATAGTTTGCACTATTTTTTGAGCTATTTTGGTGCCGCCCAATATCATTATGTCTTTTATTTTGTAGTCCTCCTTGCCTGCCTGTTCTCGTACGAAGTCGAGGTTGTCTTCGTTGGTCATAAAAAATACTATATCGCCCGCCAATATTTCGTCTTGCCCGTTGGGTAATATTGTCTCGTGTCCTCGTTTGATAGCCACTACACGGTATCTGTTGTGTCCGAAGTATCCGCTTATGAATTTTTTGTTCAATATCGGTGCATTTGCACGTACTTTTACCGAAAGCAATATCATTTCGCCGTTGCGGAAAGGCATATATTGCCTCATCCAGTTTTTCTTGAGACTCTCTATAATGCCTTGCGATGCAAGTACTTCGGGATAAATGAGATAATCCACTCCGAGTTTGGCAAAAAATTCCTTATTCTTGGGCAAGAGATATTCATAGTTGTCGATACGTGCAAGTGTTTTTGGTACACCCAAATTGTTGGCTATCATACAGGCAGTCATATTTATGCTTTCGTATGGAGTAACGGCAACAAACAGGTCTGCTCCGCCTACGCCGCACTCTTTGAGGTCGTGTATAGAGGTAGGGTTGCCTCTACTTGTCATAAAGTCGTACATATCGAGGTCTTGTAGACGCTCGCTGTCGGCGTCCATCAGTGTTATGTTGTGGTCTTCGCGGGCAAGCAATTTTGCCAGATGCCTTCCCACTTCACCTGCTCCTGCTATTAATATCCTCATATCTATTATATTAAGTAAAAAAGGAATTGCTGTTTGAAGTAAAAATAATTAATACCGCTCCTGCTTATTTGCCTAAGATGTCCGAATCATTTCCCTGATGGAGTTTGCGATACCTTCCGTATCGAGCCCCAACATACTGTAAAGTTCGTCGGGAGTACCGTGTTCTACGAATGTGTCGGGTATGCCGAGGCGTTTTGTCTGTACTCGGTAACCGTTGTCAGCAAAAAATTCGAGGACGGCACTACCGAAACCGCCTTGTATGACGCCGTCTTCGATAGTTATGACCTTCTCGAACTTTTTACCCACTTCGTGTAATATCTTCTCGTCGAGCGGTTTGATGAACCTCATATCGTAATGAGCAATGCCTATATCGGCATTCTCCCGTTCTATCTGTTCTATGGCTTTACGAGCCTGATTGGCAATAGTACCTATGGTCAGCACAGCGATATCGGAGCCGTCTTTGAGCTTTTCGCCTGTGCCTAAGGCGATGCGTACGGGGGTGTTGTGCCATTCGGCAGTAGTGCCCTTTCCTCGCGGGTATCGAATGACGAATGCTCCCATATCGTCTTGTTGGGCAGTATACATCAGGTTACGCAGCTCGTGTTCGTTACGTGGTGCGGCTACCGTCAGGTTCGGTATACAACGCATATATGCAATGTCGAACAATCCTTGGTGTGTGGCACCGTCGGCTCCTACTATGCCTGCTCTGTCGAGGCAAAAAACTACGTGTAGGTTTTGCAGGGCAACGTCGTGAATGACATTGTCGTACGCTCGCTGCATAAACGACGAATATATGTTGCAAAACGGTGTCAATCCCTCTTTTGCCATACCGGCAGAGAACGTAGCGGCGTGTCCTTCGGCGATGCCTACATCGAATACTCGGTCGGGGAACTCTTTGAGCATAATAGACATAGAACTACCCGAGAGCATAGCCGGTGTTATGCCTACTATCTTCGGGTTTTCTTTGGCAAGTTCGAGTAGAGTAGTGCCGAAAACATCTTGATATAGCGGTATCTGTGATTTGTCGTTGTTGCGTTCGCCCGTTTCGGGATTGAAACGTCCAGGTGCATGCCAAGTGGTAACCTCTTTTTCGGCAGGCTCGTAGCCCTTACCTTTATGGGTGATAATATGTAGTATACGCGGTTTCTTGTGGTTTTTCAATTCACTGAGTATATCTACAAGTTTTATAACGTCGTGGCCGTCCGATGGTCCGAAGTATCTGATAGACAGTCCCTCGAAAATATTATTATGATGACTCGTTCGTGATATTTTCAGAGTATTCAGGAATCGTGTCAACTTTTTTGCTCCGTGTTCGGTGATTATATTTCTGTTTCTCAGGAAATTATATAGCCTGTAGCGAACCCTGTTATAAGTTTTCGATGTGTGGAGTCTACCCAAGGCATCGTTCCAACCTCCTTTTATAGGGTCGATAGCCATATCGTTGTCATTGACAATTATAAGCAGATTGTTGTCTATTATGGACGTGTTGTTCAGTCCCTCGAAAGCTAAGCCCCCTGTCAGCGAGCCGTCGCCTATTACGGCAACTACATTTCTGTCTTCGTTTTTAATTTTAGAAGCAACACTCATACCCAATCCTGCCGATATTGAGGTGCTTGCGTGCCCTGTACCGAAAGCGTCGTATTCGCTCTCTTTTATTGACGGGAAGCCCGAAATCCCTTTGAATTGTCGGTTGGTGTGGAATTTCTCACGCCTGCCGGTCAGTATCTTGTGCGGATATGCCTGATGACCGACATCCCAAATGATGCGGTCGTGCGGAGTATCGAATACATAATGTATAGCCACGGCAAGTTCTACCACTCCCAACGACGAACCGAGATGCCCCGGATTGTTGGCAAGCTGCTCTATAATAAAGTGTCTGAGTTCATCGCAAAGCTGTGGTAATTGATTTACGTTCAGTTTTTTAATGTCAGAAGGATAATTTATATTTGTCAGTAAAGTATACTTATTTTCGGTCATCGGTATCTATACGTGAAATTAGCCACAAAGGTATAAAAAAGTTATGAAAAAAGTATTTTGTTTACATTTCCGAAAATATACACTATCTTTGCGGACTGTTTTTTAGTCGAACAAAATGAAAATTTTAACCGCAAAAGAGGAATTAAGAAAAGTCGTAGATGGCTTAAAGTCAGAGAATAAAACAATAGGTCTGGTGCCGACAATGGGTGCTTTGCACAGAGGACACCTGTCGTTGGTAGAGCGAGCCGTGGCACAGAATAACATTACTATTGTCAGTGTGTTTGTCAATCCTACGCAGTTCAATAACCCCGATGACCTGAGAAGCTACCCCCGTACGCTCGATGCCGACGTTGCCTTGCTCGAAAAAGCAGGCTGCAAATATGTTTTCGCCCCTAAGGTCGAAGATATTTATACCTCCGACGAACTCGGCTCTCCCTTTCAGTTCGATTTCGAAGGATTGGACAAAGTAATGGAAGGACGGTTTCGCCCCAATCACTTTAACGGAGTAGTGCAAATAGTGGGCAAACTCTTCGAATTGGCGAGCCCCGACAGAGCCTATTTCGGCGAGAAAGATTTTCAACAATTGGCTATAATACGCTTGATGACAAAGCGTTATCATCCTTCGGTAGAGATAGTGGCTTGCCCGATAGTACGCGAAGATTCGGGATTGGCTATGAGTAGCCGCAATATGCTATTGTCTGATAATCAGCGAAAAGTGGCGTCGCATATATATGCTGTACTTGCAGAGGGGCGTCAGTTTGTACCCAATACGCCTGTGGCTGAGCTCAAAGAGTGTACCATAGCTGCAATAGAGCAAAAACCTGAACTTAAAGTAGAGTATTTCGAGATTGTAGATGGCAATACTTTGCAAAATATCGAAAAATGGGACGATACTTCTTATGTAGTTGGCTGTATCACAGTATATTGTGGCAAGGTAAGACTTATAGATAATATCTGCTATAAAAATATCGGATAATAACCGAACGTAACCTGCTATCAAGGTTTGGTTGTTGTATTTTGCTTGTTATCAGTCTTTTGTTATCGTTTCTTTTTCTATTACCAAACGTTTGTAATAAGCTATGGCAATAGTGGTGAAGGGTAGTGCTATGATAAGCCCCAAGAAACCGAACATCACTCCGAACGTAGACAATGATAGTAGTATTATTGCAGGACTCAGCCCCATATTTTTGCCCATAATGCGGGGGACTAAAAAGGCGTCTGTCGATAATTGAATGATTACGAATACTATTAGTATCCCCAACAGCATAAGACCCAGACTATTACCTGTCTCGGCACTGTTTATGAAAGCGAAAAATATCACGGGAATGAACCCTAACGAGTGCAGATAGGGTACGAAACTGAGTATTCCCATCAATATCCCCATAACTATTGCCATCGGTAGACCTATGATGGTAAAGCCTATACTGTATAATATCGCTATTATCAGGCATATAAGAGCTTGTCCGCGAAAATATCTATTCATTGCTCCCGACAGGTCTGTCTGCAACTCCTGTGCAAAATTACGGTAGTGCTTAGGGAATAGTTTTATCATATTGTCGCTTAGTTTTTCATAATCTTTCAGTATGAATATCACATACAGTACTGTGAAAAACATTGTACCGATAGCCAATACTACTTGCCATAGATTCGACATCAATCCCCAGAATTGAGGTACAACCTTGCCTATAATCACATTCAAAGTATCAAGCGATATTAATTTCTTGTAATCGAGAGCCTCGAAATGTATCTGTAAGTTTTTTATCAATACCTCATTTATAAACGGATAGGCATTTATATCTTGCAAATATTTGTCTACGAGGGGTATTATCTTCGACATCTCCTCGTATATAATGGGTATTATCAACATACCGAGCCCGAAAAGTACCCCGCATACGAGCAGCAACGCCAGTATAATGGATACGATACGGCTTTTTACGCGTATCCGATACTGTATGAAGCAAACGAGAGGGTGTATGAAATATGCTATCAACCAGCCTATTACGAAAGGAAGAAGTACTCCGTAAAGGTATCTTATAGAGAAAAAAATCAGTATCACCACCAATATCTTTATGATAAGGCGTACCGTGCTGTCGAGTGTATATTGTGTCTTGCCCATAATTTCCGTGCTCTGATAATTATTAGTTTATATGTCTTTTATTAGCAAATCTTTACTGTCTGCAGAAGTTTTGTCTTTGATTTCTTTTATCATCTCCCACATAGTGTTGTAATTGCCGTCGCGTTTGATGCCGTAGTTCTCTTTGCCGCTTTTCTCTACCCTGTCGAGTATGGTGGCAACCGATATTTTGTTTATGTCGAAAGCGGGCATA
Organism: Bacteroidetes oral taxon 274 str. F0058; assembly: GCA_000163695.1. Classification (GTDB taxonomy): domain Bacteria; phylum Bacteroidota; class Bacteroidia; order Bacteroidales; family Paludibacteraceae; genus F0058. The sequence continues at coordinate 381,218 of GG774890.1, forward strand.
TATGTGTGGTTGTTGTTGTCGTCTATTATTTCCACTATTATGTTGAGAGACAGCAATATCTTGACCGAGTCGTTGATGAGACGTATTGGCAGATTGCTCTTGTTGGCTATATATTCTGCCGATACCGGAGGCATATTCTCTTCGAAACGACTGATTATGATTTTTGTCGTCAATATTAGTACAAAATCCATAAAACGTCTCGATATCTTGTCTTTGTCGTACTCATAATATTTGTCTTTGAGATTCTGACTGACAAATGACAGTTCGGCACCGTACAAGACAATTAACCACGATATTTGCAACCAAAAGAAAAACAGAGGTATAGCGGCAAACGCACCGTAGACGGTATTGTATCGGGAGAGGTTTATCTGCCCATTGATATACAGATATTGGAATAGCTGGAATGCCGTCCCGCAAATAATGCCCGCAAACAGGGCGTGAACGAATTTTACCTTGGTATTGGGTACGACCAGATAGAGCAGTGTAAACAGAAGCCAATAGAAGAAGAACGGTAGTATTCTCATAAACAGGTTGTTTAGAGGAGAGTACAGCTCGCCGAGTACGGAATTCATTCGGTTATTGACGTATATCGAGAAGCCGCTCGCCAAGCTTATTAGCACCGGAACAAGCACTATCAGAGCTATATATGTGGTGAATTGATGAAAAAACGAACGAGATTTTTCGACATTCCATATCTTGTTGAAGTTTGCCTCTATCTCCTGAAAGGTGCTGATAACCGTCCACAACAGAAATACTACACCTATGCCGATTACTACGCCGCCCGACATTTGCTCGAGGTAATTGTCGATAAATCCCGTTATATACGGTATCAATTCGCTCTGTCCGCTAAGTGAGTCTTCGATAACTTCGTTTACCCTTTCGGACATACCGAACCCTCGTCCTACGGCGATGATAAGAGCCAATACAGGTACCAAAGCCAGTACTGTCCTGAACGACAGGGAGGTAGACCTCGCCATCAGTTCGCTCTTCACAAAACCTTTGATTGATAAAATTATCTTGCGTAGTAGGTTGAATGTTAATGCTTTGGTCTTCGAGAGATTTCTGTCGCCTATCTCCCATATATCGTGTGTGAGAAATCGTATTATCCCTCTGAAAAGAGATACTGCCGTCTCTATGATATTTGTCTTTCTTTTCTCTTTGCCCATATTAGCTGTGTTTCTGTGAGCGATATAAAAAATAGTAGAACTATAAGCCGGATTCTGTAGTCCGCCATAGCGTACTGTCTGTCATTTATCTTGGGCAGGCATCGCTGCCTGTCTCCATCGTTCTACCCTCCGACTCGGGCGAGCAACCCTCATACATCGGTATACTTGAACTTTCAACACATAATGCGTACGGCACCGTTTGTCGCCAAACGGTCGGTAGGCTCTTACCCTGCCTTTTCACCCTTACCTTACAGTTACGTAAGGCGGTTGTTTTCTGTTACGCTCATTCGACCTCACGACCGACTTCCCGTTAGGAAGTATGCTGCTCTGCGTTGCCCGGACTTTCCTCCCCGAATACTCGGAGCGACAGACCGTTCTACTATATTGCAAAGGTAATATATTTTTTTTACCGAGCCAGACGACTGCCGTCAAAAATATCAAAAAAAGAGACAAACTCGTATGTTTGCCTCTTTTACATTATCTGAGCATCGCCTTCTAAAAAGAACGATGTTGCTGTATATCAAGATATTAACGTTTCGAGAATTGGAAGCGCTTGCGGGCTTTGGGGCGTCCCGGTTTCTTACGTTCTACGATACGGGCATCGCGGGTAAGAAAACCTTCGGCTTTCAGAGCGGGCTTGTTGGTCTCGTCTATCTTTACCAAAGCACGTGCTATCGCCAAACGCAGAGCTTCTGCTTGTCCTTTGTATCCGCCGCCACAGAGATTCACCTGTATGTCGAATTTATCTGTTGCTTCCAACTTGTTGAGCGGCTGACGAACAACGTATTGTAAAATAGTCGAAGGGAAATAATTCTCAAACTCACGTTTGTTGATGGTAATCTTTCCTGAACCGGATTTCACAATCACACGGGCAATTGCTGCCTTTCTTCTTCCTATTGCATTTACTGTTTGCATACTTTCAACTATCTAATTTTTTTTAAGTCAATTAATTTTGGAGACTGAGCCGTATGAGGATGCTCGCTGCCTGCGTATACATATAGATTTTTTATCACGTGAGAGGCAAGGATGTTCTTGGGTAGCATACCCTTTACAACCTTCTTTATCAGTGTCTCAGGCGATTTTGCCATAAGTTCGGCAGGGGTACTCTCGCGTTGTCCGCCCGGATAGAGCGTATGGCGGAAGTATATCCTGTCTGTCCATTTCTTGCCTGTCAGACGAACTTTGTCGGCATTAATGATTATCACGTTGTCTCCACAGTCTACGTGCGGAGTGAAACTTGGTTTGTATTTGCCTCTGAGCAATTTAGCTACCTGCGAAGCCATACGTCCGAGAACCAAGTCTTTAGCATCGACTAAAACCCACTCTTTCTGAGCGGTTGCTTTGTTGACTGATACTGTCTTATAACTTAGTGTGTTCACCTCTTAAAATTATTTTTTACAAATTATACATTAATAAATATCACTCATTAGCAGCGGGCTAAAATCCGTCTTGCGGGCTAATTCGCTCAGAATCCTGTTAAAATACCGATAATGAAATATTTACGTTATATGGATAATAATTTTCGGACTGCAAAGGTAATACATTTTTTTTAATCAACCAAAGAAATGTATATGTAAATAATCGATTGTCGGTCATTCGTTATGCAAGTCAATTATAATGCCACAGTTACACTATTTTTCCCATACCCATTTTACGTAGCACATATCCTGACGGTATGGCAGGTCGTCGTTTTTGGGGAAGAGGCGGAAGCCGTAGCGATAAGAACCGCCTTGCTTTATTCCGTAGTTTAGGTTGAAGTACATTAGACTGCCTTCTTTTTTGACCAAATTGAATTCTTTTGTCTTCTCGAACCGAAAATCGCTATTGCCGTTGGCGTGCAGCAGTACCAGTTCCAAACCTATACCGCTGTCGTTGAGGTTTTTGGTGTCTACTATTGCGTCCACATCGAAGACGTCGCCTATCGTGGGGCTTGTTGTCGTCTTTACCTTCAGCGAACGTATCTCTATCGAATCCCAATTGCGGACGACATTCTTCTTCCAAGCGACAATCCGACGAGCTTTCTCGAAATTGTTGGCACATAGCGATTTGTTCCTTTTCTCGAGTACCAAATAAAATTTACTGATGTAATCGTCTATCATTCGTTTGGTTGTATAGCGGGGAGTGATTTGTGCAATAGAATTTTTGATGTATCCTACCCATTTGGCAGGGTAGTCGTAACCGCTTCTGTCGAAAAACATCGGTATAATCTCGTTCTCGAGCATCGTATATATTGTCGCTGCATCTAAATGGTCTTGATATTGAGTGTTTTCGTAGGTCTGCTTTTCGGTCAGAGCCCATCCTGCTCCATCGACGTATCCCTCATACCACCAGCCGTCTTTTACCGAGAAGTTGAGTACGCCGTTCATCTGAGCCTTTTCGCCTGATGTGCCGGAGGCTTCCTGCATACGTGTCGGCGTATTGAGCCAGATGTCCACTCCCGAGACAAGACGTTTTGCAAGCCTCATATCGTAATTTTCGAGGAATATTATTTTACCCAGAAACTGCGGCATACGCGATACCTCGATTATGTGTTTTATCAGTCCTTGACCGGCTCCGTCGGCTGGGTGTGCCTTGCCTGTGAAGATAAACTGTACGGGGTAGTGCGGGTTATTTACGATTTTGTCGAGGCGTTCCAAGTCGTTGAAAAGCAGGTGGGCACGTTTATATGTCGCGAAGCGGCGTCCGAACCCTATTATCAAGGCGTTGGGATTCATATTGTTTAATATGGATACAATCTTCGACGGGTCTTGCTGGGTTTTCAGCCAATTGTCTTCGAACTGCGACTTTATATACTTTATCAATTTGTTTTTCTGTACAATACGTGTATGCCAAATCTTTTCGTCGGGTACGTTGTATATCTTTTTCCATATCTCGAGGTTCGATTGGTCGTTATAGAACTCTTTGGTGAAAGTGTCTTCGTATAGCAGTTTCCATTCGGAGGCAGTCCAGCTTGGCAGGTGTACACCGTTGGTTACGTAGCTCACGTGGTTCTCTTCGGGGAAATATCCGCTCCACAGGTTGGCAAACATATTTTTCGATACCTCTCCGTGCAGATAGCTTACTCCGTTGATAAACTGCGAGGTATTACAGGCAAATACACTCATAGAGAATTTTTCGTGAGTATCGGGATTGTTGCGTCCCATATTTATAAGGTCGTTCCAAGTAATACCGAGCCTCGACGGGTATTCGTGCATATATCGGTTGAAGAGGTCTTCTTCGAAATAGTCGTGTCCGGCAGGCACCGGTGTATGCACCGTATATAACGAAGAAGAGCGAACCATCTCCAATGCTTCGTAGATATTGAGTTTGTCGTTCTGCACATAATCCACAAGTCGTTGCAGATTTATCAGTGCGGCGTGTCCTTCGTTGCAGTGGTATACATCTTGGCGGACGCCGAGTCTCTGTAATGTCAGTATGCCGCCGATACCGAGCATAATCTCCTGTTTGAGGCGGTTTTCGTTGTCGCCTCCGTAGAGTTGATGCGATATGGTACGGTCTTCTTCGGTGTTTATATCTATGTCGGTATCGAGCAGATACAGAGGTATTCGTCCTACGTCGGTACGCCAGATATGTGCGTAAACCATTCTGTTGGGGAAAGGCACGGAGATGACGACAGCATTATCGTGTTCGTCTTTTACCTGACTTATACAGAGTTTATTGAAATTCTGTGCTTCGTAATTGGCTATTTGTTGCCCATCGACCGATAGCGACTGTGTAAAGTAACCGTAGCGGTACAGAAAACCCACTGCCACCATATTGATACGTGAGTCGGAGGCTTCTTTCAGATAGTCGCCTGCGAGTACTCCGAGCCCTCCGGAGTAGATTTTCAGATGGTCTGTAAGTCCGTATTCCATACTGAAATAGGCTATCGACGGCACGTCCGTCCTAAACGGGGTATTGATATAATCTACAAATCGCTTATATACTTTGTCGAGAGTAGAACAGAATGTCTTGTCTTTCGATAGCTCTTCGAATCGTTCTTCTTCGACCACATCGAGCAGAGCTTGGGGGTTCTGTCGTGAGAGACTCCATATTTTGGGGTCTATCGACTTGAATATTTCGCGTACATCGTGATTCCAAGTCCAGTACAGATTATGAGCCAAATCGTTGAGATGTTCGAGGTTGTGAGGTAGTTTAGTTTTCACCGCCAGTTCGCCCCAAATAGGCTCATTCGCATTATTTACTTTTATTTCCATATATTTGGCTTCTATTTCTGATGTTTTTTGTTGGTGTTTTTTAGTTTTACTTTATGAGGCAAAAATGGCTTAAGGTTCTATGAGATATTTGAAATCATTGTTTTGCTGCCACTTTGCTATTAGCTCTTTGTCGTGGAAGTTCCCTGTTTGTCTATCGGATACGTAATTGACCCTCACGAGCGGTAGTTTTTCCTTTGTCGCTGCTGCCACTTTTGCGTGTCCGCTTAGGATATAGTCGAACGAATCGACGTTCGTAACCGTTATGTCGTTGCTTTGGTCTGTTGCGAGTGTAGGGTAGAGGTTTCGTGGAGAAACGAACGCTTGGGGTGTGTGATTATTTTTCATTATGTCGAATTTTTCGAATTCGGAGAGTATTATTTCGCATACATCCTTAGGCGGTACCTCTGTGGTATCTATTATAAGGTCGTAGTTGGTATAGTCGAGACAATCGACACCGTAGTATAGTTTGTATCGTTTTACCTCACTCTTCTTGCGTTCGACTATTTTCATAGCCGCTTCTTGTATGGAGGTGTAGTTTTCGTTGATACGCTCTTTGTCGCCTGAGATACGTTGTGCCGATACCACGATATTGGTCTTCAGAAATACTTTGAACGAGTTTGGTATGAAATACCAGGCGAGTCGTGAGTCTACTATGAGATTCTCGGCATCTACGAGCGATTTGAACGTGTTGTCTATCTCTTGGTCTATTTCGGGGTGAGTCTCTGCATATACGTTTAGTTCGTTGGTAGTCATCGAATAACGTTCTGCTATACGTCTCTGTATCTGTCCTGTGTAGACGTATTCGTAATTCATTGTTTTACATAAAATTGCAGATACAGTACTCTTGCCGCTACCCAAATCGCCTGTTAGTGATATTGTTTTAGACATTATAAGACTTATGTTTACGGTTTCAAAATGCTATGTGTTAAAATAGATTAAATATGTAGGCTTTTAATTATAGTGTTGCCTATTTTCCTGCAAAATTATAAAAAAATATTATAACTTTGCACTATAAAATCGATTTGTACATTGTATCAGTTCAATATAAACATCACATCGACACTAATACTGAGAATTTGGCTGAGTGTATGTCTGGCAGTATCGACACTGCCTATTAGTGCGTCTTGTAAATTACCCGTTTACAAGAACGCTCCCCCCCAATATCACAAGCTTCTCGACGAAGCCCTGAGGCGGGCGGGCAGTAATGCCGTCGAACTTGGGCAGGCGTTGAGACAAGCTCCCCAAGAACAGGTAGAAGCCGTTGCTTTCCTCATCTCTTATATGCCGCAGCGCGACTTGGAGACACTCACAGCGAGCTTTATCCTCGACAATGTCGCCTGTGCATACGAGGCAAAAGAGCGTTTCCCGTGGGGGAAATCGATACCCAAAGATGTCTTCTTCAACGACGTACTGCCGTATTGCGTTATGAACGAAACCCGCGACAATTGGCGTAGGGATTTCTACGAACGTTTTACTAAATATGTGGCGGGAGCAAGAGATATATTCGAGGCGATAGAGGCTCTCAATAAAAATATCCGCGATGAGGTACAGGTCGACTACAATACCAAGCGTGAGAAACCCGACCAAAGCCCTTACGAGTCGATGCGTCAGAATATGGCGTCGTGCAGCGGACTCGCCGTCTTGCTCACAGATGCATTCAGAGCTGTCTGTATTCCATCACGCATAGCGGGTACGCCCAATTGGTACGACAAACGCGGCAACCATAGCTGGAATGAGGTATGGGCAGACGGCAAGTGGTACTTTACCGAGTATTACCCTTCGGGGCTCGATAAGAGCTGGTTTTTGTCGAGTGCAGGTAGAGCCGACGAACACTCGGCGGAGCACGCCATATACGCTACTTCGTTTCGTCCGACGGGCATTCACTTCCCGCTCGTATGGGATTCGACCATTACATACGTCGCTGCCGAGAATGTAACGAAGCGTTATGTAGAGTTGTACCGCAAAGAATCGGCAGATAAGCTCAAAGGCGATTATATCAATGTGAAGGTAACGTACATCGACCCCACACGTGATGGCGACAAGCGTGTCGCAGTCAATGTCGATGTCTTCGATAGCAATGGGCAGGTCGACGGCGGACGCACTGCCGACGGCAACAGAGACCTGAACGATTTTCTTACATTTACGTTAAAGAAACATCACGAGTATCTGCTCAAATACTTTCTGCCCGACGGCACAGAGCGCCAGTATCGTTTCGCTACTGCCGACAAGGAAATATTAGTTGAATTAAAATAAGAGAATAAATTACCAATCATTTAATTTTTATCTAAGTATGAAAATCATTCAAGAATTTAAGGAATTTGCCATAAAAGGCAATGTTGTGGATATGGCTGTCGGTATCATCATAGGTGGTGCTTTCGGCAAGATTGTTACCTCTCTGGTGAGCGATATTATAATGCCACCGATAGGTATGATAATAGGAGGTGTCAACTTCAACGGGCTGCGTTTGGTACTCAAATCCGCTACCGTCGATGCAGCGGGAGTAGTCTCGCCTGAGGTTGCCATCAATTACGGAGCGTTCATTCAGGTGCTTTTCGATTTTATCATAATAGCTTTCTGTATATTTATGATGATAAAAGGACTCAATATGCTGAAAAAGAAGAAAGAAGAAGCCCCTGCCGAACCTGCCGCTCCTACTAAGGAAGAAATTTTGCTTACTGAAATACGCGATTTATTAAAAAACAAATAAAATAAGTACAAAAAATGAATAAGATTAGTGTATTAGTATTGATGGTGGTTTTGATGGGTTTTTCGGGCAAGGCTTTGGCTCAGAACGATAAAACCAGAACCACTGTAACAGATGTAGTGGGTAGTTCGTCGAAGACTTCGAGCTATCTGAAAAAACTGCAAACAGACTCGCTGAGCAACTGGAAGCTGAGCGGTGCTGTCGGCTTGAACTCGGCATTTACTATGCTGCACAATTGGGCAGCGGGTGGCAACAACTCGGCTCTTTTCGTCGGTGCGGGCAATATCCGCCTCATCTACCAGAAAGATAAATTTGCTTGGGAAACGTTTTTCGATACCGAACTTGGTTATACTTATATAGATAAGGCTACTTATGCTTGGCGTAAGTCGAACGATAAGATAAACTTCACATCGAAGGCAGGTTACGATATCGGCAACAACTTCTATGCTACATTGCTTGGATCATTCCGCTCGCAGTATGCCAAGGGTTACGATTATCCCAACGACAACACACAGAACTATATCTCTAATTGGCTTTCGCCTTCGTATACGGACATCTCTGTCGGTATCGACTGGAAGCCGAACGATATTTACTCCGTATACCTTTCGCCTGCCGCAGGTCGTATCACAACGGCTCTGGATACTGCTCTTAGAGCGAAATACGGTGTGGATAAGGACAAGAGTGTGAAAACAGAGTTCGGTGCTATGCTCAAAGGTGCACTCAACTATCAGTGGGATAAACTGAAAGTTGTTTCGGGTCTTACGCTGTTTACCCCATATTCCAAAACATTCGGTAATGTCGATGTAGACTGGGATTTGGCTGTGTCTTATCAGTTGTTGGGAGCACTCAACGTATCGCTCGGCACGTCGCTCAAGTACTACGATGCCGTGAGGTTCGACAACGGCGACGGAAAAGTAATGCAACGTCTCCAATTCAAGACACTGTTGGGATTGGGTATAGGATATACGTTCTAAGTAGAAAAATATAAAGTTAAAAAAACTCTTTTTATTGGTCTGGCTGCAAGTTTTTTTGCAGTCAGATTTTTTTTTGTCGCTTTAAATTTGTACTTTTGTTCGATTTTTGTTTTATAACCAATAAATAACAGTATATGAAGACACAAGATTTCATCAACAGAGAGCTCCATTACGGAGCACACAACTATCACCCGCTGCCGGTGGTACTCAATAGAGGCGAAGGCGTTTATCTTTGGGATGTAGAGGGTAAACGATATTTAGACTTTCTGTCGGGTTACTCGGCTCTTAGCCAAGGACATTGCCACCCGAAGATTGTGGAGGCACTGAAAAAGCAGGCAGACGTGCTTACTCTTACCTCGAGAGCCTTCTATTGCGACCTCTTGGGTGAGTTTATGGAGAAAGCCACCAAGTTTTTCGGTTACGACAAACTATTGCCTATGAATACGGGAGCTGAAGGAGTAGAGACAGCTCTGAAGCTTGCACGTCGCTGGGGTTACGACGTCAAAGGAGTACCCGAGGGTAAAGCGAAGATAGTGGTGTGTGCCGACAACTTCCACGGACGTACCATAACTATTGTGTCGATGAGTACAGACCCAAGCAGCTATGGAGGATTCGGTCCGTTTACCGAGGGGTTTGTAAAGATTCCTTACAACGACGTATCGGCACTGGAAAAAGTTATCACCGACCCCGATATAGTAGGGTTCCTGCTCGAGCCGATTCAGGGCGAAGCGGGCGTAGTGGTGCCCGACGACGGTTATCTGAAAGCTTGTTACGATATATGCAAACGCCACAATGTACTCTTCATTGCCGACGAGATACAGAGCGGTATAGGACGTTCGGGCAGATTGCTCGCCTGCGATTGGGAAGGTGTCAAGCCCGACATCTTGGTACTCGGCAAGGCTCTGTCGGGTGGTGTGACTCCTGTGTCGGCGGTATTTGCCAACGACGAGATAATGCTCACTATCAAACCCGGTGAACACGGCTCTACATACGGCGGCAATCCTCTGGCTTGTGCCGTGGGTATGGCGGCTCTCGATGTGGTACGCGACGAGAAACTTGCCGAGAACGCCGACCGTATGGGCAAGATTTTCCGCTCAGAGATGTCAAATATAAATCATAAGATGATAAAGAAAGTTCGCGGTAAAGGGTTGCTCAATGCAGTAGTAACCGAGCCAAGCGGTGATGTCAAGGCGTGGGATATATGCGTGATGCTCAAAGAAAAGGGGCTGCTTGCAAAACCTACCCACGAACATATCATAAGGTTTACGCCGCCGCTCATAATCAACGAAGCTCAGATGAGCGAAGCCGTAGCAATCATCAAATCGGTTTTCGAGAGCATATAAAATCGAGTAAAATATCGATTGTAAAGAATTGATTTTGCGTAAATATCCGAAATGTTATAACTTTGTAATTAAATATATTATCCTTACAAAGACCCTATAGAATGAATACACATAAGGAAATATACTTAATCGACCTTGCTATACAGGTTTATGAATAAGCTCTTAAAGTGAGAGACAGCTTAGAAATAGTATGCAAATTCGTGAACTTAACGAAATAATTACAGCTGCTAACAGGCACTTGGCTCAATGGCGGGTGATGTGGTTAATTGAACATTCCACCTCGCATCAACTTTTATGGTGTAATTTACACAGTTTTGTGCTCCGAAATCCGCCACTGCACCAAGTGCCAAAACGTTAGGCAACATTAAAATCAACAATATGAGACAGTACCAAATTTCGAAGATTTTTCTATTTATAGTAATGGGATTCTGTTTTCTTGCAGAAACGAAAGCTCAAACAAAAACGGAAGTGCTTGTAATCAGCACAATTCATAGTGGGCACAGTAATAATCCGAATTATTCATATCAAGATATTCTGAATATTTTAGGCACTTACAATCCTGATGTAATTTGTGTAGAAATACCACCATCTTATTTTAGAAAGCAATCCTACCTCAAAGAAATGATGATAGCTTCAATATACGGTTTTGATAATAATAAGAAAGTTTATCCGATTGATTGGTGGGAAACTCTATCGGATGTTCGTGCTGAAAGGAGTAAATATATCAAAACCGATGATTACAAAACGAAAAGTCAACAAGCCGATTCGTTAGTAAAGAGCAATCGCATAATGCAGGCATTCGTAGAGAAATATGGTACTATGGATAGCATCTGGAAAAATAATAAAATGGGATATGAGTTTTTCAACGGCAAAGATTACAACGACTACATCCGAGAGATGTACTCTATATCAATCCGTGTGTATGGGGACGGTTGTATGAATTTATATTCGGAGTTGCGTAATGCCAAAATGATGGAATTAATTAACACTGCTATCGCCGAAAACAAAGGGAAACGCATTATAATACTTACAGGGGCTGAACATAAGTACTACTTTGATATTGCTTTGTCAAAACAAGAAGAAGTGCAATTAGTTAACTTTGAGAAGTTATTACCTTTAAAGACAATAGTTCCAACCTCAAACATAGTAGAATTTATTGAAAATGATTTGGCAAAAGGTTATTATGATATGTCAGATACTTCTTCCATAGATGTCTTGTATCAAAATGCATTAGTTCCTCTGATTCATGGGATGGGAATGGATGACAGCCCCAACATTATACCTGTTGAAAATGTAAGAAAAGCTATATCCATTGTAGCTGAATGGGAATCTAAACGTTCAAAATCAGCAGTATTGCAGTTTGAGAAAGCGTGGATTAGATTTTTAGAAAAAGATTATTTCGGTGCGATTAAAATATCGGAAAGCATTAACAAAAGGTTAAATGAATTACCAAAAGAAAAACATTGGTTTTTTGTAATATATTATTGGCGTAATATAGGTTTTTGTTATGACATGACCAACCAAAGAGATAAGGCTATAAATGCTTATCAAGAATGCAAAAAAGCCTGTAAAACATTGGGGGTTAATGTGAATGTCGCAGAAAAATATATCTACAAAAACTTTGAGAATGAGCCTTACACAAGAGAACAGAATAAATAACGTTGTCTGATATGGGCTTTACGTTAGGTGGGGGTACACGCAAATCCCCGAACTGTTAGCACCAAAATAAAAAGATATTTTTGAAGAGTATTTTCTTGAAATTTTGTCGTTTTTCGGAGGAAAATGTATACTTTTGTAGTGGTAAATCAAGTGTTCATTTAAGCATTGCAGAATAAAGAAGGGAAAAGAAAATTGCTAGTTTCCAACTCGTAACTCATTTATCCTTTATTCTTTTTAGTTCGCTGATTATATGGAAGATATGAATTTATAGAATCTTTCCTGGCGGAACTTTCAGTATATCCTTTTTGGGAAAATTATATATACAAGTTAGGATAATTATGTATATAAGTTGGAGGGATTATGTGTGTAATTCGATAGGGTTGTGTATGCAATTTGGGTAAATCATTTATATGATTTTTGGTAAATATCGTTATTGTTGCCGATAAAATAGATATTCTGTCGGACGATTGTACGAAAAAATTTTGGCAGACAATGACAACAACTCATTAATCGAACACAGTCTATCCAGTAAAAAAAGAGCGACTCTTCCGTGTGTGGAGGTCGCTCTTCTCTTTTTGTCGTTCGATTAGAGAGTCGGTTACTCTTCGTCTTTCTGAGTAGCTTCGTATTCCTTGATAAGTTTTTCCTGAACATCGGTCGGACACAGCTCATAAGCATTGAACTGCATAGAGAACGACGCTCTACCTCCCGACAGCGAACTGAGAGCCGTCGAGTACGATGCCACCTCTTTGAGAGGCACTTTGGCTTTGAGGTGTTCGAAACCTCGCTCGGAATTCATACCCAGTACCATACCTCTGCGTCCTTGTAGGTCGCTCATCACGTCGCCCATTCTGTCTGACGGCACGAGCACGTCGAGGTCATATATCGGCTCGAGCAGCTTCGGTCCGGCTTCTTTGAAAGCTTGTGCGAAGGCGTTGCGTCCTGCCAATCGGAACGATATTTCGTTGCTGTCCACAGGGTGCATCTTACCGTCGTATACGATGACGCGTACATCGCGTGCGTAAGAGCCAGTCAGCGGTCCTTGCTCCATTCTGTCCATAATACCCTTGAGTATGGCGGGCATAAAGCGTGCATCGATGGAGCCACCCACGATTGAGTTGATGAAGATGAGTTTGCCGCCCCACTCGAGGTTAATCTCTTGTGTATCGCGTACGGATATTTTATACTCTTGTCCGTTGAATTTATATATCTCTTTGGCAGGGACATCTTCTATATATGGCTCTACGATGAGGTGAACCTCACCGAATTGTCCTGCTCCGCCCGACTGTTTCTTGTGGCGATAGTCGGCACGTGCTGCCTTGGTGATGGTCTCGCGGTAAGGTATGCGGGGTTCGCTGAAGTCTATCATCACCTTGTCGAGATTCTCTACTCGCCATTTGAGAGTGCGGAGGTGAAATTCGCCCTGTCCCGACAGTATCGTCTGGCGAAGCTCTTTCGACCGCTCTATGACCCACGTCGGGTCTTCGGAGTGCATACGGTTGAGTATTTCGCCGAGCTTTTCGTCTTCGCTCTCGTTTTGGGCTTTGATGGCACGACGATATTTCGGGGCGGGGTAGTCTACTTCGGGGAATATCCAATCGATATCCTTACCATTCATAGTATTACCTGTGCGTACGTCTTTGAGCTTGACTGTGGCGCCTATATCGCCTGCAACCATTTCGTCGACCTGCGTACGAGTCTGTCCTGCAACGGAGAATATCTGAGAGATACGCTCTTTGCTGCCATTGCGACTGATATTGACCATATCGTCACCACCTTTTATCTTGCCGGACATCACCTTGTAGTAGAGTACTTCGCCGATATGCGGTTCGATACTTGTCTTAAAGAAGAATAGCGAGGTCGGTCCTGCAGGGTCGGGTTTTACTTCCTTTCCTGTCGTGGTAACGGGGGCGTGCATCTCGGCGGGCGAGGGAGCTACGGCACATAAGAAGTCCATAAAGCGGCGTACTCCCATCGATTTGCCTCCACACAGACACAGTACGGGGTATATGCCGCAGTCGATAAGTCCTTTGTGTATACCGACAAAGATATCTTCTTCGGGTAGCGACCCTTGGTCGAAGAATTTCTCCATCAGACTCTCGTCGTTCTCTGCGGCAGCCTCTACCAGAGCGGCGTGCAGCTCTGCGGCTTTGGCTTTTTCGGCTTCGGGTATGTCGAGTTCTTCGGGCTGTCCGCCTTCGGGTTTCCAACGATACATCTTCATCTTGAGCACGTCCACTACGGCGTCGAAGTTAGTGCCTGCGTTGACGGGATATTGTACGAGAGCCACCTTACCGCCGAAGCTCTCACGGAGCTGTTCGAATGTCTTGTCGAAGTCTGCCATCTCTTTGTCGAGTTGGTTGATGGCGAAGATGACGGGTTTCTTCATCTTGTCGGCATAGCGGAACTGGTTCTGTGTGCCTACCTCTACGCCGTATTGTGCATTTACGAGTATTGCAGCCTGGTCTGTAACCGTCATCGACGATATAGCTCCGCCGATAAAGTCGTCTGCACCGGGGCAGTCGATGATGTTGATTTTTTTATTTGCCCACTCGGTAGTGATGATGGTTGGGAAAACGGAGTATCCGTACTCCTGTTCGACAGGGAAATAGTCTGAAACGGTGTTTTTACCGTCGACAGTGCCTCTGCGTTTGATGGCACCGCTTTCGAAAAGCATTGCTTCCACCAGAGTGGTTTTGCCCGTACCGGCACCGCCCAGAAGCGTAACGTTCCTAATGTCCGAAGTCTGATAAACTTTCATAAACTGTTAGTTATTTATTATTTTATATTTTGTTTTTTTGTAAAAAGTCCTATAATACGCTTGACCGTAAAAAACGGGTTGTAAATTTTTCGGGGCAAAATTAGGAATAAATTTTGATTTTTGCAATTAAAAAGTGTTTTTATTTTGGTTGTACAAATTAATGAATGTAATATTTTGTCGAAAAAAAAATAATTTATTAATTTTGCATCGAAAAATATTTTTATTCACTAAAAACATCAATAAATAAAATGAAACCACTAAAAAACTACTTTATTTTGGGTCTGCTCTTTTGTGCAGCGTTAATGCCTTTCGGCTCTGTGTATTCTCAGAATTACACCACAGACGGTAATAAAATAACAATTACAACCGATAGGGAGAAAGGGGAATGGCTGATTTGTGTCGTAACAAATTTTTTGAAACCCGGTTATGACGATGAAACTTGGATCGACTGGAATAACAACGGTAAGTACGATAAGGACGAAGAGATTTTTACGGGACCAAATTCTTTTACGCACAAACAGATAGCTAAGACGATTACCATATACGGAAACGTAAAATATTTTTTTTGTGTAAAGCAAGAACTTGTTTCGATAGATGTAACTAAGTGTCCTACTTTGTCTACCCTTCATGTATCCAGAAATAAGTTTAAGACATTAGACCTTTCCAATTGTCCGAACCTTAGATATTTATATCTGAATTCGAATGAAGTATCTGCTTTGGATCTCAAAAATAAATCTGACCTTTTCCATGTAGAGTGTGTTATGAATAATTTGTCCAAAGAGACAATGATGCAGCTGGCAGAAGACCTTGCAGATAGGACAGGACTCGACGAAGATGGTACAGAAAAGTCTACCGGTAATATCTATGTATTGGCTTTGCAGAATACGGAGAAAAATGTTTGTCCCAAAGAGGCTGTCGATAAAATAAAGGCAAAGAATTGGAACGTTTACGCATATAAGGATTATGATGACCCCGAAAAAACGATAGAAGTACCCTATGAAGGAACTCCTACGGCAATCTATGAACCCAATGTATCCGACAACAAACTATCGGTATACCCCAATCCGGCAACGACGACCGTGAATGTTTCCGTCCCCGAATCGTATATAGGACAGACTATTAATCTCGTTTCTATGAATGGTAGTATCGTTTTGACACAAAAGATACTGCAACAAAATACAGTGATGGACGTTTCTACTGTTCCTGCAGGAAATTATATAGTGACGGTAGGCTCGAGTTCTTATCGTATAGAGATTGTAAAATAAGCTAATTTGTTGAAGTAATTAAGTTTTTTCATAATGGGAAGACGGATGCAGACTACTACGGTTTGCGTCTGTCTTTTTTATTTTTCGCTACAGATTAGTTCTTCTGCTAACTCGTGTTGTGTTATTTGCTAAAATATTCTTCCGTTATTTTAAACTTTTGCCATATATCGGCTGCGAGGTAGGCTTCTTTGGTGCCTGGAGGTACTGTAAGGATAACTTTACTCAAATCTATGTCGTCAAACATATCTTCCGTTATACGTAGCGGCTTTTGCCAGCCGACGGTAACGGATTGGAGACCTCTGCATCCGTAGAAAACATACTCTCCTATCCATACAGAATCGTTGCAAGGAAGGGCGACGGACGCAAGGCTTGCGCAGTTGGCGAAAGCCGCAACGCCAATCGTTGTTACGCTGTCGGGTATGGCAATTGAGGTAAGGTTTGTACAACCGCTAAAAACACTTACTCCCATACGGTCTAAGCTTTTGGGCAGAGAAACAGACGAAAGGCTTGTACAGTTGGCGAAAGCTCTGTGGCCAATCTCCGTCACACCGTCGGGTATGTCGATTGAGGTAAGGCTTGTGCAGTATTCGAAAACACTCATTTCTATCCGAGCCAAACCGTATGGAAGGGCGACGGACACAAGTCCCCTACAGCCTGCAAAAGCCGCCTCTCCAATGACTGTAACGCTATTGGGTATGGTAATAGAGTTGAGGGTTGTATAACCGCAAAAAGCGTCATCTCCAATACCTGTTACACGGTATGCCTTACCGTCTTTTACTACGATAGCGGGGATACTTACGTCTCCCGTCGGTCTGTCGGTATAGTATTGATATGTCTTCGGCTTGGATACTACGGTTACCTCACGGTTGGCGTCGTCGGTGATTTTGTAATAAAACTTGCCTACTTTGAAGTCGTAGTTTTGCCCTTGCTGTGCTCTGAGGGGTGTAGCCTGTGCCGAAACGAACCATAGCAGTGCAATAGTTGCGGAAAGTTTTAGAAATTTTGTCATATTCTTATGGTTTTAGCCCATTGTATTGTACTACATTATTTATATTGAAAAAACACAAAAGGAATAAAATGTGAGCGGGAGATATTATCGTTAACTTCTCCCGCTCTTTATCATACGCTTTCGGTCTCTTGTCCGAGTATCTCTTCGCTGCGGCTCTTCCACGGGCGTTCGCCCAGTATCGCTTTGACATCGTCGGCAAAGAGCACCTCCCGCTCTATGAGTATCTCGGCAATCTGCTTCACCTGCTCGGCGTGCTCGGTCAGTATCGATACCGCCCGCTCGAACTGTTCGTTCATAAGGGTTTTTACCTCTTTGTCGATATTCTGGCTTGTTGTCTCCGAGTATGGCTTGGTGAAACTGTATTCGTATTGTCCCGACGAGTCGTAGTAGCTGACGTTGGGTAGGTTGTCGCTCATACCGTAGAATGCTACCATAGCGTAAACCTGTTTGGTGGCACGCTCCAAGTCGTTCAATGCTCCTGTGGATGCGGCGTCGAAGAACACCTTCTCGGCAGCTCGCCCACCGAGAAGCGAGCAGACCTCGTCGAGGATATGCTCACGTGTGGTGAGCTGACGCTCTTCGGGCAGATACCAAGCTGCTCCCAGAGCCATTCCTCGCGGAACGATTGTTACCTTCACCAATGGGTTGCCGTGCTCCACCAGCCAACTGATGGTAGCGTGTCCTGCTTCGTGGTAGGCGATGGAACGTTTCTCTTCGAGGGTCATTATCTTGTTTTTCTTCTCCAAGCCACCTATTATCCTATCGACAGCATCGAGGAAGTCCTGCTTACCGACGGAAGAACGGTTTTTTCGTGCGGCTATAAGTGCCGCCTCGTTGCATACGTTGGCGATGTCGGCTCCCGAGAATCCGGGCGTCTGCCTTGCAAGAAAGTCTTTGTCGAGGTCTTGGTCGAGTTTAAGAGGACGCAGGTGTACTTCGAATATCTCTTTTCGTTCGTGTACGTCGGGCAAATCGACGTGTATCTGTCTGTCGAAGCGTCCTGCCCGCAGCAATGCCTTGTCGAGAATATCTGCTCTGTTGGTGGCAGCGAGTATGATGATACCCGAATTGGTGCCGAAGCCGTCCATCTCGGTGAGCAGCTGGTTGAGGGTGTTTTCGCGTTCGTCGTTGACGTTCATATTGGGGTTTCTGCCTCTGGCACGTCCTACGGCGTCTATCTCATCGATGAAGATGATACACGGAGCACTTGCTTTTGCCCTCTGGAAGAGGTCGCGTACGCGGCTTGCTCCTACACCGACGAACATCTCTACGAA
Organism: Bacteroidetes oral taxon 274 str. F0058; assembly: GCA_000163695.1. Lineage (GTDB taxonomy): Bacteria > Bacteroidota > Bacteroidia > Bacteroidales > Paludibacteraceae > F0058. The sequence goes on from GG774890.1 coordinate 399,569, forward strand.
GTCGCTGCCTGCAAGAGAAAAGAACGGTACTTCGGCTTCGCCTGCCACTGCCTTTGCCAGCAGTGTTTTACCTGTCCCCGGAGGACCGACGAGCAAAGCTCCCTTGGGTATCTTGCCGCCAAGCTCGGTGTATTTCTTCGGGTTCTTCAGGAACGAGACAATCTCCTGTACCTCCTCTTTTGCTCCCTCGAGACCGGCAACGTCTTTGAACGTGATTTTGATACCGTTCTTTTTGTCGAAAAGCTGAGCCTTGCTCTTGCCTACCGAGAAGATGCCTCCGCCTGCACCGCCCATACGACGGTTGAGGAAGAAAAACAGTCCGATGATAAACAGAAAAGGTACGATATTCCACAGTATGAAGCTTAGATAGTTTCTGCCCTCTTTGTAGGTTACCTCGCCTGTATATATGCCTCTGGTTCGGAGGTCTGCCAGCTGTTTCTCCATCTCGGCTATCGAGCCGAAGTTGGCTTTGATACGGACGGTCTTTTGTCCCTTGTAGTCTATCTTTTTCTCGAAAAGTGTGGCGGCACAGGCGGTATCTACCTCTGCTTCGATAGAGCCTGCCGTCTTGTCGATAGTGATTTTTTTTGTGCAATTGTCTGCCAAAACGTTCTGAAACTTCGATATCGGCACCTCACGCGACATCTGAGAGTTGTCGTTGAGAAAATACGATGCTATAAAAAACAATGCAATAGCCAGATATATCCAATAGAAATTGAACTTCGGCTTGAACGGTTTTTGTGGATTATTGGGTTTGTTTTGCGGGTTTGTGTTACTCATTGATTCGTAAAAGTCTTTCTTTTTTATGTGGCTGCAAAGATAGTGATTTTTTATTGATGTAGGGCAAAAATTGTTTTATCGTTGAATTGTTTAATCGTTTAAATGTTGAATTGGGTAAAATGTAATTTTCAAACAGAAATTATTCAAAATAAAAAATGAGTACTTATCAATCGAAAATTACAAAGCCTCAGCAACCTCAATCCGATTAACCGTTCTTTTGTGTTAGCTGAGAAAATATGCGAAAAAAGAGTAATTTTGCGGTCTGAAAAAAACGTATTAAACACGCGGTGAAAAAGGTAACATTCTACACACTCGGCTGCAAACTGAATTTCGCCGAGACTTCTTATATCGGCAGATTGCTCGTTGCCAACGGATTCTCTATAGCAGGCAAGGGAGAGAAGGCAGATGTGTGTATCGTCAATACCTGTTCGGTAACGGATACCGCAGATAAAAAGTGTCGCCAGGCGATACATAAGATATCGTCTGCCAACCCGAATGCATTTGTGATTGTTACAGGCTGCTATGCTCAGATAAACCCTGCCGAAGTCGAACAAATAGAGGGTGTAGACCTCGTGCTCGGAGCCAAAGAGAAGTTCGACATACTCAAGATAATGCACAGCCTCGAGTCGAAAGAGCAGTTCGACAGAGTTCAGGTGGCAAATATAAGAGACAACAATTTTTTCGAACCGATATTTTCGGCAGGCGACCGCACCAGATATTTCCTCAAAGTACAAGACGGATGCAATTATTACTGCACATACTGCACCATACCCTTTGCCCGAGGCAAGAGCCGTAGTGCGTCGGTAGCCGTTACTATGGACACTATACGCAGAGCTATTGCCGAAGGAGCCAGAGAGATAATACTCACAGGCGTCAATATAGGCGATTTCGGTAATGGCTCCTCGGAGCGATTTATAGATTTAGTGCGTAACATCGACGATATGACCGACGAAGTAAGGTTTCGGATATCGTCCGTAGAGCCTAATCTGCTCGAAGATGATATAATACGACTTATTGCACATTCGAGGCGAATAGCCCCGCACTTCCACATACCGCTACAAAGCGGTAGCAACAGGGTGCTCGAACTGATGCAAAGGCGTTATACACGTGAGATATTTGCACAAAAGGTAGCTACCATCAAGAGCCTTATGCCGCACGCTTTTATAGGAGTAGACGTGATAGTAGGAATGCGTGGCGAGACACCCGATATGTTCGACGAGACGGTGCAATTCCTCGCCGAGACACCTTTTTCGGAACTGCATATCTTCCCCTATTCGGAGCGAGAGGGTACTCGTGCGTTGAATATAAGCCCCGTTGTGAGCGTACAGGAGAAGAAGCGTCGTAGCGAGATACTACACCGTATGTCGCAGGAGCACGTCGAAGAGTTCTATCGCAGCCAGAAGGGACTGGAGCGTACCGTATTGTGGGAGACCACCAAAGACCCTAAGATTATGAGCGGATATACTGAGAATTACATACCCGTTACCGCACCGCTTGAGTCGGATAAGATAAACACTTTTCAGAAGATACGTATCGACTGACCTATATTTGTTTGCACTGTAAATTAACGCGTTAAAGCGGTAAAAAAATAAACCGAAAAGTGTAGTAATCTTACTCTTTATCTTTATCTATCTGCACAAACAACGAGTCTATTTGCTCATCGTCAATAGTACTCTCGACAGTCGTCGCATCGGGGATTGTCTCTTGTGGTGTCGTAATATTAGGCTCTGTCTCTGTGTGGCTTTTACTTTCGTCTGTATCTGCAATATCTTTAGTTTTGGCAGTTGCCGACAAGGTCTCGTTCTTCTCCTCTACCTTACGCGACATACCCAAAATCAGCCCGAACAGCATACCCATTACCATAATAGAGGTGCCTCCTTTACTTATCAATGGCAGAGTCTGCCCCGTAACGGGTAGCAACCCTACATTTACTGCGATATGTACGAAGGCTTGGAAAACAATCAATGTTACTGAGCCCGTTATTACAACTGCTTGGAAGACAGTATCTACTTTGCGTATCAAGACTCCTCCTCGCCAAAGCAGCCACAGGTACAGAAAAATAACGCCTATGCCTCCCAGAAACAATCCGTATTCTTCGACGATGAGTGCGTATATGAAGTCTTTCGACACCTCTTGTAAGCGGTTACGCCAAACGCTGTTGCCCGGGGCAACGCCTATTTTACCGTCGTATATGGCAGATTGTGCATAAATAACCTGGTCGTATTTGCGGATAAGTTCCCACTTCTCGGCTGTTGTCTCCGATGCCCTCCAGCTATCTTCTATGTTTATATGGTTTCTGAAACGTCCTTGCCAGGTGTCGAACCTGAACTTGTTGGTAAAGCCCGACAAGAAACCGACGGAGTCTTTGGGTATGACCGTAGATACAATAGAGAGAGCAACGACAAAGACAATAGGTATGCCGACAAAACGAACTATCTTCTTCCACGGTACGGCACCTACTATGAGCATTACCAATATCGGTACGAATATTATTATAGCCTGCGATAGATTCATCGGGAAGATTAGCCCCACGGTAATCCATACTATCCAGCAGAACCGCCCGAAGTACTTGTCGAGAAAATTTTTGTCGCGAAACTCGTCGATAAAAAACGCCACTACCACTATCAGTGCAAATTTGACAAACTCCGAGGGCTGAAACAGTCCCCCAAGACTACGAGCAGCACCTTGGTGCATAGAACCTCCTACGAGCAGATAAGCCAAGAGGGCGATACAGAAGAATAGCAGTATGAACGACAGAAATTTGACGAGCTTCATCGGAGCGGAATACACACCGAGCAGTGTCACGAACCCGAGACCCATAAAAGCAATGTGTTTGAATATCAATCCGGCGGCTTTGCCCGAACCGCTCACAGCATCCGACGACGCACTGAAAACCGCCACAATAGATACTAAACTGAGGAAAAAATAGATTATCCATATTATGTGGTCGCCCTTGAAGTGTCTGCCGAAAAAATTGCTCATACCGTTAAGCTGTCTGTATAGTGGAAAATACGACTGCAAAGTTACATTTTTTTTGCTGCCGTCGTACGAATCTTATCGGAAGTATGGTCAATCTTTTGTTTACTTTAACTCTATTTTATGGTCTTTCCTCTATTGCCTGTCGGTTTAGTCGATTCGACAATATTTTTACTACCTTTGCCGAAGTTAATAGGACGTATGGATACAAAGCTGATAACGGATAAGATAGTTGCCGCAGCTCTCGATGTGGGTTTTTCGGCGTGTGGCGTTACCGACACACAACCTCTCAACGAACAGGGCAAACATCTGCAGAATTGGCTCAGACTCGGCTACAACGGTACAATGAAGTATATGGAAAATAATCTCGACAAGCGTCTGAACCCCTCATTGCTTGCCGAAGCCTCGAAGTCGGCTATCGTAGTGCTGCTCAACTATAAACCCGAACGCACCATTGCTACCGACAAACCGCAAGTGTCGAAATATGCCTACGGTACGGATTATCACTTTGTTGTCAAAAACAAACTAAACAGACTACTGCGTCGTATACAGACGGAGATAGCTGACTGTCGGGGAGTGGCTTATGTAGACTCCGCTCCTGTGTTGGAGAAGGCTCTGGCAGTAAAGGCAGGCTTGGGATGGATAGGCAAAAATTCATTGCTGATAAACAAACAATTCGGGTCTATGACATTCATCGGTACGCTTTTTGTAGATATCCCGCTATGTTACAACACCCATATCGTACCCGACGGTTGTGGCAACTGTCGTCGGTGTATGGACGCCTGTCCGACGCAGGCAATAGTGGCACCGAGAGTTATAGATGCGAGCCGCTGCGTCTCATATCTGAACAAGACACATCGCGGCACTGTACCCGAAGACTTGCAGACTCTCGTGGGCAACCGTATCTGGGGCTGCGACTGCTGCATCGATGTGTGTCCGTACAACAAACAGACTCCCGTACACAATACGCAGGAGCTTATGCCCAGAGACGAGCTGTTTGAACTCGATTTGGCGGCGATATCCAAGCGGCAGCTAAAAAAACTGATAATGCGTCTGCCGCCTCGCAATCAGTCGGGTACTGGGTCGTAGCCGTGTCCGCCCCACGGATGGCAGCGAAGTATACGTCTGACGGCGAGCCACAGACCACGCACCGCACCGTGCTTCCGGATAGCCTCTATTGCGTATTGCGAGCACGTAGGCACATACCGACAACTCGACGGTAACATCGGCGAGATTGCTTTCTGGTAGAATATTATCGGCAATATCAGTAGTTGTCTAATTATCTTCTTCATATATTATACCTTTCAGTATCGCTATCATTACAGTCTCTATCCTACGAAATGTCGGTTTTTGGTTGCTCGTGGCGGTCAATGCAATATCCAACCCGAAATCTTTGTCTGTTATAGCTGTGGTAACAGTCTCTTTATTTAGGCGATAACTCTCTCGGAGAAGTCGCTTGTATCGGTTGCGGTCTACGGCTTTACGGAAATATCTCTTTGGTACTGAAAAAAGTACTCTGACCTCTCCTTTGTTTGCTGTCTTAACGTATGTCGCCATAAGAGGCGTCTCTAATCTCTTTCTCCCTTTGGCGTAGAGATTGGCAATATTGTTCTTTCCTGTCAGCCGTTCTGTTTTGAGTAGACCGTATCTTTTTTGTTTTATGTTTTTCAATGTAAAAAAGTTGTTGTTTCTTGGTACAAAAGTACGATTTAGTTTTTCTGTCCTTCCACTTGAGGTTCGGAAATATTTTATCCTCTGTCTCTGAACAGTTCTACGAAAGAGTCTGCGAGTCTGGGCATTGCTCCGTGTTGTTGGCATACGTATGCAGCCACTTCGGCAGCCAGGCAGTGTGCTTCCTCCACTGTCTGCCCGTTGAGATATGCTGCCGTAAAAGCCGCCGTAAACGAGTCTCCTGCTCCTACGGTATCGGCTACGTGCACTCTGGGCGAAGGTAGAAACGATGTCAGGTCGGGCGTAAAGACATAGCTGCCCTCTGTACCTTTGGTCAATATCAGCATTCTTAGTTCGTACTCCCGCAACAGCCTGCGGCAAATCTCCTCTTCGCTACCGTTCCAATCGAATAGTTTGGTTATTTTTATTACTTCTTCGTCGTTTATTTTCAGCATATTCGACATCTTAATCGATTTGTCGACTATTGCTTTTGTATAATAATCGAGCCGTAGGTTGATGTCGCATATTTTTATGCTATCGTCGGGCATTGCTTCTATGAACTTTCTGATAGTCGTACGCGATACTTCGCTTCGCTGTGCCAGCGACCCGAAACAGACTACTTTCGTGCTCTTTGCCAGATTTTCTATGCGTTGCGTAAAAGGAATATTGTCCCACGCTACTCCCTCGCATATTTCGTAATGCGGTATACCTGCTCCGCAGAGTGTTACCTGTACTGTGCCGGTGGGGTAGTCGGTGGTCTCTATCAGGTAGTTGAGTTTTTTCTTTTCCAGACTTGTCAGTATCTCTTTCCCCAATAAGTCGTTGCCGATGGCACTTACAGCATATCCGTTGAATCCGAACTGTGAGATATGATATGCAAAATTGGCAGGAGCTCCTCCCAATACCTTACGAGTGGGGAAAACGTCCCAAAGTATCTCGCCCAAGCCTACAACTATATTTTTCATTCGTATATATGGTTTTATTCGTTTACTTACACCGTGTTTTGTAGTCATCACAAAATTAGTCTTTTTTTTGTTACCGATGCCAACGAACGAGAAAAATAATTATTAGTATTGTGTCTGTCATTGACATATCTTTTGGAGACTAAATTATTGATAATCTAAAAGGAGAAAATAAAGATAATAATACTCTGTCCCGATTTTTTTGCTATCTTTGCACAAATAATTCAAACATATAGACAAATATGGCAACTATAACACTGAAATATGATGCGCATAATAGTATAGCACGCAAAGCATTGGATTTATTGCTCTCTCTAAAAATATTTGTTGTAGACGAACATACCGATGAATTGAAAAAGTCTATAGAAGATGTAGAAGCGGGTAAAACATATAAAGCTAAAGACGCCAAAGATTTAATGCGAAAAATATATGGCTAAATATAAAATCGAATATACGAGGCGGTTTATAAAACAGGCAAGACTTTGTATGAAGAGAGGATACGATATGTCACTGTTAGAAAGGGCTATCGAATTATTGGAAAATAAAGGTAGTTTGCCTCCGAGTTACAAATCTCATAAGTTGGTAGGTAATTTTGCAGGATATTGGGAGTGCCACTTAAAGCCTGATTGGCTGCTTGTATGGAAACAAGATTTTGATAAATTGATCTTAATAATGACGTATACCGGTACTCACGCAGATTTGTTCTAAGACCAATGTATGTGTTTTATTTCTTTTATTTACAGCTGTTTGTAACTTTGCTCTAAATTTCGGTAGGATAAATTAATACATAGCGACTGTATCCTATACCAGAAAAACATATATTCGTATTGTAAATGTAAAATAGTTATTTCGTGGAATTTATCGCATTGTGATAAATTTTTTTGATAATATTATTTTCACAATATTGATTGTTTTTAAAAAATAACTAACTTTGCACCCAATTTTGCAGTAGCAAATATGTTTTTGAAATTTCTTATCATTAAACAAAAATATAAATAAAATTTATGAAAAAAAGAATCAGTTTAAGTCTGCTTATTGCAGCAATGATTTTGGTTGCTTTTTCGTCTTGTAAGGGAAATACTCCCGATGTAAAGAAAAAAGTAACAGGTGTAAAACTTAGTGAAACAGCTAAGACTATTTTGGTGGGAGACGAGTTTACTCTTACTGCAACGGTCGAACCTGCCGATGCAGCCGACAAGACAGTCGTTTGGACATCGGATAAACCCACAATTGCTACCGTAACCGACGGTAAAGTAAAGGGCGTCGCAGATGGCGAAGCTAATATTACCGTAACGACAAAAGATGGTAGTCAAAAGGCTACCTGTAAAGTAAAGGTAGACAAAAAGGCAAAGGCAGTGGTATTAGATATTCAAGTAACTGATATTACAGCAGGCAATGCTAAAATTAAGATTGTTCCGTCCGATAAAGAGGTTAAATATTATGTTTACGCTATGCCAAAAGAAAAATTCGAGCAAGAAAGTAAAAAAGATCCTTCACTTGGTATTTTCGCCTTTGATAAAAGTTGGTATAGTGTTATGGCAGAAAATAGTCCGGGTGGGAAAAAATGGCAGGATTTTATGGCAAACGACCTAAATCAGGGCGATAAGAATTTTAATCTCTATGATTTTGTATACTTCCCCCGTCCGAATAGTGAGTGTGTGATTTACTGTTACGGTATCGATTTAAAAGGAACAGATGACGACAAACCATCTACCGAAATAATTACGAAAACAATCAAGATGGGGGATGCCGTGAAATCAAGCAATAATATAACCGTAAAAATAAACGGTACTACTCCCCAAGGAGTAAATGCTACATTTACTACTACCAACAATGATACTTATTTTGTGGGAATTGGAAGAAAAAAATTTGTTGATTGGTATAAAAATCACACTAAATATAATTTTGTAGATATGCTTTACAAGATGTTAGAAGATGCCTATATCAACGATCATAAGGTTGACCTGCTGTCTGGAAACCAAACTATAACCCCGGATAAATATTCTTGCGACGCAGGAGGTGATTATTATTTGGTATATTGTCCGTTCAACCGAGAAACAGGTATTGGCGGCGAGGTGAAAGTAGAACCTTTCTCTACCCCCAAAAATTAACTCAATATAGATAAAATACAAAATAACCTCGTAAAGGGCTTGAACTTTATGAGGTTATTTTTTTACTCCGACCGAGAAAAACGGTTTTTTGTCTTTTAGACAATTTTTTTATACCGAGGGAAGATTGGCTGTATCATATTTTTTATTAATTTTGAAGGAATTATAAAGATATTATTGTATAAAATATAAGCTATTGCAAATGAGTAGATTGGTAGTAGTCGGAGTGCAGTGGGGCGATGAAGGGAAAGGTAAGATGACCGACTATCTTGCCCAGAATTCCGATGTCGTAGTCCGCTATCAGGGAGGCAATAATGCCGGACACACAATAACTTTCAAGGGTCAGAAGTATGCTCTGCAGAGTATTCCGTCGGGGATATTCAACCCTACGATAAAAAACGTTATGGCAAACGGTATGGTCATCAACCCAAAAGCTGTTTTGGAGGAGTTGCGTCGCCTTAACGATATGGGTATCACCGATTACCGTCTTTTTATCTCAGACCGTGCAAGTGTGGTTATGCCCTATCATCTCGCTCTCGACGGAGCTTACGAAGGTATCAAAGGCAGTAATATGATAGGAACTACCAAGAAGGGTATCGGTCCTGCTTATGCCGACAAATACAACCGTATAGGGATACGAATTGGCGATTTGCTCGACAGAGATTACTTTGCCCTACGTCTTAGGGAGGCTCTGACCGTCAAAAATATGGAACTGCGTATGCTCGGGCTCGACACATTCGATTTCGAACCGCTCTTCGAGGAGTTTATAGGCTACGGACAGTCCCTCAGCTCTTATATCTGCGACACATCTGTTTTACTTAACGACGAGGTAAAAAACGATTCAAAAATACTCTTCGAGGGAGCCCAAGGAGTGATGCTCTGTGTAGAACACGGCACGTATCCGTTTGTAACCTCTTCGTCGCCTGCATCTGTCGGTGTACCTATCGGGACGGGGATACCGCCCAAATATATCGACCGCGCTCTCGGTATATGCAAGGCATATAATACCCGTGTGGGAGCGGGGGCTTTCCCTACCGAGCTTGATGGAGACTTAGCCGACTATATCCGCAATAGAGGCAGAGAGTTCGGTACTGTTACGGGGCGTCCCCGACGCGTCGGCTTCCTCGATACCGTTGCTCTTCGGTATGCCTGCCACATATCAGGTATCGATTCGTTGGCAATAATGTTGTTCGATGTACTGTCGGGGGTAGGAGAGCTGAAAATATGCACCCATTACGAACTCGATGGCAAGCGTATAGATTTCGTACCGAGCACCGTAAATGCATACTCTCGTTGTAAACCGATATACACCGATATGCCCGTTTGGACAGAAGATATATCGTCGTGCCGAACTTTCGACGAACTGCCTGCTAATGCCAAGGCATATCTGAAAAAGATAGAGGAACTTACCGCAACCCCGATAGATTATGTGTCTGTCGGACCGGACAGAGTACAAACTATTGCCGTTAAATAGAAAAAAAATAATAAAAATCGGAAAGTATATTTCTTATTATAAATGTATTTAATTCATTAAAATCAAATGGAAAAGAAAAATAATTTATTAATTTTGGGTGTATTTATAGCCTTGGGTCTGATAGTGTTGGGAATCAGCATTAATAGCGGACTGCGAAGTTTTTCTAACAAAGAGCGTGTCGTAACGGTAAAAGGGCTTGCAGAGCAATATATGAAAGCTACTGACGCTACTATTTCTATCGGTGTGTCGTTTACCGGCGACGAACCGAAGTCTCTTACCTCGACGTTAAACGGCAAGATAGCCAAAATAACAGAATATCTGAAAAGTAAAGGCTACAACACGCTGATTACAGGCAATCTTTATATCTACGACTCGAAAAGTTACTACGAAGAACGCTGGAACGGCGATAACTACGTGAAGGTAAAAAAAGACCGCTACCGTGCTTCGCGTGATATAACAATAAAACTAAAAGATGTGGAGAAGGCTGCCGACATCACCAATTCTATCGATAACGACCTCATCAATAGAGATTTGTCGAGTGATGTTACGTGCTCGTATGCTTTCCCCGAACTCAACTCTATCAAACCGCAACTCATCGCCGAAAGTACCAAGAATGCACGTGCCGCAGGCGAACAGTTTGCCAAAGATTCCAAGTCGAAACTCGGCAAGATAAAAACAGCTACTCAGGGACAGATTTCTATTGCAGGGCAATATTACGACGAAGAAGACTCCAATGCAACATCTCCTTCGGAACCCTATTTGCAGAAAGCCCGTGTGGTATCGACAATCGTATTCTTCCTCGAAGATTGACGAAGTCGATTTTCTGAGTGTAAATGAATCGGAGGCTATTGCTTTTATAAGCAGTAGCCTCTGTTGTACAGACTTTTGTGAGAGACTTAGGGCACTTGCTTAATATCGTGTATATAAATGGATAAGTGGTACCAACATATTTTTTATTACCTTTGTACGAAAAAAGAACGAAAGATGCTTTATCCATTGAAATTCGAACCCATACTTATGCCCAAGATTTGGGGCGGGCAAAATCTTAAACGTCTGTATACTGCTGCCGACCGATACGATAATATCGGCGAAAGTTGGCTTGTGTCTGCCGTGCAGGGTAACGAGTCGGTTGTCGAAGGCGGTTTCCTTGCCGACAACACTCTGCCCGAGCTTGTGGAGGTTTACCTCAACGACCTCGTGGGCGACGGTGTCTACAAACGCTACGGTAACAACTTTCCGCTGTTGGTAAAGATAATAGATGCTGCCGACGATCTATCCATTCAGGTACACCCCGACGACGAGATTGCGGGCAAACGACACAATTCGTTCGGGAAAAACGAGATGTGGTACATACTCGATTGTACCGAAGATGCCTTTGTATGTGCGGGCTTCAATCGTAAGATGACCCAAAAGGAGTATCTGACTGCCGTCGAAGACGGTACGCTGGAGGATTATCTGCAGAAACACCCCGTGAAAAAGGGTGATTACATCTATATCCCTGCCGGCTGTGTTCACTCTATAGGTAGGGGGTGCACGATATTGGAGATACAGCAGTCGTCAGACATAACATATCGTATCTACGACTTCAATCGTACCGACGACAAAGGCAACCGTCGCGAACTACATACCGAGCAGGCTCTCGAAGCTATCGACTTCGACAATTGGCACAAATCACTGTCTTCGGCTGTGTTTGTCGACAATGAGGCTCGTAAGATAATCGAAACGCCATACTTTAAAACGCTTATCCTCAGCGCTTCCAAAGTACAGGAACTCGATTTGTCGGAGATAGACTCTTTCGTGTTGCTATCGGTTGTCGAGGGACGGCTCAATGTCAATCATCCAAGCGGCAAGACCGTTATAGATACTTGGCAGACAGCTCTGATACCGGCATCGATACAGACCGTTGTCCTGAACCCCGACCCGAAAGCGAAAGTACTAATAACATACATACAATGAAAAAAACCGCCCCAAACGATTTGTGTTTTGCGGGCGGAATCTCTTTTTGTGGTCTTCTTTCTCAGACAATCTCTTTCTTTTCGATTGCCAGCTTACCACGATAATAACCACAGTCAGGACATATAGTGTGATATATGTGCATTGCACCGCAGTGCGAACATACAGCCAGTGTAGGAGCCTCTGCCTTGTAGTGTGTGCGGCGTTTTGCCTGTCTTGTCCGTGAGTGTCTACTTCTTGGATTTGCCATTGTTTATTATTCTTTTAAATTATCACTAATATTTTTTAGAGCTGCCCAACGCGGGTCTATCTCTTCTTTTTTCGTTTCTTTTCGTTTGTTGGAGTATTTCTCGAATATGGCGAGCATCTTGTCATCACATTTTCCTTCGTCGTGTACATTCCTAATCGGGATACTTACCAGCAATTCCTCATTAAAGAGCGGTGTCAAATCCAATACTCCGTCGTCGAAGTCGAGTTCATACTCATCGTTGTTTAGGAGATTACCGTCTTTGTCCGATTTTAGGCTCATTACCAACTCTCTGTCGATACTCAGAGGTATCTCTGCCAAACATCTGTCGCAGGGAACCGATATTTTGCCTATTAGCCTGATATTCAGCTCTGCGCCTGCATTTTGCTTGTTTGCTTCCAATTTTGCACAGATGCAGCCCAAGGTCTTGAACGAGAACTCCGACTTATCGAAAAAACTATCGTCCAACTCATATTCAAAACTGTGTTTGCCTATTGGTAATGTTTTGATATCAAGAAGATAATCGCTCTCCCGCCTCATCTCTATCCAAAATTGAAAACGGTTGCAAAGGTACTATTTTTTTTGCAATTATCCAAAAATAAAAAGGAATAGGCTGTGGTGTCGGCTGTTGTGTATTCCTTTATCTTCCCGATGTTTATTGTTTTCGATGAAAAGTTTTATCGCCGTTATTTGCCCGATAGCAGAATCTTATATCGGTATTTGACGTATGTTAATATAAAATACCTCTTTTATCCACCCCAAAACGCCGATATGGTTTGTCTGTCGATATTGAGCTGGGTTTTAAGCTCTTCGAGTGAGCTAAACTTAACTTCGTCGCGAACGAAACGACAAAATACTACCTCTATTTCTTTGCCGTAAATATCTCGGTCGAAATCGAAAATATTTACCTCGACGGTATGATTGACGCCATCTACCGTAGGACGGTTGCCGATATTCAACATTCCTTTGTGGCGGATACCGTCTATTATAACCTCTACTGCGTATACTCCATTGTGTGGCAGTAGCTTATCGGAGATGATTTTTAAATTTGCCGTAGGGAAGCCGAGTGTTCTGCCTATCATTTGTCCGTGCATAACAATACCTTTTAGAGAGTATTTGTATCCCAGCATTGCATTGGCTTCCAGGATTTTGCCGTTGTGTAAATATTCGCGTATACGAGACGAACTGACAGTTTGCCCTGTTAAATCGAACTGTTCGGATTTATGTGCTTTTATGCCCATTGCATTGCATATTGCTTCTATTTTGTCGAAATCCCGTATCCTGTCGGAGCCAAATGTATGGTCGTAGCCTACGAATAGGGTGTCGAGGCAGAAGCTGTGTTTCAAAAAAGCCAAAAAATCTTTTGCCGTCTGTGTCGCTATTTGTTGGTCGAAGTCCAACAAAAGACAATAGTCTATATCACAGGAACTTATCTTGGGTGTCTTTTCGGCAGTCGTAGTAAGTTGCCGTATATCGTAGCGACAGTCGAAAAATTTCTTGGGATTATGCACAAACGTAACCACAACGGATTTTTTGCCGTTACGTCTTGCTTCGTCAGCTACGCTATCGAGTAGAAACTTGTGCCCAAGATGTACGCCATCGAAAAAACCAATGGTTGCCACTGTTGGCGTGCCGTGTATAACGCTATTTATTCCCAGAACCTCCACACCCGTATATCTTTTGCGAATTGTGTAGGGTTTATCGTTTCCCGCTTTTGCCTATCCGCCCGAAGCGTATCTTACCTCCAAGCCAACCTTTGTCTTTGTCGAGCGAGAGCCACACGAATACAGGTCGTCCTACTATATGGTCTTCGGGTACAAAGCCCCAATAACGCGAGTCGGCAGAGTTGTGTCGATTGTCGCCCATCATAAAGTAGTAATCCATCTTGAACGTATATTTGTCAGACAAGCTGCCGTTTATGAATATTTTACCTTCTTTTACCTCGAGAGTATTGCGTTCGTAATTTCTGATAATTTGCTCATAAATAGGCAGATTGTAGAGCGATAGGCTTACTGTTGTGCCTCGTTTGGGTATTACGAGCGGTCCGAAGTTGTCTCTTGTCCAGCCGTAGTTGGCATACAGCGGGAATACCTTATCGTATTTGTGAGTAGGCTTGCGTACTATACATTTGATGTAGGGTAGCCGTTTCACTTTTTCGAACACATCGGCTGTCATCGGCAAATCCCATATCACGCCCGACAGGTCGAATTTGGCATACCTCGTATCATTCTCCGGTATGAAAGCCGCATATTGTCTGTCATCTTTACTGATACCCAATTTGTCGAAAAATGCGTCGTTAAGCGGCGTTCCGTCGGTCTGTACGTAATAGTTGTACTGCACATTCGGGTAGTCTTTCGATATTTTGCCGTTGATATAGATTTGATTATCTACGATACGAAAAGTATCGCCGGGTATTGCCACACAGCGTTTTACATAGTTTTCGCGTCTGTCTACGGGTCGCCATATTATTTCGCCAAAAATATTTTTATTTGCCATTATAGCCTCTCTACCAATCTTATATATGCGGTCTCTGTAATTGCCTATATTTTTGAAAATCGTATCGGGAGCCTCTGTCTGTGCAATCCGTTCCAAGCCTTCTTTGAAGATAAGTGTATAATAGTCAGGGTTATTTACCTTTGTAGGTACGGTGTCGCCTGTTGGGAAGTTGAATACGACTATATCGCCCCGCTTTACTGTGCCCAAGCCTTTCAGACGGCGGTATTCCCATTGCGGTTTTTCGATATAGCTCTTCGAGCCCCACGGGAAAGTGTGTTGTACAAGCGGTGCCGATAGCGGTGTGTTGGGTATTCTCGGTCCGTAGCTTACTTTGCTCACGAACAAAAAGTCGCCCACAAGCAGAGTCTTTTCTAATGACGACGACGGTATCTTATAATTCTGAAATAGATACAGATTGATGAAGTACACTGCTATCAATGCAAAAACGATAGCATCTAACCACGAAAAGATAGAATACAGGGTTTTGTTTTTGGTTTTTCGCCACCAATCCCACGGAATAAACTTCGTTATAAACAAATCGAATATCAACGGCAACAGCAGTAACCACCACAAATTGCCCACCCAAAAGACGAACAGTACATACACTATTGCCCAAACGATAAACTTGATCCAGTTTTTACGAGGTCTCTTCAATCTGTCTTTTATATTCATATATAATACCTTTATTACAAATTTATTACAAAGTTAGGAAAAATATTCGGAGCGTGCTGTTTATGTTCGTCATTTTTGTTGTCATTCCGCATACATATCTTCGATGAGGGCGGCATAGTTTTGTTGTATGACGGCACGTTTCAGTTTCAGTGTCGAGGTCAGTTCGCCCGACTCTATCGAGAAGCTGCGACGTATGAGGCGGAACTTCTTCACCTTCTCGAAACTTGCAAAATCTGCCTGCATAGCTGCTATCCTCTCTTCGAAGAGCTTCTGCACCAGCGGGTTGTCGAACGTCTCTTCTATGCGGTCGTAGCTGATGTTGTTCTCTTTGGCGAACTTTTCGAGCAACGGCATCGATGGCGATATGATAGCCGTAACATAGTTGCGGTTGTTGCCGAAGACTGCTACCTGTTCTATATATGGGTCTGCCGTGAGAGCTATTTCTATTGCTTGGGGTGAGATATATTTGCCGTTCGAGGTCTTGAAAAGGTCTTTCAGGCGGTCGGTCATATACAGCGTTTCGCCTTCGAGTTTACCCATATCGCCCGTGCGGAACCAGCCGTCTACGAAGGCTTCTGCCGTCTCTTGCGGGCGTTGATAATAACCCTGAGTAACGGTTTTGCCTTTTATCTGTATCTCGTTGTCGTCGCCGATACGTACCTGTACGTCGGGCAGAACGGTACCGATAGAGCCGATAGTATAGTTATCGAACGGATAGCAACAAACCGTGGCGGTAGTCTCTGTCAGTCCGTAGCCGTACAGTATAGGTATGCCTATGCTTAGGAAGAATGTAGCCTGTTTGTTGGACATAGCTGCCCCAGCAACGGGGAAAAATATGCCGTTCTCGATACCGAGTATTTTTTTCAACTTGCTGAAAGCCAGCTTATGGGCTACCTTATATCTCATCCAAACAGCAATGCTCGGTCTTTTGCCTATTCGCTTGTAGTCGATATTATATATTTTGCCAACAGCTATAGCCCAAGTTATCAGAGCTTTACGCAATGGTGAATATTCGTCTATTTTCTGCCGCACTCCGATAAATACCTTTTCCCAAAAACGCGGCACAGCACACATATAACAGGGGTGTACCTCTTTGATAGCCGTCTGTATTTCGTTCGGATGTTGGTTTAGATATACTTTTACGTTGTTGCTCATACAGAGGTATGTCCACATTCGTTCGAATATATGCGACATAGGCAGGAATGCTATCGAGGTGGCACCTTGTTTTAGCCTGAGTCGTTCGGTATTCATACGTATGGCTTCTGCAATATTTTCGTGCGAAATCATCACGCCTTTCGGGCTGCCCGTCGTTCCCGAAGTGTAGATGATATTTGCCAAATCGTCTTTCGATGCATTTTTTCGCCGTTTTGCCACTATCTTTTCTTTATCGGCGTTCTCTTCGCCAGTGCGGAAAAGGTCTGAAAATCTGCACGATATACTACAATCGCGTAAATCGATAGATTCGTCGAAAACTACTATTCGTTTTACACAGTTTTCTTCTTTGAGAGCCTCCAAGACAGCATCGTACTGAGGTTGTTCGCCGACGAAAAGCAGTTTTATCTGTGCGTCTTTGAGTATGTAGGCAATCTGCGACGGCGACAGTGTAGCAAACATAGGCACTACTGCTGCACGATTGGCATAAGCGGCGAAGTCGGTGATAATACCTTGTGGCATATTTTGCGAAATCACACCTATATTGTCCTGTTCTTCGACGTCTAAGGCAACCAATGCGCGGGCTATGGTCGAAACTTTTGCTTCGAGCTCTGCCCAAGTAATACTATTCCACTGATTTACCGAGATATCTTTGTAGAATAACGCAGGGTGCTTGCCTCGTTTTTTGGCTTTGTCGGCTATAAATGTTGCTATATTCATAAAAATACGAAAAGTGTTTTATGTCGGTTATACTGCGTATTTTGGCTATGCTGCTCTGAGGCGGTCGCCGAGGGTGCGGGATAATCCGCTTATTAAATCTCTTTTGCCTGCAAAGGATTGCGGAACTTCACTTTACCTTCTTCGAACTCTTTGATGGCTTTCAGTGTCGGTTTCGGCATTCTTTCGTAATAACGCGAAACCTCGATTTGTTCTTTGTTTTCGCTCACCTCTTCGAGATTGTCGTTGTATAGCTTGAAGTCTTGCAGCTTGCTTTCGAGCTCTTGTTTCATATCGGCTGCAATCTGGTTTGCTCTTTTGGCTATTATGACGACAGTTTCGTATATGTTACCGACCTCTGCCGAAAGTGCTTTGACATCTCTTGTGATGGTGGTCGTAGGGGTTGCCGTGCTTTTTCTTTCCATTTTATGATTGTATGTGTTTGTTATTTTTATTGCTTATGAATAAATTACTTTAATAACTGCGATTAATGTATTTAATATCAGTTTGTTACTGTTGTTTTTTCGGTAGCTGTCTTTGCTGTCTGTTTTTTTGCTTCTACAAAAATATGCTCTGCCTCTTTGATATTCTTCGAGTTCTGAAATTCGGACGAATATTTGTAATACTCGTCGATCACTTCCGAAAAACGCTCGCTGTAAAGCTCAGATACAGAGTGCTTTGCTTCTGCATATTTTGCTTTGAGTATAAGGAACGAAAGGTCTTCTCTGTACTTGGTTTCGGGGTATTGTTTCAGTGTGTTTTGAGCCGAAATAATTGCCGAGCGATAGTTGTTGCCCAGATAAAGTCCTAAGTTATAATACAATTTGGCTTCCAAATAGCTTTTGTAGGCGAGCTTGTTTTGCAGCTCTTCGATGTAGTTGTAAGCCTCTTGAACTTTCTCGCCGTCGGGATATATCTGTATGTATTCGGTGAAAGCATTGATAGCGTGTACAGTAGATGTCTGGTCGAGGCGTGCGTCGGGCGAATCGAGATAGTAGCAATACGCTGTTTTGAACTTTGCGTCTTTTGCGTAATCGCCTCTGGGGAACGATTTTATGTATTCGGCGTAGCTATCGCTTGCCGAGTAGTAATCCTTATCGCCGAGATACGATTCGGCGAGCAGATACATCGCCTCTTCCATCTTTTTGCCGCTGAAAGCGTTGGCAACTACCAAATCATTCAGAAGGGTGGAGGCTTTTTGATATTTTTTTGATAAAAAATAACTCTTGGCTGCCGTGAAACGCTCTTCGTTGTTGCCGTTTTTCAACAACTTCTGATAGCTGCTGCACGACACCAATACTAATACGAGGGTCAATATCGAAACTGTTTTTTTCATTTTTCAAAAATCTTTTATCATTTCGTTTACTTCGTCGTTTATCATTTTGGCGAACTCGTCGACCTTCATCTTGCCTTTGTCGCCCTCGCCCTGACGGCGTACGGCAACTGTGTTGGTCTCCATTTCGTCGTTGCCTACGATGAGCAGATATGGAATGTGTTTCAGTTCGTTGTCGCGAATTTTCCTGCCTATCTTTTCGTCGCGGAAGTCGCCTATCGCTCTGACGTCGAGGATATTGAGGCGAGAGGCTACCTGTTGTGCATATTCGTTGAATTTCTCCGAGATAGGCAACACCACAGCCTGCTCGGGCGTGAGCCAAAGCGGGAATTTGCCGGCAGTATGTTCTATAAGTACAGCCACGAAACGCTCCATAGAGCCGAACGGAGCACGGTGTATCATCACCGGACGGTGTTTCTGATTGTCGGCTCCGGTGTATTCGAGCTCGAAACGTTCGGGAAGGTTGTAGTCGACCTGAATGGTGCCGAGCTGCCAACGTCTGCCCAAGGCGTCTTTTACCATAAAATCGAGTTTGGGTCCGTAGAAGGCAGCCTCGCCATATTCGACCACAGCTTTGAGACCTGTTTCCCGGCAAGCTTCTATTATGGCGTTTTCGGCTTTTTCCCAATTCTCGTCCGAACCTATATATTTCTCTCTGTCTACCTTATCTCTCAGAGATATCTGAGCCTCGAAGTTATCGAAACGTAAGGCTTTGAAAATGATGAGTATTATCTCCATCACCTTGATAAACTCCTCTTTTATCTGATCCGGACGGCAGAAGAGGTGTGCATCGTCTTGTGTAAAACTACGTACGCGTGTAAGTCCGTGCAATTCACCGCTTTGCTCGTAGCGATACACTGTGCCGAACTCAGCCACACGGAACGGTAAGTCTTTGTAACTCTTTGGGGTAGATTTATATATCTCGCAGTGGTGAGGGCAATTCATCGGTTTGAGCAGATATTCTTCGCCTTCTTCGGGTGTCTGTATCGGCTGGAACGAGTCTTTGCCGTACTTTGCCCAGTGCCCGGAGGTTACGTATAATTGCTTGGCTCCGATATGCGGAGTTATAACCTGCTGATAACCATATCTTTTTTGTAGTTTTTTCAAGAAGTTTTCGAGTCGCAGACGTAGGTCTGTGCCTTTGGGCAACCACAGCGGTAAGCCTTTGCCTACCATATCGGAGAAAGTGAAGAGTTCCAGCTCTTTGCCTATCTTGCGGTGGTCGCGTTTCTTTGCCTCTTCCAAAAGTGTGAGATACTCTTCGAGTTGTTTCTTTTTTGGGAACGTAATGCCGTATATACGTGTGAGTTGCGGACGTTTCTCGTTGCCACGCCAATAAGCACCTGCTACCGATAGCAGTTTTATCGCCTTTATCTCGGCAGTCGAAGTCAAGTGAGGACCACGACATAGGTCGGTGAAACCGCCTTGTGTGTATGTGGTAATGGTGCCGTCGGCAAGTTCGGATATGAGCTCTGTTTTCAGGTGCTCGCCACGACTGCCGAAATACTCCAAAGCATCTGCCTTAGAGATACTTGAACGTCTCAGTGTCTCTTTGCGGGCTGCAAGTTCGTACATCTTTTTCTCTACCTTCTCCAAGTCGCCTTCTTTGATGACAACGCCTGCGGGCAGCTCTACATCGTAGTAAAACCCGTTTTCGATGGCAGGTCCTATGCCGAACTTCACCCCGGGGTAGAGTTCTTGCAGAGCCTCTGCCATAAGGTGCGACGAGGTATGCCAGAAGGCGTGTTTTGCCTCAGGCTCGTCCCATTTGTGTAACTTGATTGTGCTGTCTTCGTCGATGGGGCGGTTGAGGTCGTATATATTTCCGTTTACCGAAGCCACGAGCACCTCTGCTGCCAGGCGAGGCGATATGCTTTCGGCTATCTGATAGGCAGTCGTGCCTTTTTCGTATTCTCTTACCGAATTGTCGGGGAATGTTATTTTCATACTATATTTCAGTAACTACAGTCTTTTGTTAGGACATTATTAATTTCAAACGGCAAAGTTACAACTTTTTTTTATATCGTAAATCAATTACTGTCTATTGTTATATAAAGTTTTATTCCTATTGCCGCAAATGATTTTTTGAAGGAGAGGCAAGAAAAGTTTTTTGTAAAGGCGTAAGAAAATATTTCACTAACTTTGCACCCGAAAAATTATTTTTTTAACTCCATTGATACGGGCAAATGAATAGTTTGGATATTATAGAGAAATATTATAAAAAAGGCACTCCGCTGTACGATATTTTGTTGTCGCACAGTGTGTCGGTAAGTAACAAAGCCCTCAAGCTTGCTCGCCAGAGCGGTTTGGATATCGATTTGCAATTTGTACAGGAGGCTGCTATGCTGCACGATATAGGTATTTTCCTTACAGATGCCCCTTCTATCCAATGTTTTGGTAAACACAGTTATGTGGAGCACGGTTATCTTGGAGCCGAGCTGTTGCGTAGCGAAGGGTTGCCCAGGCACGCTTTGGTATGCGAACGACACACGGGCACAGGTATTTCTCTCGAAGAGATAATAGAACGCAATCTGCCGCTTCCACACCGCGATATGGTGCCTGTGTCGCTCGAGGAGCAGTTGATTTGCTATGCCGATATATTCTATTCTAAGACCCGATTAGAGCAAGAGACGCCTATCGTAAAGGTTCGCCAAAAGGTAGCTCGCTGGGGCGAACAGTCGTCTGCCAAATTCGAGGAGTGGTTCTCTATGTTTGGGCAGTGATATTTTTTTAGTATGAGGATAACTTTACACTCTCGTATCTGCTCCCCACATCAATTTGTTGCTCAGAGTGCGGAAGAATGTGTGGTCGAGCGGTTGTATGCTGTTTGTCTGATAACGTGATTTTTCGATAGCGATAGTAGTGCTTTCGTCGAGGTTTATGGAGTGTCCGTCGACACCTATGCGATAATTGCCCGAACGTGATTTCACACACACATCTATACGGCAATCGTCTC
The DNA here is from genome assembly GCA_000163695.1 of Bacteroidetes oral taxon 274 str. F0058. Classification (GTDB taxonomy): domain Bacteria; phylum Bacteroidota; class Bacteroidia; order Bacteroidales; family Paludibacteraceae; genus F0058. Next base: position 421,066 of record GG774890.1, read on the forward strand.
TGATTACAAGGGGACGTACTGTCAGAGAGTGTGGTGCTATGGGCACAATCAGGAAGTTTGCCGAATTGGGTGATACTATCGGACCTCCGAGACTCAACGAGTAGGCTGTCGACCCCGTAGGCGTTGCCACCAACAGTCCGTCGGATTTGTAATTTGCCACAAACTCGCCATCGATGGTAACGTCTACCGCAATCATCGACGAAGTATCGTGACGTAGAATAGCTATCTCATTTAGAGCGGTATAGCTTGTGTTTGTGTCATTAGACAACTTCATTTGCAGCATCACACGCTTCTCTATCTTGTATCTGCCGCTTAGAATATCGAGTAGCACCTGTTCCAATTCGTGGGCTGAGACGTCTGCCAAGAAACCCAGATGTCCTGCATTGATACCGAGTATCGGTGTACCTTTCTTAGCCAACATTTGCGACGTAGCCAAGAATGTGCCGTCACCGCCGAAAGAGATGGCAATATCGGCATCGACAGAGTCTGCTTCTGCCGTTTCTACCCCCGACAACGTTATTTGCCCATCGATGTACTTGCGGAACGTCTTCTCGAAAATGATACTTGCCCCATTGCTGCCGAGTATATTGACGACATCTTGCAGGCATTGGTTGTAGTGATGGTCATACGTGGTACCGAAGATTGCTATTCTCATAAAAAGGTCTGTGTTTTTTGTTGTCTACAAAGGTACTGTTTTTTTGTAAAAACATTCGTCGAAACAAGTAGTATCGTTAGGGAGATTATCGAAAATACCGTAGATGGTAGAGCCCGAACCCGACATTGCTGCATAGACTGCTCCTAAGTCGTATATTTGAGTTTTTATCTCTTGCAGGATTGGATAGACGGAAAAAATATTTTTCTCGAAATCGTTGGTTATTAAGTTTTTCCATTCGGTCATTGGCTTCTTTACGGCATCGGGCAGATATACGGCAGCCTTCTTCGGCACTACACCTGCGTAAGCCAATTTGGTATCTATATGGATATCAGGCTTTACTGCCAATAGATATTTACCGCTGAGGTCGAGAGCAGTAGTCGATAATATTTCTCCTTTACCTTGTGCAAAGGAGGCTTTATTGTCTATAAAAAACGGACAGTCTGCCCCGAGTTGCAGGGCATATTCTCGTAGTGTGTCGGGAGGCAACATCAGGTCAAACTTCGAGTTGAGAGCTTTCAAAGCAAAGGCTGCGTCGGCAGACCCCCCACCAAGCCCTGCTCCCATCGGTATCGATTTTTTTAGATAAAAAGCCTGTGGCGGCAGCCCAAAATCTCTCTGCATCAGGCGATAAGCTTTCGTTATGAGATTTTGCTCGATATTATCTGTTATGGTAATGCCCGAAATATGTAGAGCAAACTCCTTAGAATCTACTACTTCGAGGGCTTCGTACAGATTGTTCAGCGGATAAAAGACGGTTTCTATATTATGGTAGCCGTCCGTACGCCTCTCTACTATGTTGAGACCTATATTGATTTTTGCATTTGGAAAAACTAACATTTCGTTCGGGCGTTTTTTTGTAATTTTGTGCAAAATTAGTAAAAACACTCTTACACAACAAATGTTATATATTCATATCCCGTTTTGTAAAAGTCGCTGTGTGTATTGCAGTTTTTTTAGTTCTACGTATTTGGAGCTTAAAAAACAGTATGTCAGTTTGTTGTGTAGAGAGATTGAGACTCGGAAAGATTATCTCGACACCAACGTGCTGAAGAGTGTATATTTTGGCGGCGGTACTCCCTCTTTGCTCGACTTCGACGATTTGAGTCGTATATACGAAAGTATAAATAAATGCTTTATACTCGCTCCGGGGGCAGAGGTAACTATCGAGTGTAATGCCGACGACGTGGACTCGGATTTCGTGAAAACCATTCGTTGCTTCCCGTTCAATAGGGTGAGTGTTGGCATACAGTCGTTCGACGACCGAGAACTGCGTTTCCTGAACAGGCGTCACGACAGCCGTCAAGCAAAGGATAGTGTTAAAATGCTACAAGACAATGGTTTCAGTAATATATCTGTCGACCTGATGTACTCTCTGCCGAACCAAACCGCAGAGAGTTGGAACAGAACCATATCAGAAGCATTAAGTCTTGATATTCAGCATATATCTGCATACTCGCTAATGTACGAAAAAGGGACTAAGCTTCGCTCGATGCTTGAGAGCGGACAAATAACAGCCGTTGCCGAAGAGGATAGTTTGCTGTTTTTCAAAATATTGCGTAATGAGTTGTTAGATAAAGGATTTGAACATTATGAGATTTCGAACTTTGCCCTGCCCGACTTCTATGCCGTGCACAACTCCGGCTATTGGAACGGCGAAAAATACATCGGCGTAGGAGCTTCGGCTCACTCGTACAACGGGGTCTCGCGCCAGTGGAATGTGGCTGATATTGCAGCCTACTGCCAAGCGGTCGATAGAGGAGAAACGTATTTTGAGCAAGAACAATTGACCGTTACCGACCGATATAACGAGTTTATGTTTCTGTCGTTGAGGACAGCCAAAGGTATCGACCTCTGTCGATTGGAGCGGTTGTTCGGAGGCGGTATGCTGAAATACTGTATGGTGAATGCCGATAAGTTTTTGAAAAACAATTTATTAACTATCGTCGACAATCGTATGTATCTTACCGAAGAAGGTATTTTCGTATCGGACGGAATAATGAGCAGCCTGATAAAACTGTAATGGACACAAATATCAGAATACAACGCAGGAAAATCATTATTTTGCCATTCTAAAAAAAAAATATAATTTTGTGCCTTAGTTTTTAATAATTATATTTTCAAATAATAATTGTATGGAAAGTCGTAAAAATCAGGGTAAACACGAAGAAAAAGATATGGGAGAAATACTCTCCAAAGCAGAACAGTTTTTCGAGAAACACCAGAAAATCATCTATTATTCGCTAATAGCAATCTTGGCGATAGTAGTCATCTGGTTTTTGAGTAAACGTTATTACTTCGAGCCTAAAAATGAGGAGGCTGCAGCCAAGCTCGTTTGGTGCGAGCAGAATCTCGCACGCGACTCGTTTGCTTTGGCTCTCAATGGCGACGGTATCAATAGCGGTTATGCCGAAATCTACTCTTCGTACAAGATTACAAAAGCCAAAAACGAGGCTGCCATAGGCGCTGCCGTGTGCTCGTTTCACCTCGGTAAATACGACGATGCAATAGATTACGCCAAGAAAGCCAACCGTAAGTCGATAAACTTCGCTCCTGCTATGGACGGGCTTATTGGCGATTGTTATGTAGAGAAAGGCGATACGAAAGAGGCTCTCAAATATTTCGAAAAGGCTATCGCATACGGCAACGAAGCTCTGTCGCCGCATTTCCTCAAAAAAGCAGCCGACTTATATCTATTTGAGTTGAAAGACAATAAAAAAGCACTCGAATATTATCAGACGATAAAAGATAAATATTTTGCAAGTCGCCAAGCAGAAGATGTAGACAAATACATCGAATTGGCTTCGAAATAACACTACGCACTCCGCGTACGGGTAAATAATCGCTTTGTCTGCCACGGAGTAAATAATATACGTGTAAGTATATGAATATAGCGATAATAGGGACAGGTTACGTTGGGTTGGTCTCCGGTGCGTGCTTCGCAGAGATGGGCGTCAATGTAACTTGCGTCGACGTAGACAAGCAAAAGATTGATAATCTGGCTAATGGCGTAGTCCCTATCTACGAACCGAACCTTACGGATATGGTTATAAAAAATCATAGTGCCGGCAGGTTGCATTTTTCCACAGACCTCAAGAGTTGTCTGAGCGATGTGGAAGTGCTCTTCTGTGCAGTAGGTACTCCTCCCGATGAAGATGGCGCTGCCGACCTCCGATATGTGCTGGACGTAGCTCGTACCGTGGGGCAGAATATCGATAAATATATACTTTTTGTTACCAAAAGCACGGTGCCTGTGGGGACGGCGCGTAAGGTGAAGGCTGTTATCGCCGAAGAACTGTCACGGCGGGGCGTAGATGTGGAGTTCGATGTGGCGTCGAACCCGGAATTTCTGAAAGAAGGTGCTGCCATCAAGGACTTTATGAGCCCCGATAGGATAGTGGTCGGTACCGAAAGCCAAAGGGCAAGACAGATAATGGATAAGCTGTACAAACCGTTTACGCTAAACCATTACCGTATGATTTATACCGATATACCCTCGGCAGAGATGATAAAGTACGCATCTAATGCTATGCTTGCCACTCGTATATCGTTTATGAACGAGATAGCCAATCTGTGCGATTTGGTCGGTGCCGACGTTAATATGGTACGTCAGGGTATTGGTTCCGACTCGCGGATAGGCAATAAGTTCCTCTATCCCGGTTGCGGCTACGGGGGCAGCTGTTTCCCAAAGGACGTAAAAGCATTGATACGTACGGCTTCCGATAATGGCTACGTTATGAGTATATTACAGGCTGTCGAAAATGTAAACAACCGACAGAAGAGTATCCTTTTCGACAAACTGTGTCTCGTATTCGATGGTGATATAAAAGATAAGACCATTGCAGTGTGGGGGCTTGCTTTCAAGCCGGAGACCGACGATATGCGAGAGGCTACGTCTCTGGTGGTGATAGATAAATTGCTCGCTGCGGGTTGTTCGGTGAAAGTATATGACCCGATAGCAATGGACGAATGCCGACGCCGAATAGGAAACAGTGTAATGTATGCAGATAATATGTATGATGCTGCCGAGGGTGCAGATGCAATACTGCTCATTACCGAGTGGAAGGAGTTTCGTATGCCTTCGTGGAGCAGAGTTAGGCAAATTATGAAGACTCCCGTTATAATAGACGGTAGAAATATATACGACAAAAACGAGATGAGCGAAAACGGGTTTGTATATAAACATATTTGATAAAAATGAATTAAAAAATCTACAACTACAAAAGACAAATGGAAAAAATAGCAGTAATTGGTTTGGGTTATGTCGGATTGCCCCTTGCCGTCGAGTTCGGTAAGAAATACAGGGTGATTGGTTATGATATAAACGAGGATAGGATAAACGAACTGCGTCAGTGTAGAGACCATACCTTGGAAGCCGATTTGGATAGTCTGCGACAAGCTACCGAACTATATAAAAACTCTCAACAGAAGGGACTTTCCTTCTCTTGCAACGAAGACGATATAAAAGCTTGTGATATATATATAGTTACTGTACCCACACCTATCGACGACTTCAACACACCGAATCTGCGACCACTGATAAAAGCCTCGGAAACAGTGGGTAGAGTAATTGCTAAAGGTGGTATAGTAATCTACGAATCCACTACGTATCCGGGTTGTACAGAAGAAGACTGTATCCCTGTCATAGAGCGAGTTTCGGGATTGCACTTCAACCGCGATTTCTTTGCCGGCTATTCGCCCGAACGTATAAATCCGGGCGATAAGGTAAATACTCTGACAAAGATTAAGAAAGTTACCTCCGGTTCTACACCCGAGATAGCCGACAAGATAGACACTCTGTATCGTTCGATAATAGAGGCGGGCACACACAAAGCCCCTTCTATAAAGGTGGCAGAGGCGTCAAAAATTATCGAAAACTCGCAGCGAGACCTCAATATCTCTTTTGTCAACGAACTTGCCTATATCTTCGATAAGATAGGTATCGATACCACCGATGTAATCGAGGCAGCGGCTACCAAATGGAATTTTCTCCGTTACCAACCGGGGCTCGTTGGGGGACATTGTATATCGGTCGACCCGTACTATTTGGCAAAAAGAGCCGAAAAACTCGGTTATATACCTCAGGTCATACTTTCCGGCAGGAATGTAAATAACTCTATGGCAGCTTTTATCGCAAGTAAAGTGATGAAGTTGATGATAAACAAAGGGTTGCATATAAAAGACTCTAATATACTGCTGCTCGGGTTTACATTCAAAGAAAACTGCCCCGATATACGAAATACGAAAGTGATAGATATATACAAGGAACTCAAAGAGTTTGGCGTAAATGTTGATATTTACGACGATTGGGTAGATAATGACGAACTGTTCCTAAAATATGGTGTGAAGACGATAGAACATATCGATAAATCGAAAAAATACAATGCCGTTATTTTGGCTGTTCCGCATAATAATTTGAAAGAGTTCGATTTTGAGTATTATCACAATCAGGGAGCAGTGGTCTTCGACGTAAAAGCCGTTATCGACCGTCGTTGGGTAGACGGGCGACTGTAAGGCTGTTTTTCGCAGATAATTCCACTACTTCTTTCGTCTTACGACCAATTCGATACAGTCTCTTATCACTTTGGAGCCGAGCACATAGGTTGTTGCCGAATAGAACACTATGGCTACAGTTGTTTGCAGCAATAGTATTGTGGCGGTATTGAGTGTGTAGCCTGCGAAAATATGTATATCTATTCTGCCTATCAATATTGTTATCACACACATCGCTACTGATATGACGGCGTATGGGAGTATGTCTTTCAGATGGTTTATTACAGAGTATCCGAGCCGCTTACCGACTATTATCATATTGATTGTATATGAGGTAAACATAGCGAAGCTGAATCCCCAAAGCATCTGGCTGATAGTGCTTGAGAATAGGACAAAAAGTGCCAGCGTTAACAGATTGCGCCCAAGTTCGAGTGTGAAGTTGAGATTCGATTTGCCCAAGGCATTGAGGGTGGTAAGGCAGAAACTCTGGAAAGGCAAGAATATCCCTGCTATGCAGAGTATTTGGAAGTAAGGTATCATACTCGCCCATTTGTCTGTGAGTACGACTGTAGTTACATTATCGATAATCCCTATCAGTCCCAGCATTATCGGGAATATCATAAAGGCTGTTACTCTCACTATTTTACGAAAAAAAGCGAGTTGTTTGGGTTTGTCGCCGTTCAGTTCCGATAGGATAGGGTAGGCTACCGATACTATCGTACTTGTTACCACGGTCGAAGGTATGTCTTGGAACTTCCTTGCTCGGTCGTAATAGCCGTTGTCTTCTTTCGAAAAAGCGATAGGTATCTTTAAGTTGTAGATATATTTTACTACAATATTGAGAATGCTTGTGCCGAGTAGAAATACTGAGAATGAGAATATCTTTCGTATTATGTCGAAGTCGGGGCGTGCTGTCGGCTGCCAACGACTGAGTAACCACAGCATTGCCACCCGTACTGTTGTGAGGCTGACCTGTTGCCAAGCAATAGCCCAGTAGGTATAACCTGCCAAAACCAAAACTATGGTAAGCAGTGCCGACACCATTGCCGCCGAGAGATTGGCTATGGATATCTCTTTGAATCTCATCGAGCGATTCAGTAGTACGTTGGGAATGATACCAAGAGAGTTGATGACTATCCCCAAAAAGATGAAACGTGAGAGCGGGTTGATTTCGGGTGTGCCGAAAAAATCTGCCAATGTGCCCGAAAAGCCCCAAAGCAAAAAATATAGAGCTATGCTCAGTGCTATGTTGAAGATGAATGCTGCCGAATATTCGCTGCTGCTGTTTTGCTCGCGTCTGATGAGGGCTGCCGAGAAGCCACTGTCTACGAGCACATTGCTCAATGCGGTAAATATTGCCAGACACGCAATTATGTTGAAATCTTTGGGCGAGAGCATACGTGTCGTCAATACACCGACAATGAGAGCAAACACCTGTACGCCAAATTTATCGAGACTGCTCCAGAACAGAGATTTAGACTTGCTTTGCATTAATGATGAAGCGAAAATTGCTTTGCAAAATTAGTCATTTTTTCGTACCTTTGCACTCGCAATTTTTCAAAAATACCGTTTGTCGATGACAGATACACTCATAATCATATCGGGTTGGCTCGCTCCTACTTTTGTGATACTAAGTTTCCTGCTGAAAAAAATAAAATATATACGCACGGTCAATCTCGTTGGCTGTCTGTTTTTTGTGCTTTATGGGATTCTAAAAGGCTTTTTGCTACCTGTCATCGTCCCTAACGGTATTTTAGCCTGTGTGCAGGTCTATTTTCTTGTGCGCGGCGAGAAAAAGACCGATTAAGTTATTGATAAAATATTATAGCATTTATGTATAAAAAAATACTTGTGATAACTATTTGTTTGCTTGCGACTTATAGTTTATGGGCTGGTAACGATAACGATACCGTCAACGTACAGACGCTCGAAGAGGTGTCGGTGGTTTCTACCCGCAATGCCGATGGCAACAACTTGTCGGCAAGTAATATAGGCAGCAGTCGGCTCACGGAGCAAAATTTCGGGCAGAATCTGCCTTTTTTGCTTTCGACGGTACCTTCGCTCGTAACCACCTCCGATGACGGTTTGGGTGTAGGATATACTTATTTCCGCATACGCGGTACAGACCATACACGTATAAATATGACCGTCAATGGCATACCCCTCAACGATTCTGAGAGCCAGACGGTGTTTTGGGTGAATATGACCGATTTTGCTTCGAGCCTGAAAAGCGTTCAGGTACAGCGTGGTGTAGGTACATCGACCAACGGCTCGGCTGCCTTTGGAGCAAGCGTCAATATGCAGACTGCCGGTGTTGCGGAGAGTCCTTATGCCACGGTCGGCTTCAATGGTGGTATGTACAATACTCTGCGTGAGGTAGTCAAAGTCGGTACAGGCATAATGCCTTCGCGTTTTGTCTTCGATGCCAAGTTCTCGAAAGTCAATTCCGACGGTTATCTCGAGCGTGCTTTTAGCGACCTTTACTCGTACAGTGCTTCGGCAGGTTATATCGGAACAAACAGTATGGTGAAACTTATCGTGTTTGGAGGCAAAGAGAAAACCTATATGGCTTGGGACGGTATCGGTAAGAAGCAGCTTGCTGCCAACAGACGCTTCAATCCCGCAGGAGCAGACTACGACGAGAGCGGCAATATCGTAGGGTTCTACGACAACCAGACGGATAACTACCGACAAAACCATATACAACTGCACTTCTCGCATTTTTTTATGCCCGAGCTGTCGATGAATGCGGCTCTGCATTACACTAAAGGTTCGGGTTATTACGAGCAGTTCAAAGACAATGCCAAGCTGAAAAGCTATAACCTGTCGGAAAAAGTAGTCATCGACGGTAAGGAGGTGAATATAAAGCAAACAGATATAGTACGTCGCAAAAATCTCGACAACGACTTTTTCGGTGGCGTATGGTCGCTCAATTATATGCAAGACGCTTTTGACCTCCACTTCGGCGGTGCACTCAACAGATACGACGGTGCTCATTTCGGCAATGTCATCTTTGCCCGAAACTATCCGCTGCCACTCAAAGACTTCGAATATTACCGTAATAACGGACAGAAAACCGACGGAAATGTGTATCTGAAAGGGGCTTATCGTCTCGAGAGGTGGCTGTCGATATTCGGCGACTTGCAGTATCGGTATGTAGGCTACACAATATCGGGTATCAACGACCAAGGGCTTAAGCCTATCGAAGTCAGTCGTCGGTATCACTTCTTCAACCCCAAAGTAGGTATTGCTTACTCGCAAGGCGGGCATAATGCCTACGCCTCTTTTGCCGTTGCCAATCGAGAACCGTCGCGAAGCAACTTCACCGAAGCGGGTGCAAACGACGTCCCGCTACCCGAAAGACTCTTTGATTACGAACTCGGTTACAATCTGGTACGAGACCGTTTTAGTATAGGTGCCAACCTGTATTTTATGAATTACAAAAATCAGCTTGTACTGACGGGTAAATACTCCGACACGGGAGCCTATCTCACTCAAAATGTGGAGAAAAGCTATCGGACGGGAATAGAGATTGTCGGCGGTGTCCGTATATTCGACTGGCTTAGCTGGGATGCCAATATCACTCTGAGTAGAAATAAGATAATAGACTTCACAGATTGGTTCGATGTATACGAATACGACCCTGCCACACAGCAATCCGACTGGAAAGACAACGTAAAGACCGACATCGGTACGACCGATATCTCTTTTTCTCCATCGATAACCGCAGGCAGCCGAATAAGTATCTCGTACAAAGGATTTGGAGCTGACGTTCACACTACTGTCGTTGGCAGTCAGTATCTTAGTAATGTGATGAACAAAGATGCGAGTCTGCCCGCATATTCGTTTACCAATGTAGTGCTCTCCTACAAGTTGCCTGTCGGTAATATTGCCAGAAATATTACTTTTTCGGTTACGGCAAACAATGTTTTCAACTCATTGTTTGTCTCCAACGGAGGGGCTATCGGTTCGTTTGTCTTCGACAAAGGCGAGGCACACGATTACTCTATGGCAAGGCTGCAGTATACTCCTTGGTTTTATGCTCAGGCAGGATTCAATATACACGGCGGCGTAACGGTCGATTTTTGAAAAAAACTCTCGGATAATGCGCATAGTAAGCGGTAAATTTAAGGGAATACGTTTCGAACCGCCGCGAGATATTACGGCTCGCCCCACGACAGACTTTGCCAAAGAGAGTCTTTTCAATATTCTCGATAATATCATCGATTTCGACGGCATACGGGTGCTTGACCTCTTTGCAGGTACGGGCAGTATAAGTTACGAATTCGTCTCTCGTGGAGCACGTTCGGTGACAGATATAGAGATGAATACCACGCAGATAGATTTTATCAAGAAAACCTGCACCAAACTTAAGATAGACAATCTACATGTGTATCGTAGCGATGTTTTCAAATACATTGCCAAGTGCAGCGAACGCTACGATGTCGTCTTTGCCGACCCGCCTTATCAGATGAACAATATAGATGAGCTGCTTGCTGCCGTCATCGGTAATCGTCTGTTGACAGACGACGGTATATTTATCCTCGAACATAACAGGCACCACTCTTTTGCCGACCATCCGAACCTGATAGACAGCCGTAAGTACGGCAATGTACATTTCAGTCTGTTTCGGGCGTAGAATGAAAAACGGCGATTTTCTTTCGAGAGTCGCTATTTTTTTATTACAAAATCAATATTAATAGTTGCGACTCGATAAGCTATTGTTTTATAGCAACTTAATAAATCAAATATGTTAACAAAGTATAAATCTTTGCGGTTTATGTAATATTTTTAGTTCTATGTGTTGCATAGTAGTGGGAAATGTATTACTTTTGCAAAAAATAATAGTACTGTTATTGAAAGTAGAAGTATAATTTATTTATCAACCTTACAAATTTAATTAGTAGAACGATGAATATAGAAAACATTAAATCGCAAATGCGCAAGGGAGTATTGGAGTATTGCATACTGCTGATACTGAAAAATAAGGAAGCGTATGCGTCGGATATCATCAGGATACTGCAAGAGATAGACCTGATAGTGGTCGAGGGGACGCTGTATCCGATGCTGACTCGCTTGAAAAACGATAACCTGCTGTCGTATCAGTGGGTGGAATCTACTCAGGGACCGCCGCGTAAGTATTACACCATTACCGAAGAGGGAAATAAGTTTCTGCTTGAACTCGAACGGGCGTGGGGAGAACTCAATCAAACACTCGAAACTCTGAAAAACAGTTGAAACAATGAATCTTTATAACAGAGAAAATAATTTTAAGAACAAAATAAAATTCAATATAGTATGAAACACACTGTAACGGTAAATCTCAACGGAAGATTGTTTTACATAGACAACGACGCATATAACTTATTGGACAGTTATATCAAAAGCCTGAATACTTATTTTGCCAAAGATAGCAACAAGGCAGAGATAATCGACGACTTCGAGGCAAGGATACAGGAACTTCTGGCAACGAAGAAACCTAATACGGGCGATGTAATATCTATCGCCGATGTCGAAGGGGTAATAAAGACTATCGGCAATCCGAACGACTTCGGTATCGATACCGACGAGGCGGGCGACAAGACCGAACGCAAAGAGTACAATTCTGCCTCGTACACGAAAACGACTAAACGCTTGTACCGTAACCCGCAGGATAAGATGTTGGGCGGCGTGTGCTCGGGATTGGCGGCTTTTACCAATCTCGACGTTACTCTGATAAGGATATTTCTGGTAGTGCTTTTGTTTTTCAGTTTCGGTGTGCCGATATTGGTATATCTGGCGATGTGGATAATAGTCCCCGAAGCAAATACCCCGCAACAACAGCTCGAGATGCGTGGCGAGCCTGTAAATCTGGAGAATATCGGCAGAGTCGTCTCCGACAATGCCAAATCGATGGCAGGCGACATAAAGAACGCTTACAACAGGGCAAATGGCAGTGGATGTCTGTCGGCTATACTCAAAATATTCCTCATAGTGATAGGTGCTATCATAGCGATACCGCTCGTATTTGCTCTTTTCGTAGCGGTGATTGTTATGGTTTCTGTCGCAATGGCGTTTTTCGTAAAATTCGCTCCTGGTATGACCACGATAGGCACTATATCGATGGGGCTGCTTGTGGGGTTGCCTCTGATGGCTATCATATACGGTACGCTATCGGCTATATTCAAGTGGGCGCCTTTGAATAAGAGTATAAAAGTAGGCGGAGTCGTACTGTGGTTCGTCTCTTTGGCGACTACTGTAATTATCGCAGGCAGTATCGATTGGCATAGAGTAAGGAGCGATAGGAATTGGATATACAATATGCGTGATTTCGTAGGAAAAGAGTGGCTGATGTATTCATTAGACATCTTCGAAATAGAGGGCGACGGCAATATCATAGAACGAACGTTGAATGCAGAAGAAACCCTCGATGCCATAACGGTGAGGCGTGCCTTGGACGTGAAAATAGTAGAAGATAGCTCGATAAAAGACTACAAAACGGCAATAGTGGAGACCGACAGCAATATTATGAATTATCTCGACCTGAAGGCAGAGAGCAACAAACTGTCGATATCTGTAGGGAGAAATCAAAAGATGAGGTTAGACCCAAGCAACAATTATATAGTCGTGAAGGTAAAGAAAAACTTATGGAAAAAACTCGATGTGGAAGGAGCCGCCGACGTAGTAATCGTAGGCGATTGGCAGGTGCCGACAGCCGACGTATCGCTCGGCGGAGCCTCTGAAGTGAAGGTAGAAGATATGTGGCAGCCGACGAGGGCGACGATAAAAATATTCGGCAGCTCTGACTTCGAGGCTAAGAAGGTAGAGGCAGGCAGACTGACGTTCGACGTTATGGGAGCTTCCGACATAAAGATGAGAGGAAAGGCTCGCTATGCACACTACGAATTAATGGGAGCATCTGAGGTCGACAACCGTTCACTTGCTACGGATAGCGTAATGCTCGATGTATCGGGAGCAAGCGAATTGAAGGTACACCCCGTAAAATATATGGGCGGAAAGCTGAGTGGAGCATCTGAATTAAAATACTACGGCACTCCACAAAGCAACAGTGTCTCTTCGTCTGGGGCAAGCACCATAAACGCCGCCGACGAAGAGTAAAGTAAGAAAACGGTATAAAAATTCGAATATTAAATTTTGTGAATGATTTTGGGAAGAGAGTGGGCTGATGGTGATTCTCATCTATTTGGAGGAGATGACAGTAGTCTCCTCCGAGCCTTCTCGTATTGCTTTGTCGCTGCTTTTTGTGCCTCCGAGCGATTAATGAAAATTATTCAAGATACAAAAAAGAAAAGTATTAATTTTGCAAAACAATAAATTATTAAAGAAGTAAATAATAATGAAGTATTTAAAGGTTTTTCTATTGGCTCTCGTATTGAGCTTGTCTGCAAATATATTCTCGCAGACCTTACCCGAACAACAGACAGTAAAAACTACCACCTACACTATCAAAGGCTCGGTAGTGGATACAACGGCAAAAGCTGTTGCATACCCCACGGTATCGGTAAAAAAAGACAGTACTGTCTTCGACTACTCCGATAGATATTCGGGGAGCGGCGACGGTACGTTCGAATTCCAATACACTTCGGCGGCAGGCACTCTATTCGTCAATATCAGTGCCGACACTAAGGTATCGGAAAATCGCACGGTCGTTTTGGCTTCTGAGCCAATAATCGACCTCGGGCGTATCACCCTCCGCGACGGCGAAGAGCTGGCAGGCGTGGCTGTGGTGGCATACAAGCCACTTGTAACGCAAAGCATCGACCGTATCAACTACGATATCGAAGCAGACCCCGACAGCAAGACCAATACCGTGATGGATATGCTCCGCAAGGTGCCGATGGTGACGGTCGACAAAGACGACAAGATACGCGTAAAAGGTTCGACCAGTTACAAGATTTATATCAACGGAAAACCCTCGAATATGGTAACCAAAAACCCGAAAGATGTGCTAAAAAGTATGCCTGCTTCGTCGATAAAGAAGATAGAGGTTATCACCGACCCCGGGGTCAAGTACGACGCCGAAGGTGTGTCTGCGATACTCAATATTGTTACAAAAAGCGCACTGCAAGGTTATCAGGGTAGCATCTCGGGTAATGCCGATTCCAAAGGAGATTGGGGTGTAGGTGCGTATTTCACCACGAAAGTGGGCAAATGGGGAGTAACGGCAAACTACAATTATTACAATTTCGTACAACCCGTATGGATGAATAGCACTCTTGACGTCAAAAATGCATCGTCGCCATACAGTCGGTCGATATTCAATACTGAGAGTACATACGACGGAGGCTATCATTTCGGTAACGTAGAGATGAGTTACGAGATAGACTCGCTCAACCTCATCAGTGGCTCGTTCGGGCTCAGAGGAGGGAATTATACGGCAAAGAATCCGGTAAGTCGCAGAGCATTCATCTCTCAGACAGGCGATACCATATCTGTGTATAACTCCGACGGTAGCGACTCGTATCAACATAATTTCGATATTAGTGGTAATATCGATTATCAGCGTTCGTTCCGCAAACCGCAACAGCTGCTTACGTTGTCTTACAATTTTTCGCTGTCGCCCGTCAAAAACAAGTCGTTGTCTATCGTACGTCTCGACCCTCGCTATCCGAATACGCTCGGAACAACGGAGAAGAACACTCAACTATCGAGTGTCGGCACCAGCGACGAACATACTTTCCAAATCGACTATACCGAACCGTTTGCCGATAAGCATATAATAGAGGCAGGACTCAAATATATCCTCCGCTACAATGCCTCGGACAATTCATATCGACGCTATAATTCGGCTACGGGTGGTTATGACCTGCCCGAACTCGATGCTTTGGGCAATCCCCGTTCGGAAGACGATATGAAGTATTATCAACATATTTTAGGAGCGTACGCTTCATATACGTTTAAACTCGAAAAATTCTCGTTCAGACTCGGTGGCAGATTCGAAGGTACTTTCCAAGATGTGAAATTTACCAATAGCAAACAAAAGAATTTCGATGTGAAGTTTTGGGATATTATACCATCAGTATCGGTAAGTTACAATCCTTCGTTCGTATCTAATTTTAAACTTAGCTACAATAACAGTATCTCGCGTCCGAGTATTAGTTACCTCAACCCTTATATCAACGATAGCGACCCGTATGTGTTGGAGTACGGCAATCCAAATCTTAAGTCGGAACGCAATCATAACTTCTCGTTAAATTACGGGTTTTTCTCGCAGAAATTCAATATAAATCTATCGGCAGACGCCAGCTTTAAAAACAACTCTATCGAAAGTCGTGCTTTTATAGACAACGAAAACAGAATCAACCGTACGTATGCTAATATAGGCAGTTATCGCATATTGGGCAGCTCTGTGTTTGTAAACTACAATCCGTTTATGTGGGTCGGAGTCTGGGTACAGGCGTCGGCAAACTACTATCGTTATATCAATGATGATTACGACTTTGGCGGAGGTTCTGTATATGGTTTCGGTGGTCTGAATTTCAATTTGCCGTGGAAGCTGCGTTTCAGTCTCAGTGGCGGAGGTTCTTCTCCTCAAGTAAATTATAAAGAAACAGGTGTGTCGTGGTACTTCTACTACGCTGCTTTATCTCGCGGATTCTTAAAAAACGACCAACTTACCGTATCGTTGTCTGTCGAAAATCCTTTCGAAGAGTATCATACATACAGATGGCATACGTGGGAAGATAATGTTTACGATAATCGTTTTGAGGCACGTAACTATGCACGTACGTTCCGTATTTCGGTATCTTGGCGTTTCGGAGAGATGAAAGCCGAAGTGAAGAAAGCCGAACGCGGTATCACCAACGACGACCTGAAGAAAGGTAAGTCGGGAGCAGGAGGCAGCACTGGTGGTGCTCCCTCGCAGACAGGACAATAATTGAACCGTTATGGCGACCTATTGTTCGACCAATACCGCAATTAGATGATTAAATAATGGAAACAAAGAGTGTGCTCGTTCCGGTAACACTCTTTGTTTTTATTGTATCGGGTATTGAGATTGCTTCTTTTGGCAGAAAAAATTATTTGGAGTGCTATTGTTGTATTTTTATATAAACCTTTTATTAACTTTGCAGTCAAAACAGATATAATATTAAAAAACAAAATAAATACAATTATTATGAAAAAGTTATTCTTATTATCGTTGTCCATAGTCTTTGCACTTAGCGTTTTCGCTCAGTGGGACGACGTATATTACAACCCAAAGAAAAAAGATACTACTGCGGTGCGGACACAGTCTGCTCGGGGTAGAAGTACGTACAAAAACCAACCGTCCGACGAGGGCTTGTACGAAAAACAGATACGCGATGCTAACGACAAAAATAGAGTTACCGTAATAGACCGTACGGTAGACAACGTTCTCGAACTACCCAACGGTGTCTATGGAGTCGAAGTGGACGGATATACCGTCCGTTTTATTGACGGAGAATACGACGATATGACCAACGTCTACGACCTGCCCGACGGTTACTATACTATCGACGTGAACGGCTCTACTGTTACTATCAAACGTCTGAATATCAGCTATTACACTCGTAGTCGTTACGATTGGGATTGGAGTTATCCTTACCGTTGGTCGTGGGGCTGGGACTACGACTACTATTGGCATTACCCGACGTGGTACTGGCATTCGTCGCGTTTCTACTGGGACAATCCTTACTACTTCGATTACGGATGGTATTGGACATATCCGTATTATTACAATAACTGGTGGCATTATGGCGGTGGCTACACAAGCAGCAGTCATTATTATTCCGATATACAAGACCAGGCAGCCCGACGCAGAGACGGCAGCTATCTCACTTCGTCTTCGGGCAATTATAGACGTTATCAGGCAGATACGCAAATCAGCAGCTATCGAAGCGATGCAGGCAACAGAGGCTCTTACGTACGCTCAGGTCGCAGGGCTGACGACACACGTCGGTCGTCGGATTGGTCTAACGACAGATTAACTCGCGATAGACGCACTACGGTAACTACCGACAATAGTACTTCTCGAGGTCGTCGTGTCGTGGTAAATACCGACAACATATCTCGCGACCGTCGCTCGACGACGTCCGACGGCAGCGGCAGAGAATCCTCTACTTATACACGTGACAGCCGCTCGACGACGTCCGACGACCGTAGTAGAAGGTCTTCTACTTACACACGCGACAACTCTTCTGTACGTTCGTCACGCGAAGGTTCTTCTCGAATATCTTCGGGTTCGTCGTCTCGTTCGTCTTCGTCGGGAGGCGGATTCTCCGGAGGAGGTTCTTCCGGTGGCAGTTCGTCGAGAGGAGACAGACGCGGACGTTGATAAATTATACTTATTTGTAAATTTAATTCGAATTAATGATGAAAAAAATATTTTTTGCAACAATATTAATGCTCTTGTCGTTCTCGGCGGCAAAAGCTCAGAGTATATTCGACATAAGTGGATTGAATACCCCCAGACTTAACGGAACAGCTCGTTATATGGGTATGGCAGGTAGTTTTGGAGCCTTAGGCGGTGATGCATCTGCCATCTTGGACAATCCCGCTGCTCTTGGTATATTTCGCAGCAACGAACTGAATTTCTCCACCGATATACACAGTTCGATAACAAGTACCCTGTGGGGAACGAATGCACATCGTAGTTTGGGATATGGGAAGTTGATAGTACCCAATTTTTCGTGGATAACCAACTTTATGTCAAACAATGAATATGGATATTTAGCCTCCAATTTTAGTTTTTCGTTCAATAGAATAAAAAACTTCAACAGATATGTAAAACTCTCTCACCAGGGGCTTGAGAATTCACTGACAGACCTCATTGCAGATATGACTAACGGTTTGTACGAGAAAGACCTCGAATATAAAAAAGACATATACGACCCTTTTGATAATACGAAAATAGCTTATTTGTCGGTGTTCGGGTTCGATGGATATCTTATAGACCCCGTAGTATCAGGAGGAACACAATGGAAGAGCGCTGTAGTCGGTGCTCCAGCGGCAGGTTACAAGTTGTACGAAAGCGGTCATATCGATGACTACAACTTTACTTACTCAGGCAATGTTAACGACAACTTCTATTTTGGTCTCGGTCTTTCGTTGCAGACATATTCTCGTTTAACCAATGCTACATATTCGGAGAACTTCTCGAATGGAGATTTTAGCCTTACGACCCGTACCAATTACAGCGGTACAGGCGTCAATATGAATTTTGGCGTGATAGCTCGTCTGCTTCCGGGCGTCAGAGTGGGAGCATCGTTGCAGACACCGACGTATTACTCGTTTCATACCACGCAGAAAGCAGAGCTCGTATCGAACGTCGGAGCTAAAAAGGGTTCTCTTACGTCGCCGAGTACCACTTGGCATTACGACTATCGCTCGCCGCTGAAAGCTCAATTGAGTGCAGGCTTCGTTATAGGAAGCAGTGCCGCTATAAATATCGACTATATGTTGATGGTGGGTAGAACACAGAGATACTCTTTGGACGAATATCCAGGACTGTTTAACCGCGAGAATGCCGATTTTAGAAACTATGCTTTGTCGACACACACGCTGAAAGTCGGAGCTGAGGTTCGTGTCGCCAAACACGCCAGATTGCGAGGAGGCTTTGGTTATATTACCGCTCCGATGAGCGAAAAAGCCACTAAAAGTGTTCTTAATACCACTGCACAAACCGATATGGAGTATTTTATAGATAAGGCTCAGTGGTACGCATCGGGAGGGTTTGGGCTCAATTTCAGTAACTTGTTTATAGACTTTGCCTATGTGTATAACAAAAACGGTCAGATATTCACGCCATTCGAAATGAATAAATCTTCTATAAGAGGCGACGTGATGAATAATAATCACCATATAGTAGCCACTCTTGCTATAAAATATTGAATAAGAATTATTAATAATGTTATTGAGGTTGCTTTGTTCTTTTTATAAGAAGGCAACCTCTTTTTTGTTGTAAATTCTATTCCCCCTATTTTCTTTGCTATTTCCTACTATATTTGTCATATCCCTGATAAAAATCGGTTTAGCTCGCTTCTAATCGCAAAAAACTTAATTCGTAACTCTTAATTCGTAATTATTTTGTACCTTTGCCGCCGAATAAAAATAAGATATAATTGCAATTATGAATATTGTTAGAAATGATGTAGATGCTTGTAATGCAACACTTACGCTTACCATCGACAAACAAGATTACGAAGAAAAAGTAGACAAGGCTATCAAAGATTATCGTCGTAAGGTTCAGATGCCGGGATTCCGTCCGGGTAATGTACCTGTGGGGCTTATAAAGAAGATGTATGGACGTTCTATCTTAGCCGAGGAGGTCAATAAAATAATATCCGAGTCGCTGTATAATTATATAAAAGACAATAAGATAGATATACTCGGAGAGCCTATTTCGAACGAAACGATACAGAAACCGATAGATTTCGATACAGACGAAACTTTCGAATTTGTATTCGACATAGGGCTCACTCCCGAACTCACCATAAACACCACGGCAAAAGACAAAATACCTTATTATACCATTGCCGTAACCGACGAAATGGTAGACGAGCACGTCAATATGCACGCTTCGCGTCTGGGGCAATACGTGCCTGCGGAGAAGACCGAAGAGAACTCTGTAATAAAAGGGGAGATGACCGAGATAACCGACTCCGTCGAGCCGCTCAAAGTACTCGAAGCTATCATTACACCGAAGTTTATCAAAGACGATAAGCAGAAGAAACTTTTTGTAGGCAAGAAGAAAGGGGCAAAAATCAAATTTAACCCCGTCGCCGCAATGAGCAACAACTACGAAGTGGCTTCGCTACTCAATGTCGACCGCGACAAAGTGAAAGAATATGACCACGACTTCGAATATGTTATCAAAGAGATAACCAATCATCAAAGTGCCGAGTTAGACCAGTCGCTTTTCGATAAGGTTATGGGCGAGGGTACGGTCAAGAGTTTGGAGGAATTCAAACAGAAGGTAAAAGAGGGTATCGAACGTGTATACGTTGCCGATAGCGACTATCGATTCGGTATCGACGCCCGCGACTTTTTCATCAAGAAAAACAAAAAAGCGGTATTCCCGGAAGAGTTCCTAAAACGTTGGTTGAAAGTTACTAACGAGAAAATGACGGACGAGACAATCGAAAAAGATTTCGACCGTATGCTCGAGTACTTAAAATGGGATATTATCAAGAAACTTTTTGTCGAAAAATATGAGATAAAAATAGAAGATAAGGACGTCAGAGAGGCAGCCCGACAAGATGTGCTTATGCGTTTTGCCCAGTACGGCATCAACAATCCGCAAGATGACATCCTCAATACCTATGTAGAGGAGTCGCTGAAGCAGAAGGGAGCTGTCGAACAGTTCTATCAGCAGGCAGTCGAAAAAACGGTGATAGCCAAGATAAAAGAGAACGTTGCTCTCAATCCCAAAGAGGTAACTATGGAAGAGTTCAATAAACTTTTTGCCGAAAAATAAGAAGAAGTTTATTTAGAGCGAATTGATAAAAATAAAAAGGGAAACATCTGTTGTTGGAGAATGGTTTCTCTTTTTTTTATTGCTGTACTGTCGGTTGTTCGTGGTGAAAAAAGTCCTTATGTTCGGGTAATTTTGTAACTTTGCACTTGCTTTGACACATCATCAGCCGCCTAATATTGCGAATGCAAGCATAATAAAACTATGATAAAATTCTTGAAATATCTCGTCTGTTACATTATATATCCGTTTTCGTTCCTTACCGTAAGGCGTAGACGACGTTGGGCTTTCGGGAGCTTTCGAGGGGCTTTCAACGACAATGCCAAGTATATGTTTATCTATACTTGTCTGCAATACAGAGATATAGAGGCTGTTTGGATTTCGACTAATAGGGCGACGGTGGAATTAGTTCGTTCGTATGGGTTGCCTGCTTATAGTGTGTTTAGTATTAAAGGATTACTGTATGCCCTTACATCTAAGTACTGGATTTTCAATTCATACACTTCCGATATTATGTTTTGCTTATCGGGTAATGCGGTGTGTATCAATCTGTGGCACGGTGTGCCGCTGAAAAGAATCGAGTTTAATATCAAACGTGGAGCATTGTCGGACAGGTATGTGCGTAAAACGCTCAGAGAACGGTACTATCATCCCGAGGCTTTTCGTCGTCCCGATGTCGTACTGTCGTCTACGCCTTTTCAGTCGGCTGCTTTTGCCTCTGCTTTCCGTATTGCCGAAGATAGGTGTATCAATATGGGTTATCCTCGCAATCATATTCTTATCTGCTCCGAAGAGGAGCGACGAGCTTTTATCGAAAAATTCGAACCCGAACAAACCCGCCTTATCATCGATAATATAAAGCAAAAATACAGAAAGGTTTTCGTCTATATGCCTACTTGGCGAGATTCGCAGCGAGATATTTTTACTCAAAGTATTGATTTGTCGCGACTTAATGACTCGTTGGCATCGAAAGATTATTTTTTGATACTAAAACCACATTCTAATACTTTGGTAGACAATCGATTCCTTGCAGGTTTGTCTAATATCACTTTGTTGGATTCGACTGTCGATATTTATGCCATCTTGCCTTACACGGACGTACTTATAACCGATTATTCGTCGATTTTGTACGATTATGTACTGATGTGTGGGAAAGATATAATCCTGTATCTGTATGATTATGAAGATTATGTGCGAGAGAGGGATTTTACCTATCCTTTCGACGAAAATGTAGTCGGTAAGCGTGTTTATACTTTCGAAGAGCTGCTGTCGTGCATAAACTCCGATACATACGGTATCGACGAGGCACAACGAAAACTGATTGTCGACCGTTTCTGGGGCGATACGCCTTCTACCGATGCTTGTGCCGATATTGTGGAGTACATCAAATCGTTATGATTGCCGTATCCGATAAAAAGATGTATCTTTGCTATTGATAAAATAAATTTTTTGGGATATGCGTAAAATATATCTGACCATATTATCTATCCTCTTTACAGTCAATCTCTTTTCGCAGGATACTCTGAAAATAATGAGCTATAATGTAGAGAATCTGTTCGATACTCGCGACGACTCGTTGTACAACGATAGTGAATATCTGCGTGGAGGCTTACGTGGCTGGACGTACGAGCGTTATCGCCACAAATTATATAATATAGCCAAGGTCGTGGCGGCGGCAGGCGAATGGAATCCGCCGTTCCTGATTGGGTTGTGCGAGATAGAAAACTACAACGTGCTATACGAACTGACCAATAAAACTGGGTTGCAAAACATAGGGTATAAGATAATTCACTACGAGTCTCCCGATGCCCGCGGTGTAGACGTCGGATTGCTCTATCTGCCAAACAAGTTCAAGCCTATCAATTCGCGTCCCATAAGAGTACAACTGCCTAATACACAGTCGACGACAAGAGATATACTCTATGCTTCGGGGACTTTGACCAATGGCGATACTCTGCACGTCTTTGTCAATCATTTCCCCTCGAGGCTTGGCGGAGAGTTGGAGAGCGAACCTCGACGTTTGGCGGTGGCACGCTATCTGAGGGAGGCTGTCGATAGTTTGTTTGGTATCAACGATAAAGCTAAGGTGTTGATTCTCGGAGATTTCAACGATATGCCCGATAATAATTCCATTGTCAAAGTGCTCGGAGCCAATCCATTTTCTGCAGGCACTACGCAGGTTGTCGATAGAAAATTGTACAATATTACTTATAAATTCCACAAAGAGGGTAGAGGAACGTATCGTTTTCAGCAACAGTGGAATATGCTCGACCAGATAATAGTCTCGGGAGCCTTGTTGCAGGGTGGCGGCAAAACCGAAATCTTAGAAAAAAGTACTCGGATTTTTTCGCCCGAATGGCTGCTCGAAGACGATAAACCCACGGGTAAACGTCCTTTCCGTACCTATATAGGTATGCGTTACAATGGCGGTTTTAGCGACCATCTGCCGGTATTGGTCGATATTATTATACGCTAAAAGATTAATGATTTTATATGGAAAAGAAGAAGCCGACAAAAATGGATAAGGGTATGATAATCTCGGCTATACGGTTAGGTTTTGGCGAAGATGTATATAAACAATATGTCGAAAAAGAGATAGCTTACAGTATCCTCCCCGAGATATTGGGACCAATGGTCTGTCGGTATATTGCCGAGGTGAAAAATAGAGATGGTAAATTAACTATAAAAATCACTTCGGGAGCGTTAAAATCGAACTTGATTATGCAAAAAAATGTACTTATAATTAAAATTAACGAAAAAATAGGTTCAAAATTTGTTCGTGATATAGTTTTTTTATAACTTTGCCCGCTGTAAGAATTATAAAAAGTAGAAATATTTATGAATAAGAAAGTTTTAGTAACTGTAGGAGTAATAGTACTTGTGATACTTTTGGGAAGCGTGGGTTTCCTTATATATAAATTGAATGACGCCAATAAAGAGCGAGAAGATATATTGGAGCAGTTCTCGTACGAAAGAGAGCAGATGGAACAAAATAAGAGCCAACTCGAACAAGACTATGTTACGTTATCGAATGATTTAGAGGGATTCAGCCTGAAAGTCAACAACGACTCCATACTCAAAAAACTTAATGACGAACAGAAACGTGTTCAGCTTTTGCTCGAAGAACTTCGTACTACGAAGGCTACTAATGTGAAGAGAATAAATGAGTTAAAAAACGAACTTGCTACCGTGCGTAAGGTGTTGACCTACTACATAACTCGTGTAGACTCACTGAACAAAGAGAATACTGTACTAAAAACAGAGAACGTGGAGGTAACCAGAAAGTTCGAAGAAGCTTCTCGTAAAGTAGATACATTATCGCTTAGGAATGAGCATCTTACCGAGAAAGTTTCTCGTGCTGCACAGCTCGAAGCCCGCAATATTTCGGTCGAAATGCAGACTAAAAGCGGAAAAAAAACAACGCGTGTCAATAAGGCAGATGTGCTGAAAATATCCTTTGCTATATCGAAAAATATCACAGCGAATGTAGGCGAAAAGACTGTATATGTCAGGGTATCGAACTCACGTAGAGAGGTGTTGTACTCGAAGTCGTCGGATACATTTGTCTACGAAAACAGAAGTATAGTGTATTCTGCCAAAAAGAATTTCGAATACTCCGGACAAGAGAGTCACCAGACCGTGTATTGGACTGTAACAGAGACACTTTCGAAAGGTTCGTATAGAGTCGATATTTTTGTTGACGCTCATCTAATCGGCTCGTACGATTTTGTATTGTAGTAGAATTAGTAAAAATATACTGCTTTAGTCAGTAAAAGTCTGTATACGTATTGAGTATTTTTGAAAATAAGAAAGATGTCATCATCGCAGGTAGCGGACTTGGTGGGTTGGTTTGCGGATATATTTTGGCGAAAAACGGATACCACGTATCGATTTTCGAGAAAAACCAACAAATAGGTGGCTGCTTGCAGACTTTTGTGCGTAAAGGCGTCAAGTTCGATACCGGAATGCACTATATCGGTTCGCTCGACGAAGGGCAGTTGATGCATCGTCTTTTCAAGTATCTCAATCTGTGGGAAGATGTCAGATTGTCGCCACTCGACAGAGAAGGCTACGATGTGATATCCATTGGAGGCGATATATATAAGTATGCCAATGGGGTAGACGGTTTTGTGGAGGCGCTTGCAGCCAAGTTCCCCGATAACAGAGATGATATCAGACGATATGTAACAGGATTGCGAGAAATCGTAGAGGAGTCGTTTATATATAACCTTCAGAAGACATCTCCCGATATGACGTTCGACGAATCGGCTCATTCTACATCGTTCAACGATTATATCAATTACTGTACGGACAATCCTAAATTGCGTAGTGTGTTGACAGCTAATGCATTTTTATATGCAGCAGAAAAAGATAAGACCCCCGTATATACTCTGGCTCATTTGAATAATTTTTATCTTCCGTCGGCTTACCGTATCGTCGGGGGGAGCGATACAATAGCTTTTTCGTTGGCTAAATCTATCAAAAAGCTTGGTGGTCAGATATATAGCAATGCAGAGATTGCCGAATTCATTTGCGATGATGACAAAATGACGAAAATTCGTCTTAAAGACGGACGTGTCTTTGAGGCTAAGTATTTTATATCCAATATACACCCTCAGGTAACGATAGAGAAGATAAAATCGCCTTTGCTCAGAGACGTTTACAGACAGCGTATAGAGGGGATAGATAATACCGTTTCCTGCTTTACCGTTTACCTCGTTTTCAGGAAAAATAGTGTCAAATACAATAATTATAATTTCTATTTTTACGACAGCGAGCAGTCTGTCGGCAAGACACAATACGATTTGACCCGCTTCCCTGAGAGTTATCTGTATGTACATCAGGCAGACAGTGAAAAAAATGAATATGCCTCGAGAGCTGAGGTTCTCACTTTTATGCGATACGACGATGTGCGATTGTGGGAAAACTCTACCGTAGGTAGGCGAGGTGTTGTATATGAGGCTTTTAAGCGAGATTGTGCCGAAAAAATAATAGATAAACTGAACAGGCAGTTCCCCGGCATAAGGGATTGTATTGCTGATTATTACACTTCGTCGCCACTGACTTTTCGCGATTATACTGCTACTGTCGACGGCTCTATGTATGGAATAATAAGAGATAAAAACTCTCCTTTACAGTCGCGTATATCCCAGAGAACCAAGATACCTAACTTCTATTTTACGGGACAAAACATCAACTCTCACGGAATGCTCGGAGTCATTGTGAGTGCTATTTCTACAGCTTCGGAATTTGTTCAGATAGATAAAGTACTATCGGATATACGAAATATTTAATTTAGTGCAATTTTTTTGTCGCTGATAATCATATTGTTGAATAATTAAGTGAAACTTTTTTGCTAAAAAGTTTTGTGGTGAAGTAAAAAAGTATTACTTTTGCAATCCGATTTCGAGGGGCTTGCCCTTTAGGGATTGATTAGTTTTTTAGAAGACAGAGGTCATTGATATATTGAAACAACAAAAATGTAGTATAAGGAAGCTATGAGGTGTATTTTATATGCCTTATTTTTAAAAGACTTCCCGTCAATACGAAAAGACTTATAAATATACATCTGAGCTACTGACGTATTATATATATGTCAGACAAGGAAAACTTAACAATGAAGAGTTTGATCCTGGCTCAGGATGAACGCTAGCGATAGGCTTAACACATGCAAGTCGAGGGGCATCACGAATTAGCAATAGTTTGGTGGCGACCGGCGCACGGGTGCGTAACACGTATACAACCTACCTTCAATTGGGGGATAACCTGGAGAAATTCGGACTAATATCCCCATAGTAAACAGAAGAGGCAT
>GG774890.1:448338-603574 GCA_000163695.1 Bacteroidetes oral taxon 274 str. F0058
GAGTATTTTTACTTTCTTATACTACGGAGTTGTTTTGATAGAGACATATAGAAATAAGACTATTGGATAAAGGACTTTTGGTCTTGCGTCTGATAGTTTTTTGTTTATGTATTGGGAAAAAATAGTCCTATAGCTCAGTTGGTTAGAGCGCCACACTGATAATGTGGAGGTCCGCAGTTCAACTCTGCGTGGGACTACGATTGAAAGGTTACAAAAGGGGGATTAGCTCAGTTGGCTTAGAGCACCTGCCTTGCACGCAGGGGGTCAAGGGTTCGAGTCCCTTATTCTCCACCGATAGATGGTGTAGGTCAAGTAATTACGAGACTTACACCATTTTTTGTGCCCGTAGTGGGGGCGTTTTTTATATTTGTGTTTTTAGGCTATTTTTGCCGATTACACATATTTTATATAACTTTGCCCGAAAAATCGGACTGCACAAACTTAACTAGTCTTGAATCATTATTTATTACCTCTGTTCGTTACAAAAAAACGACAACATAAACTACTTTATATCTACTACCACACCGACCATCTCGGCAGTGCCACGCTCATAACCGACGACGCTGCAGATGTAGTGCAGCATATAGCCTACCTGCCATACGGTGAGGATTGGGTTGATGTACGCAGTAACGGTTACTTCGGCTCGGCGTATATTGACCGGCTTGTGGATTATGTGGCATAAGGAGAGTTCGTTTAGATATGATTGCAATAATCGGAATTTATACCTAATTTTGCTCAAAAATTTGAGAAGACACAAATTTAACTAGTTTTTAAACAAACAAAAAATGACTTTTATGTTATGAAAAAAACTATTTCAGTGATTACGTTTCTTTTTGTTATAGGATTTATTAATGCCCAACAAAGCGTAGAGTCTGTTTCCGATTTAATTGGTTCGTATCGGTGGATTGGTAGAAACGATACACTAACATTAACAATAGCAAATGATACAACATTTCTACTGGATTTACCTTGCCCAATGACAAGAAGCTATATAGGGAATAAATGTACGGGTAAGTTTAGCTACAATCGAATAAGCAATGCTTTAATATTATCATGCGATACTATAGGAGTACCTATTTCATTATATCTTACTCCTTGCAGCATACAAGGGGAAAAATTTGTTTTTATAGTCCTTAATACAGACAAACTATTGCTGTATTATAGTTATAATGTAAAATTGTTGGTATTTAAACGTATAAAAGTACGAGATAACGCTAAAAAACGACATTGATATGTCTATTCCAATAAAATTATATGCTACTTTTGTACCAAGTTTTCTATGTAAGTGCCATATTTGTTGATTTTTAGTGGCTTGTGGAGGCGTGAGGAGTACTGATTCTACGAACGTCTCTAATATTGCCAATAATGACGACAGGCACTTATTGCCTATAGTATAAAAGAGGCTGTTACACACGAGGTAACAGTCTTTTTTTGTGTGGTTGTATGACCACCTGTCGTGAAAAATGCTATTTGTTTTATTGTCCGATAATTATATTTGCCAATGGTACTGATTGAAAATACCAATATGCCATTAAGTAAAAAATATGGAATAAATATGAAATATTTATAGAATCTTTTATACTTTTACAAAAAAAATATAAACTTTGTATAAGGTGAAGAAAGCTGTAGGTCTGCGAAATTTTTTCAAGATGTATTACGATGGTTTTAGAAATCTGTCTAAAACCAGTAAAACGCTGTGGATTATAATATTGATAAAACTTTTTATAATGTTTGCGGTGATGAGAGCATTCTTGTTCCCGAATTTTCTGAACTCGGTAGCCGATAATGACAAAGATAAGGCAGATTACGTAAGTACCCAGATAACAAAGGGGGTAGAGTAAAAGATTGACAATAAAAAAATAACTGAAAATTAATATATTAAAATTTATGGATTTATCACTGATTGACTGGTCGAGAGCACAATTTGCTCTCACAGCTATGTTTCACTGGCTTTTCGTTCCGCTGACGCTCGGACTTGGTCTGATAATGGCTATTTACGAGACTATCTATGTGCGTACGGGCGACGAAAAGTGGAAGAAACTTACAAAATTTTGGATGAAACTCTTTGGCGTTAATTTCGCCATCGGAGTAGCTACGGGCATCATCCTCGAATTCGAATTTGGCACCAATTGGAGCAACTATTCCTATTTTGTGGGCGATATCTTCGGTGCACCGTTGGCTATAGAGGGCATATTGGCATTCTTCCTGGAAGCCACATTTATAGGTGTCATGTACTTCGGTTGGGAGAAGTTCGGCAAGCGGTTTCACCTTGCCTCTACGTGGCTTGCCGTCATCGGAGCCACTCTGTCGGCTTGGTGGATACTGGTGGCTAATGCCTGGATGCAATATCCGGCAGGTATGGACTTCAATCCCGATACTGCACGAAATGAACTTACCGACTTTATGGCGGTGGCATTCTCGCCTGTGGCTATCAATAAAATTTTCCATACGGTAACGTCGAGTTGGGTGTTGGGAGCTGCTTTTGTGGTCGGCATCTGTGGTTGGTATCTACTGAAAAGACGCGAACTCGAATTTAGCCGTCGTTCGATAAAAGTAGCTGCTATCGTCGGTATTGTCGGCGTATTGCTGGCAGCTCATACCGGACACGGCTCTGCACAGAAAGTTGCCAAGCACCAACCGATGAAACTTGCTGCTATGGAGGGGCTTTATCGGGGAGGCAGCCAAGCCGATTTGGTGGCTATTGGCGTATTGCGTCCCGATAAGCAGTACGACGACGAGAAAGATCCGTTTTTGTTCAAGATAGATGTTCCCCTCAAAGGCTTTTTGTCGTGGGTGTCGTTTGGGTCGGCAGATGCTTTTGTGCCCGGCATAAACGATATTATCGAGGGAGGTTATCCTATGCATGACGGCTCTACGGCACTGTCGTTCGACGAGAGGGTAGAGCGAGGTAAGACGGCTCAGCAGGCTCTTCGCGATTATCGTAAGGCTATGAAGGAAAACGACGAAGCATCGAAGATAGCTAACAAAACTCTACTTGACGAAAATATGAACCACTTCGGGTATGGTTTCTTAAAAGATGCCAAAGAGTCGATACCTCCTGTGGGGATTACGTTTTATTCGTTCCATATAATGGTATTGCTCGGAATGTATTTTATAGCGTTTTTTGTGATAATATGGTTTTTCAACCATAAAGATATGCTTTCGAAGATGAGGTGGATACAATTTATTGCCGTCGTTTCGATACCTCTGGCTTATATAACCTCCGAAGCCGGCTGGGTGATAGCCGAAGTCGGTCGTCAGCCTTGGACTATTCAGGATGTGCTGCCTGCCAGTTATTCTGTTTCGAATATTCCGACGGCAAGCGTGAAGACTACATTTTTTGTTTTCTTGGCTGTATTCACAGCTCTGTTTATTGCCGAAATAAAGATTATGCTTCGTGCCATCAAAAACGGTCCGAGCTATGACGAAAATTAAATTTTTATAATTAAGAGTATCAAACAACTACAAAGATATGGATTATACATTTTTGCAAAATTATTGGTGGTTTCTGATATCGCTCCTTGGAGCACTGCTCGTGTTTCTGATGTTTGTTCAGGGTGGGCAATCGCTTGTCTATTCCGTTGGTAAAGAAGACAGTGAATTTAAGTTGTTGCTCGGAAGCCTTGCCCGCAAATGGGAGTGGACTTTTACGACGCTTGTAACCTTTGGAGGAGCGTTTTTTGCCTCATTTCCACTGTTTTACTCCACAAGTTTCGGTGGAGCATATTGGGTGTGGATGATAATACTTTTCAGTTTCATTGTTCAGGCAGTCTCGTTTGAGTTTATTTATAAGAAAAACAACTTGTTAGGCAATGCCACATATAAGTTTTTCCTCTTTTACAATGGTCTGATAGCACCTATTTTTATCGGTGTAGCCGTGTCGACTTTCTTTTTTGGAGCCGAATTTGTCGTAGACAAGAGCAATATAGCCAATATAGGCAATCCCGTCATATCGCAGTGGACAACTGCTTGGCACGGCATAGAGGCTGTGTGGGGCGGTACGACAACATTTCATTTGTGGAATCTTGTGCTCGGGTTGGCAGTATTTTTCCTTGTCCGTATGCTCGGAGCGTTATATTTTATAAATAATATCGCCCACGAGAAGATAAGCGAACGCTCTCGTCGGCAGGTTCTTATCAATGGAGTTGCGTTTCTGTTGCTGTTTGTGCCCTATCTTGTCAAACTATTGGTAAAAGACGGTTGGACAGAGCAAGCAGACGGCACTATTACTGTGGTGGCGTACAAGTATCTACATTCGCTGTTGAATAACTGGCTGTTGATATTGATATTGCTCATAGGTGTGGCAGGCGTACTTTACGGTTTTGTCTGTGGTGCTCTGTGTCTTACGTCGCGTCGCGGTATCTGGTTTGCCGGTATTGGCGTGGTACTCGTGGTGTTGGTATTGCTGATGCTTGCCGGCATCGACGGTTCGGCATACTATCCATCGCTGACAGACGCCAATTCGTCATTGACGGTACACAACTCGTCGTCGAGTATGTTTACATTAAAGACTATGAGCATAGTGTCTCTCATTATACCATTTGTATTTGCTTACATTTGGGCAGTGTGGCGTAAGATGGACAAATGAAATCGCACGAAACCATAGAACTGTGCAAAACCTAATTAAGAGAAAAGATAACCTTAATCTGTCTTCGAGGAGTATAAAGTCAAGATAATGATTAGTATAGACCGTTCTTTGAAAGCAATTATAAAATTAAGACTTTGCTATACAGAACGTGTTTATGATAGAATAAACCGTAAACTTGGGATTCATCTATCACCCGAAGAGATAGAAGATTTTGTGGCGGGTATTATCGAACATACGGACGAAACACATTTCCTACAAAAAGGAAAGAACTATTATATAGTTAACGATACGGAACATATTCGCATTACCATCAATTCATATACGTATAGGGTTATTACAGCAGATAAAATATAAGTGAATTTGTTATAGAAACGCAGTGCCGAGTCTCACTGCGTTTTTTATTGTTTCTATAAGAAACGAAAAAATTAGGTATCGATAATTGACTAAAAAAGTGTATATTTGCAATCCGTTTTGTCGCAATATCGTGCGTCAAATCACGCATCTTATTACATTGAATATAATATAGTTAAGTGAAAAAATAAAATTGAATAAAAATGCAAAACAAAGGATTTATCAGGCTTTTTAGCATTCTGCTGACCATAGTTTGTTTGTACTGCTTGTCTTTCAGTGTGGTTACAAACTATTACAGCCGTCAGGCAAAAACGTTTGCCGCAGGCGATACGGAGCTGTATTACAAATATCTCGACTCTATTGCGGGTAAAAAGGTTTGGTTGGGCTATACTCTGAAAGAAGCCAGAGAAAGAGAAATCAATTTGGGTCTCGACCTGAAAGGTGGTATGGACGTAACTTTGGAGATATCCGTACCCGATGTTTTGATTTATCTGTCGGACCACAACAACACACCGATTTTCAGGCAGGCTCTGGACAACGCCAAGAAGCGCAATTCGAGCGACTTCCTGACTGTCTTCAAACAAGAGTTTGAGCGTATCGACCCCAATGCACGTCTTTCGACAATATTTTCTACCTTGGCGTTGAAAGAAAAAATCCGCTTGGATATGAAAAACGACCAAGTGATAAGTGTGCTTAGAGATGAGGTGAAATCTGCTATCGACAACTCTTTCAATGTATTAAGTTCGCGTATTGACCGCTTCGGTGTGATACAGCCCAATATACAACGTCTTGGAGGCGAAGAGGGTAGAATACTCGTCGAACTGCCCGGTGTGAAAGAGCCTGAACGTGTGCGTAAACTGCTGCAAGGTTCTGCCAATCTCGAATTTTGGGAAACGTATACCGCTGCCGAACTGGTGGGCGTAATACAACAGGCAGACGCTGCCATACGCGACATACAGGGTGGCAAAGTCTTACCAACCGATACCGCTGCGACTGCACAGACGACGACAGCCACGGCAGACACTACCGCAATGGCACAGACGACAGATGCTTCGCAGAAAGCTACCGACTCTTTGGCCGAATCGCTAAAACAATCGCTTGCAAGCGAGACGGGGCAGGCAGCTACCGACGTGGCAGACGAAAAAGCATATCAGGAAGCGCTCAAAAACAATCCTTTGATAGCTGTTCTCGGAGGCTTGCAGAACGGTAATACTCCCGTATTGGGCGTGGTAGCGGTCAAGGATACCGCCCGTGTGATGTCTTATTTCAGAATGCCTCAGATATCTCGACTTTTACCCAGAGACCTCAAGTTGTCTTGGACGGTAAAACCGCAGATAGAGGGCAAAGACACAAGAGACAATAGTGACCGTTATGGACTGATAGCTCTGAAAGTAACCTCACGCAACGGACAAGCTCCGTTATCGGGTAATGTGATAACCGACGCACGCGTAGACTTCGACCAAACCACGAACCAGACTTTGGTTTCGATGAAAATGAATTCGGAAGGTGCTGCCATCTGGGCTCGTCTGACGAAAGCAAATATCGGTAGAGCAATAGCAATATCGCTCGACAATTATATCTACTCGTATCCGGCTCCTACCGAGCAGATTACGGGCGGCGAGTCGCGAATATCGGGCAGATTTACTCCCGAAGAAGCCAAAGACTTGGCTAACGTGCTCAACTCGGGTAAGATGCCTGCTCCAGCACGCATCATTCAAGAAGACGTCGTAGGTCCTTCGCTTGGACAGACGGCTATCAACAACGGATTGATTTCGTTTGCGGTAGCTTTGCTCATAATATTTATATATATGATGATGTATTACGGACTTATCCCGGGTCTTATCGCAGACTTGGTATTGATAGCCAATACATTCTTTATGCTCGGTATCCTTGCCTCGTTCAGTGCTGTACTTACATTACCCGGTATTGCCGGTATAGTGCTGACACTCGGTATGGCGGTCGATGCCAACGTGCTTATCTACGAACGTTGCCGCGAAGAGTTGGCGTTGGGTAAAAACCTCAAAAAAGCTGTCGAAGAAGGGTTTGGCAACGCTCTGTCGGCTATTCTCGACGGACAGATTACAACGCTGTTGATAGGTATAATCCTGTTTATATTCGGTACGGGTTCGGTGAAGGGTTTTGCCACGACGCTGGTCATCGGTATCTTTACTTCACTCTTTACCGCATTGTTCTTCTCGCGTATGTTGTTCGATACGCTATTGTCTCGCAACAGAGAGTGGAATATATCGTTTACCACGAATCTTACTAAAAATTGGTTCAAGGGTTTCCATTTCGATTTTATCGGAAAGAGAAAAATAGGTTATATCATCTCTGCCTGCTTGGTAGTAGTGATAGTTGTATCGTTGTTTGTCAACGGACTTAAACCCGGTATCGATTTCTCCGGTGGTAACTCGTACGTTATCCGTTTCGAACAGCCGATTAATGCCGACGATGTACGCGAAAAACTCTCAGACGCATTCGAAGGTTATTCTCTGTACGTTATCACAATGGGAGAGGCAAATCAGATAAGAATATCGACTAACTTCGTAGACAACAAAGCCGAAGGCGACAACGAAGGTAAGATAGAGACAATACTGTACGAAAAACTGAAAGATTACCTCAATCCTGCCGTTACGAAAGAGATGTTTGTACATCGTTATGTCAATCGCGGTGGTAATTACGAACTTGCCAACTTGGAGCAGGGCGAAAACTACGGTATACAACAGTCTCAAAACGTAGGACCTACCATTGCTTCGGATATGATAAAGCGAGCTGCTTGGGCAATACTTCTGTCGTTGATAGTGATATTTATCTATATCCTGATAAGGTTCAAAAAGTATGCTTATTCGGTTGGTTCGGTAGCATCACTGTTCCACGATGCCTTCTTTATGGTCGGTGTTTATACGCTGCTGTATAAAGTTATGCCGTTCTCGCTTGATATAGACCAGTCGTTTATAGCAGCTATTTTGACTATCATCGGTTACTCCATCAACGATACGGTGGTTATCTTCGACCGTGTGCGTGAGAACCTTACGCTGTTCCCGAAACGCGATATGAAGGAACAGATGAACAACGCTCTGAATGCTACTCTGAGCCGTACGTTCTCTACTTCGTTCACCGTAATACTCGTACTTTTGGCAATGTTTATCTTTGGTGGTGAGGTTATTCGAGGATTTATGTTTGCTCTGTTGATGGGTAGCTTGTCGGGTGTTTATTCGACTCTGTTCATCGCAGCTCCGTTGGCATACGATATTCAACGTAAAGAAAAATCGAAAATAAAAGCCATAAGCAAGTAATTTTTAATAGAAATATAGTAAAAAGTCCTTGCCGTGATATTGGTTTATCGGGCAGGGATTTTTGCAAAATAATATGACAGACAATACTGTAAGACAGCCTTTGCGACGCGATTGTTTCGAGATAATGGCTCCCGTCGGCTCATGGGATAGCCTTGCCGCCGCACTAAAAGCGGGAGCTGACTCCGTATATTTCGGCATCGAGGGTCTGAATATGCGAAACCATTCGGCAAACAATTTCACTATCGACGACCTTAGTCGCATAGCCAATCTATGCCGTCAAAGTAACGTAAAGTCGTACCTTACGCTAAACACCATCATCTACGACGACGATACGGAACTGATGCGTAATATAGTCGATGCCGTCAAACAGGCAGGCATAACGGCTGTAATTGCCTCCGATGTGGCGGCTATGATGTATGCCGTAGAACGCGACGTGGAGGTTCATCTGTCGACACAGCTCAATATTTCTAACGTAGAGGCATTGAAGTTTTATGTCCGGTTTGCCGATGTGGTGGTACTTGCACGCGAACTGAACCTCGACCAAGTATATCATATCTACCGAGCTATCGAAGAGCAACAGATATGCGGACGACGTGGCGATTTGGTGAAGATAGAGATGTTTTGCCACGGAGCGTTGTGTATGGCTGTCTCGGGGAAGTGTTATCTGAGCCTGCACGAGAAAAATCGCTCGGCAAACAGAGGCAGCTGCAATCAGATATGCCGTCGGAGCTATACGGTCAGAGATACGTCGTCGGATATAGAATTGGAGGTAGACAACCAATATATAATGTCGCCCAAAGACCTTAAAACCATTCATTTCTTGAACAAGATGATAGATGCCGGTGTGCGGGTGTTCAAGATAGAGGGCAGGGCTCGCGGAGCCGAATATGTAAAAAACGTTGTGGAGGCTTACGACGACGCTATAAATGCTTATATAGAGGGCACGTTTACGGAAGATAAGATTGCCGGGTGGGATACGAAACTTGCCCGAGTGTTCAATCGCGGTTTCTGGGACGGCTACTATCTCGGGCAACGTCTGGGCGAGTGGACAAGTGTCTACGGCTCGTCGGCTACAAGGGTGAAGGTATATCTGGGCAAATGCACCAACTTCTTCGGTAAGATAGGTGTAGCCGAGTTTATCCTCGAGAGCGGCGAGCTCAGGGTAGGCGACGAGATACTTGTCGTAGGAAATACGACAGGAGCTTACGAGAGTGTTGTCGAAGAGATACGGGTAGACCTCAAGCCTGTCGAGAGCGTAGGTAAGGGCGTGCCGTTCTCCATAAAGACCACCGAGACGCTCCACCGTAATGACAAACTCTATAAAATGGAACTCCAAGAGCACCGCAGAGAACGCGGAGAAATAGAAAAATAAAATTAGGTAATACATATTGGATTATGAGATACTTCGAGACAGTAATGAAAGTGCGTGATTATGAGTGCGACGCACAAGGAATAGTAAACAATGCCAACTACTTACACTATTTCGAGGCTACCAGGCACGACTTTATGGAAGAGTGTGGCATATATTTTCGCGATATGACCGAACAGAATATTTTCCCCGTTGTAAGGAATGCTAATCTGTCGTACAAAAACTCATTGCGAGGCTCAGAACGTTTCGTCAGTCGCCTGTCGGTAGAACGTCAGGGACTGAAATATTTTTTTCGTCAAGAGATATTGCGTCTGCCCGAGAAGATACTCTGTGTCAGAGGAGTGATAGAGGTAGTCTGTATCATTGGCGGACGTGCCTCGCGGTGCGAGATTTTCGACGAGGCGTTTCGAGATTATATTGTAGCGAAAGATTAATGTTACCTCGTAAAATAGAAGGATTATGTGGAAGAAGATAGGCAAAATATTACTGAAAATACTGCTCATTTTCATCGCTATCACGGTGCTTATGACTATCGTTTACCGATGGGTCAATCCTCCCATTACGCCGCTGATGGTGAGCCGCGCCGTATTCGATGGCTATCCGATAAAGAAAAAATGGATACCTATCGAAGATATGCCGCAATCGTTGCTCAACTGTGTAGTTGCTTCGGAAGATAATTTCTTCCTATCGCACTACGGTATCGACTTCGGAGCTGTCGAGAAGGCTATAGAATACAATAAGAAACATAAGAAAACACGTGGAGCCAGCACCGTATCGCAACAAACGGCAAAGAACGTTTTTCTGTGGCAAGGCAGGACTTGGGTCAGAAAAGGTTTCGAAGTCTATTTTACGTTTCTTATAGAGACTTTCTGGAGCAAAGAGCGCATAATGGAGGTATATCTGAATGTTATCGAGATGGGGCGAGGCGTATACGGCATAGAAGCTGCCGCTCGTAATCATTTCGGCAAGGAGGCAACGAAGCTTACCCCATATCAATCGGCTCTGATAGTAGCCGCTTTCCCCAACCCGCTGAGGTACAATCCTGCCAAACCGTCGGGGTATTTGACACGCCGTGCCAATGCGATATTGACTCTGTCGCAAAAGATGCCAAAGGTGAAGTTCGACGATAAAACTATCGAGAAAGCGAAAAAACGCCACGAAAAATATACAAAAAAGAGAAAACGGTAGATTATTGATTATGAGATGTGAAGCTTTTAGTCTGGCTATAAGTGTTTATCTGACTTGGTAGTCGATACGATTGGAGAATATAAGAAATAATCATTAACTTTGCGGGAAATTTCAAATAGACACAAGAAGTCTGATAACATCAACATTATAATCGTTTTATGCATAGGGCGGGTTTTGTAAATATAGTAGGTAATCCCAATGTTGGCAAGTCGACACTGATGAACGCCCTCGTCGGCGAGCGTATCTCTATCATCACCTCTAAGGCTCAGACTACAAGGCATAGGATAATGGGTATTGTCAATGGCGAAGATTTCCAGATTGTATATTCAGATACTCCCGGGGTACTCAAACCGAACTATAAGTTGCAGGAGAGTATGCGTGAATTTTCGGACTCTGCTCTCAAAGACGCCGATATATTGCTCTATGTAACGGATGTTGCGGACAACTGCGAAAAAAATGCCGATTTCTTGGAGAAAGTAAAGCATATAGGAAGTAAAACGTTCGTGATGATCAATAAAATAGACCTTATCGACGAACAGCGCTTGCTGAAACTTGTCGATTTTTGGCACACGGCACTACCCGAAGCCGAGATAGTACCGATTTCGGCACAAGAACGATTCGGTATCTCGCAGTTGCTCAAACGTATTGTGGAGCTTCTGCCCGAGTCGCCGCCGTATTTCGACAAAGATGCTCTGACCGACCGCCCCGAGCGATTTTTTGTGAACGAAATCATACGCGAAAAAATACTTCTCTGTTACGACAAAGAAGTGCCTTATAGCGTGGAGGTTGCCGTCGAGGAGTTTAAAGAGGAGGAGAATATCATAAATATCTCGGCTGTCATCTATTGTGAGCGCGATAGCCAAAAGGGTATAATCATAGGTAAAAATGGTTTGGCTATCAAAAAGATAGGCTCTGCGGCAAGGAAAGACATAGAGGCATTTTTTCAGAAAAAAGTGTTTCTGCAACTCTACGTCAAAGTCGAGAAAGATTGGCGAAACCGCGAAAACAAACTTAGAAATTTCGGATATACATTATCTCATAAACAGTCTTAATATTCAATATATTACACATAAAAAACACACTATAAAAAAACACCTAACGAAATGGAACAATATCTGGCACAATTTCATTCGGGCAGCGTTGCCTACACTATTTTGCTATATGCCACAGTGATAGCTATTGGTATAACGCTGGGTAAAGTGAAAGTTTTCGGTATCTCTATCGGTGTAACCTTTGTGCTGTTTGCGGGCATCGTAGCAGGGCACTTCGGTTTCGTGGTCGATACTGCCATATCGCACTTTATCAAAGAGTTTGGGTTGATACTGTTTGTCTTTTCGATAGGTTTACAAGTAGGTCCCTCGTTCTTTTCGTCGTTCAAAAAAGACGGTATGATGATGAATCTGCTTGCAGCGAGCTTAATATTGCTTAATGTCGTTGTGGTAGTGGTGCTTTTTTATATTTTTGCTCCCAATGTTACTATGCCGTCTCTGACGGGCATAATGTCGGGTGCCGTTACTAATACGCCCGGTTTAGGTGCTGCCCAAGAGGCATTGAGGCAGTTGTTCGATGCGGGCAAAATAGACGAAATACCGCAGATTGCACTTGGGTATGCTGTGGCGTATCCTTTTGGTGTGCTGGGAGTTATATTGACGATGATACTCATTCGTTTTATTTTTAGAATAAATCTCGAAAAAGAAAACGAAAAATTGACCGCCCAATCCGATTCTGCCGAAAAACCCGAACCGTTCTCTGTGGTTTTTACGAGTGAGGTGCTCAACAATAAGACCATCGAAGATATACGCAATCTTATAGGCAGACAATTTATAATATCTCGCTTGAAGCGTAATAATCAATATTTTACGCCGCACGCCGATACTGTGCTCCAACAAGACGATGTGGTGAAAATAGTGGCGAGCCTTGCCGACGAAGAGGCTATAATATCTTTTATGGGGCGAAAAACCGATATCGACTGGCAAGAGTCCGAGTCGGTGCTTGTCTCTCGCCGTATCATTGTAACACAGGATAATATCAACGGAAAAACATTGGCAAAGCTCCGTCTACATTCGATATATAATGTCAATGTCACTCGTGTCAATCGTTCGGGTATCGACCTTATGGCTACTCCGAACCTGGCTCTGCACGTGGGCGACCGTGTGATGGTTGTAGGCGAACTGACAGATATATGCCGTGTCGAACGTCTACTCGGCAATACGCTCAAAAAGCTCAATGAGCCGCCTATTGCCACCATATTCATAGGTATCGTATTGGGTATACTGTTCGGATCTATTCCGTTTGCGTTTCCAGGTATACCGATGCCTGTTAAGTTCGGTCTGGCGGGAGGTCCTCTGATTATCGCCATACTTATAGGACGTTTCGGACCCAAATTCAATATGGTAACATACACCACACAGAGTGCCAACCTTATGTTGCGAGAAGTCGGTATCTCGCTGTTCCTTGCCAGTGTCGGCATCGAAGCAGGCAGAAGTTTTGTAGATACCGTATTTTCGTCGAACGGCTTACTGTGGCTTGCCTTTGGCGTACTTATTACTTTTATTCCTATGATGTCGATAAGTATTTTTGCCCGTAAGAAAATGAAAATGAATTATTTTTCTATCGTCGGACTGTTAGCCGGCTCCTCTACCAATCCGCCTGCTTTGGCTTATGCCAATTCCATCGCTCCCAACGATGAGCCTGCCGTAGCGTATTCTACTGTGTATCCGCTTACTATGTTCCTTAGAATACTCATAGCCCAATTGATGATTCTTATTTTTATATAGATGAAAAAAAAACATATAATATTTTTATTATCATAATAAAGAAATGCCTTATATAGATTATTATAAAGTGTTGGGAGTAGACAAAACCGCTACTCTCGACGATATCAAGAAAGCCTATCGGAAATTGGCACGTAAGTACCACCCCGATATGAACCCTAACGACAAGACTGCCGAACAGAGGTTCAAAGAGATAAACGAAGCCAACGAAGTGCTGAGCAATCCCGAAAACCGAGCCAAGTACGACAAATACGGCGAACATTGGCAGCAAGGTGAAGCGTACGAAAAAGCCCGCCAACAACAGCAACAGTATAGCGGCGGTTTCTCGGGCGGCGGCTATCGGGAGACTTATTTCGACGGAGCGGGCGATTACTCAGACTTCTTCCGCGATATGTTCGGCGGGGGTGCCGCAGGCGGTTTCGGCAGACGGCAGTACGGCAGTGCTTCGGGGCGATTCAAAGGGCAAGATATACACGCAGAGATGCCCGTATCGCTACGTGAGGCGGCGGCAACACACCAGCGTACATTCAATATAAACGGCAAAAACATACGTATCACGATACCGGCAGGAGCCTACGACGGACAGCAGATAAAGCTAAAAGGTTACGGACAAGAGGGTTACAACGGCGGACCGAATGGCGACCTGTATATTACCTTTGTCATTGCACCCGATGCTCAGTTTGAGCGTTCGGGCAACGACCTAAAAATAAAAGTGCCGATAGACCTCTACACCGCTATGCTCGGTGGTGATATAGAGGTGGATACGCTTGGCGGCAAGGTAAGACTCAAAGTACAACCCGAGACACAAAACGGTACTACCGTCAGACTCAAAGGCAAAGGATTCCCGATATACAAAAAAGACGGTCAATACGGCGATTTGTTCATATCGTACGAGGTACTGTTGCCGAAAAATCTTACACAGAAGCAGAAAGAACTTTTTGAACAACTTAAAAACAGCTAAACCGTTATGAACGAAAGAATATCTCGCGAAGAAGTTGTAAAAATATACGACATAGAAATTGCATTTTTCGACGAATTGGAGGCAGTGGGGTTGATACAGACCGAAGTCGTCGATCAAACCACATATCTGCACTACGACGAACTTCAGAAGTTGGAGCAGTTTTCCAACTGGCACTACGACTTGGAGGTCAATATCCCCGGTCTCGAAATCATTCACAACCTGCTCGACCGTATCCGTTCGCTGCAAGATGAGAACAAACGACTCTCGCAGGGGCTGCGGTAAATGTCTATAAAACAGAGTTGTAAGCCGAATGTTATAAGTTTTGTTATTTTGGTGATAATTATTTGATTATTCCAATAATTTTATTATCTTTGTAGCACAATATATTTTGTATTACAATTAAAAAAATCAAACATATTATGAAAGATAAAATAGGAACTAATGCGGGACTGGTGTGGAACGCTCTTTTGGTAGGCAATTTGGATATAAAAGCCTTGAAGAAAGCTACGAAACTCAATGATAAAGACGTATATGCCGCACTTGGGTGGTTAGCTCGTGAGGATAAAATCTACTTCGTGGAGACCGAAAGCGAACTTATCGTAGGGTTGGCTTAGACTACCTCCCCAAACAAATCGAATGCTTGAGAGTCGGTGATTTTTACGTCGTAAAAGTTGCCGACTCTTAGTTTGTGGCTGTCGGCGATGAGTACTTCGCCGTCCACTTCGGGCGAGTCGTACTCGGTACGTCCGACGTAATATGGCTCTTCTTTCTTGTCGATGAGTACACGGAGCACTTGCCCCACTTTTCGGGCATTGTATTGCTCGGCGATGTGCTCCTGAATATCCATTATCTCCGAAAGACGACGATTTTTCACATCGAACGGTATTTCGTCGCGATAGTGGCGGTCGGCAAAGGTACCCTCCTCGTGTGAGTAGGCAAAGGCTCCGAGACGCTCGAAACGCATAGTCTCGACAAACTCTTTTAGTTCCTCGAAATCCTCCTCTTCTTCGTGTGGATGTCCCAGTAGTAGAGTAGTACGCAGATGTATATCGGGTACTTGACGTCGTATGTCGGCGATAAGGTCGATGGTCTCGGCTTTTGTGATGTTTCGTCGCATTTTGCGAAGCATATTGTCCGATATGTGTTGCAGCGCCATATCGAGATAGTTACACACGTTTGGGTGGTCGGCTATGGCAGCAGGCAAATCTTTGGGGAAATGTGCGGGGTAGGCGTAGTGAAGCCTCAGCCACTCGACTCCGTCGATTTTAGCAAGTCGGTCGACAAGACGAGCTATCGACGGCTTGCGGTAAAGGTCGCGTCCGTAGTATGTAAGGTCTTGGGCTATGAGATTGAACTCTTTTACACCCCCACGCACCAAGCTCCGTATCTCGTGCTCTATGTCTTCGATGCTACGAGAGCGATGCCTACCTGTGATGATAGGTATTGCACAGTACGAACACTTACGATTGCAGCCTTCTGCTATTTTCACGTACGCCAGATGGCTCGGCGTGGTGATAAGTCGTTCGTTTTCGAGTAATTTATTATACGAACATCCGATGTCGGATATTATTTGTTTCCAATCGAATTTGCCGTAGAAACGGTCTACCTCGGGCAGCTCCCGAATGAGGTCGTCACGGTAGCGTTCCGATAGGCATCCCATCACTATGAGCTTACCTATCTTCCGTTTCTTCTTGGCTTCTATCAGAGAGAGGATAGTATTGATTGACTCCTCTTTGGCACTGCCTATAAAACCGCAGGTATTGACCACGACTATCTCTCCGCCAACGCTACGAGGCTCGTGGCGGGTAAGAAAGCCGTTGTATGCAAACTGCCGCATAAGACGCTCGGAGTCGACAAGGTTTTTGCTGCACCCAAGCGTTATAACATCTATTACTCCCTTTCTCAATTTTGCCTATTGTTTATGAATAAATGGTCGGAAACAGGCTGCAAAGGTACTAAAAAAGCAGCAATCGAGAGTCCGACTGTCGTCAGCTGCCATCATTATAAGCAGCCGCCGCAACAACCACTACACACACAGCATAGTGTAGTCCGTATCAATTACCGGCTTGTGTGTATTTCCCATAATAGACGTCTTTAAGCAATCGATGTAAAGGAGTGTCTGTGTCGAGAGAGTCGATAAAAATATCAGGCTCGATACCTACCCCATGATGTCTGCTACCATCTCTGAAAACGACATAAGCCCCCGTTGTCATAAAAGCAGCAAAAGGCATATCTACTACTACAATATCGCCATTGCAGCCGGCTGTATAGTTTCCTACTATTGTACCAACCTTGTGGTGTTTGAGCATATCCAAGAGTGTCTCGGCAAAACTTATCGATGTCTCGTTGGCAAGGATATAAAGCGATGTGTTTATCTTGATGTTTTGGGGCTTTCGATACCTGTATTTTTTGCTATACGCCTCGCTCTCTTTCGAATTGGCAGGGGCAATATACCACTTCGGCACATCGGTATATATCACATTTTTGTGATCGGGGTAATAAAAGTCTTGTTGCTGTATTTTACCAAGCGAAATTGCAGTATTCAGATAGTGCGACAATATGCTCAGAGTATTTATCGTGGGGTAACCGCGTAAGTCAAGTATCGTTACTTTCGACTTCGACAGCAAGTCGAGATGTTTGGTAAAATCTTTATAAGAACTCGAATGGTTACAAATGTTTACATAAGTAACTGTGTCGTTGATTGGTACTACCAAATCACGTGAATGATAATAGGGATAAAGAGTAGTATACTTGGGAAAATATTTGTTTGTCACTATATCAATATTACGCTCCGATCCGTTTTCGGTAATAGTCAATTTGATGATGGAGTCTTTTTTGAAAGACGAAAAAAGCTTTCCGTTTAA
The DNA here is from genome assembly GCA_000163695.1 of Bacteroidetes oral taxon 274 str. F0058. GTDB lineage: Bacteria > Bacteroidota > Bacteroidia > Bacteroidales > Paludibacteraceae > F0058. Next base: position 465,730 of record GG774890.1, read on the forward strand.
ATTAAGTATAGCAATCCCGTGTTTGAGGGTAGAATACGAAATCGTATTCAGTTTTCGCTCGACTATTTGCTCTACATCTATTCCATTTATCTTAGTAACAAAAGCATTATCTCTATCGGCAATCGATACCGTATATCCCTTTCCGTTCGATTTCGGCAAAATATTTACTGCAAAGTCAGGGTAATACAACTTAAGATACGACTTGAGCCAACTTCCGACATTCATACCCGTAGAATTCATAATGTGTGAGTCTTTGACATTATGCATCATAGTGCATATCGCATCGTACAATTGATACACATCTGTACTCAGTGCAGCATTGCGATAGGTCTGCTCGCATATATTATCCCAATTCGTGTCTAAGCCGTCTTCGTAGAAATAGGGATAGAAATGCTGAATGAAATTGCGTCTGATTATTATATCGGCTATCCTTGCATTATAGGGTTTTAGAAAATTGATTTCCTTTTTGATATTCCTATGAAAAAAGACCTTAATAGTACTTTGGTCGAATAGCCTTAGCTTGATGTTTTTTGTCTGTTTCTTTAGCGTTTGCAGTTCTTTTGTATTTTTCGACAGTTTGCTTACAGCTATGGGAAACCTTACATACAGGTCGTCACGGAGTTTGAAGCAATACATAGAGTCGACAACGGGCAGGCCACTCTCGTATCGCTCGAAACGCCTTATATTGATAGACTTATGGGTGGCATTTGTGTGTGTCTGCACGTAAAACAGTAAAGTTCTGTCGGCAGGTGGCGACACTTTCGAACTTTCGGCAGACTCTCCGAACTCTATCTGAGGACATATAGGACGAAAAATCTCGTAGAGACGAACTTTCAGCTCTTCGGTTGTAGCAGCTGTCTCTATTTTGCCAAGACTGAGTATAAGAAATCTGTACCAGTCGAATTTTTTCAGATTATAGTTCGGATAGAAGTAGCGGATATAGCCGTAAGTCTTCGATAGTGCCGAGATATTCATTACACTAACGTTGTCGAGCGACTTGGTTTGCCAAGAACTTTGTGCCTCCTTGCCGTAAGTGCTTTGGAGGCTCAGTACAGCACACAATACGGTGATTATAATTTTATTCATAGATATATAGTTTGATATTTAGACGGCAAAGGTATAAAAAAAATCCAGATATACAGTTCGTAAGTGTATGTTTTATAAAAAATTATATAGTAAAGTCTCCCTGACTACCATATTATAAAAATATATTAACTTTGCGGAATATTGTATAATTAAAAAGGTTGTGCCCGATACGTAGACAGGGGTTAATATATGAAAAGGTTATCATATTTATTTACAATACTCTTTTGTTCTATTTTATTTGCATCTTGCGGAAGCATTAATAAAAACTTGAAAGAAGAAATGCAAAAAATAAAAGAACAATGTCCTATTGATATGGGGCAGGGAATAGTGATGACTAATGTCGATTTTTATGAAGGAGAGAAAATATTAGAGTACGTCATATCTATCGACGGAGTAGAATCTATAGATCAAGATGGAGTGCAACAAATGAAAGAAGTTATCGTTGAAGAGCTTGCTAACAATAGTTCTTTTTTATCAAATGTTTCGGTAAAAATGATACTTAAACAAGGTTACCGCTTTCGGTACATATATACGGATGTTGCAGGGAACAAGCTTGCCGAGATCATAATCAATGACTCCGACTTGCCATAGTAGTATTTTTAATTAGCTGTGAAAAATATAGATAAAACCTACAACATTACATAGAACTTAAAAATAAATTTTTTACCTTTGCACAAAAAATAATCTATAAAAAAATGTTTGCACAAAAGATTTCCGATGCTCTGTATTATGTCGGTGTCAACGACCGCAAGAACGAACTGTTCGAACGTATGATATCGCTACCACACGGAGTTACATACAATTCATATTTACTTGTCGATGAGAAGGTAACGCTCTTCGATTCGGTAGAGATATGCTATGCCGAAGAGTCTATCGACAAAATACGCCGCGTGCTTGGCGAACGTAAGGTCGATTATATGATACTACACCATATCGAACCCGACCATTCGTCCGGTATAAGGCAATATCTTGCCGTGTATCCCGATATGCAGCTGGTTTGTACCAAAAAAGCCGCTGAGATGTTGCAGGGTTACTATGGCATTACAGCCAACATAAAGACGGTCGACGAAGGTGAGGAGTTGTCGCTGGGCAGCCACAAGTTGAAGTTCATATTCGCCCCTATGGTTCATTGGCCTGAGGTGATGATGAGCTACGAGCAGACCGAGAAGATACTCTTCTCTGCCGATGGGTTCGGATGCTTCCATACACTCGACGGTGCCGTAATAGACAAGCAGCTCAATATAGAGCCATATATCACCGAAATGGAGCGATATTATGTGAATATTGTCGGCAAATACGGCTTGCCCGTGCAGAATGTGTTTAAGAAGCTGGCCAATTACAGCATCGATACTATTTGTTCGCTCCACGGACCTGTATGGCAAGAGCACAAAGATAGGGTTATGGGTGTCTACGACCGCCTTAGCAAATACGAGGGTGCCGAAGGTGTAGTCATTGTCTATGGCTCTATGTATTCGCATACGGAGGCTATGGCAGAGGCGATAGCTTGCGGTGCACACGAGATTACGAAGAACGTCGTGGTGCACGACGCATCAAAAAGCGATGTGTCGCAGATAATCACCGACATTTTCCGATACAAAGGCTTCGTCGTCGGCTCGCCCACATACAACGGAGCGATATACCCACGTGTGCAAGAGGTGGTCGAACGCATCGAACACCGCGGGCTGAAAAACCGTGTCTTTGCGGCGTTCGGTTCGTTCACTTGGGCAGGACAGGCTGTAAAGCTCCTCAACGAATTCGGACAGAGGATGAAGTACGATGTCATTGACCCCATCGAGGTGAAATACACTATGCAGGGCGACGACGATTACAACCGCCTCTACAGCCTCGGACGCGAGGTTGCCATGAAGTGTAAGAACTAAAAAACGGCAGTAGGCGATGGATTTTGCAGAACGAGTAGTACGTTGCCCCAAGTGCGGGCGGGAGTTTGTATGTCGGCACAGTGCAGAGTGCTTTTGTACCAAATATCGCCTTACTCCGGAGGTATCCGCCAAGCTGCGTAGCCTGTATAATGACTGTCTGTGCGAAGATTGTCTGCGAGGATATGCGGTTTGAGCCGAGACCAAAGTAGGGTCTTGACAGAAACGAAAATATAAAAATGCGGATTGTTACAATAATAATCTGCATTTTTTCGTTTATTGTGTGTAATAAGTAACTAAATTTATAAAAAGCCTATGGAAGTAAATTCTACACAAAACAGATTAAGACTATTGCTAAAACAAACAAAAAAACTACAACCTTGTCCACGAACCGACACACTGCAAGTGATACTTGCTTTTGCAGCTACATACGAGGTCGAGAGGTTTTCGTGCGGTGAACATATTTCCTATTTTACCAACTGAGTCTGGCAATGTTTAGCTTTCTGCCACGTTTTTATAAAAAAATAATTGCTATTCTAAAAAAAAGAAGTACCTTTACAGACCGAATGGTAACTATTGAGTAATTAATAAAATAAAATGATAAGAAAATGGCACTAAACAAAGTATTTTTGATAGGAAACGCAGGTAAAGACCCCGAAGTACATTATTTCGACTCCAATACACGTAAAGCCACTTTCAGTCTGGCTACGACCGACAGAGGTTTCACCCGTGCAGACGGTACAGTCGTACCCGAGCGTACGGAGTGGCACAACATCGTAGCTTGGCGGGGTTTGGCTGAGATTATAGAGAAATATGTCCGCAAAGGCACTAAATTATTCGTCGAAGGTAAACTTACGAGTCGCTCTTACGAAGATAAATCGGGTGTAAAGCGTTATGTTACGGAGATAGTAGCGGAAAATCTGGAGCTCCTCAGCCGAGCTAATTCGTCGCAAGACGAGGCCCCCCCTGCCGCAGGTAATGCTCCCACCCAGCCACAGTACGACTATGTACCGCCGACAGATACGAACGAAGACAGCGATTTGCCGTTTTGATACAGGCGAGTGATATTGATATAAGAAAGAGAGGCTATATTGCCTCTTTTTTGTACTTTTGCATTCTGTAAAATTACTTATTAATGATAAATACTGTAGACAATACGATATGAATTTTGTAGAAGAACTTAGGTGGCGAGGTATGCTTCACGATATTATGCCCGGTACCGAAGATATACTGAAAAAAGAGTGCATTACGGCGTACGTAGGTATAGACCCTACGGCAGACTCGTTGCACATCGGACACCTGTGTAGCGTGATGATGCTGAAACATTTTCAACGTTGCGGACACAAGCCGATAGTGCTTGTGGGCGGGGCTACAGGTATGATAGGAGATCCCTCGGGCAAATCCGACGAGCGAAATCTACTCGATGAAGATACCCTCCGACACAATCAGGAGGCTATCAGGTTACAACTGCAAAAGTTTTTGGATTTCGGAGATGATGCCCCGAATGCTGCCGAACTTGTCAATAACTACGACTGGATGAAAGACGTAACTTTTCTCGATTTTACCAGAAATATAGGCAAGCACATAACCGTTAATTATATGATGAGTAAGGACTCTGTTAAGAGGCGTCTCAACGGTGAGTTTTCGGCAGGGATGAGTTTTACCGAGTTTACATATCAGCTGCTCCAGGGCTTCGATTTTCTGCATTTGTATCGTACCAAAAATTGTAAATTGCAGATGGGTGGTTCAGACCAATGGGGTAATATAACCACCGGTACCGAACTTATTCGTCGTATAGAGCAGAGCGAGGCTTTTGCCCTCACTTGTCCGCTTATAACCAAAGCCGACGGCACCAAGTTCGGCAAAACAGAGACGGGCAATATTTGGTTGTCGGCAGAGTACACCTCGCCATACAAATTTTACCAATTTTGGCTAAATACCGCCGACGAAGATGCCGAACGATACATCAGAATTTTTACCGAGCTACCGCACGACGAGATAGCCGCCCTTGTGGCAGAGCACAAGAATGCACCGCACGAACGCAAGTTGCAGAGACGCTTGGCTGAGGAGGTAACTGTGATGGTTCACTCGCATGAGGCATTGCAGATGGCAGTAGAGGCTTCGGCAATACTTTTTGGTAATGCTACCAAAGAGATGTTGAGTAGAATAGACGAACAAACGCTTCTGTCTCTCTTCGAAGGAGTACCTCGATTTACGATAGACAAGGGGCTGTTGCAGAGTGGGGTACAGCCGCTTACACTGCTTGCCGAACTGACGAATATTTTTCCATCGAAGGGAGAGGCTCGTAAAACGATACAAGCCAACGGACTGAGTCTGAATAAAGAAAAACTGACAGATATAGATCGACTGATAGGATTGGACAGCCTTATCGGAGATAAATATCTGATAGTTCAAAAAGGGAAAAAGAACTACTACTGTATAATAGTCGAATGACAGATGTCTATTTTATGCAGCAGGCACTCAGGGAAGCTGCTTATGCTTTCGACGAGGGCGAAGTCCCCATTGGTGCCGTTGTGGTGTGTGCCGGTAATATTATAGCTAAGGCACACAATCTGACAGAACGTCTTAACGATGTTACGGCTCACGCCGAAATGCAGGCTGTTACTATGGCAGCAAATTATCTGGGCGGAAAATATCTAAACGACTGTACTCTGTATGTTACCCTCGAACCTTGTGTAATGTGTGCCGGTGCTTTGGCTTGGGCTCATATAGGTAGGGTAGTATTCGGAGCCTACGACGACAAACGGGGATTCGGGCGGTTTGCTCCCAAGGCACTACATACCAAAACAGAACTTGTAGGCGGTGTTATGGCACAGGAGTGTGGAGAGATACTGCAACGGTTTTTTTCTACAAAAAGATAACTTTTTTTGTAAAATAGGCAAAAATAATGCCATTTCTTTATATATTTTGTTTGATATTGTGAAATATATACCTTTAATAATGTTATATGATATGCAATTGATTGTTTTTTATGTGTGAATGATTAATTTGTATCAGTAGCCAAATGATAATGACGTGTAGCCAATACATTCGTATCAGTAGCCAAAGAATTTGCATCAGTAGCCAACCCTGAATGATGTGTAGCCAGTGAATTTGTATCAGTAGCCAAGCAATAATAATGTGTAGCCAAAAGATTTGCACGTGTAGCCAAGCTTCTGTAACGTGTAGCCAGACAATTTACATCAGTAGCCCAAGGTAAATGATATGTAGCCAATAGGTTTGTATCAGTAGCCAAACAATAATGATATGTAGCCACCGCATTCGTATCGGTAGCCAATCCCGAATGACGTGTAGCCAATACTCCGCAAAGTGTAGCAGACCTGTAAGATGTAACTAATTGTATTGCCCGATGATAGACGGTCAGATAAGTTTCCTGTATTTTATCCTCTTGGGTTGCTGGTAGCCGTCGCGTTGCTGCTTGTACTCTTCGTACTCCGAATAGGAGCCTTCGAAGTAGACCACTTTGGAGTCTCCCTCGAAAGAGAGTATGTGTGTGCATATCCTGTCGAGAAACCAACGGTCGTGCGATATGACGACGGCACACCCTGCAAAGTCGGTGAGCCCTTCTTCCAATGCCCTGAGCGTATTGACGTCGATATCGTTGGTAGGTTCGTCGAGGAGCAGCACATTGGCTTCGGATTTGAGCGTCAGAGCGAGGTGAAGGCGGTTGCGTTCGCCACCGGAGAGTACTCCGCAGAGTTTTTCTTGGTCTGCTCCCGTGAAGTTGAACCGCGAAAGGTAGGCACGGGCATTAATCTCCCTGCCTGCAACACGAATGAACTCTGTGCCGCCCGATACCACTTGAAATATGGTTTTATTTGGGTCTATATCCTTGTGCATCTGGTCGACGTAGCCTATTTTTACCGTTTCGCCCACCTCGAATGTTCCTTTGTCGACACTTTCCATACCCATTATCATACGGAAGAGCGTGGTTTTGCCCGTTCCGTTAGCACCGATGATACCCACAATGCCGTTCGGCGGCAGGGTGAAGTTGAGGTCTTCGAATAGCAGCTTGTCTCCGAAAGCCTTTGCTACGCCTTTTGCCTCTATCACCTTATTGCCGAGTCGGGGACCGTTGGGTATGAATATCTCGAGTTTCTCTTCGCGTGCCTTCTGGTCTTCGTTGAGCAGTCGGTCGTAGGCATTAAGACGTGCCTTGCCTTTGGCGTGGCGAGCCGTGGGAGCCATACGTACCCACTCAAGCTCCCTCTCCAGAGTCTTGCGTCGTTTGCTCTGCTGCTTCTCTTCCATCGCCATACGTGCTGTTTTCTGTTCGAGCCAGCCCGAGTAGTTGCCTTTCCAAGGGATACCTTCGCCTCTGTCGAGCTCGAGTATCCATCCGGCGACGTGGTCGAGGAAATAACGGTCGTGTGTGATGGCTATTACCGTGCCCTGATACTGTTGCAAGTGCTGTTCGAGCCAGTCGATGCTCTCGGCATCGAGGTGGTTTGTGGGTTCGTCGAGTAGAAGTATATCGGGCTGTTGCAGCAAGAGACGGCACAGAGCCACACGGCGACGTTCGCCTCCCGAGAGGTTCTTTACGGGAGTGTCTTCGTCCGGACAACGCAGAGCGTCCATAGCTTTTTCGAGTCTGGTGTCGATATTCCACGCATCGCAGGCGTCGAGGCGATCTTGTACCTCCGCCTGGCGTGCCAGAAGTTTATCGAAGTCGGCATTTTCGTCGCCGAAAGCGGCGTTTATCGCTTCGAACTCGGCAAGCAGAGCCATAGTATCGGCAACACCTTCACGAACGACCTCTATGACTGTCTTCTCTTCGTCGAATTTGGGCTCTTGCTCCAGGTAGCCGACCGAATAACCTGGCGAGAATACCACTTCGCCATCGAAATTCTTCTCGACACCTGCTATGATTTTGAGCAGGGTCGATTTGCCCGAGCCATTGAGACCGATGATACCGATTTTTGCTCCGTAAAAGAATGAAAGATATATGTTTTTGAGAACTTGCTTTGTGGGGGTAAACGATTTGGATACGTTTACCATCGAGAAGATTACTTTTTTGTCGTCAGCCATCTGTAAATAATTTTATGGTTTGTAAAAAAATCGATAAAGTCAGTCATTAGTTTCCGTTTTGGTAATTGTTGGCGGTGGCAGTGGTTGCCGAAAGTATCGTTCGTATATCACGATTGTTGTTTACCAGCATTATAAACTCGTCGTAATTGCGACAACTTACCACATAACTTTTATAACCGCCTGCTATTGCTACCTGTATCAGGACTGCTTCTTTGTAATCGCCTACGAATGCAGTATAACGCCCTATCCTCGGGTTGGAGAATATTCCGAAAAAACCTCCGTACCCTCCGCTGCCGAAGATTCTGATGTCGCTTTTCGGATAGAACCGCTCGGCAACGATTATATCGCTGTAAAAGATGGTCTTGCTGCCCAATAATTTCTTGAGCAGAAGCCTGTCGTCCAACGCATATATCGATACAGGCATTGTGAATACAGGACTTACGATAGAGATAAGTAATAAGATAATCACAGATAAGTAGACGATATTAAAACCGCCTTCGAGCAATACCTGCGTCAATTTTATCAAAGCAAAAGACATAATGATAAAGCAGGCGACTGTGATTATTTTAGGAACTATCCCGAGCCTGACACTAAACTTCGTCATATCGAAAAACGTTTGTCATTCTGCACTACTTGGCGTAGCTCACCGAGCGTGTCTCGCGGATAACGGTGATTTTCACCTGTCCCGGATAGGTCATCGTATCCTGTATCTTCTTTGCAATATCGTACGAGAGTTTTTCGATAGCCGTATCGTCTATCTTGTCTGCCCCTACTATCACCCGTAGCTCGCGACCTGCCTGTATGGCGTAGGTCTTCACAACGCCTTCGTAGCTCATAGCCAGATTTTCCAAGTCGTTGAGACGTTTTACGTAAGCCTCTATGATTTCGCGACGAGCCCCCGGACGAGCCCCCGAGATAGCATCGCAAACCTGTACTATCGGGGCAAGCAATGAGGTCATCTCCACTTCGTCGTGGTGAGCACCGATAGCATTGCATACATCGGGTTTCTCTTTGTACTTCTCGGCGAGGTTCATACCGAATACTGCGTGCGGCAGTTCGGGCTGGTCGTCGGGTACTTTGCCTATATCGTGCAGCAAGCCGGCACGCTTTGCTTTCTGCGGGTTCAGACCGAGCTCGGCAGCCATTATTGCGCATAGGTTTGCTACCTCGCGAGAGTGTTGCAGCAGGTTCTGTCCGTACGACGAACGATATTTCATCTTACCTACCAGGCGGATAAGGTCGGGGTGCAGTCCGTGCACTCCGAGGTCGATAGTGGTACGTTTGCCCACTTCGGCTATCTCTTCTTCTATCTGCTTGCGTGTCTTGGCTACTACCTCCTCGATACGTGCGGGGTGTATCCTACCGTCGGTAACGAGCTGATGAAGCGACAGGCGTGCTACTTCGCGCCTTACGGGGTCGAATCCCGAAAGTACAATTGCCTCAGGTGTATCGTCTACGATGAACTCTACGCCTGTAGCTGCTTCCAAAGCACGTATGTTCCTACCTTCTCGTCCGATGATGCGTCCCTTCAACTCGTCGGAGTCGATGTGGAAGACGGTGATGGAGTTTTCTATTGCCGTCTCGGTGGCAACACGCTGTATCGTCTGTATGACAATACGCTTCGCTTCTTTGTTTGCCGTCATCTTAGCCTCCTCCATCATCTCGGATACATAAGCCATAGCCTCTGTCTTAGCCTCGTCTCTGATAGACTCTACGAGTTGTGCCTTTGCCTGCTCTGCCGACAGACCCGATATTTGCGATAGTTTTTCTACTTCCTGAAATTTTATTTTTTCGAGCTCCTTTTTCTTGTTTTCTACTATAGTTATCTGACTATTTAGGTTTTCGCGTACGGCGTCGAGTTTTTTGGTCTGGTTCTGCAGTTCCTGATTTTTGTGATTCAGCTCCTGATATTTCTGCTTGATGGTCTGCTCCTTCTGATTGTGTTGGTTCTCTATCTGGCGAAACTTCTGTTCACGCTCGGCGACCTCTTTCTCATAATCGGCTTTCAGATTGATGAATTTCTCTTTTACTTCGAGTAGTTTGGCTTTCTTGAGGTTTTCGGCATCCTCTTTTGCTTTCTTCAACATTGCATCGCCTTTGCTTTTGGCTATAAGATAGTTTACCAAGAGTCCTATACCTACTCCGCATATCAAAGCAATTACTAAAAATATTATATCCATTTTCTATTTTAATTCATTATAAATTTTATTAAACATAATTTTTACACAACAAAAACCGCAAACGACACCTCTTATGCGGTGTTCTGCTTACGGATAAAATCGATAATTGTACCTTATATTATTATAAAAGCTCTTCTAACTCTCTGATGACATTAGAGTTGTCGATAGAATTTATATATCTCAAAAAACACACGGTTATATCATATCCTGCCATTGCTATTATCGCATTACGAGGGCTTTCCGTATATTTTTTTTCGTAATATTCGATTTTTTGCTTAAAGATGTTCTCGGCAGTGCGGTAAAACTCCTCCTGCGAGCCGATTATTTCGAGAGGGAATACGTTGCCGGCAACCTTTACCGTGATATTCTGTTTTTCTTCGTTTTCCATCGCAACAATCAGTCATTAAGCATTTTCAAACACTTATCGATTTCCGTTATCATATTGGTGAGTCGGCGATACGCTCTTTTTTTATCCTCTTCGGAATATCCCAAAGCTCGTGCCAACTTCAGCCGTTCATAACTATTGAGCAGATTACGATACTCTGTCCTCAATTCGGATAGGCGACTAAGCTCATTTTTCAAACTTTTATTTTCGGATTCCAGAGACTTTATTTTCTCCTTTGCTTGGTCTATTATCCGCCGTAAATCAGAATTATCTATCATAATCTACTTTTTTGCAAAGGTACAATTTTTATTTTAATTATGGCTCAATATCGGTGAAGTTTATACGCTTTGTCGTCGAATATGCAGCGAACCGTTGCTCATACGGCTTAATTGATTTCTTAGTAAAAAATATTACCTTTGCCATCGAAAAAAATATTTGTGGCTGTTTGTTGTTAAAAACAAACCATTTCGGGGGCTATGTAACCGAAGCGACCGTTTTTTTTACCATTTAATAATAAACTTATTGAAATTTGTCTGTCAAAGTAAATCAATACTAAAAAACAATGGATATAAATAATCAGAATCAAACTATTGGGACGACCGTTGCCAAACGCAACTTCTTCGAACGGCATTCGACCGTAATAAAAATGTTTGTAATAGGCTTTATTACACTGCTTTTGCTCATTCCTCTCGATATGATTGAGTCGCTTATAACAGAGCGGAAAGTAACGCGTAAAAAAGCTGTGGAAGATATTACCTCCAAGTGGGGTAGCGAGCAGACTATTGTCGGTCCGTGCCTCGTATTGCCATACTCAGAGACAATTGTCGACGGCGATAAAAGAGTGGAGACAGAAAACTACCTGCTCGTATTGCCCGAATACCTTAATATACAAGGTAGTACAGCTGTCGAACAACGCCGAAGAGGTATTTACAATGTTTCGCTCTATGGTGTAGATGCCGTACTGTCGGGCGAATTCGATATGTCGGTCATAAGTAAATACAATGTCCCGACATCGCGCCTGAAACCCGACAAGATGCAGGTAATACTCGGATTGTCGGACTTGAAAGGGATAAAAGACAAAGTGATATTGAACGTCTCGGGCAGGCAGACAGAGTTCGAACCCGGACTACAGATAGAGTCGCTAGCAACAGGTGTGTTTGATAGATTTATGACCGATAATTCTTATAGTGACGAGGCAGAGCTGTTTTCGGCAGGGCTCAATGCCAAGCTCGACTCAGTGGATAATACCGTCCAAAAGCTTTCGGGCAAACTGCCTTTCTCCATATCGCTCAAGATGAATGGTTCTTATAGCCTGTACTTCACTCCGATAGGTAAGACTACTACTGTCGGTCTGAAGTCCGACTGGGCTACCCCGAGTTTCGACGGCAGTTTCTTGCCCGAGAGCCGCAGTGTTACCGATTCGGGGTTCGTTGCTTCGTGGAAGGTGCTCAACCTCAACCGCAGCTATGGGCAGGTGCTGAATGCTTACGAATCGGAGAGTATCAACAAGATGGCTCAGTCGAGGTTCGGTGTCAAATTTATCCAAGCAGTCGACCAGTATCAGCAGAATATGCGTAGTGTGAAATATGCGATACTTATCGTTCTGCTCACGTTTGTAGCTGTATTTTTCATCGAACTTATAAAGAAAAAAAGCGTCAATACGCTTCAATACCTGCTTGTCGGATTGGCTTTGGTCATATTCTACAGCCTACTGCTTTCGTTGTCGGAGGTTTGTGGTTTTGCGTGGGCATATCTGATAAGTGCGGTGATGACTATGGCAATGATATCCATACAGATGTCGAGCATACTCAAAGACGTTAGACAAGGGCTGTTTGTAGGTGCTCTGCTGGCATTTCTTTATTTGTTCGTTTACATATTGATACAGATGGAAAGCTATGCTTTGCTGGTGGGTAGTCTCGGTTTGTTTGCCATATTGGCTGTGATAATGTATTATTCGAGAAAAATCAAATTGCTGTAATCCCCTACCGTTATTTTTAGGTTTAATAAAAAAAACATTCCGATAATGAAGAATAAATATTTGAAAATAACTGTCGTGCTGCTTCTCTTCTGTGGTATATCGTCGGCACAGATGCCCATATCGAAGGAGCAATACTACAAACTCAACCAGACGGTGTATGCCATCAAAGAGTTGTATGTGGATACCGTAAACGATACCAAGTTGGTAGAATACGCCATCAGCGGGATACTCGAAAACTTAGACCCGCACTCGGTGTATATCCCTGCCCAAGAGGTACAGCGTGCCAACGAGCCTCTACAAGGCAGTTTCGACGGTATCGGAATACAGTTTCAGATGCAGAAAGATACTCTACTTGTGGTAAATCCGCTCCGCAACTGTCCGGCAGAGAAAGTGGGCGTACTTATGGGCGACCGTATAATATCGGTAGACGGAGTGAACATAGCCGGAGTGAAGATGCAGACGAGCGACATAATGAAAAAACTGCGTGGCAGACGAGGTACTAAGGTGAATGTACAGGTGGTTCGTCGGGGTGTGAAAGAGCCGATAGATTTTGTCATCACTCGCGACAAAATACCTCTCTACTCGGTTGAAGTAGCCTACGAGATAGCTCCCAAAGTCGGATATATCAATATCAGCAGTTTCTCGGTAACTACGACAAAAGAGTTCGAAAAAGTTTTCGACGGGCTGAAAAAGAAAGGGATAACCTCGCTCATAATAGACCTGCAAAGCAACGGAGGCGGGCTTATGGATGCGGCTATCAATATTGTAGATGAGTTTTTACCTAAAAATAAAGAGATACTATACACCAAAGGTACACATTATCCGCGTCAGAGTTTCTACTCGAAGAGTAACAGCAGCTTCGACGGCAATGTGGTAGTGCTTATCGACGAATATTCTGCTTCTGCTTCGGAGATAGTATCGGGAGCTCTTCAGGATTGGGACAGAGCCATCGTCGTGGGACGGCGTTCGTTTGGTAAGGGGCTCGTACAGCGTCCGCTGAGCCTTGCCGACGGCTCGGAGCTACGTCTGACAATTGCAAGATATTACACTCCGAGTGGACGGAATATCCAAAAACCTTACAGCGACGGTGTAGAGAAATATCAAAACGAACTTGTCGGACGCAAGAAACACGGTGAGTTGCAGAATGCCGACAGCATCAATTTCCCCGACTCGCTCAAATTCAAAACCCTGGTACTCGGCAGGACTGTCTACGGCGGCGGCGGCATTATGCCTGACGTCTTCGTCCCACTCGACACGACACATTTTAGCGAATTCCATAGAAATCTGGTTGCCAAAGGTATACTCAATCAGGAAGTACTGAATTTTACAGAAGCCGAGGAGAAAAATATCAAAACACGCCACAGTACGTTCGAGCAGTTCGATAAAGCATACCGTGTGCCCGAATCGTTGTTCGACAAACTGGTTGCCTCCGCCAAAGAGGCGAAAATAGAGGTAAAAGACGAGCAGGTACAGAGGTCGAAACCGCTTATAATGCTGCAAATAAAGGCTCTATTGGCTCGTAACATATACGAACAGAGCGACTTCTACCGAGTAATGAATTCTGAGAACGAAATAGTACAAAAAGGCATAGAGGTAATAAAAAACTTCGATAAATATCTGAAACAGAAGTAGATGTCAGCCTCAAAGTAAAATTAATGCTATTTGTCGTCAGAACTCCCAGCTTGCCGATATTTTGAAGTTGGTGCCCGGCATAGGGTAGTTGAGCACTACGTCGTACTGTTGGTTGAAAATATTATTTACATCGGCGTTTACGTATAGTTTGCCCAGCCGCCCGAGTACAAGATTGTATCCTAACGAAATATCGTGTGTATACCAAGGCTCTACATAGTCGATATCGGGGCGGTTTGCCGCACCGTTGTAGCGTTCGCCCGTGTATATGACACAGTAATTGAACCGAAAGGCTTTGTAGTTGATATTGAACGCTATAGTGAAGCTGTGTAATGGAGCATAGGGAATGAATTTTTTGTAAACGGTCGATTCCGAGTCGGTAAAGTCTCTTGCATTCTGATACGAATAATTTGCCAAGGTATTAATATACAGGTTTTTTGTGAGTCGAAATTCACCATCGAACGATACATCGACTCCTGCGATTTTTACGAACCCGATATTTGTCATCGTCCACCGAAACGAACTGCTTGTGGGCACTGCCACTATCTTGTCGGTAACCTCGTTGTAATAGGCATCGACGGCTATATTAAGGTTTCGGACTACCTTTCCTTGTTTTTTGAGGATATATTCGGCACCCAAATCTACCTGATTGACAAATTCGGGCTTCAGACGGGAGGCTCCGAGCATTGTGCCGACATAATACAAATCGTTGAAATTGGGCATACGGAAAGAACGCTTCACAAAGCTTCTCAAAGTAATGGGGAAGTAGTCGAACGGACTGTAAGTAGCTATCAAAGAGGGAGAATACGCTTGGCGGTCGGGCGTGGCTGTGCCGTACCGTAGACTCTCGGTTATGAGATTTGCCATAAAGGCAGACTGTATCTTGACTCTTTTTAACCTCAGATTGCCCGAGACGGCAGCAAACAACGAATGACGCGATGGATAGACAAAACCGAGCATATCGGATGCCAGAAAATTGTATTGATAATCGACCGATAGCGAAAAGTCCAAAATCTTATTGACGGTATATCCTTGTGCAGCAGATAGATATAGCTCTTGCTGGCGATATATGTTGTTGATATACATTGTGATGCTATCCGGCTGAATATAGTGCAGATAGTCGTTGGCATACTTGGCATTGACCAGAAAAGAGTATTTGCCGAACGCTTGGCGAATAGACGACTGAACGAAGAAGTTGTTGTCCCATTGTCGGTCGTGATGTTCGAATAGGTTACGGGCGATGTAGCCTGGCAGCCCCCGCTCCGAGTTGTAGTTGTATATCTGTGCCTTCCATTCGCCGCGAGGAGTGTAGCCGTAGAGCGTAGTCTCGGTGCGTAAAGCCCTGATGTCGGAGTTTGTACGCACGAGCGTGGTATCGTAGCGAGTAAAGGGATAACGCCCGTTGGCATACATATATTCTACTGATGTAGAGAGATTTATATTGCTTGTTAATTTCTGCTGCCACAACAACGAAGGATTTACCAAGCCGAACGAACCTGTTTTTAGTCGAGCGTTGATATTGAATGTTTTATCTTCGGCGAAGACGGGGCGGCGTGTATTTAAATAGATTGTCCCTGCCGAACCGTAATCTTTTGCCGATTGCAAAAGCGACGATTTCTGCCCGTTGTATATGGAAATACTCTCTATATTGTCGAGCGAAAATCGTCCTAAATCGACCTGTCCGTTCTGTGCATTTCCCATCTGTATGCCGTCGTAGAAAACACCCATCTGTTGCGTGCCCATAGAGCGTATGTTGATGGTTTTCAGTCCTCCTATGCCGCCGTAGTCTTTTACCTGTACCCCCGAAAAATATCTGACGGCATCGGCAACCGATTGCGAATTAAGGTTTTGTAGTGTAATACCCGACAGACGCCTTGGTGGGATTATTTCGGATATGTTTTTTTTGCCCACAATCTCGAATTCTTCGATATTGTAGGTCTGTGCTATTGTATCTTTTGCCTCCTCTTGTGCCACAGTACAAAGCGAACTGTGCAGTAAAACGGCAACGACTGTTATTTTCAGGAAATTTTTCATAATGCTCGGACAACGAAAAAACTAAAAAAATGTGTGATGCAAAGGTACAAAATAGTTACGAATTACCTGAGCAGTATTTAGTTGCCGAAAAAAAATATTAAGCCGACGACGTAGTGGTCGAATAATCAATATTATAGTTAGTTGTACGGTTATTGCTGTATGCAATGTATTGTCGATTGATTTTTGCAAACGGATAACTCATAATATTTTTGTACTTTTGTGTTTGTTTTTTTATGATAAATAGTATTGTTTCGAATATTATGCCGAAAAAAATAAAAATTATATGTAAGAATCTCGACAATCGTGAGTTCGAGTTCCCGATAGGTACTACACTCAGGGAGATGTACGACCGGCTGAAAATAAACCTTCCTTACCCTGTAATGATGGCAACTGTCAATTACAAGACAGAAGACCTTATGTTTCAGGTTTTTCGCCCTAAGATAGTGGAGTTTAAAGATACGAGTTCGGAGGCGGGCTACCGTACTTATGTCCGTAGTCTGACGATGGTGTTGGCAAAGGCTGTCAAAGACCTTTTCCCAAACGATGTCTTACGTATCGAACACCCCATATCGCACGGTTATTACTGCAATATCAACGGACGCGAGACCAAAGTATCGGCAGAGAAGATAGCAAAAATAAAGACTCGTATGAAGCAAATTATTGCCGACGATCTGCCCATAATTTCGCACGAAACCCCGAAAAACGAGGCTATCAAGCGGTTCGAAGCTCAGGGCGACTTCAACACCGTTTCGCTAATAGAACGCTTGGGTAAGCCATTTGTCAGATATTTCTCGCTCGGTACATTATACGACTACTATGTGTCGGTCTTGGTGCCGTCGACAGGTTATCTGAGTCTGTTCGACCTCAGGGAGTACGAGAACGGAATATTTCTGCAAGTAATCGACAGACATCACCCCGACCGTCTTAGTCAATTCGAGCCTCAACCGAAATTATTCAAGATATTCGACGAATTTTCTCGATGGAATACTCTGATAGGGCTCGAAAATTCGGGCGACTTCAACCGCGTCAGCAATGCCGAAATACTCGAAAACATAATAAAAGTATCCGAATCGCTACACGAAAAAAAGATAGCACAGATAGCCGACAAGATAATAGAGAACAACAAAAAGATAGTACTCATATCCGGTCCGTCGTCGTCGGGTAAGACTACATTCTCGAAGCGGCTGACGATACAACTGATGACCTCGGGTATACGTCCCATAACGCTCTCGATGGATAATTACTTTGTCAATCGTGAAGATACTCCGCTCGACGAAGACGGCAATCCCGATTACGAGTCGCTGTACGCACTCGACCTCGAACTTTTCCGCAAGCAACTCGGACAACTGCTTGCAGGTGAAACGGTAGAGATACCAATATTCGACTTCGTCTCGGGTAAAAAACAGTATAACGGCGACTACCTCAAACTCAACGGCAACAGTATACTGATAATAGAGGGAATACACGCACTGAATCCCGAAATATCGCGGGGGCTCGACTTGTCTAAAATATTCAAGGTGTATGTGTCGGCACTTACTACAATATCTCTCAATGACCACAACTGGATATCCACTACCGACAATCGCCTTCTGCGGCGTATTGTACGCGACACGAAATTCCGTTCGTACTCTGCACAACATACCATACATATGTGGCCTAGTGTACGACGTGGCGAAGACCGATGGATTTTCCCCTTCCAGGAGGAGGCGGACGTGATGTTCAACTCATCGCTTATATTCGAGTTCGATATGCTGTGCCAACAAGCCGTGGCAGCGCTGGAGACCGTGCCTCAGGATAGTGACGAATATGTAGAAGCCGACCGACTTCTGAAATTTTTGCGATACTTCAAACCCTCTACCGATATTGAAATACCGCTCACATCGCTACTAAGAGAGTTCCTTGGCGGTAGCAACTTTAAGTATTGACCACGCCCTTCGAAGATACCTCTGAACGATGATGATGTAGTGTTTATTTTATCATCCAGAAATTCTCTTTGTAGTCGTTGATAGCTCGTCGTATAATATCGTGAGCCACGTCTACATCGTAGATAGATACAAGTTCTGTACGGCGTGTGTCGCTGCCCGGAATATCTTTGTAGGTGGTGAAATAGTGTTTCAGACGCTCGATGACCTGTTCGGGGATGTCCGACATATTGCGGTAATGTCCGTAAATGACGTCGTTACGCATAACGGCAATCAGTTTGTCGTCGGCTTCGTTGGTATCGAGCAGGCGAAACCCGCCTATCGGTCGGCACTTGACCAGCAAGTCACCGTGTACGATGTCTTTCTCTGTGAGTATACAGATATCCACAGGGTCGCCGTCGCCGACAATGTCTGTGCGTCCGAGTGCTTTGTTGCAGAGCTCGGCAACCTGCTGTCCCGAATAGGTCTGAGGCAGAAATCCATACAGAGCCGGAATAATATTCGAATACTTTTGCGGACGGTCTATCGATAGGTATCCACTATCTTTGTCTACCTCGTACTTCACTGTGTCTGTGGGAACTATCTCTACGAACGCAGTAACAATCTCAGGGTAAAGATTACCTATGCTTACGCCGTGCCAAGGGTGAGCTTTATATTGTCTGAACATCTTTTTCTAAGATTTTTGGTTAAATGTGTTTGGAAAAATAATTATCTGTGCAAAGGTATATATTTTTTTCGAAAAAAAAGACCCGAAAACAATCATTCTGCCTCAGGTCTTATGTTTTTTCTGTTATAAACAGCACTAAATATGTGATATGCTTACTTCAATACAGCCAAAGCAGCCTCGTAATCGGGTTCTTCGACGATGTCGCTTACAAGCTGGTTATAAAGTACTTTGCCATTCTCGTCTATTATTACCACAGAGCGGGCAAGAAGTCCTTTTAGCGGTCCGTCGGTCAAAAGCACTCCGTAAGCATTTACGAAGTCGTTATTGCGGAAGTCCGACAACATCACTACATTTTCGATACCTTCGGCACCACAAAATCTGCCCTGTGCAAAAGGTAAATCCTTTGATATACAAAGTACTATGCTGTTGTTCAAGGCAGCTGCCTCTTTGTTAAATCTACGTACGGACGCAGCACAGACACCTGTGTCTACGCTTGGGAAAATGTTCATTACTACGCGTTTGCCTCGGAAGTCGCTCAACGAACCGTCGCTCAAATCTCCTTTTACGAGAGTGAAATTTGGAGCAACACTACCTACGACAGGCAGATTACCGTTGGTTTTTATCTCTGTCCCCTTAAAATGTGTTTTTGCCATAATTGATAATCTGTTTTTTTTATTGAAACTTATTTTTTTTATCTTATTCATCTGCAAAGGTAATCTTTTATGAATAGATATAGTTTATTGTCTAATAATTTTTGTAATTGCCAAATATATAGTTATTTGTAGTTCGTTTGTCGAAAATGTCTTACCAATCCGTCTAATGGAGCTTTCTGTATATGTCCGAAATTATACCCCATTTCGTATGTTACCACCTCTAAAATATCGGCAAAATGATAGGCGACAGACCCGCAAAAAGATACCTCGTACTCTCGGCTGTCGGTACATTGCATTATATTTCGCTCGAAAAACTCTACAAACGAGTCGAACACCAAGTTGTAAACATACGCTTCGGCTATATTGGCAGACAGAAACGGCACAAAGCTAGCCAGAAACGTATTCGCCTGTGGCTGACGGTAAACCCTGTCGATTAGCTCGGCAACTTTCATAGGATATTTTTTGAAAAACCTCTGTTGCAGTTTGGGCGGTACTTGGTTTTTGAAGCAGTCGCCCAGGAACTTTTTGCCTAACACCGCTCCGCTGCCTTCGTCGCCCAGTATATAACCAAGCGGGGCGATGCTGCGTACTACACTTTTGCCATCGTACATACAGGCTATGGAGCCCGTACCCAAGATAGCGGCAATCCCGCTACGACTGCCATACAGGGCTATGGCTGCCGCTTCGAGGTCGGTTGATACCTCTACGTCACTGCCGGGGAAATATGTAGATAAACTATCGTGTACGAGTTGTTTCTTGTCGTCGCGGCAGCCCGCTCCGAAAAAGAGTACCTTATTCACATCGGTGGCATCTATCTTTTTCAGTAGTTTGCCCCCGATGATTGACTCCATACGCTTTGCGTCGCAAAAGAACGGATTTATACCTTCGGTAGCGACTCTCGTGTCACGTGTTTCGTCTATCAATGCCCAATCGCACTTGGTAGAACCGCTGTCTGCTATCAAAATCATAGTCGGTATCAGTATTATTTATTGAGCCACAAATTCAATCTTTTATTTATGTGGAAAAATGTTCCAATGTCTATTGATAGAGAAAAAACAGGCTGCCGAAAGCACCAATTTTTACTTATTCTTATGCGGATAGTCGAGTGTGTAGTGCAAGCCGCGGCTCTCGTGACGTGCCATTGCCTGCTTTATGACCAAATATGCCACATTGATGCAATTCCTGAGTTCGCATATTTGCCGCGATACGACCGAACGCTTGAACAGGCTTTCGGTCTCTTCGTAGAGTATTTCGAGGCGGTCTAAGGCACGCTGCAATCGAAGGTTCGAACGTACTATACCCACATACGACGTCATTATCTGCTGTACCTCTTTGAGCGATTGTGTTATGAGTACCATCTCTTCGGTAAGGGTAGTGCCCTCGTCGCTCCAATCGGGGATGTCGTCTTGCCACCGAAGCGACTCTATCTTATCCAAAGCGTCTCTGGCAGCGGCGTCGGCATATACGATTGCCTCTATTAACGAATTAGATGCAAGGCGGTTGGCTCCGTGAAGTCCCGTGCACGAACATTCGCCGCAGGCATACAGACGATCGATAGATGTGTGTGCATTGAGGTCGACGGCTATTCCTCCGCACAGATAGTGTGCTGCGGGAGCTACGGGGATATACTGTTTGGTGAAGTCTATGCCGTAGGCAAGCAGTTTTTCGTATATCGTGGGAAAATGCTGCTTGGTCTCTTCGGCATCTTTTGCCGTAACGTCGAGGTATACGTAGTCGCTGCCGGCGAGTTTCATCTCGCTGTCGATGGCACGAGCCACTATATCTCGCGGTGCAAGCGAGAGTCGACTGTCGTATTTGTGCATAAACTCTTCGCCTTTGATATTCCTGAGCACCGCACCATACCCCCGCATAGCTTCGGTTATCAGGAACGAAGGACGGTCGGCTGCGTGGTAGAACGCCGTAGGGTGAAACTGTACGAACTCCATATCTCTTACCTTGCCTCTTGCTCTGTGTACCATTGCTATGCCGTCGCCCGTGGCAACGAGCGGGTTGGTAGTGGTCTGGTAAACGTTGCCTATACCGCCTGTGGCAAGCATTGTTACCTTACCTAAGACGGTATCTATCCTGCCACTGTTCATATCGAGTACATAGACCCCGAAACATTCGATATTGGGAGCATGTCGGGTAACAAGTTTACCCAGATGGTGTTGGGTAAGCAGTTCTACGACGAAACAGTGCTCGAATACGTCTATATTGCGGTGTTGCTTTATGCGTTTTATCAAAGAATTCTGTATCTCGGCACCGGTAGAGTCTTTGTGGTGCAGTATCCGAAATTCGGAGTGTCCGCCCTCCTTGTGCAGGTCGAACGAGCCGTCGGGTGTTTTATCGAAATCGACGCCCCACTCGAGGAGCTGTTTTATCTGTTCGGGAGCGTTGGTTACTACCTTCTCTACCGCACGACGGTCGCAGATACCGTCGCCCGCAATGAGAGTGTCTTCTATATGTTTCTCGTAATTATCGAGTATGTAGTTGGTAACCGACGAAATGCCTCCTTGTGCCAACATAGTATTGGCTTCGGTAAGCTCTGTCTTGCACAGCAGTGCTACGCTGCCTTTATGAGCTACTTTCAGAGCAAAGCTCATACCTGCGATACCGCTGCCTACTACCACGAAATCATATTTTTTCTGCATGACGTACCATAGAGTGATTGTTTCGAAATATCGTTATTTGTCGCCGACGACAGATGTTGAAAGTAGCGTTGTCGTCGGGTTTATTTCTTTTTCCACCCGTCTTTGAGTGTTACTGTGCGGTTGAATACAAGGTTGTCGTCGCGGCTGTCTTTATCGACACAGAAGTAACCCAAGCGAGTGAATTGAAATTTGTCGCCTACTTTGGCATTTTGCAGGCAAGGCTCTAACTTACAGCCCGTAAGCACACGCTTCGAGTCGGGGTTTATCAGCGTGCGGAAGTCGCGTTCGTCGTCCGACGGATTTTCGACCATAAACAGCCTGTCGTACAGACGCACTTCGGCGTCGATACAGTCGTGTGCCGATACCCAATGCAGTGTGCCTTTCACCTTACGGTTGGCTTGCGGCATACCGCTTTTCGTCTCGGGGTCGTAGGTACAGAGTATCTCGGTGATATTGCCTTGCGGGTCTTTTTTGACCTCATCGCATTTTACGATGTAGGCGTTCTTTAACCTCACTTCTTTGCCCGGCGATAGGCGGAAGTAATCTTTCGGCGGATTTTCCATAAAATCGTCTCGCTCTATGTATATCTCGCGTGAGAACTCTATCTGCCGTGTGCCTGCCTGCGGGTCTTCGGGGTTGTTTTCGGCAACGAGTGCCTCCGTTTGGTTCTCGGGGTAATTGACGATAACCAGCTTTACTGGATTGAGCACTGCCGATACACGCACGGCACTCTTGTTGAGGTCGTCTCTGATAGCCGACTCCAGCAGTGAAATATCGTTCAATGCCTCGAACTTGGTGTATCCTATTTTATCGATAAAATCGCGGATAGACTTCGGAGTATAGCCTCTGCGACGCAATCCGCAGAGCGTAGGCATACGCGGGTCGTCCCAGCCCGATACCAAGCCCTCTTCGACGAGTTGCAGCAGTTTACGTTTGCTCATAACGGTATACGTGAGGTTCAAGCGGTTGAATTCGCGCTGCTTAGGGCGATAACTGCTATCGGCAAACTGGTCGATATACCAGTCGTACAGCGGACGGTGCACCTCGAACTCGAGAGTGCATATAGAGTGCGTTACCCCTTCGAAGTAATCGCTCTGCCCGTGTGCGAAATCGTACATAGGATACACTTTCCACTTGTAACCTGTTCGGTGGTGAGGGTGCGAGGTGATAATGCGGTACATTATCGGGTCGCGGAAGTGCATATTGGGGTGTGCCATATCTATTTTTGCACGTAATACCATCTTGCCTTCGGCTATTTCGCCACTACTCATACGGGCGAATATATCGAGGTTCTCCTCTACCGAACGGTTACGGAACGGGCTTTCGACACCCGGTGTCGTCGGAGTACCCTTTTGGCGTGCTATCTCCTCCGATGTCTGCTCGTCTACGTAAGCCTTACCGTCTTTGATGAAACGAATGGCGAGATTATGTAGTTTTTCGAAATAGTCTGAGGCATAATACACATTAGCCCACTGAAACCCGAGCCACTGGATATCTTCTTGTATGGAGTCGACGTATTCGACGTCCTCTTTGGTAGGGTTCGTGTCGTCGAAACGCAGGTTGCAGATACCTCCGTAGCGATGGGCTATGCCGAAGTCGATACAAATAGCTTTGGCGTGCCCGATATGCAGGTATCCGTTAGGCTCGGGCGGGAAACGCGTCTGTATACGTCCGTCGTTGAGACCTGCTTTCAGGTCGTTTTCTACAATCTGCTCTATAAAATTCAGCGACTTTTTGTCTTGTTCCGGTGCAATGTTTGTCATTCTTCGTATGCCTATTAAATTATTTCAACGCACAAAAGTACAAAAATAGTTGTTAACTACGAACCAATAATTGAAGATGCAACAACAGATATTATTCGAAAAACAACATATAAATACGTAATAAGCTGTTTGTCAGCATTAAGACGAAAATGTAGACAGATGATTGTTTTTTGTATAACTTTGCAAACAATATTGTGAAACCACATAATCGGCTGTATTAATGATAATTGACGAACAATATATGAGACGGTGTATAACTTTGGCTCGTTATGCTGATGGATATGCCGCTCCAAATCCTATGGTAGGGGCAGTGATTGTACGCGACGGTAAGATTATCGGAGAGGGTTATCACCGCAGATACGGAGAGGCACACGCGGAGGTAAACGCCGTTAACTCTGTGCTAAACAAAGATTTACTGAGACGTTCTACGCTGTATGTCAATCTCGAACCCTGCTCGCACTACGGCAAAACACCGCCCTGTGTCGACCTTATCGTCCGTAGTGGCATTCCAAATGTTGTTGTCGGTATGCGGGATGTGAATCCTGAAGTATGCGGTAATGGAATACGTAAACTACTGGAGGCAGGTGTCGGCGTTGTAGAGGGTGTTCTCGAAGATGAATGCAGGTTTCTTAATCGCCGTTTCATTACCTTTATGCAAAAAAAACGTCCGTACATAATACTCAAATGGGCTCAAACCGCCGATGGATTTATCGATGAGTTAAGAGATACACCTGCCCGTAAACCGTTGAAAATATCTAACCCAACGACTAAAACGCTCAACCACTGTATGAGGACGCATGAAATGAGTATAATGGTAGCTACTCGGACGGCTATTTTGGATAACCCCCGTCTAACTGCAAGTAAATGGAATGGAAGGAATCCCATAAGAATCTTGATAGACAGAACGCTATCCGTCCCTATCGAATACAATATCTTTGATGATAAAGCCAAGACACTTGTTTTCAATAGTATCAGAAATGAGATAAACGATAATATCGAATTTGTGAAATTGGATTTCGAACAGAATATTATACCTCAGATTTTAAACGAGTTGTATGTTCGTAATATTCAGTCTGTTATAGTGGAGGGAGGGCGACGGCTTCTCGTGTCATTCATAGAATACGGTGTCTGGGACGAATGTCATACAGAGGTATCCAAGCAAATTATCCGAAACGGAGTGCCTGCTCCGTCTATGATTGATTTAGAGCCGGTTGCAGAGCAGCAATTTGGCGAAAACATTTGTTTTACTTGCCTAAACAACATTATTTAACCTTTGTACGAGCCTACAGGTAAGAATAATTTTGTATCTTTGCCTGTTTTTAAAAAAATTATAGATAAATGAAACACTTTGTATTTGTTCTTGTTGCGGTATGTTTGGTTGCTTGTGGCAACAAAGCCTCGAAAGAGGTTAAAAAGACAGCTGCCCCTGCCGGCACGGTGGCTTTGAGTGTATCGGCTACGATAGGGGTTGTCAATTCGGATTCTATTTTAGAAAAATATACGTTTGCTATTCAGGCACGTGAGACGATGACAAAAAAAGCCGAAGACGCACGTCTGTCGCTCAATACAAAAGCCAAACAGTTGCAAAAGGAGCTTGCCGATTTTCAGAACAAGATAAACAACAATGCTTTTCTCAGTCGTGAACGAGCTGAACAAGAGGCAAGTAGGTTGCAGAAAAAGCAAGCCGAAATCCAGATGCACGGCGAAACTCTCGAAAACGAATTCCTTGCAGAGCAGCAAAAACTCTCATTACAGTTAAAAGATAGTATCAATATGGCTATCAGAGAGATAAACAAAGATAAACGATTCTTGATGGTGCTTTCGACCAGTTCTCTGACAGATAATGTTCTATATGTAGATGATACTTTGAATATTACGAATGAAGTGTTGGAATTCTTGAATTCGAGGATAAAAAAATAGCCGTTGCTATTGACGAAAACAAAACAAAAGCTCTGATTGTAAGAGCTTTTTGTTTCTACATAAGTTGTAAATAAATAATATTGTTTGTTTTGTCTATTTAGATAAAACGATAAAATAAGCCAAACCCAATGATAAATAGTCGTATAAACAGACTATCGTATACGCAAAGGTAAACGAAATATATTGATACATAACGATATGAATAATATCCTGAAATATCTAACGGAAGAGAAGAAGTTGACTCTTACAGGTGGGCTGTATCAGACTACGCAGGTTGCCTTTGCTTTGAACTCGCATAATATTGTAAAAGAGCGTGTTAACGAACGACAAGTACAACACATCTTCGACTCCCGTTTTATAACTGACAAAGAGGAAGACGTTGCAGTCGATTTCGATGATATGATAGAAATATCGAATCACTTCACGGCTTTCGATTATGTGTTGGATAGTGTGAATGAGCCACTTTCTGTTCAGATTATCAGAGAGTTGCATCGTATGCTTAAAATGAATACTACGCCTGTGGCTCGCGGGTGGCTTATCCTTGGTCAGTGGAAGAGGCTGTCCAACAAAGTCGAAGAGGCGGAGACCACGCCGCCCAAGAGCGTAAATACAAAGATAAATTCTCTCAATGAGTGGTACAATTCGCTGCCGGAAATCGGTACGGAACATATAATAGAGTATCATTATCGTTTCGAGAAGATACATCCTTTTCAGGCAGGCAGCGGCAGAGTAGGGCGACTGCTGATGTTCAGAGAATGTCTGAGAAACAATATTATGCCCTTTATAATAAAGCAAACTCAACGTAAGGAGTATTATCTCGGTTTTCGGGACGATATATCGTATCTGCCTTATTTATCGAAGCTCTGTGCCGAAGGGCAAGAACAATATACCAATTGGGTAAAATATTTTTACGGCGAGGTGTGAACATTCTCAAGCCTAACCGTAGAAAAAAACAGACACCTTTTTTGCATAATAGATAGATGTCTGTTTTTTCGATTTTTTTCTGTTACCTTAACCCAAATATACTTTGAGCAGTTTGTTTTTGGAGTTGCCACGTAGCCTGCGGATGGCTTTTTCTTTAATTTGACGTACTCGTTCGCGAGTAAGACCGAATTGGTCGCCTATCTCTTCGAGTGTCATCTCGGCACAACCTATTCCGAAGAACATTTTGACGATGTCTCTTTCTCTCTCTTGCAACAGGGCGTCCAGAGCTCGTTCTATCTCCGTAAGGAGCGACTCGCTCATTAGTTTCTGGTCTGTTGCGGGCGAACTGTCGTTCATAAGTACATCGAGCAACGTATTGTCTTCGCCGTCTACAAACGGAGCGTCTACCGAGATATGCCTGCCCGATACCTTCATCGTGTCGGTGATTTTGTCGAGAGATATCTCCAAATCTGTTGCAATCTCTTCTACCGACGGCAGTCGCTCGTGTTCCTGTTCGAAACGTTGAAAAGCTTTGTTTATCTTATTCAACGCACCGACCTGATTCAGAGGCAGTCGTACTATTCGTGACTGTTCAGCCAATGCTTGTAAAATAGATTGCCGTATCCACCACACGGCATACGAGATGAACTTGAATCCCCTTGTTTCGTCAAATTTTTCGGCAGCTTTAATCAAGCCAAGATTGCCTTCGTCTATCAGATCGGGGAGCGAAAGCCCCTGATTCTGATACTGTTTGGCAACAGATACAACAAAACGTAAATTTGCACGAACAAGTTTGTCAAGAGCGGCGTGGTCGCCTTTACGAATTCTTTGTGCCAACTCAACTTCTTGCTCAATCGTGATAAGTTCTTCTCTGCCAATCTCTTGTAGATACTTGTCGAGAGAATCGCTCTCACGATTAGTAATAGAAGGTGCGATTTTAAGTTGTCTCATTGTTTAATGATGTAGAAAAATAAATTTGCAAAATTACAAAAAAATAATCGGATAGACAAAAAAAGACTATATTGTCAATATAAAATGTATGTCAGCTATGCGTTGTATCTTCGTCTTGAAATCTTATATTTACAATGAAATGTTTTTATGAGAGACGTATTTGTTTAATTGTTTGATAAATATGATATTATCTGATATTTTGTAGACGCTAAACGTTGTTGGAGCAAAAATTATTATCTTTGCAAAAAATAGGCGTACAGATGAGATACATACTACTCTTTATGCTATTTTGGTGCGGAATAGGTGCGTTTTTTGCTCAACAGACGACGGCTATTCCTTCGTCGTATGTGGCTGGTAATGCCTCCGTTGCATACGATATGGCTTGGTTGCCGTTTGGTAATCCCGCAGCTCTGGGCAGGAGGAGCAGTATGGGAGTATCGATAATCTACGAAAACCGCTATATCACTCGTGAACTTGCCAACAAAGCAATTAACTTCTGGTTGCCGACGAAGCTGATAAATACGGGACTGTGTTTCTCGCATTTCGGATACTCTGAGTACAACGAGATGATTGCCTCTCTGAGTTTTGGACGTCAGTTTGGCGACAACTTTTCGCTCGGTGTGGATATGATATATTACACGGTTTTCCTTTCGCCGAGCGAACGCTACAAGGGAGTTTTTACGGCACAGGTAGGCACACAGGTAGACTTAACCGATGAGTTTTCGTTGGCTCTCAGCGTATTCAATCCCGTCTTCTCGAAAATCAAAGGCGACTATGCAGAGAAACGTTTACCGACAATATTATCTATTGGGTCGTTGTACAAGATACGTAGTGTGGTTAATTGGCTAGTACAGTTCGATAAAGAGGTATCCTCTCCGTTTCGTTGGGCTACGGGGTTCGAATATATACTTGTCAAAGAGCTTATTGTAAGAGTCGGAGCATACGGTTACGACGACTTTCGCCCTACATTGGGAGCAGGACTTAGATTAGATAGTTTTAAGTTCGATATTGCAGCGGATTATAATTCCGTATTGGGTTTTTCGGTATTGGGTGGTATGGCTTATGAATTTTAAGAATATGAAGGAAAAAAGAGAAACGACGTTACCAAAAATCATAGAGCTCGATACGTTGCTAACTCAGTACCAATCGGTAATAGAACAAAGACATAACTATATATCGCGAAAACGGCAAAAACTGACTGCCGACGTGCGGTCGCTCTCCGACTTTGCCAACGGATATCTATACTACGGACTACACCAAAGCGGCTCGCAATGGGTATTCAGAGAATATGCCCCTAATGCAACGGCAATCTATATTCTGGGCGAATTCAACAATTGGACAAAAGATGAAAAATATCGGTTGCATTCGACTGGTGGCGGCAATTGGGAAGGCTCCTTCGACAGCGGAGCAATGAAGCACGGCGATCCGTACAAACTGTTGGTGGAGTGGCAGGGAGGCTCGGGGCAGAGAATCCCCTCGTATGCACGTCGTGTAGTACAAGATGACAATACAAAGATTTTCAGTGCACAAGTATGGCAGCCCGATAGACCTTTCGTATGGAAGAATGAACATTTCTCCCCACAAAAAAATCCGCTGCTAATCTACGAATGTCATATCGGAATGGCAACCGAAGAAGAGAAGGTGGGCTCTTTTGCCGAATTTAAGGAAAACGTATTGCCACGAATAGTACGTGACGGATACAATTGTATTCAGCTAATGGCAATACAGGAACACCCTTACTACGGCTCGTTTGGCTACCACGTGTCGAATTTCTTTGCCGTCTCATCGAGATTTGGTACGCCCGAAGACCTGAAAGAGCTTATAGACGAGGCTCATAGCAGAGGAATAGCCGTAGTGATGGACCTTGTCCACTCGCACTCCGTGAAAAACGAAGTCGAAGGGCTCGGCTGGTTCGACGGTACCCCGTCGCTCTACTTCCACCAAGGCGACAGACGCGAACACAAGGCTTGGGACTCATTGTGTTTCGATTATGGCAAAGACAATGTGATGCACTTCTTGCTGTCGAACTGTAAATTTTGGCTCGAAGAGTATAAATTCGACGGCTTTCGTTTCGATGGCGTTACATCGATGATATATCTGAACCACGGATTGGAGAAGGATTTTACGTCGTATGCCGACTACTACGACGGCAATCAGGATATAGACGCTATCTGCTATCTGACGCTTGCAAACGAGTTGATACACGAGGTTAATAATGAGGCTATTACCATAGCCGAAGATATGAGCGGATTGCCGGGTATTGCCTTGAAGTACAGCGATGGCGGCGTAGGCTTCGACTATCGTTTGGCGATGGGTATTCCTGATTTTTTCATAAAATATATAAAAGAAGTCCCCGACGAGTATTGGAAAGTAGGGCATATATTCTGGCAACTGACCAATCGCCGCCAGGGTGAGATGACCGTATCTTATGCCGAAAGCCACGACCAAGCTCTCGTAGGTGACAAGACGATAATATTCCGACTTGCCGATTCGGATATGTATTGGCATTTCGAGACAAAAAACAGAAATCTCCGTGTCTCTCGTAGCGTCGCACTGCATAAGATGATAAGACTTATAACGGCAACTACAATAGACGGTGGTTATCTAAACTTTATGGGTAACGAATTCGGTCATCCCGAGTGGATAGATTTTCCCCGACAGGGCAATGACTGGAGCTACAAATATGCCCGTCGCCAATGGTCGCTTGTAGACAATAAAGATTACTTGTACTACAATCTGAATCTGTTCGACAACGAGATGATACACTTGATATCCGGCGTCAAAGAGTTCAACCTGATGCCTATCGAGAAGCTGTGGGACAAAGAGTTCGATCAAGTGCTTGTATACAGACGAGGCGATTGGGTTTTTGTATTCAACTTCAATTCCTCCGAATCGTTCTCGGATTACGGCATCTTGACCGATGGCGGAGATTATAGAACCATACTAAACACAGACAGTATACGCTTCGGAGGCTTTGGGTTGGCGGACGATAGCGTTGTACATACGACACAGCCTTCCGAATACGAAGGTAAAGAGTGGTTGAAATTATATATACCGAGCCGTAGTGCAGTGGTGTTGCGTATGGAGAGAAAACAAAACGGAAAAACTAAAAAAACGACAAAAAAACGATGATAAACACTTTTATTACAGGGATGATTATAGGAGTTCTGGTATCTGCTCCCACAGGTCCTCTGGGAATACTGTGCATACAAAGAACTCTGCATAAAGGGCGGCTTAACGGAATAGTAACCGGACTCGGAGCTACTACGTCGGATTTGGTTTATGCTGTTTTGGTCGGGTTTTCGATGAACTTTGTAATCGATTTTGTAGAGCAGTATCGTTTTGTCATACAGATAGTTGGTAGTATAATACTGTTTTTCTTCGGTTATAAAATATTCACCAAAGAGACCGAAAAGAGCATTGATGACGAAAAAATAGGCACTACCAACAGAAATCTACTGAGTACCTATACTTCCGCTTTTGGATTATGTTTCAGCAACCCTATAATAATATTTTTATTTATAGCTCTTTTTGCAAGATTCAATTTTTTCTCTTCAAAATCAAATGTATATCAGGTGTTACTTGCCCTGTCGTCTATCTTCGTGGGAGCTTTGTCTTGGTGGGTAACACTCACTATGATAGTGGGTTCGCTGCGTAAAA
Source organism: Bacteroidetes oral taxon 274 str. F0058 (assembly GCA_000163695.1). Classification (GTDB taxonomy): domain Bacteria; phylum Bacteroidota; class Bacteroidia; order Bacteroidales; family Paludibacteraceae; genus F0058. The sequence goes on from GG774890.1 coordinate 497,059, forward strand.
AATTCAAAAAACGCGGGTTGCGTATACTCAATTTTATTACCGGAGGAGTACTGATTGTCTTGTCGATAGCGGGAATAGTGCTCGGTATACTTGGTAAAAGCATATAAGCTACTCACTAATTGAAAGGAGAAAAAATAGTTTTCTCAAGTATAGATATTCCTCTGTCTTTCATATAACTTTTTTCAATATGTTTATAAAATTCATCTGTTGTGGGGTTGTGGCGATGGCTGTACCTTTGCAAAAAATTTCAAACAACAGATTAATTATAAAATAATAAATAAGATAATTTTTATGGCACAGACAATCATCAATTCAATTATGCCGAACTTCAAACTGCAGGCATATCGCAAAGGCGAAGGTTTTGTAACCGTTTCGAGCGACGACCTCAAAGGTAAATGGGCAGTACTACTATTCTATCCTGCCGACTTTACGTTCGTATGTCCCACCGAGTTGGCCGATATGGCAGACCATTACGAAGAGTTCAAAAAACTCGGTGTAGAGGTATATTCAGTATCTACCGACACTCATTTTGTACACAAAGCATGGGCAGATGCTTCCGAAAAAATCAACAACATCCAATACACTATGTTGGCAGACCCCACAGGTAATCTCTGTCGTGCTATGGGCGTTATGATAGAGGAAGAGGGTGTGGCTTACAGAGGCACATTCTTGTTCAACCCACAGGGAGAGGTGAAAGTAGTAGAAATACACGACAACGGAATAGGTCGCGACGCCTCGGAACTTCTACGCAAGGTCAAAGCCGCTCAATTCGTAGCCGCTCACCCCGATGCAGCTTGCCCTGCCAAGTGGAAAGAAGGCGACGAAGTTCTCAAACCAAGTATCGATCTCGTAGGTAAGATTTAATAGAAAAATAGTGTAAAATCAGGAATTGGGCGGTATATAAATTTTTTTTCATACAAATTCCCAAATAAGTTCCTCCGTTCAATTCCTGATTTTATTTAATAACTTAAAAATACAAACATATTATGTTGTATCAATCTATGTTAGACAGCCTCAAAGGTATTTTTGCTCAGCTTACGGGCTATTATACACTATCGGCTGCAACTACAAATGACAAAAACGGTAACGATCTTGCTACAATGTGTCGTCAGATGGCTTCGGTATCGGAGCATATCGTAGCAGAAGTACATACTGCGGATAGACTGAGCCTGACATTACTCAAAGATGGCAAAGAACTCGGTATCTTATTCCGCGGAATACCTGGTGGACACGAGTTTACAAGTTTGTTGCTTGCCATACTTAATGCCGATGGTAAAGGAAAAAATCTACCCGACGAATTGCTTGCGGCACGTATCGGAGCATTGAATACACCTCTGAAGCTAACCACATACGCATCGCTTACCTGCACCAACTGCCCCGACGTTGTACAAAGCCTCAACCTGATGGCTCTTTACAACCAAGGCATTACCCACGAGATGGTAGATGGTGCTATATATAAGGAAGAGGTCGAACGCCTCGATATCAGTGCAGTACCTACCGTATATGCCAACGGCGAATTGCTGCACGTCGGTAAATCTACTCTCGGCGAACTACTTGCAAAGCTCGAAGAGAAGATAGGAGCAGGCAAGATAGACACACTGCCTTCGGCAGCGAAGGAATACGACTTGGTCGTGGTCGGAGGTGGACCGGCAGGCACATCGGCAGCCATATACTCTGCCCGCAAAGGGCTTAATGTGGCAGTCGTAGCCGAACGTATCGGAGGACAGGTCAACGAAACCGTAGGTATCGAAAACCTGCCGTCGGTACCCCAAACCACAGGTGCCGAACTTGCAGCAGCACTAAAAACACACGCACAAACATATAACATAACTCTGCTCGAACAGCGTTTGGTAGATGCGATACGCGAAGAAGACGGAGGTTTTGTGCTCTCTACTTCGCTTGGAGAAGAGTTGAAGACATCTCAGGTAATAATAGCCACCGGAGCCAAATGGCGTAAACTCGGTGTCGAGGGCGAAGACCGATATATCGGACGTGGAGTGGCGTTCTGCCCTCACTGCGACGGCCCGTTTTTCAAAGACCGCCGTGTGGCTGTCGTGGGAGGCGGCAATTCGGGTATCGAGGCGGCAATAGACCTTGCAGGGATATGCTCGCACGTAACGGTGCTCGAGTTTATGCCCGAACTCAAAGCCGATGTGGTGTTGCAACAGAAAGTCCGTTCGCTACCTAATGTAGAGGTCTTTACCAATGTTGCTACCGAAGAGATAGTAGGCGATGGTTCGAAAGTTATGGGCATCAGGGTAAAAGACCGTAAAACCGACCAAACCCGCACAATCGACCTCGATGGCGTATTCGTGCAGATAGGGCTTGCCGCTAATAGTGCCGTGTTCGCATCGATGGTAGAGACAAACCGCGTCGGAGAGATTGTCGTCGACGAACGTTGCCGCACGTCGAAAGCGGGCATATACGCCGCAGGCGACTGTACGACGGTACCTTACAAACAGATAGTCATAGCTATGGGCGAGGGAGCCAAAGCGTCGCTTACAGCATTCGACGATAGAATAAGAAACGAAAGATAAACTTGATCTCTAAATACTTGTTATTAACAAAAATACACTGCATATTAAGTGATGCAGTGTATTTTCATTTCATTTATTATTTAAACTTATATATTAAGATGTTTTTATAGCTTTACAAGTACGGTATAATAAAAAGGGCAAATCAATTGCCCTTTTTATTATGTTTTCTCTTTCCTATTATAGCCACATAAGCTCCTGCCAGTATAGTCAGTATGTAAGCACCGCCACCTAATGGAATAGGGTCGTCCTCATCCGGGTCTCCTCCGGGTCCACCACCATCACTTCTATATATAGGCCCATCGGCAAGTATGCTGCTACTACCAAAGACATCGCTGCCAAAAGGCGAAAGATTATCGTTTATATTGCTATTTAGGTAATTTGCGTTTGTTGTGCGTTGGTCGTTAATAAGTATATCTTCATTAACGAACTGTGCCTGTGCATGCAATGCAAAAGCAAGGATTAGTGTAGATAATAATATTTTTTTCATATCCTTAACTTATTTATTGGTAAATATGAGATTATAATCACTTTTCTTTATTAGTTAATATTACTTTTATTTTTTCACTTTTCAATTTTCTGCCTGACAGTACTGCTATCGCAGTATTGTCAGGTCTGAAAACTTGGAGCGGAAGACGGGGCTCAAACCCGCGACCCTCAGCTTGGAAGGCTAATGCTCTATCAACTGAGCTACTTCCGCAAAGTAGTGGGCAGTGATGGATTCGAACCACCGAAGGCTACGCCAGCTGAGTTACAGTCAGCCCCATTTGGCCACTCTGGTAACTGCCCAATGCTCTTTGTCTTCTTTCGAGCCTCTTGTCGGATTCGAACCAACGACCCCGAGATTACAAATCACGTGCTCTGGCCAACTGAGCTAAAGAGGCATTTTGCCGTTTTGTCTTTACTATCCAAAAACAAGTGCAAAGGTACTACTTTTTTTCAAACTGCAAAATATTTTTTCATTTTTTTATCATCATTTAAATGTTAAATAAGATGTGTGATTTTTTAAATAACAGAAAATCACTCTTTTATTCATCTATAAAAGAGTGATTACTAAAATTACTATATTTATCGTATGTTTTTCTATCAGTTGCGTTTGTTTTTGTTTTTTTCTACTTGTCGTTCGAGAGCCGATACGCATTCGTCCACAGCCTGTTCAAAAGAGTTTGCTACCTTAGAGGCGAATAACTTTGCATTCGGAGCATTGATAGTTATTTCTGCCTCCTTGTTGTCTGCTGCTTCGGGTTTGGTTACTTTCAGGTAGACTGTTGCCGATATGGCACGGTCGAAAAATTTATCTAATTTCGACATCTTTTTGTCGATATAAGCCCTTAGTTTGTCTGTTGCGTCAAACTTGATAGATTGAATTGTTACTTCCATAATTATTAATACAATTTTAAGTTAATAAGTAAGGTTCACTAAATATATTATTACTGTTGCAAAGATATAAAAATAAAATCATATTGCCAAATAAATTGTTACGGCAGACTTCAATTATCTGTGTTGTTTGTAATTGGTTTGTGTAATGTGTTGATAGCTATTGTTGTAGGAGATTTTACTCAAATTGTCTCGAACCGAAATAAATATTGTATCTTTGCCTCTCTAAAAAGTCGTCTGATAATTATTTTGATATTAATTAAATGAGCAACAAAAAAAAGGTTCTTTTGTCGATGAGCGGGGGCATAGACTCTACTGTGGCAGCAATATTGCTTATGCGTCAGGGATACGACCTTGTGGGCGTAACGTACCGAACATGGGATAGCGTATCGCAAGGTTGTTTCGAACGGGAGAAGGGCTGTTGCACCATAAATGCGATTATGGAGGCAAGACGTATGGCTGCCGAAATGGGGTTTCCTCACCATTTTCTCGACATCAGGCAGAAGTTTAGGGATAGTGTAATAAAAAACTTCATTGACGAGTATCTTGCCGGACGTACTCCCAATCCGTGTGTTGTCTGCAATGCCGAAATAAAGTGGGGCGAGGTAGTGAAGCTTGCCGACAGTATGGATTGCGACTATATTGCAACTGGACACTATGCACGTATTGAGTCGCTTAACGGCAAATATTATTTGAAAAAAGGGGTAGATACCAACAAAGATCAGACATATTTTCTGTGGAGGCTGCCACAGAGTGTGTTGAGACGCACCATTTTCCCGCTCGGAGAACTCACTAAGCCCGAAGTAAGACAGATTGCTTTCGACGCCGGTTACGAGAAATTGTCGAAAAAAGCTGAGAGCCAGGAGATATGTTTTGTGCCCGATAACGACTATCGGGAGTTCTTACGTGCCGAATCATCTGCCTATAATGAGATAGGTACAGATGGCAACTTTGTCGATGTTGCAGGTAATATTCTGGGCAGGCACAAAGGATACCCCAATTATACTGTCGGACAGCGTAAAGGACTCGGAATAGCTCTTGGGCGCCCGATGTTTGTGTCGCAGATACGTCCCGAACGAAACGAAGTGGTGTTGGCTGATAGGGACGACCTGTATACGAAGACACTTACAGCTACCGACTGCAATTTTGTAGACAGAGACACTATCCATGACGGACTTGAAGTAGACGCCCGTATCCGCTACAAAAGCCCTGCTACGAGTGCAAAAATCGTATTGGAGGGCAATAAAGTCAGGGTCAGTTTCGATAAAGAGGTATGGGCGGTAGCCGCCGGGCAATCTGTTGTGTTTTATAAAGACAATTTAATTATTGGAGGTGGAGTAATCGAATAGTATTGATTATCAGTTGTAAATGTTGGGTTTGATAGAGCTTTTCTATTTAAAAATCGGAAAAATAGAAAATAATTTTTTGTAAATAAAAAAAATGTTGTAACTTTGCAGCCTAAAAAGTTGAATTAAAGTATATTTGAAAAAAATAATTGTGTAACCATTTAAAAAAAGTTATAAGCAATGACAAAAGCAGATATTGTAAATGAGGTTAGTAGGAAAACAGGCATCTCTCGTGATGAAGTTTTGAGAACATTAGAGTCTTTTATGGATACCGTAAAAAACTCGTTGGGTAAAGGTGAAAATGTCTATATGAGGACATTTGGTAGTTTTATAGTAAAACAGCGTGCTGCTAAAACCGCTCGTAATATTACTAAAAACACCACAATCAAAATTCCTGCCCACAAAATACCTGCGTTTAAACCTTCGAAAGAATTTTCGGCAATGGTGAAAAAATTGAAGTAATTGAGAAGTTTAACGAAATTTTATTCATTAGGACTATGCCAAGTGGTAAAAAAAGGAAAAGACATAAGATGTCTACTCATAAACGCAAAAAAAGATTGAGAAAGGACAGACATAAGAAGAAAAAATAATATCTTTTTATTGTTTGGATTATAATAAAAAAACAAATTTAGAGACAAAACCATTTGGAAACTTTAAATTTGTTTTTTTATTGAGTTGATATGGCAAAATATTTTTCTGATTATTATTTAATTATTTTTAATAATGAAAGAATTAATAATAGATGCGAATAACGAAAATGTATCGATAGCTCTATTAGAGAATAAGAAACTTGTCGAATATGCCAAAGATGACCTGCAACAGAGTTACGACGTAGGTAATATATATTTAGGTAAAGTCAAGAAGATTATGTCCGGACTGAATGCCGCTTTTGTGGATATAGGAGGCAACAAAGAGGCGTTCATTCACTATCACGACTTGGGCGAGAACTTCCCGACTATCAATAATTTTGTACAAAAGATACTCAACGACAGGAAACGTATGCCGAAGTTTGAGAAACTACCTCCTCTCAACAAAGACGGGCAAATTCGCTCGGTTCTGACGGCAGGGCAGTTGATACTGGTTCAGGTTACAAAAGAACCGATATCTACGAAAGGAGCAAGGTTGTCGGGCGAGATATCCATTGCGGGGCGTTTTATGGTGATGATGCCTTGCACAGACAACAAAACTTCGGTATCTTCGAAAATCAGTAACAGAGAAGAGAAAGTTCGTCTCAGACAGTTGGTGCACAGTATCAAACCCAACGATTACAGCCTTATAATCCGTACAATAGCAGAAGGCAAAAAAGTCGCCGAACTCGACAATGAATTAAAAATACTAAAAACTCGTTGGGAGAAGACCATTGATAGTCTCCGCAAGAGCAAAGAGGTGGGGCTATTGTCGCAGGAGAGCAGTAGGGTAGTATCTATCGTACGCGATTTTGTGGATAACGATTACGAGCAGATATACATAAACGAGCCTAAAACGTTCGAAGAAATAAAGGAATATATGCAGCTTATCGCCCCCGAACACGCCGATATAGTAAAACTGTACAAGGGTGAAATACCTATATTCGATCACTTTGGAGTAACGCGTCAGATAAAAGTATCGTTTGGTCGGATAGTACCTTTCAAACGAGGAGCTTACCTTACTATCGACCAGACAGAAGCTATGTTTGTCATCGATGTCAATAGCGGTACACGTGTGCGTGCTACACAAAATCCGGAGGATAATGCCTTGGAGGTAAATCTATTGGCTGCCGAAGAGATTTTTCGTCAATTGCGTCTGCGCGATATTGGCGGTATCATAGTCATAGACTTTATAGATATGGACAACAAGGCTAATATGGCTAAGGTCTACGAACGTATGCACCAACTTATGAAACAGGATAGAGCCAGACACAATATATTGCCTCTAAGTAAGTTCTGTGTGATGGAAATAACCCGTCAAAGGATACGTCCGACGATATCGATAGCCACCGACGAAACCTGTCCGACTTGCTTTGGCACCGGTAAATCGAAACCCTCCATATTATTCACCACCCAGCTCGAGGACAAGATAGATAAGATAGTAAATACATTGAAAATAAAAAAGTTTACCCTATGCATTCATCCGTTCATTGCAGCATATCTCAATAAAGGACTTATTAGCGAGAAATTGAAATGGAAAACCAAATATTCTTGGGGATTCAGATTGCTGCCGATGGAAGAGCTGGGTTTTTTGCAATATAAATTTTTGGATAAGAATAAAGAAGTCATAGATTTAGATATCGCATAATTTTTTGTACAAAGTAGTTTTACCGTCGATGACCAACTTAGTGATAGATATAGGCAATACACGAACGAAAGTGGCTGTATTCGAAGACGATAATATGATTGATTTCTGTGCAGAAGAGCTTGTAACTCTGCCTTTTCTAAAAGATTTTTTTACTAAATATCCAATAGACAATTCGATAATCTCTTCCGTATCGTTCGGTAAACGCGAGATAAGTAATTTCCTCGAAAAGAAAAGCAATTTCATAGAGTTCGACGCAAGTACCTATACCGGTCTGAAAATCGACTACGAGACACCGTATACCCTTGGTAAAGACCGTATTGCAGCGGCTATCGGAGCTTTGGAGATCGTACCCGATAGCAACCTGTTAGTCATAGACATCGGCTCTTGTATTACATTTGATTTGGTAACTCAGGACTCTACTTTCCACGGGGGAAATATAGCCCCCGGCTTTTATATGAGGATAAAGGCAATGCACGATTATACGGCTAAACTCCCTATCGTCAAGCAGCGTATTCCTACGGGTTTTATAGGTAAAAATACCAAAGACGCAGTGCTTTTCGGAGCCTACTGGGGGATAGTGTACGAAATAGACTCTTTTATACGGCGTATGCAACAGGAATACCCTGATATAAAGGTGATTCTGACAGGAGGCGACACTCCTTATTTTGAAAATTCAATAAAACAATGTACCTTTGCAGTCTCTAATTTAGTCCTTGTAGGGCTGAATAAAGTGATTTCTTCGATAGTAAACAGTTGATATTGAGGGAGTCTGTATTGTAGAATTTATAGGATATTGAAAAGAAACATATATAAAATGATAAATAGAAAGATTGTAGCCTCTGCCTTTGCTTTGCTGGTATCTATCGGTATCTTCGCTCAGAATAGCACAAACTCTCCATATACCAGATTCGGATACGGCAAGTTGATAGACGGTGGTTTTGCCCGTACAAATTCTATGGGGGGCATAGGGCTCGGATTTAGAAGTAAAAACACAATAAATATCATTAACCCTGCGGCTTATAGCGAAATAGACTCAACGTCGTTTTTATTTGAATTCGGTCTTTCGGGTATGATGTCGAGATTTGCTTCGAAAACGGCTTCTTCTACGAAAATTACGGGGAATATAGACTATGTTGCCTTACAATTCCCAATTACCAAATGGATTGGAGTCAGTGCGGGGCTTGTGCCTTATTCTTTCGTCGGATATGCGTTCAAAACAAAAGATTCGCTTCGTATACCTTCGAATAACGATACTGTCTATTGTCGTAATATTCAGTCGTTTGGTGGTGTAGGCGGTATTTCGCAGGTTTATCTGGGTATGGCATTCAGGTTTTTCGACCGTTTGTCGCTGGGTGTCAACGGTTATTATATGTTTGGAGAGGTCAGCCACGCCCGATATTCCGAGCAGGAGTTTTCCGACAAACGACCTACTCATTCGACTACGTCGACATCTGCGCTGAAAGTCAGAAGTTTCAATACACGTTTGGGGCTTCAGTATTCTCAAAAGCTAAGAGAAAACAAAGACCTGCTGACAGTGGGTGCCATATATGAATTTCAGCACAAACTCGGTTCGGAGTATACTGTATCGACGTATGGCGTAGATACGGTTTTGGATACTCTAAACAACGTTTTCGAATTGCCTAATGTATACGGATTGGGCTTCACTTACACGCTGGATAACAGATTGATGTTCGGAGCAGATGCCGTTTATCAGCAATTCGCCAAAGCATATTTCCAAAATCAACCCAATGTACTGAACAACCGCCTTAAACTATCGGCAGGCATAGAGTTTGTAAACAAACCGAACGGCAATAGATATATTGACCGAATGGTATGGCGTCTCGGTGCCAACTATGCCACATCATACGCTAAGGTAAATGATAGTAATTTAAGTGATTATGCTGTAACATTAGGATTTGGTTTCCCGTTCAGGGCAAATAGAAGTATGCTTAATCTACACCTCGAATATGGAGGAATGGGAGCAATGCATAGCAGCAACTTGCTGAAAGAGAATTACTTGAAGGTAGGTATCAGTTTCTCGCTCAACGAAATGTGGTTCTATAGGTTATTGTTGAGATAATCAGATAATTATAAAGGAAGCAAAGAAGATATTTTTATGTCAAAGCAAAAAACATTAAAAACTGAATTTAAGATAGAGGGTAAGGGCTTACACACAGGTAAAAATGTTACACTTGTGGCTAAGCCTGCAAGTGAAAATTTCGGAATAGTATTTGCCCGAGTGGATTTACCGTCGTCTCCGCAGATACCTGCACTGGCAGAGTTTGTCAGCAATACGGATAGAGGTACTGTGTTGAAGAAAGGCGATGCAACTATCTCTACCACAGAGCATTGTCTGTCGGCTTTTTATGCCTTGGGTATAGATAACTGTCTGATAGAGGTAGACGGACCCGAAGTGCCGATTTTGGAAGGAAGTGCCAAAATATTTGTAGAAAAGATAAAAGAGGTAGGCTGTGTCAAACAAAATGCAGATAAAAACTACTACTCGGTGAACCAAAAAATGGTCTTTTACTCCGAAGACAAGCAGTCGTCGATAACGCTCTTGCCCGACAACGAGTTTTCGGTGCAGGTTATGATAGATTACGATTCGCCTGTGTTGAACAACCAATATGCAATACTTGAGTCTGTCTCCGATTACGAAAAAGAGATAGCACCTTGCCGTACATTTGTTTTTGTCAGAGAGTTGGAGCTATTGCTCAAAAACAATTTGATAAAAGGCGGTGACCTCGACAATGCAATTGTTATATACGATAAAGAGGTGGCACAGAGCGAAATACAGCGTATTGCAGACCTTATGGGGCAACCTTGTCCGAAGGCGGATAAACTTGGTTATATCAATACAGACCTTAGGTTCGATAACGAGCCTGCACGTCATAAACTGATGGATTTGATAGGCGATTTTTCGCTTATAGGACGTCCGTTTAGAGGCAGAATCATAGCCAAACGTCCCGGACATACCGTGAATACTGCATTTGCGGGGCAGATACGGAAAGAAATACGTAAACACGATGTGTTTGTACCGGCTATAAATGTCAATTCGGAGGGTATAATGGATATTAACCGTATAAAAGATTTGTTGCCACATCGTTATCCATTCCTTTTGGTAGATAAAGTGATGGAGATTGGCGAAAGCCACATAGTTGCCATCAAGAATGTAACTTACAACGAAATGCAGTTTATAGGTCATTTCCCCGACGAGCCCGTTATGCCCGGGGTATTGCAAGTAGAGGCTATGGCACAAGCTATGGGACTGTATATTCTTAATCAGGTAGAAAACTCCAAAGCATACTCGACCTATTTCCTTAAGATAGATAATGTTAAGTTCCGCAAAAAAGTGGTGCCGGGCGATATAATGGTGATGAAAGTAAGCCTTACTTCACCTATAAGTCGCGGATTGGCGTCTATAAAGGGCTATGTGTTTGTAAATGATACAATTGCCACTGAGGCTGAAATGGTTGCTCAGATTGTGAAAAATAAGGAATAAACACTCATACAGGATATAAGCAGTTTTTTTTGAAAAATATTTTTAATTAATTATGCAACATTTCGTCGTTTTGCAGTCTTGTTTAATGACGAGTGTTTGTGTAAAAAAATAGTTAAATGATAAGCGAATTAAGTATAATACATCCGACAGCCAAAATAGGCAAAAATGTAACAATAGAGCCGTTCGTAACCATTGGCGAAAATGTAGAGATAGGCGACGATAGCATTATAATGTCGGGCGCTAAGATAGTGAAAAACACTAAAATGGGCAAGGGTAATAAGGTTTTTAACCTGGCTGTTGTCGGGGGCGATCCGCAAGATTTGAAGTTTGTCGGCGAGGAGACATATCTCGAAATAGGCGATAACAATATGTTGCGTGAGTTTTGTACCATAAATAGAGGAACGGCGTCGAGGCAAAAGACGGTGATAGGCAACAATTGCCTTATAATGGCATACTGCCACGTAGCTCACGACTGTGTCCTCGGCAATAATATCATAATGTCTAATACCGCTCAGCTTGCTGGTGAGGTCGAAGTCGATGATTTTGCCATTATCAGCGGTGGTGTGTTGGTTCATCAGTTTTCCAAGATAGGCAAACATGTCATCATACAGGGCGGTGCCCTTGTGAACAAAGATATTCCTCCGTATATTGTCGCAGCCCGCTTCCCAATTACGTATACGGGAGTCAATATAATAGGATTACAACGCAGAGGCTTTACCGAAGAGCAGATTAACGAAATAAAAAACATATATCGTCTCGTATTCCATTCGGATATGATTGTATCCGAAGCTATCGAGCGCGTATCGTCGGAATTTGCTCCTAATGCTATTCGCAACGAAATTATTGATTTTATAAAAAACTCGGACAGAGGGATTTTGAAGGGAACTTCTACAAGTTGTAGAGAGAAAGCGGAATAGTCCCCGAATTTATAAAAGACCGACACCTTTTTTACTTATAAAAGATGTCGGTCTTTTTGGTATTTGCTGATGTGTGATAATATTTGTTATCCTACGCTGCCTTCCAAAGATATCGATAGCAGTTTTTGGGCTTCGACGGCAAATTCCATAGGTAGCTTGTTGAGTACCTCCTTAGCATATCCATTGATAATAAGAGCTACGGCATCTTCGGTAGGTATTCCTCGTTGATTGCAGTAAAACAGCTGTTCTTCGTTGATTTTCGAGGTTGTCGCCTCGTGCTCTATGACGGCACTCGGGTTTTGGGAGTTCATATACGGGAACGTGTGTGCTCCGCATTCGCTACTGAGCAGGAGCGAGTCGCACTGCGAGAAGTTACGGGCACTGCCTGTGTCTTTGGCTATGTGTACAAGACCTCTGTATGAGTTTTGACTTTTACCTGCCGATATGCCTTTTGAGACGATACGGCTCTTGGTGTTTTTGCCTAAATGTATCATCTTGGTGCCTGTATCTGCCTGTTGGTAGTTGTTGGTTACCGCAATGGAGAAAAACTCACCCGAAGAGTTGTTGCCTTTCAGGATACAACTCGGGTATTTCCACGTTATTGCCGACCCTGTCTCTACCTGAGTCCAGCTTATTTTGGCATTGTCGCCGCGGCATATTGCTCTTTTGGTAACGAAATTGTATATACCTCCGTTGCCGTTTTTATCACCCGGATACCAATTTTGTACGGTAGAATATTTCACTTCGGCATTGTCGAGTATCACTATCTCTACTATTGCAGCGTGCAGCTGATTTTCGTCTCTGATTGGGGCAGTGCAGCCTTCGAGGTAGCTTACATAGGAGTCTTCGTCGGCTACTATGAGAGTTCGCTCAAACTGCCCTGTATTTATTGCATTTATACGAAAATATGTAGACAGCTCCATAGGGCAGCGGACGCCTTTGGGAATATAGACGAACGAGCCGTCGGAGAAAACTGCCGAATTGAGCGAAGCGAAATAGTTGTCGGTGTAGGGGACTACCGTACCCAGATACTGTTTTATCAGGTCGGGATAGTTCTCCACAGCTTCGGATATGGAGCAGAATATAATGCCTTTTTCGGCAAGGGTATCTTTGTAGGTGGTTTTCACAGAGACACTATCCATAACCGCATCTACTGCCATACCTGTAAGCATCTTCTGCTCGTGGAGCGGTACACCGAGCTTGTCGAAGGTTTTCAGCAACTCTTCGTCTACTTCGTCGAGCGATTTCGGAGAGTTTTTCCGCGGAGCGGCATAATACGAAATAGCCTGATAATCAATGGGAGGTATGTTTAGTTTTGCCCAAGTAGGCATTGTCGATTTCTGCCAGTGAGCGAAGGCTTTGAGCCTGAAATCCAAGAGCCATTCGGGTTCGTTTTTCTTCTTCGAGATAAGCCTTACTACATCTTCATTGAGTCCGATAGGTATTACTTCGGTCTCTACATCGGTCGAAAAGCCATATTTATATTCGTTTGAGGTAAAATCCTCAATAGTCTGTTTTGCCATAAAGTTTTATCGTTAAATATTTTTGTCCACAAAATTACTATTTTTTTTCTAACTTTGCATTGTCTAAAATCTATTTTGTGTAATAAGTTGTATGAATATTCTGAAGCCGCTTAACCGTTCGTGGCTGCCGTCTGTATTGTTGAATATATTTTTGATTGCTCTGTTTTGGTTGCCTTATGTGTTGGGGTACAGTGAAATGAAGCAGTCGGAAATATCCGTATTCGGTATGCCTTCGTCGGTGATATTGAATGGAGTTGTCTCGCTATTGATACAATTTATTTTAATAATATTGTTGCTATTCGGTGTTTCGCGGCTTTTGTTTGTAAGATATATCAATATTATTACATATCTGCCCTTTACGTTGATGATGTTGTTTGCTGTATGTTGGCAGGCGACACACACCTTCGGTAATCATACAATAGCTACCGTTTTTGTAATATTGGCACTGGTAGAGATTGTCAGGATTGATGTAATGAAGGATAATACCTCGCTGATATTTAATATGTTTGTCTCGCTCATTGTGGCGTCTGTCTTTCAGATAGATTTTTTGTTTTTCATACCGTTTTTTATATTGGGTATGTTTATCTTAGACGGATTTAAATGCAGGTCGGTATTGGTGATGCTGTTTGTACTGCTTGTAGGGGCTGTTACTATTGGTGGATATGCTTATGTGTTTGATTGTTCGGAAGAAATAAAGAATTATTATCTGCAAGTTTTAGGTTTCGGGATACAGTTCTACTCTTGGGAATTTGTGATGAATAATATAGTATTTTTTGTCATGGCATTGTTTGCCGTAATATCTTTGTTTTTCTATTTTCAGAACCAAGGTAATCTAAGGTTTAAAACTAAAAAGACTGTTGCATTTTGGACTATATTATGGTTGTTTACAACTGCTTATATCTTTTTGTTCGGAATGGAGCATAGCGGTTTCGAACTTCTGTATGTGATACAGACTACGTTCTTTATGTTACTTACGTTTGTCGATTATCGCTCTGATAGTAAGAGTGTTATATTTAATATAATGTTAAGCTTATTGTTTCTTAGTTATATGTGTCGTATGGTGATGAGCCTGGTCGATGTCAGAACTTATATGAATAGCTTACAGACGGCATTATCGGGAATATAGATAGTTGCTTGAGCACAGTTCTGTTCTGTTCCGAATCGACAAAAAGCATAAACGGATTTTGATTGTTGTAGACGTTGTATATGCTTATGTTCCACGTCGAAACGCCTCCTCGTTTGAACTTTTTGTTGAAGTTTATACCGAGGTCGAGTCTGTGATAAGGTGGCATTCGATAGTTGTTTCTCGACGAAATGTATTGTAAATTATCCCCTTCCAATCCCTTGAATGAGTATAGAGCCAATGTGGTGGCGTTACCTGAGGCAAATAGCCAAGATGCAGCAAAGTCTATCTTTTCGCTTGCTTTGTATGCGACTGTAATTTTTATGTCGTGTCGTCGGTCAAACTTGGCTGGGAACGGATTGCCAAAGTTTATCTCCTGCCCATAGCGGTCGAATTTACGCATCGATTTTGCCCAGGTGTATCCTATCCAACCCGTTAATTTGCCTACGTTTTTCTGTACCATCAACTCTATGCCGTAAGCCCAACCCATACCCATATTTACTTTGTCTTGCCAATCTGTGGATACGCCGAAGAAACTTGCCCCGTCTTTGTATTCTATTGTGTTATCCATTGTTTTATAATAACCCTCTATGGAAAAATCCAAGATATTCAGCAGGTTATAGAAAGCTCCGAGAGCTACTTGGTGCGTCTTTTGCGGAGCTATATTTTCGGTCGAAGGCACCCACAGGTCGTTCGGCATATTGAGTGCAGAGTTGGTGAGCAAGTGAATATATTGGCTCATATACGAATACCCTAACTTCACAGAGATATTGTCCGTAATCAGAGCTCTGGCGCTCAGACGCGGTTGTAGCGAGTGATAAAACTTGTTTGGCACAGCAAAAGCCGAATATCGCAAACCTCCGTTTAATTTCAGCCAATGATTGAGGGTAACGTTATCTTCGATATATGCAGCAATCTCGTTGTTTACTATCGGTTTGTTGTACAACGATATATCTCCGTCCGTTACGTGTTCGCCTCTGGCGGCGATTACCTCAGGCATAAATCTGTGCAGGATATACATTGCTCCGAATTTCATATTATTCTTAGGTGATATGTTGAAGTCGATGTCGGCTTTCAGTACACCGTCGGTTATGCCTGAGTAATATACTATGGCGCTCTGTGACGTAGAGTCCGAGTCGGTAAGTTTTGTATTGAAGCGGTATTGCGAAAATGCCGCTGTAATGTTCATAAATAGCTTGCTGTTGATGATATGATTCCACCGTAGCGAAGCTATTATGTTGCCCCATTTCATATTTATTTTTGTTTTGGAGTTTGTTGTCTGCTGATTGAGGTATATACCGTCTTTCCCCATATAGAAGCTTGCATACAGGCGGTCTCTGTCCGAGAATTTATGATTTACCTTAGCATTTATGTCGTAAAAGTAATATCCCAATGATGAGTTGCCGTCGGAGACGAGTTTGGAGAGCGGTGCGGTGAAGAGGTCGAAATATGTACGGCGTCCCGATACCGAAAATGTTGTTTTGTCGCTACCCACAGGTCCTTCGAGATTGAGTTTCGATGCTATTGCTCCGATAGATATATTGCCGTGATATTTGTATGCGTCGCCGTCTTTGGTTCGGATATCTACTACCGACGAGAGTCGTTCACCGTAGCGTGCGGGGAAGCTGCCTTTGTATAGTACTACGTTTTTGATTGCATCGGCATTGAATATCGAGAAGAAGCCCATAACGTGGTTGGCGTTATATACGGGTATTTCGTCGAGTAGAATCAGGTTCTCGTCGGGTCCGCCGCCTCTGACGTAGAACCCCGCTGCTCCTTCGGTGCCTCTCTGCACTCCGGGTAGTAGTTGCAGTGCTTTGATGACGTCCACTTCGCCCAGAAAGGCGGGAATGGCTTTTATCTGTGCAATAGGTACTTCTATGGTGCTCATTTGTGTGCCTTTGACGCCGATATCGCTTCGGCTTGCAGTAATGCTGACCTCTTGCAATGTGTTGCTGCGTACGAAGTCTATGTTTATGACGGTATCTTTGGTGAGTTCGAAGTCTATCTTATCCATCAGATAACCCACGTATGAATACTCCAAACTTACTTCGCCTTGCGGCAGCGTTAGTGAGTAGAAGCCGTATACATTACTTACTGTTCCCTGATTCGAAAGGCTGTCGTATACCGAGCCTCCTATGAGAATCTCTTTCGATGTGCCGTCTTTCAGATATCCGCTTATAGTGTATGTCTGTGCAGCGGTATCGACGGATAGCATTGCCAATAAAAAGATAATATAATGCCCGATTTTAGTTCTGTGTATCATTTTTTCTATATATGTTGCCTGGGAATAAAGTAATTTGCAAAGTTATGTTTTTTGTCTGAAATAAAATTGATTATATGTGGTTCGATTGCGGTTGTTTGTTGTTTATTGTTTTTATGTTGACAATATATTTTATAAAATAATGATTATTGTACTCGAAATGTTATAAAAAAGAACATTATTCTTGGAGAAATTTGGTAGATAGAGTAAAAATGATTATTTTTGCACAGTATAAATTTAATTTTTTAATAAACAAAAAAGTTTTTATGAAGAAATCAGTTTTATTTTTGAGTTTTGTAGCTACGATAGCTATGTGGTCTTGTGGAGCCAAGAGTACCAATGGAGGAGCACAAGAACAGGACAGTACTGCAATGGAGCAGACTATTGCCAATAAGGATTGTGACGAAAAGAAAGCCTTAGAAGAAAAATGGGCTAAATTCGAATCGCTTGCAGCCGACGAACAAGAAGCTTTACTTGCAAAAAAGGCAGAGTGGTTTACGAAAATGAAAGCTGCCTGCGAAGCCAAACAAGGTGAATGCGAAAAGGCAGAGAAAGATGTTGCTGGAAAAGTTGCTGCCGGACGAGCCGACATCAAGAAGGTAAAAGAACAGATAGAGGCAGAATGGGCTAAGTACGAAAAAATGACCGTTGCCGAAAAGAAGGCGTTCTTCGACAAAGTAGATAGGATTATGTCTATGAACGGTAAGAAGGATTGCAAAGACGGCGACAACCAAAAAGAGTGTGACAAAGGAGGCAAATCTTGCTGTAAGAACGGAGACGCTGCCAAGAAAGATTGCTCCGGGGCAGATTGCAAAAAAGGCTCGCACTCTTGCAATAAGAAGTGATAACACGAATTTTTATTTTTACTAACTTTAAAACATTATAATAGATATGAAAGCATTTGCAATGTTAGGATTGGACAAGATAGGTTTTATCGAAAAAGAGAGACCTGTCTGCGGTCCGTATGATGCTATTTGTCGTCCTTTGGCGATTTCGCCATGTACGTCGGACGTACACACTGTTTGGGAACACGCTCTCGGCGACCGTCATAACCTCATACTCGGACATGAGGCTTCTGCCGAAGTGGTCGAAGTCGGTAGCTTGGTCAAAGACTTCAAACCTGGCGATAAGGTGATAGTGCCCGCGATTACACCCGATTGGCAGGCGGTAGAGTCGCAGTCGGGATACTCTATGCACTCGCACGGCATGCTCAACGGTTGGAAGTTCTCGAACGTCAAAGACGGTGTTTTTGCCGAATATTTCCACGTCAATGAGGCTGATGGTAATCTGGCTCATTTGCCCAAGGAGATAAGTATCGAAAATGCCGTTATGCTGTCGGATATGGTGCCTACCGGATTTCATGGAGCCAATCTGGCAGAGGTCGAACACGGCGATATAGTCGTTGTCATAGGTATTGGTCCCGTTGGGCTGATGGCTGTGGCAGGGGCTGTGCTACGCGGAGCTTCGCGTGTATTTGCCGTCGGTTCGCGTCAGATATGTCAGGAGGTGGCTAAATTCTACGGTGCTACCGACCTCATCAACTATCGCAACGGCGATATAGTGGCTCAGGTCAAAGATGCAATGGGTGGTAAACCCGTCGATAAGGTCATTATTGCCGGAGGCAACAACGATACGTTCGAACAAGCCGTCAATATGGTAAAACCGGGAGGCATTGTCTCCAATGTCAATTATCTGGGCGAAGGCGATTACATCAAAATTCCTCGTGTCGGTTGGGGGCTCGGCATGGGACACATACGCATCGTCGGCGGCTTAATGCCTGGCGGACGCAAGAATATGGAGTTCCTTGCCCGTCTTATGACATACGGCAGACTTGACGTGAGTCCGATGCTTACGCATAAGTTCGACAAGTTCGAAGATATGGAGACAGCCATACTGTTGATGAAAGACAAGCCGAAGGATCTGATAAAACCAGTGATAAGATTGGCATAAAAGATTGATGGACGGAGGGCATTGCTTACCCTCCGTTTTTTTACGAATAACGAAAGCAAATTTTGTCCGTTTATGAAAATATATTTACCTTTGGCATCGAAAAAATTAAATAAAAAAACAACTATGTCCGAAGAAAAAGATTTGATAGAGTTTGATGACACCGAAGCCATCAGTTTTATAATGAATACTCTTACCGAAGAGCAACGCAAACGAATAGACGAAGAGGCAGTACAGTATATTCTCGACCTCATTTGCGAATATTACGACCAGAACGGGCTGATAGAGGAAGATACCGTAGATGAGGCGGAGATAGCCGAAGACGATATTTTTAATTTCGTCTCGTCGCTTGCCGCAAAAGAACAGGTCGTTGCTCTGTCGGACGAGGATATCCGCGACATACTCGACGGAGAGTACGGATATGGCGTAAGTATAGGCATCTATTCCGATGAAGAGTGATAAATACGAGGTTACCCTATGAAAACGGCAGTAGTAATACTTAACTACAATGGCAGACATTATCTCGAAAAATTTCTGCCCGATGTGATAAAATTTTCGGGTAGTGCCGATGTTATCGTTGCCGATAATGCTTCCACAGACGACTCTGTGGCTTTTCTGGCAGAGCATTATCCAGAGCTCCGCCTTATTGTTTTGGACAAAAACTATGGTTTTGCCGAGGGCTACAACAGGGCTTTGAGTCAGGTAGACAGCGAATATTTTGTCCTGCTCAACTCCGATGTTTTGGTTACTCCCGATTGGCTTACGACGATGGAGAGCTATTTGGATAGCAACGTAGATATTGCTGCGGTGCAGCCTAAGATATTGAGTTATAGCGAACGTCGGACATTTGAGTATGCCGGTGCTGCGGGCGGGTTTATCGACAAGTACGGTTATCCGTTTTGCCGTGGGCGTATCTTCGATACTGTGGAAACAGACAATGGGCAGTACGATGACGTAATCGACGTAACGTGGGCTTCGGGTGCTTGTCTGATGATACGGGCAGCTGCCTTTCGTGAAGCGGGCGGACTCGACGGTCGCTTTTTTGCGTATCAGGAAGAGATAGATCTTTGTTGGAGGCTTAGGGCAAGGGGGCAGCGTATCGTGTGTGTGCCTCAAACGGTCGTTTATCACGTGGGTAGTGGAGTGTTAGGCTCCGACAGCCCTTTCAAGACTTACCTTAATTTCAGAAACAATCTTTTTTTGCTGTATAAAAATATGCAGAGCAGACGTCTACGCAGAGTATTGATTGTGCGTTGGTTTTTGGATTATGCAGCGGCGTTGCAATTTTTTCTGTCGGGTAAGAGTAAAAATGCCGAAAGTGTCTTTAAAGCTCGTAGAGATTTTGCAAGAGACAAACATCTATTTGCCGACGACAGAAAGGACAACATTGCCAAGACAGTGAAGTCGGACGACGGTGTACTCGCACCTTTTGCCGTGTTATGGCAATATTATGGTCGTGGCAAGAAGACTTTCGACAAATGTTTTCCTATTGTATATAATAAGATTCGAATGTAGAACAACAAAATTGTAGGCATATAATTCTCATCAAAATGATATACCTGTTCGTCACTATATAAACTCTTTCGGACAATTTATTGTCCCGACAAATTATACACTACGGCAGTCAAGATAATAATTAAATTACGAATTATAAATTACAGATTACGATAAAGGCGAACCCGTTTGTTCGCCCTTTTTTGTATTTCATAGTAAAAACGTAATTAATTGCGTTTCTACCGTATCCCAAAAACAAACCTTGTTTAAGTGTTTTCAAGCCTTTCCGTGACAGTTCTTGTACTTCTTGCCGCTTCCACAGGGGCATGGGTCGTTTCTACCGACGGTCTTCTCTACACGTATCGGCTGTGTTATTTGCTGTTCACGTGTGTCTTGACGTGTCGGGTCGTTGGGGTTTTGCTGTCGGCTGCCGGCTGAATATTCGTCTTTCTGTGCACGGTATCGGCTGTAGTCGCTGCGGCGTTGTGCCTCGGCACGGCGTACCTGCTCAGGTTCGCGGATAGGTATCTGTCCTCGCATAAGTATTGCCGTAACTTTGCTGTTGATGGTCTCTATCATAGCCTTGAAGAGGTTGAAACTTTCGAGTTTGTATATCAAAAGCGGGTCTTTCTGTTCGTAGCTTGCATTCTGTACCGACTGACGTAGGTCGTCGAGTTCGCGTAGGTTCTCTTTCCAAGCCTCGTCTATATTGTGTAGCAAGATAGCCTTCTCGAATGCCAGTACCACCTCTTTACCTTCGGTCTCGTATGCTTCTTTCAGTCCAACGGGGATATTGTAAGTCCTTTTGCCGTCGGTGATAGGTATCAGTATACGCTCAAACTGATTGCCTTGCTGCTCGTATACCTGCTTTATTACGGGGTAGGCTATCTGTTGCAGTTTGTCTGCTTTACGTTTGAATGAGGCAAACGCCTCGTCGGAGAGTATATCGACAAGGTCTTGTTGCTTTTTTGCTTTGAAATCTTCTTCCGTAAAAGGCACCTCGAAAGCGAAGTGTTTCATCACCTCCATTTGCAGGCTCTCGTAGTCGCCAGCATCGTAGTTGTCTGCTACAATCTTTTCGGCGGTATCGTACAGAGTGTTTACTATATCCACTCCTATGCGTTCACCGATGAGGGCGTGGTGGCGTTTCTTGTAAACGACGGTTCGCTGCGAGTTCATCACGTCGTCGTATTCGAGCAGACGTTTACGGATACCGAAGTTGTTCTCTTCTACCTTCTTCTGTGCTCTCTCGATAGACTTCGATATCATAGAGTGTTCTATCATCTCACCCTCTTTGAAGCCCATTCTGTCCATTATCTTCGATATACGTTCGGAGCCGAAAAGCCTCATAAGGTTGTCTTCGAGCGAAACGAAGAATACCGAGCTGCCAGGGTCGCCCTGACGTCCCGAACGTCCTCTCAGCTGTCTGTCGACACGACGCGACTCGTGGCGTTCGGTACCGATGATAGCCAGACCGCCTGCCTCTTTCACTTCGGGTGTGAGCTTGATGTCGGTACCACGCCCTGCCATATTGGTGGCGATAGTTACCGTGCCGGCTCTACCCGCTTCGGCGACTACTTCCGCCTCTTTCTGGTGAAGCTTGGCGTTGAGGACATTGTGTTTTATCTTACGCATCGTAAGCATTCGCGACAGCAGTTCAGAGATATCTACCGACGTAGTACCCACAAGTACAGGGCGTTTTTGCTCTACGAGCGAGACAATCTCCTCGATGACAGCCTGATATTTCTCTCTTTTGGTCTTATAGACACGGTCGTCGAGGTCTTGCCTTACCACAGGACGATTGGTAGGTATCTCCACCACATCGAGCTTGTATATATCCCAAAATTCGCCTGCCTCGGTGATAGCTGTACCGGTCATACCTGCGAGTTTGCGGTACATACGGAAATAGTTCTGCAGCGTTATGGTGGCAAATGTCTGCGTAGCAGCCTCTACCTGCACTCGTTCTTTGGCTTCGATGGCTTGGTGCAGACCGTCGGAGTAGCGTCTGCCCTCCATTATACGTCCTGTCTGTTCGTCTACAATCTTTACTTTATTGTCTATAACCACGTATTGGTCGTCTCTGTCGAAAAGCGTATATGCTTTCAGCAATTGGTTTACGGTGTGTACACGCTCCGTCTTGATGGAGTAGTTTTGCATAATGTCGTCTTTTCGGCTCTGGCGTTCTTCGGTCGAGAGTGTCTCGTTGGCGAGCTCGGCGAGCTCGGCAGCCACGTCGGGCATAACGAAAAACTTCGGGTCTTCCGAGTTGCCTGTCAGTATGTCTATACCTTTGTCCGTTAGTTCTATCTGGTTGTTTTTCTCATCAATAACAAAAAGCAGCGGGTCTGTAACGATATGCATATTTTTGTTATTGTCTTGCATATAAAACTCTTCGGTCTTTATCATTGCTGTCTTTACGCCCGGTTCAGACAGATATTTGATTAGTGCCTTCGACTTGGGCAGAGCCTTATACGAACGGAATAGAGCCAGACAACCCTCTTCGACTACCTTTTTGTCGTCCGACGACATTTTGTTACGAGCCTCGGCGAGGTATTTCGTTGCCATATTGCTTTGTTCCTTTACCAGACGTTCTACTCGCGGACGGTATTCGTCGAAAAGCTGTTCGTCGCCTTTCGGTACGGGACCCGATATGATAAGAGGCGTACGTGCGTCGTCTATCAATACGCTATCGACCTCGTCGACAATGGCATAGTTGTGCATACGTTGTACAAGGTCGAGCGGCGAGGTCGCCATATTATCACGCAGGTAGTCGAAACCGAATTCGTTGTTCGTACCGAAGGTAATGTCGGCATTGTATGCCTGTCGGCGTTCTTCGGAGTTGGGTTGATGCTTGTCGATACAGTCTACCGACAGCCCGTGGAACATATACAGCGGTCCCATCCATTCAGAGTCGCGCTTCGACAGATAATCGTTCACCGTAACCACGTGTACGCCGTTGCCTGTCAGAGCGTTGAGGAATACGGGCAGTGTTGCCACGAGAGTTTTACCTTCACCCGTTGCCATTTCGGCTATCTTGCCTTTGTGCAGCACTACGCCGCCGAATAGTTGTACATCGTAATGTACCATATCCCACACTATCTCGTTGCCTCCCGCTACCCAACGGTTTTTGTAGATTGCCTTGTCGCCATCTATCTCTACGAAGTCGTGGTCGATAGACAGCGAGCGGTCGAAGTCGGTTGCCTTCACCTCGATAGTCTCGTTTTCTTTGAAAAAACGTGCCGTGTGTTTCATTATGGCAAATACCTCGGGCAGTACTTCGTCGAGTTTATGTTCGTATTTGTCGAGTATTTTCTTCTCTAAGGCGTCTATCTGCGAGTATATCTTTTCGCGTTTGTCTATCTCGGTCTCTTCGATAGTAGCTCTGAGCTTTTTTATCTCTTCTTTGTCGTGTGCTACGTCGTCTTGTAGCATCTGTCTGATTTCGTGTATTTTCGTACGCAAGTCGTCGGCAGTCAGCGAACCGAACTCATCGTATTTTGCCTTGATTTTTTCTACAATCGGCTGCACTTCGCTCATATCTCTCTGGGCTTTGTTGCCGAAAATTTTTGATACAAAGGATGTAATACTCATATTATTATTTTATGTTATAACAAATTTGATATGCTAAATATTTGACCCGCAAAGGTAGTAAAAAAAACTCACATCTTAGGGATAAGGCTCAGACACGAACTACGAAAGAACTGACTAAGGCTATTTTTAACACGAACGACATAAACGTTATTTGAAATAATTTTATACTTTTGCACGAAAATACTATATACATCATCTGTGTATAAACCGATGATTGCCCGAAAAATACTAAAAATATAGTCGATGTCGAAAAAAAACAAGAAATCGCTCCCGTTACTTACTAATGTACATATATCTGATGTTGCCGCCGAAGGCAAAGCCATAGCCAAAGTAGATGATTTGGTGATATTTGTGCCCTTTGTCGTACCAGACGACGTTGTCGATTTGCAGATAACGAAAAAACGTAAAAATTTTGCCGAGGCACGGGCAATAAATTTCGTAAAATATGCCGAAGACCGATGCAATGCCGTATGCGAACACTTTGGCGTGTGTGGAGGCTGTAAATGGCAGATATTACCATACGAACGACAACTTTTTTACAAACAGAAGCAGGTAGAAGACAGTCTTCTGAGAATAGGTAAGATAGAACTACCTGCAGTACTGCCTATTGTGGGTAGTGAGCAGGAATATTTTTATCGTAATAAACTCGAATTTACATTCTCTAATCGTAAGTGGCTCACCAATCTCGACGAATCGGAAGGCATCGAAGCAAACCCCAAGTCTATGAACGGGCTTGGATTTCATATCCCAGGTATGTTCGACAAGGTGTTGGATATAAATAAGTGTTGGCTGCAAGACGACATTTCGAACAGTATACGCAACGAGATACGTCGATATGCTTTGAATAATAATCTGTCATTCTTTGATTTACGTCGCCAAGAAGGGTTCCTGCGTACGCTTATGATACGTACCGCCTCTACCGGCGAACTTATGGTGCTGGTCGTTTTTTTCTATGACGATAAAGAGCAGATAAATAATCTATTATCTTATATCAAGAAAATGTTTCCACAGATTACATCGTTGCTATATGTGGTCAATCGTAAAGCCAACGACACTATCACCGACCAAAAGATAGAACTCTTCGATGGGAGGGAGTATATCGTCGAAGAGATGGAAGGGCTGAGGTTTAAGATTGGAGCCAAGTCTTTCTATCAGACCAATTCGCGGCAAGCGTATAATCTGTACAAAGTGGTTCGTGATTTTGCCCGTATAGACGACCGAATGCTGGTATACGACCTATATACAGGCACAGGTACGATTGCCAACTTCGTTGCCCGTAAAGCGAAGAAAGTGATTGGTATAGAGTATGTCCCCGAAGCAATCGAAGACGCAAAAGAAAACTCGGCAATAAACGGTATCGTCAATACCGAATTTTTTGCGGGAGATATGAAAGATGTGCTTAGTCAATCTTTCGTAGATTATCACGGGCAACCCGACGTGATAATAACCGACCCTCCTCGAGCGGGTATGCACGAAGATGTCATAAAAACTATACTGCTTGCCTCGGCTCCCA
Organism: Bacteroidetes oral taxon 274 str. F0058; assembly: GCA_000163695.1. GTDB lineage: Bacteria > Bacteroidota > Bacteroidia > Bacteroidales > Paludibacteraceae > F0058. The sequence continues at coordinate 522,463 of GG774890.1, forward strand.
GAATAGTATACGTGAGCTGTAATCCTGCTACACAGGCACGTGATTTACAGATGCTTGATGCCGATTATAAAATTGTTGCCGTACAACCTGTCGATATGTTTCCGCATACGCACCACGTAGAGAATGTAGTTCTTTTAGAGAAACGAAAAACCGTTTTTGTCTAAAAAAATGTAATTTTGTATTTCAAAAAATAGAAAGACAAAGATGAAAAAAATATTTTTATTGATAACTCTTGCAGTAAGTTTTGTGGCTAATGCACAGGAACTTAGATGCAACATTACTATCAATCACCAACAGGTACAGGGTACTAATCAGCAAGTTTTCGATGCTCTGAAGAAATCTGTCGAGAACCTCATGAACAATACTCGCTGGACCGATATGACGTTCAAAGAGGAAGAAAAGATAGACTGCTCGTTGGGGATTATAGTGAAGAAATATGAGGACAATATTATGACTTGCGAAATGCAGGTTCAGGCACGACGTCCTGTGTGGGGCAGCAATTATAATACTCCGCTGTTCAACTTCCGCGACATATCGGTCGCTTTTGCCTATCGAGAGTTTGACGATATGACCATTACGCCCGACTACAAAAATAACCTTGTTGCTCTGCTTGCTTATTATGCTTATGTTATAATAGGTTACGACTTGGATTCTTTTCAGAAACTTGGTGGCAGCGGTGCTTTTGCTCAAGCCGAAAACATTGTAACCGTTTCGCAGAGTCGCTCTGAACCCGAAAACACGGGGTGGAAAGCATTCGAAAAAAACGGAAAACGCTATGAGCTTATCAGTAACCTGTTAGACGAACGTTTTCGTAAATTTAGAGAATATTTCTACGATTATCATCGACTCGGTCTCGATATGATGTCCACTAACGTGGTGAATGCCAGAGCCAAAATAGCCGAAGGGCTTCAGTCGTTGATGGACGTAAACCGCCTTCAGCCTCAAGCTCAGGCTATTGTCGTATTTGTGGATACCAAAAAAGATGAGATAGTGAGTGTCTTTGCCAAACACGGTACTTCCGACGAAATAGCCAAAGTGTACGATATTATGACTGCCGTAAACCCCACTTCGGTAAATATTTACGATAAGTTGAAAGAAAAATAACCAATTCCTCGATATGCTCAAAAACTTAAAGATAGAGAACTACGCACTAATCGAGCATCTCGATATCGACTTTACCGATGGCTTGTCCGTTATAACAGGTGAAACGGGAGCGGGCAAATCGATAATCATCGGTGCATTGTCGCTGGTTTTGGGGCATAGGGCAGATACCAAAATAATACTTTCGGATAGCGGTAAGTGCGTCGTCGAGGCTGTTTTCGATATCTCGGCTTACAATCTGCAACATTTTTTCGACCAGTGGGAGCTTGATTACAGCGACGAATGTATCGTGCGTCGTGAGGTGTTGCCAAGTGGCAAATCGAGAGCTTTCATCAACGATACTCCTGTCAATTTGCAACAAATCAAAGAGTTGATTTCGTTGCTTGTAGACATTCATTCCCAACACGAAAACTTATTGTTGAGCAATGCGGATTTTCAGCTAAATGTCGTAGATACGGTTGCCGATACCTCTGTCGAGTTGAATCAGTATCGTGCCATATTCGACAACTATCAGACATTGAGGCGACAGCTAAAAACTTTGCAAAGCGATGCCGAAAAGATCATTGCCGAGCGGGATTACGCTCTGTTCCAATTCAATCAATTGAAAGAGGCGAAACTTGTTGATGGAGAGCAAGATACGCTCGAGGAAGAACTAAAAGTAATGAACCATTCGCAAGATATTACCGAAAGTCTGTCGACGGTATCGCAGATATTTGATAATGACGAAATAGGTGTCGTAAGTCAGTTGAAAACGGCAGCTAATAATATCCATCGCCTCAGTGAATATCTTGGCAGGGCTGACGAATTTTACGAACGCATAGACTCGGCAATGATAGACATCAAAGATATTGCTGTGGAAATAGATAATATATTGAGTAATACCGAGTTTTCGATAGAGCGTAAAAATTTCGTAGAGGACAGACTAAATATGATATATTCTCTGCAACAAAAACATAAAGTAGCAACCGTCGGCGAACTGCTCGATATACAGAGCAATTTCGAACAAAAAATAAATCTGATAGATAACTTCGACGAAGAGATAGCCCGACTCCAACGAGAAACAGCCGATGTAGAGAGTCGGTTGAGCGAGGCAGCCAAGCGGCTGACAACCAAGCGTATGTCTGTGCGTAAGCCTGTCGTGGAGCACGTCGAGCGTATGCTTAACGATTTGGGAATGCCCAACGGACGGTTCGAGATAGTGTTCTCGGCACTCGATGGTTTCGCACCGAGCGGAGCAGACAAGATAGAATTCTTGTTTTCTGCAAATAAAAACAGACCGCCTCTGCCCATCTCCGAGATAGCCTCCGGTGGTGAGATGTCGCGTCTTATGCTCATCGTCAAATCGTTGATAAGCACCACAAAGGCATTGCCTACTATTATTTTCGACGAAATAGATACGGGTATATCCGGCGAGATAGCCAAGAAAATGGGCGAAATAATGGAGCAAATGGCTGAAAATATGCAAGTAATAGCTATCTCTCATCTGCCTCAGATAGCCTCGAAAGGACGAACACACTACAAGGTATTCAAAGACGAGACAAAAGACAAAACACAAACAAACATCATACAACTATCGGCAAATGAACGTATCATGGAAATAGCTGAAATGATGGCGGGCAAGAATCCTTCGCGGTCGGCACTCGATAGTGCTGCGGAAATGCTCGGTAGTAGACTGTAAGATATTAATAAATAATGCAATACCCCGCAAAAATAGATAAAGACATAGTCCGAGAGTTGCCTGTGGCACAGACCGATTGTGAGATAGAGGTGATAGACTCGGCAAATGAGGTAGCGACGGCAGTCGACTGCCTTATGCAAGAAGAGGTAGTTGGTTTCGATACAGAGACAAAGCCGTCATTTACACACGGTAAGTCCAATAAAATAGCACTTATGCAGATATCTACGGCAAAGAAGTGTTTCCTTTTCCGACTGCAAATGATAGGTAAGAGCGAAGCATTGAAAAATTTCCTCGAAAACGAAAAGATAAAAAAGATAGGTCTTGCTCTGCATGGCGACTTACGAAACCTACGTGTATGGGACAAATTCACCCCCAAAAACTTTATAGACCTACAAAAAATTGTAATTCAGTATGGTATCGAAGAACTTGGACTGCAGAGAATCTATGCAATCATCTTTGGTAAAAAGATTTCGAAAAGCCAACAGCTATCCAACTGGGAGGCAAAAATCCTAAATCAGGCACAACAAATATATGCCGCCACCGATGCGTGGGCGTGCCGCGAAATATACCTTAAACTGATTGAAAATAAGGACTTATAATGGCTAATATAAAATCAATATTATTCGTGCTTGTAGCCGTTGCTACGGTCTTTACGAGCCCCGTAGTGGGGCTTCTGGCAGGTATCGTTTTTGCGGTAGTTTTTGGCAATCCGCTGCCGTCTGTGTCGAAAAAGATATCGAAAAATCTACTACAAATATCGGTTGTGGGGTTGGGTTTCGGTATGAACGTGCACGAGGCTTTACAGTCGGGCAGAGACGGTATGTTGATGACTATTGTTTCGGTTTCGGCTGTGCTCGTAATAGGTTGGTTCTTGGGTAAGTGGATAAAGCTGCCGAAAACATCGACATATCTCATATCTGCAGGAACGGCGATATGCGGAGGCAGTGCCATTGCCGCTGTTGCTCCCATTACCAAATCGAGCGATAGCGAAATATCCATATCGATAGCCACCATATTTATCCTCAATGCTTTGGCTCTGTTTATCTTCCCTCCGCTCGGGTTGTTGCTGGGGCTTAACGATATTCAGTTCGGCTCTTGGGCTGCTATCGCCATTCACGATACGAGTTCGGTAGTAGGGGCAGCCGAAATTTACAGCAACTATGCGGGGCACACCAACCTTGCACTGCAAACCGCAACTACCGTGAAACTCACTCGTGCGCTGTGGATAATACCTCTGACATTCGTTACTATGTTCATCTTCAAGGATAAAAACTCCAAAATCAAATTACCTTGGTTTATTCTGTTTTTTGTGTTGGCGATGTTGGCTAATACTTATCTCTCGATACCGGCAAATGTCTCTAAGTCGATAGTATTTATTGCAAAAAAAGCACTTGTGGTTACGCTCTTCTTTATCGGTTCGGGTTTATCGGTAGATGCCGTCAAGACAGTGGGTATAAGACCAATACTGCTCGGTGTACTACTTTGGGTATTTATCGGCGTAGTAGCTCTGTTGGCTATAATTTAACTTGGGAGTTATATAGCTGTGTTTCTGCAATTTGATTGTCCTGCATTTATATAAAAATGATATATCCGAAAAATTTTGAACAGAAAATAGGTTTCGATACCATAAAAAATAACATCAAAAGGCTTTGTATCAATGAACTGTCTCATATATTTGTAGATGGATTGAATTTTTCGGCAGATTATTGCGAGATAAAAAATCGATTAGCCTATGTGCAAGAGATGTTTGGCGTGCTCGAAAATAATATAAATGTTTTACCTATATCGGAGATAGACGATTTCCGACGACCGTTCAAATCTACTGAGGTAGATGGTACATTTTTGGAGACCAATACGCTGTTTTCGTTAAAAAAGTTCCTCGATACAGCCACACTGCTCGTAGATTTTTTTGCCAACAAAAGCAGCGAACAATACCCTCTGCTTACAGGACACATAGGTGAAATATCGACGTTTCCGCATATACGCACAGATTTGTCGCGAATACTCGACAAAAACGGTGAAATCAAAGACAGTGCCTCCCCCGAATTGGCTCAGATACGTGCTACGAAAACACAGATACAAGGCTCTATATCGAAAACTCTGCTGCGTATATTGCAGAAGGCTCAGAGCGACGAGATTGTAGAGGCAGACGCCTCGCCCGTTATCCGCGAGGGTAGGTTGGTAATACCCGTACTATCGATGAACAAACGTAAGATAGACGGTATTATTCACGATGAGTCTGCCTCGGGCAAAACGTTTTACATAGAACCCTCGCAGGTGGTACTGTTAAACAACAAGATAAGAGAGCTCGAAAGTGATGAACGTAAGGAGATTATAAAAATACTCGTTTCTACCACTTCGTCTATACGACCCGAATACTCTGCTATTTTGTCTTCGCAAAAACACTATTTGCAATTAGATGCCCTGTATGCCATTGCAAAATATTCAATGCGTATACGGGCTGTTTGTCCTACTCTCAGCGATCGTTGTGTAATAGATTGGCACTCAGGGCGACACCCTATATTACAAGAGTTGCTCGAAAAACAGGGAGGTAGTATTGTTCCTCTCGATATTAGGCTCAATGAACGTGAGCGTATAATAGTAATATCGGGAGCAAATGCCGGAGGTAAATCAGTGTGTATCAAGACAGTGTGCTTGCTGCAATATATGTTGCAGTGCGGTCTGCCGATACCTGTTGCCGAGAGCAGCGAAACGGGCGTATTTGATTCGATTTTTCTCGATATAGGCGATGGACAAAATATCGAAAACGATTTGTCTACATATTCGTCGCACTTGCAGAATATGAAGTTTTTTGTGAAAAATTCCACCGATAAGACATTGGTTGTCATAGACGAATTTGGTTCAGGCACCGAGCCCGAGATGGGAGGAGCCATTGCACAGGCTACGTTGCAGGAGTTCTGCAAAAAGTCTGTATATGGTCTGATAACTACACATTATACCAACCTGAAATACTTCGCCGAGCAGACCGAAGGCGTCGTCAATGGAGCTATGCTCTACGACCGCAATCGTCTACGACCGCTTTTCGTGTTGAAAACGGGGCAGGCGGGTAGTTCTTTTGCTTTGGAGATAGCCAAAAATATCGGTCTGCCGAACGAGATAATAGAAAATGCCAAAGAACTTGTGGGTTCGCAAGCAATCAACTACGATCGTCTGACACAGGCTGCTGTCAGAGATAAAATATATTGGGAGAATAAACGTGATAAAATCCGTCGTCAGTCGAAGAGACAAGACGAAGCGGTAGCCCAATACGAGGCTCGTCTGGCGGAGCTGGAAGCCGAGAAAAAGGAGATTATACGGCAGGCTAAGCAAGAGGCTCGGCAGATAATAGAGACAGCGAATGCCACTATCGAAAATACGGTGCGAGTCATCAAAGAGAGCAATGCCGATAAGTCGACAACGGCACAGGCTCGCCGCGATATAAGAGAGTTTGCACGCAGTGTTATGCCCAATGTAGAGGAGAAAAAGAGCGGCGGCAGCGAGTTTAAAATCAACGATTCGGTAGTAATACGCGGACAAAGCGTAGTAGGACATATAGTGGAACTGACCGACAAGAAGGCTGTAGTCGTCTTCGGTTCGATGAGGATGTCGGTGAAGCTCACAGACCTGGAGGTGGTCTCAGGCAATAAGGCGAAACGTATAGCAAAGGCAGGACTTTCGCCGTCGACTGTCAACGACATACGACGGCGGCAACTCAATTTTTCGCAAGAGATAGACCTGCGTGGAATGCGTGTACAGGAGGCTCTGCAGGCGGTAATGTACTACCTCGACGACGCACGTATGGCAAATGTATCTCGTGTACGGATACTTCACGGCACGGGCGAAGGAGCTTTGCGTCAGGCTATACGAGAATATCTGGCAAGCAATACGTTTGTACGTTCATTTGCAGACGAACATGTACAGCTGGGCGGGGCAGGCATCACAGTTGTCAATCTTTGACATATACATTTTTATATTGGTTTCGAAATTAATAAAATAATGACACTCTAATGAAAATACGACTAAATAGCATACAACTCAAAGCATATCACGGTATTTACCCTAAGGAACGCACAGAAGGCAATACCTTCTCGGTATCTGTGGAATTCGATATCGACGCTAATCGTCCGGCAGCAACCGACAAAATAGAAGATACTGTAAACTACGAAGATATATACCGTATCGTAAGAGAGGAGATGGCTATGCCATCGAACCTGCTCGAAAATGTTGTAGACAGGATATACGGTAAGATAAAAGAGGCTTTCGGTACGGTAGCAAATCTAAAAGTATCTGTTGCCAAACATAATCCTTTCGGAGACGGTAATGTGGATATGGTAGTTGTAGAGGCGGTAGATTGAATTTGCGATGTATTGATAAAAAATATAATCAACTGCTTGTCAATTCAAAAAAAAGTATTACTTTTGCAGTCCGTTTTTATAGGATAAGAAAAAATATCGTTGCTATGTAAACGGTTGGTAATCACAAGTGTTGTGCTTGTGGCGTACATTACAAACGGTTGTTTGTGGTTGCGTCGTGGGTGTTTTGTGTTGCCGGAGAAGAGATTGAAATATTAAACATTAATAAATAAACACCCGATGCCCTGAGGGGTTGAGCGGGACAAAAAACAAATTAAAGAAAATGCCGGGATTAATAGGTAAAAAAGTCGGAATGACATCAGTATTCAGTGCAGACGGTAAGAATACGCCCTGTACTGTTATCGAAGTTGGTCCTTGTGTCGTTACTCAGGTGAAGACTGTCGAAAAAGACGGTTATCAGGCTTATCAGTTGGGCTTCGAAGAGAAGAAAGAGAAGCATACCAACAAAGCCGAAGCCGGACACTTCAAAAAAGCAGGAGTGAGTGCAAGACGCAACTTGGTAGAGTTTAAGAGCTTCGACAAAGAGCTCAAAGCAGGCGATACCGTTACGGCAGACGCCGTTTTCGAAGAAAACGATTTCGTCGACGTGGTAGGTATCTCGAAAGGTAAAGGTTTCCAAGGTGTTGTAAAACGCCACGGATTCGGAGGGGTAGGACAGCAGACTCACGGTCAGCACAATAGAGGTCGTGCTCCCGGTTCTATGGGTGCAAGCTCGTATCCGTCTAAGGTAGTGAAAGGTATGAGAATGGCAGGACGCACAGGCGGCGACCGTGTTACTATTCAAAACCTTCAAGTGGTCAAGATAATCCCCGAACATAACATCGTTATGGTAAAAGGTTCTATACCGGGGGCAAAAGGTTCAATCGTTTTAATTGAAAAGTAATATGGAAGCAAAAGTATTTAATATTCAAGGTAAAGAGACAGGAAGAACGGTTCAATTGAACGATTCCGTTTTCGGTATCGAGCCGAACAACCACGCCATATATCTGGACGTAAAGCAGTATATGGCAAACAAACGTCAGGGTACGCACAAGTCGAAAGAGAGAAGCGAGATAGCCGGTTCGACAAAGAAGCTCGGACGCCAGAAAGGCGGTGGCGGAGCTCGTCGAGGCGATATTAACTCACCTCTTCTTCACGGAGGTGCACGCGTATTCGGTCCCAAACCGAGAGACTATTCTTTCAAGCTGAATAAGAAACTGAAACAGCTCGCACGTAAATCGGCTTTTGCTACCAAGGCAGCCGAAAACGCTATTGTCGTTGTAGAAGACTTCAATTTCGAAGCACCGAAGACGAAAGATTTTGTAGCTATAACAAACAACCTGAAGATAAACGACAAAAAGATTTTGTTGATTCTCGGCGAGAATAATAAAAACATTTTCTTGTCGTCGAGAAATTTGCCGAAGGTAAATGTAATAACTACCGACGAATTGAGCACATACAAAATACTCGACTGTGCGGTTCTGCTTATTTCGGAGAAGGCTGTTGCAGGTATTGATCAACATTTTAAAGTAGAGGAGAATTAATATATGTCTATAATAATTAAGCCTGTCGTTTCGGAGAAGATGACCAAGATTGGCGAGAAGCACAATCGTGTGGCTTTCCGTGTAAGACGCGATGCCAACAAAATAGAGATTAAAAAGGCAGTAGAAGCTTTGTACAACGTTACTGTGGAGAGTGTCAATACCATTCAGGTAAAGGGCAAACACAAAAGCCGTTATACGAAAGCAGGTATGATAGAGGGTACGACACCCTTCTACAAAAAAGCGATAATTACTCTTGCAGAAGGTAGTAATATCGATTTTTACAGCAATATTTAATAGATTTTCTGAGAGATTGACGACTGTTTATTCTGCGTCTCTTATGAAATCGACAAAAAAGTACAATAAATTTATATTATAAATAATTAGTTAAATGGCAGTACGTAAATTAAACCCCGTAACACCGGGGCAAAGACACAAGATTATTGGCATGTTCGACACAATTACTTCGACTGTGCCAGAGAAGTCGCTTGTGTCCGGCTACAGCAAAACCGGAGGACGCAACAATCAGGGAAAGATGACGATGCGTTACATCGGTGGCGGACACAAGAGAAAGTACAGAGTAATTGACTTCAGACGTACTAAAGACGGCATTCCTGCCGTTGTGAAAAGTATCGAATACGATCCTAATCGTTCGGCTCGTATCGCTCTGCTTTACTACGTTGATGGAGAAAAAGCGTACATTCTTGCACCTAACGGCTTGCAGGTTGGACAGAAATTACTCTCGGGAGCAGATGCCGCACCTGAAATCGGCAACGCACTTCCTTTGGAGAATATTCCTTTGGGAACGATAGTTCACAACATAGAGCTTCGTCCCAGACAAGGAGCAGCCCTTGTCCGCTCTGCAGGAACATTTGCTCAAATTACGTCTCGCGAGGACAAATACGTTATCGTAAAGTTGCCTTCGGGCGAAACTCGCAAGATATTAGGAACATGTAAGGCTACTGTTGGTAGCGTTGGTAACGCAGACCATTCGTTGGAACGTTCGGGTAAAGCCGGACGCAGCCGCTGGTTGGGTATTCGTCCGCGAGTTCGCGGTGTGGCTATGAACCCTGTCGATCACCCGATGGGTGGTGGTGAAGGTCGTGCCTCGGGCGGACATCCGCGTTCGAGAAAGGGTCTGTTGGCTAAGGGTAAAAAGACTCGTGCTCCTAAAAAGGCATCGAGCCAGTATATTATTGAAAGAAGAAAAAAATAACGATTAAAAAAAAGTAGAAAATATTTATGAGTCGTTCATTAAAAAAAGGACCCTATATCAACCTGAAACTCGAAAAGAAAATTCTTGCTATGAACGAAAGCAACAAAAAATCCGTTGTCAAGACTTGGGCAAGAGCTTCGATGATTTCTCCTGACTTTGTTGGTCATACAGTAGCAGTACATAACGGTAATAAATTTATCCCTGTCTACATTACTGAAAATATGGTGGGACACAAACTCGGCGAGTTTTCCCCGACACGTATATTCAGGGGACACGGCGGTAAGAAGAAATAACCGTTGGTGTTTTTAATTTTATTTAAAAAGGAAAAAAGTAATTATGGGTAAAAGAAAAAAAATATCTGCCGATAATAGAAAGGAAGCCAAGAAGACACAATATTTTGCCAAACTCAACGATGTTCCTACTTCGCCCAGAAAGATGCGTCTGGTAGCAGACCTCATACGTGGCGTAGACGTAAACAGAGCATTGGCTATATTGCGTTTCTCTACAAAAGAGGCTTCTATAAGAATGGAAAAATTGCTCCGCTCTGCAATCTCTAACTACGAACAAAAGTCGCAACAGAAGGCAGAAGACGGCAATTTATATGTAAGTGCAATAAGTGTAGATGCTGCTCGTATGCTCAAACGGTTGCGTCCTGCACCGCAAGGTCGCGGACACCGTATCCGCAAACGCTCGAACCACGTTACACTGTTTGTAGAATCAAGAAACGTTAATAATAATAATTTAGAAAATAAGCAAGATGGGGCAGAAAACTAATCCAATTAGCAATCGTTTGGGAATAATCCGTGGTTGGGATTCCAATTGGTATGGCGGAGGCAATTTCGGCGATACCTTGGTTGAAGACAGCAAGATTAGAAAATATCTGAATATTCGTCTTGCTAAGGCAATGGTTTCGAGAATCGTTATCGAAAGGACATTGAAACTTGTTACTATCACCGTATGTGCAGCTCGTCCCGGTTTTATCGTGGGACGCGGAGGCGAAGATGTGGAAAAACTCAAAGAGGAGATAAAGAAAATCACCGACAAAGATATCGAAATAAATATTTTCGAGGTGAAGAATCCCGATTTGGACGCACAGATAGTAGCAAACGACGTTGCTCGTAAGATAGAGGGTAAGATAGCTTACCGCAAGGCTGTAAGAAGTGCCATCTTCAACACGATGAAGAACGGTGCCGAAGGTATCAAAGTACAAGTATCGGGACGTCTGAACGGAGCCGAAATAGCTCGTTCGGAGATGTACAAAGAGGGACGTACTCCGCTGCATACATTCCGTGCCGATATAGACTACTGTCATGCCGAAGCTCTTACGAAAGTAGGTCTGATAGGTGTAAAGGTTTGGATTTGCCGTGGCGAAGTTTATGGTAAAAAAGACCTCGAGCCTAAGTTCGAAAGCGAGAGAGACAAGCGTAACTTTGGCGGCAGACGCGATGGCGAACGTCGTCCGAGACGCGGTGACGGAGAACGCCGCCCGAGACAACGTCGTGGCGGAGAAGAGAATAAAAAGTAATTGTTGAACGAATTAAAATAGAAAGTACTTATGTTACAACCTAAAAAGACAAAGTTTAGAAGACAGCAGAAAGGACGAATGAAGGGCAATGCCCAACGCGGCAACCAGCTATCGTTTGGTTCGTTTGGCATCAAATCGCTTCAATCGAAATGGATTACAGGGCGTCAGATAGAAGCTGCACGTGTGGCCGTTACCCGTCATATGCAGCGTCAAGGACAAGTGTGGGTGAGGATATTCCCCGATAAACCTATAACCAAGAAACCCGCCGAAGTACGTATGGGTAAAGGTAAAGGTGCTCCCGAAGGTTTCGTGGCACCGGTTACCCCGGGTCGTATGATTATAGAGATAGAGGGCGTTTCGTTCGAACTCGCGAAAGAGGCTTTGAGATTGGCTGCTCAAAAGCTGCCTGTAACAACAAAATTCGTTGTCCGTAGAGATTATGATTTTAGTACTAATGCTTAAAAAGAAAGAATCACGGTATGAAAATTAATGAAATAAGAGAGCTTACAGACAACGAACTACACGAAAGAGAGATGGCAGAGAGAGAAAATCTCACGAGAATGACTCTGTCACACGCTATCACTCCGTTAGATAACCCTCTTACAATAAGAGAGGCTAGAAAAACGATTGCCCGTATACAGACGGAGATACGCAGTCGTCAGTTGAAACAACAACAATCTAAATAAATTTGTATTCTAAAAGAATGGAACAAAGAAATTTAAGAAAAGTAAGAGAAGGTGTTGTTTACAGCAATAAGATGGATAAGTCTATCACCGTTGCTGTCAAGTGGAAAGAAAAACACCCGATGTATGGTAAATTTGTCAACAAAACGAAGAAGTTTCACGCTCACGACGAAAAGAATGAGTGCAACATAGGCGATACGGTTCGCATAATGGAAACTCGTCCGTTGAGTAAGACAAAACGTTGGCGTTTAGTAGAAATCATTGAAAGAGCAAAATAAGTTATGATACAACAAGAATCGAGATTGAGAGTAGCAGATAACAGCGGAGCAAAAGAAGTTTTGTGTATCCGTGTACTTGGTGGCACTTCGAAGAAATATGCCACAATTGGTGATACTATTGTCGTAGCGGTAAAAAGTGCTCTGCCTTCGGGCGAAATAAAGAAAGGAGCTGTCAGCAAGGCTATCGTGGTGCGTACCAAGAAAGAGATAAGTCGCCCCGACGGTTCGTATATACGTTTCGATGATAATGCTTGTGTTCTGTTGAATAATGCAGGTGAAATTCGCGGTAGCCGTATCTTCGGACCCGTAGCACGCGAACTCCGTGCAACTAATATGAAAATTATTTCACTTGCACCCGAAGTGCTCTAAGAGTGGGAGAGTTTTTTATTTATAACTTATAATTAGCTAATAAATTAGAGATGAGTAAATTACATGTTAAAAAAGGCGATAACGTAATAGTAATCGCAGGCAACGATAAAAGCGACAAACCGCGTAGAGTATTGGAGGTCTATCCCGACAAGCAGCGTGTTTTGGTGGAAGAGGTCAATATGGTATCGAAAGCCACTAAACCGAATGCACAAAACCCGCAGGGCGGTATCGTAAAGAAAGAGGCTCCAATTCATATCTCTAACGTGATGCTTGTCGACCCCAAAGACGGCAAACGCACACGTATACAGAGAGTGAAGAACGAAGAGGGTAAATTGGTTCGTATAGCAGTAAGGTCGAAGGAGGTAATAAAATGACAACAACATCGTTAAAACAGGATTATAGAGAGAGAATCGTGCCGGCGTTGATGAAAGAGTTTTCTTACACGACGGTGATGCAGGTGCCGAAGCTCGAAAAGATTGTGCTCAATCAGGGACTTGGCATAGCTACTGCCGACAAGAAAATAATCGATACGGCTATTGCCGAAATGACCGCCATCACAGGACAAAAGGCTATTGCGACATACTCCAAGAAGGATATTTCGAACTTTAAACTCAGAAAGAAAATGCCTATCGGAGTGTGCGTTACCCTACGAGGCGACAGAATGTACGAGTTCCTCGAACGACTTGTACGTGTGGCTCTGCCCCGTATTCGCGACTTCAAAGGTATCGAAAGCAAACTCGACGGACGCGGCAACTATACGCTCGGTATTACAGAACAGATTATTTTCCCCGAAATCAACATCGATGCCATCGATAAGATTCTGGGTATGAATATCACGTTCGTAACATCGGCTAATACCGACGAAGAGGGATTTGCTATGCTGAGAGAATTTGGATTACCGTTTAAAAAAACTAACTAAAATAGATAGAAGAATATGGCAAAAGAATCGATGAAAGCACGCGAAGTGAAACGTGCCAAGCTTGTGGCAAGATATGCAGAGAAACGTAAACAGATGATTGCCGAAGGCGATTACGACGCTTTGCAGACGCTGCCACGCAACAGTTCTTATATCCGTCTTCATAACCGTTGCAAAATGACGGGCAGACCGAAGGGTTATATGCGTCAGTTTGGAATATCGAGAATACAGTTCCGCGAGATGGCTTCGAAAGGACTTATTCCGGGGGTTAAGAAGGCAAGTTGGTAAAACCCTAAAAAAAGAACTACGCTATTTCTCGTAGTTCTTTTTTTGTTCAATAGTGTAATCGTTTAATTGTTGAAAGGTGTGGGAACACTCCGATGGGGACGTTTCTGCGGTTTTTTATTATTTGTGTGAGATTACATTTTTTAGTCTTATTTCGGTGTAGACGATTTCCCTTGTCCGAGTCTGTTTGCAAGCCAGCTCACATAGAAGAGCTGGAAGCTGTGGTATATCATTATCGGGAGCAGGAAAATAACTTTCTGTGTCTCTGGGATACCGAGTACCAGCACGAACAGACTGCCGTGTACCAACGATTTCTTAGACCCGCAGAACGTTGTCGTGATGGTATCTTCGCGTGAGAAACGCAATAGCTTGGTGATACGTAGGAGTATGGTGTAGACAACGAAAAACAGGCATACCGCCACAATGGTGATAAGAGCGAAAACGACCGGCGATACCGACGAGAATATTTGGCGGACGAAAGCGTCGGAGAAGCTCTCGTAAACGATAAGCAATATTATAAGTTGGTCGAAATGCCCTATCAGACGTATGTATTTGTCCACTATTTTTTTCAACAAAGGATTTAGCAGCAGTCCGAGTATGAGCGGCAGTAGTACTTTGAGTAGCAGTTGCCGCACTACCTCGTCTTGCCCGACGCCCGTCTGCGTACCGTCTATGAAAAGCCCCATCAGCAACGGCGTGGCAACAATACCGATAAGCCCCGAAACAGAGGCGTTGAAGATGGCAGCGGTAACATTGCCCTTGGCAATGGATACCAGCACTACCGACGATGATATCGTAGAGGGCAGACTCGCCAGAAAGAACACCGAAAGCCATATCAATTCGTAATTCGTACCCTTCACTACGAGATAAAAAGGCAAAACAAGAAGAGGAAACAACACAAACGTGCCGAGCTGCACCAGAAGATGTAGTCGCCAGTTTTTGATGTCGCCCACGACTTGTTTGATATTCAACTTCAGCCCATAGAGCAAGAAGATGATACAGATGCCCCAATCTATAAACGTACTTAGGTCGAATATCTCGTTGTACTCCTTGCGATATGGTACAATCCTTGCCAAAACGACCATAAAAACCAAGGCAATGAGAAAACTATTGTGTTTGTTGAAGAGTTGTTTCATCGTTTTTCTGCTGTTGT
Source organism: Bacteroidetes oral taxon 274 str. F0058 (assembly GCA_000163695.1). Classification (GTDB taxonomy): domain Bacteria; phylum Bacteroidota; class Bacteroidia; order Bacteroidales; family Paludibacteraceae; genus F0058. Next base: position 537,560 of record GG774890.1, read on the forward strand.
TTGTGTCGTTGCAGTGTCTTTTGGGGGTTGGTGGCAAGGTGAGAGAGTTATGCTCTGTTTTGGTTGTATTAATATGCACTATCGACACCCGAAAGCCGATAAATATTTGTCGATATACGCCTGTTTATCTTTCGATTTGTATTGTTCTATGTAGCGAGGATGTTCGAGAACGGTCATCTTGTCGAAAAGTTTGGCTTCTTTATTTAGTTTTTGTATGAAAAGGGCATTCTTTTTGCCCAAGATGAATACTTCAGACGTGTCGATATTGAGTCCGATATGTTTTCTGAGCGAATCTATCATAAAATCTTTGACCATAGCGAATAGTTGCGGGTCGTCGTAATAGTTGGCATTCAGTTGCTTGCCGCTTCGGTCTGCTCTGACGATAGCCAGAGGGAAGGGCGAATTGATATAGAAGTCTTTGTAGAACCTGCTTACTCCGCCGTATTGTGCTATCATATCGTATACGAAGACCGACGAAACCTCGTGCGTCCGAGCCGACACCATCGATATGCCGCACTCGCTTGCCAGCCGTTTGGTATCGGTGAACGGGACACCTGTAACGCCTGCTCCGTTTCGGCTCGGGTTGATACCGATAATGAAGCGACGACGATGGTTGTCGGCGTAGAACTTTCGATAAAAAGCCCCCATTACCTCCATCGTCTCTGGGTTGTCGGTGTACGGGTTCAGTACCGCAAACCCCGTCGGCAGCTGCCCCGAATACGTCAACCCCCGATTGAAATCGATAATACGCTCCGCCATAGACAGGTGTGCCTCGTTGTTGTTGGTCATTGTATATGGTAAAAAGGGTTTCGATTTTTACACTAATTTATACTACATAAATTGTCTCATCTCCACAGATATTGCGTATCTTTAGCCGAAGAGGCTTGTTTTCGGAAGTTATAGCTCCGTCCCAAAATTCTTTGGTATCAATATCATTCTTGCGAACATAGCCTAACCTATCTATAAGAATTTCGGTATCACTATGCCAAACTCCTTCTGCAGCAGTACAGTCGAGGCTGAGAAACTCTATAGTTTCAAGCCCTTCATTACTAATTGTAATAGGTTTATATTTTTTATTACCTTTGAGGGCTTGTTGCTGTCCTTTTAGGTTGTACTCATTAATCTTTCTATTAACTCGGTCGCTAAAGAAACGTTCTATACGCACTTGCCATATCTTAAAAACTTGACCTTTGGGCTGTACTTGTTTAACTTCAAATGCTGCCTCATCTTCTACTACTACATTATCGAGTATATTTTTCAGGTCTCTAAGTTCTATTTTTATAAGTGTGTCATTTTGTTCTTTGATAAATTGTTCTATTTCTTCCTTACTGGTGATATCTATATAGTAGATAATCACTTTTTTAGTACCATCAGGCAAGTCGGGCATAGCTTCTTTAAGGATACGATTCATTAGGGCAGTATCGAGCAAGCGGGTACTGCTATCCATTAGGTTAGGCAGGTATACGGGCATCATCCCCTCTTTGGTATCGTTGATACTTCCTTCCCAAAACTTATTGAGGCGGTCTTCATTGCGCAACCCTAAAATCAGGCTTTTGAGTTTATCCATTGTCTGTACGGGATTGCGATAGAGCGAAACGCCGTCTTTAACCTCCAACACTTCAAATGCTGCTCCTGCTTTGCGCAAGCGGTCGCGAGCAGTTTCAATGCTATTGATACCTATATCGCAATGAATAAAACGCCTGCCTAACTTATGAGCTACTGTGGCAGTTACGCCACTACCTCCAAAAAAGTCGGCAATGAGCATACCTTCATTGCTGCTTGCTTTGATGATACGTTCTAAAAGAGCTTCTGGTTTTTGAGTAGCGTAGTCAACTTTTTCTGCTGATGTTGGTTGTTGTTGGAAGGACATAAGGTCATTCCAAACATCTCCATAAGGTTTCCCTTTTCTTTCAACTTCATCTAAATACCTCTTAAATCCATGTGCAACCATATATTTTCTTCCATTTTCATCTACTCTATTAAATGAGTCAAGATACTCTTTCTTATGCGGTTGAATAAGTTTATTAAATATTCGAACTTCACTCTTAGAGTAATAGAAAATAGAATCGTGTCCTCTAACCCAGTTGGAAGCTATTGTTTTAAAACCTGATAAAACCATAATATCCCAAATAATCTCTCGCTGAAAATTATCTTCTCCAAAAATCTCGTCTAACAATATCTTTACATAATGCCCTATATGCCAATCTAAATGTACATAGATAGAGGCAGTTTCGCTCATTACTGATTTTATAGCCATTAGGTTCTCGTACATCCAGTTCAGATAACGCTCCTTATCCCATACATCACCATACATTTTTTCTTCAAAGCCGCGAATTTCATCGCTGTCTATCTCTGTTTCGGCTTGCTTAATAGCTTCTGCCACCTTGGGATTACGACGAAGGTAAACATTTTTGGCATAATCGGCACCACTGGCAAAGGGTGGGTCTATATATACCAAATCTACTTTTATGCCTTTTTCTTTTAGATAGGCACAAGCTGAAAGGCATTCGCCTCTGATAATAGTGTTGTTATGTGGATTTTCTCCTACTATTTCTTGTTTTTCTACCTCATAAAGAGGCATTCCTCGCTCTATACGTTCTATTACTTTGTCGTTATCGCGATAGCGCAGGATACGCTGTGTACGTACAAAATTGTCGAGCATTGCTTGCCCCTGGAGGGTAGTAGGGTAATAAGGTATATATTTAATTGCCATAATTATTTTCTATTTTAAAAAAATTATTAATTGCACTGATAGTAAGAGTGTCTTGTTCTGTTTTGCTAAGGGTATCTTCTATATATAGGAAATCAAATTTGTTATATCCAAACTTTTCATTGTTTAGCCTTACGAACTCGCTCATAAAAGCTTTTCGCTCTGCGAATTTTTGAGCAAATCCTTCTCCTTTGGTTTCAATGATAATTACTTGATTGATGTTATTTTCTTCATTGCGGTTTAGCAAAAGAAAATCAGGGACATATTCGCCTATATAGCTCCAATTTTTACCTTTTTGTTTGTAGCAACGTATCTTAAACTCGGTAAGTTCATCATCACCATTGAAATAGACTTCCAGCTGATTCTCTCTGATGATGGCTTGGAGCGAGGTGCTGAAATAGTCAATTTCAAACCTACTGTCAAACTTATAAGGCAGATAATGATAGGTTTTACTATAAAGTTGCTCATCAATAGCTTCGTAATTATCAGGATTATTGAGTAAAGCCTCAATAGTTTGCTCCTGATTACCTAAAGTTTGTAGGGTTTGTATAGTAGTGCTAATAGCAGCTTTCAAGGTTTTCTCTCCTTTATCGGCTTCTATAATTTGTTTCACTTCATTTTCTGAGGGATAGTAATTTTGGGTACTCATTACAGCAATAGGCGAAGTAAGTTTTTCTATGGCTAACAAGCTTGCTTTATCGGGGATTACCTCTTCTTTTACTTTTATAGAGCGATTGGGTATAAATGCTTTGCGAATATTAGCTCGAATTTCTTTGTGATTGTATATTCCTTTAGGATAATACACATCTTCTATTTTTTCGGTAATATTATCGAATGTGCTTTTAAGTAGCTCTGCGTACTGGCTAAGTGTATCGTTTTTCAGTGTGCCAAAACTTTCTTTTGCAATTAGATGTAGCCAACTGCTGAAAGTGATAGGGGTATGTTGCTCCTCATCTTGTACTGCTTCGAGCTGCTTATGGGTGATTTTTCCTTTCAAATCCTGCTGTTTGATAAGTATATCATCAGATTTCTTAAGGATGGTATCTTTTTTAAGTTCGTCAGCAGTATTTAGCTTCTCTTCTGCTATTAGTGTTTGATAAGAAACTTTTAGCTGGTAAAAGTCAATAGGGGGTACACGTAGTTTTTCCATACGAGAGAAGCGTTGCAATGTGTACAGATGAGTAGTTTTAGCATTACTAAGAGCTTCTATAGAAGTGTGTTGCTGCTGGGCTAACTCTTTGTTTAGTACTTTTGCGTTATCTTCATTTAACCAAATGAGAGCTGTTTCTTGTTGGTTTCTTTCTACCTGTCTGAGGCATCGACAGGAGGTTTGTAACACCATATTTTGCGGGCAGGCTCCTTTTTGTGGCAATATAACGCTGGTAAGGCTCTTGCAGTCCCAGCCTTCTTTACCTATTTGTGCCAATAATACTACTCTAATTTTTGATAAATTTGTGTCTAACGAAGCAAATTCGGTAGCAGCTTCTTGCGGTAGTGAGTATTCTTTATTTCCTCCGTGATATTTTAGAATGGCAGTATGAGGGGTAAGTCCTCGTGCCGATATAAGTTCTGATACGATGGGATAAATATTTTCTTCTAAATGGGCTATTTGTCCGCAATAGATAGCTAATTTAGCACAAGTGCCATTGGCATAGATTGTATCGCCATATTTATCGAGAAACTCGGTTACGCCTTTTCGTATAATATCGTCATAACCACTATCCGAAATTTTAATAGTAGGTATTTTTAAAAAATTACCTACCCCCTCAATAAGTGGGTAATAATACACCACATTAGAAAGGTTTTTATTTTGTAATGATAATTCATTACTTATTTTAACCGATTCTGCTGATGCTAAATAGGGTGTGCCCGAAAAGCCCAAGACTGAGTTAAAACTTTCAGTTTCCATCCATTTGTTTACTACTTGTCGGAGCTTAATATCTCCATCCGAAGCGTGGTGAACCTCATCGATAAATATGGAAAGATTAGGAATTTTGGCAATGATATTGCGCAACTCATTAGAGTTTTTTATCTCTTCTAACTCTTTTTCTGAAAAAAGAGAGTTTTGAGCATCACTTTTGTCTATTTTATTAAGAATAACTTTCTCTGCATTGGTAATAGCTACCAAACCACGAAGGTATTGAAAAGGTTGATGATTACTTATTTTTTGTGCATTAGGATTTTTTACAAGATTACTTTTTTTAGCTGTTTTTTGTTCATCGAGTATTTCAAACTGAATTTCATTTTTAATTTGAGAAGCAGTAGGTTCTGGTAAAATCCAAGTAGGGTCAAAGTCTTGAATATTTTTGATACTTGGCAGAATAGATGATTTCAATCCTGAAGGGGCTAATATCATAAAGTTATGAGCAAAAGCCTTGTTGTCGGGTTCGTTTAGTGAAAAATACAAATCTAAGTAGATAAAGGCAGCCATTAAGTAGGTTTTTCCTGCCCCCATCGGAAGACTAAAAATATAGTCGGGATAGCTTACATTGTAAAATAACGCCTTAAATACTTGTTCGTAATCAATTTTGTCGGGATACTTTTCGATAAATTCTTTTAGTGAAGGCATCAAAGTATTACCTTTCTCATCTTTTAGGCAAGCATATTCATAAAGTGTTGCTGCTGCATTATTGTTCAGTAGAATATTTCGACATGGATAGGTCAGACTAATACTATCAACATCTATAGATAAAAAGTTATTTTCGGTAAAAAGTTTCCACAAAGGTTTATTATTGCAGCTTATTTTCAAAAAAAGATACGTTTTAATAGCCTCTATTTGAGCGTCACGCATCATTCCCCTATTTTGTATATAAGATAGTAGAGAATTTACAGGACAATTTTCTTGCCTTAACCATTCATCTCTTTTTCTTTGTATTATCTTATAAAACATTCCGCAAATATACTACTTTATTTATTACCGACAAGACGACATAAAAATGCCCCCATTGCCTACATCGTCTCGTTGTTGTCGGCGTATGGGTTCAGTACCGCAAACCCTGTCGGCAGCTGCTCCGAATACGTCAGCTCCCGATTGAAATCGATAATCCGCTCCGCTCATAGACAGATGTGTCTCGTTGTTGTTGGTCATATTATTATCATATGTGCTATGTGTTTATTCTCGCCAATGCAAAGTTATGAAAATTATGTGATAGTTCGTAAGTGTTTGTAAATAGGAGCTTTTGGGGTGGGGGAGTGTGCTTTTATTTTTAGTAGGTCGAGTTATGCCAACGCTCGACTAAAAAATAGATGGCGGTCTTTGAGTACAATGGATACAGATAGAATGAGTAATAGCAGTGTTTGTATGCACTTGCTGTCGGGATGAGTTGCAAATATCTCATTAAAGTAGCCTGCCGTGATGTGAAAGACGACAGCTACGAGTATGTTGCGGTTGGTTTTGTAGTAGAGCCAGTTCATTAGAATTACGAAAGGGAAGATGCTGACAATGAAGTTAAGGCTGTAAATCCACCCTTCTTGCATCACATTGGCGTGATAATAACCTTTGATGCCTGCGAGCGGAAAATGCCAGACTGCCCAATAGGCAGCAAAGAGCATAGAGGTGTATAACAGGTTCATACGGGCACGTAGGCTATCGGTGCCATAGCCATGCCAAGCAAGTTCTTCGAGTATGGGGGCAAGTATGAGGAGAAACCAAACGGGGAATACGCCGGAGGTAAACGTGTAATGTCCGGTTACGACGAATTGCGAGGGACTGTAGCCAAACAGAAGCGAGATAGCCATTGCACACAGGATACTGGCAGGCAGCAGCAAACACGCTGCAATGTAATACCGCCACTTATTCTTAGAGAAATTAAAGAAACGACCGAAGAAATCTGCTCGCAAGTTAGGAGAGCGGTAGACTAATGCAACGGTCAGAAGCATCGGAAAACACAAACCAATTATTCCCAAGATGGGCGCCGCCCACTTGCTTTCCGAATAGACCGTGTGATGACTTACATAGCCTGCTGCGAACCCAAAAGCCCAAGGGATAATTGTTGCCAAAACATAAAAGAGTATAGTGTGCTTGTACTTGATGATGATATTTTCTTTAGTAGTCATAAAATTAAAAATTTATATTCAAGATAATTTTAAGGGGAGATTTTCGTAATTTTCAAGCAAAGTTAGGTGTAGATTTTGATTTTTTAAATTGTATCTGAACTGTTTATGTAGGTGTTTGGTATTCAGTCATATTCGTGAATGCTTTGCTTTTCACGTGTGTTACTTTTATACTATTTATCATTATATAATAATGACTTAATAAGATAATGCTTTCTAAAAAGTTATCCCGAACCTATGGGTTTACACATTCTTATGTAACAGTTTTTTCAACATTCCATTACCTCCGATGATGAGCAAGACGGCAGATAGAATCAAGACTATGCCGATGGCAAGACGGACGGTGAACGGTTCTCCGAAGACGAAGGTGCTGATGACTACTGCCGTTACAGGTTCTAATGCTCCGAGGATAGACGAAAGCGTACTGCCAATGTTTTGAATGGAGATATTCAGGAAATAGAGCGAGAGGAGCGTAGGCATCAACGCCAAAAGAACGATACAGCCCCACTCGATGGGCTGACGTGGCAGCTGAACAGAGTCGCCTGTAAAGAACATATAGCCTACGATGACTATCCAGCCGAAGAAGATAATCCAGAATGTAGACTTAACGGGCGACATCTTTATCTTGAACTGTTTGGCATAGACGATGTAGATAGCGAAAAGAAGCGACGAGCCCAAGACGAGCAGGACACCCGTTACGCTCAGTGTCTCCTGTCCGTCGCCCCGATAGAGAAGCCCTATTCCGCCGATAGCAAGCGCAAGCGAAATCACTGTAATGGTGGTGATATGCTCGCGATAGAAGATGACCATCAGCATGGCGGTCATAATGGGATAAGAGAAAAGTATGGTCGAGGCGACGCCGGCGTTCATAAAAAGGAAGCTGGCAAAGAGCAGAATCGACGAGAGGGCAAACATAGCACCTAACAGCGAAAACTTGATGGCATAGCCGCGGCTGATGGAGAACTTCTCCTTGCGTATCAGCATCCATACGGCAAAGAATATTGTTGCCAGCCCATAGCGGTAGAAGAGCACATTGCCCGACGTGAAGCCGTGGTCGTAAAGTGGAAGTGCTCCCAAGGGGTTGGTTCCATAAAAAACTGCTGCTAATATTCCTGCTATATATCCTTTTACTTTTGTATTCATCTGTGGTTTTGCTCTCTGTAAATTCGGTTCGAGATTGGTGGGGATGCTATTTTTTTCGTTCTTTTCGGTGCAAAGGTACAAAAAATAACAGCAATAATCGGTGAATTACTGCTGCTGTTTTTTGCCGACGTCGTTTACATACAAGCTTAAGTACGTTTACGGTCGTACTAAACGATTGTTTTGTCGCTATTCGCCGTCTTTCTTGGCGGGGGCTGCCAGCTTGGTAAACGGTCTGTTATCGTTAATATATACCCACCACGACATTGCGACGTTTTTATATCAGTTGATATTTAGGGAATTAATGAAAGTACTACCTGCCAAAGAACATCTAATAAAGAGATTATGACTCTATACCGTTTTATCGGATAGCAATAATTATTTTGAAGAGAAGGTAGATATTATTCTTTTCAGTCCAATTCTATTGTCAAATTAAGAGCCAATGATTCGGATATTTTTTTAAGAATTTCTGCCTTTTTATATGTTGACAGATTAGTGTTGCAATACCAACCATCTTTTACTAACCTTGTAGAACTCTTATATCTGGGATTTATCTGGTCTTTGGTTAAAATAAGATTACCACCACAAACTTTTATGTTTAGGTCTCGCACATTCTGAACTTCTGCATATTGAATAATTTCAATGAAGGTATCTACAACTGTGTTATAACGAATTATTTTTCCATCAGGTAATGTAACCTTGATTTTTTGTCGGGTTGACGTTGATGAAGATTGTATCGGTTCACAAGCAGAACCGTCAATTGAAACAAATTCTACTAACAATCCAAGTTGTAAATTGTCAGATATTTGCTTAATGATACTTGCCTTAGTTGAAGTATCACAACAGGTATTAGCGTACAAATCTTTATCAATATACTTTGTTGCCAAAGCATAGCGAGGATTTATTTCTTCCTCGCGTACAATCATATTGTTTGCACAGACATTAATATTCATTTCTTGAACACGCTCAACACCAACATATTTTATTACGGCAACAAGAGTTTCTGATACTCTGCGTTCGCAAAATATATGACCATCGGGTGTGATTACTTTCAAAATATGAGATTTGTGTTTCTGTGTTATCTCGGATTGTTGTTCTAATGGCTTGTAATACGGTGATTGCCAATCAATTTTATTAAATAAATTGTTCCAATCTTTCAGTTCCATTGTGCTAAATCTGTCGCCATAGAACTCAGAAATGATATGGTAAGCAGCAGGCAATTTACGATAATCAGTATCAAGTACAGGTCGTAATAAATCAAGCAGTTGAGGATTAGCTATGCGTGTGAGTTTACCGTGAAAATCGGAAAACAAGGCTTCCCAATCAACATTTTCGTTCTCATTTAACAGTTGTTGTTCTACCTCTGTTTCAGTTGTTGGTTCGTTATTATCTTGCGGCTCATCATCAGGAATGTTATCAACATCATCATTCAAGTTGTTGATTTCAAGCAAATACTGAATGTATGTGCGAAGTCCATTAGAAACTTGTCTATGATAACCTTCATTTAATTTTTGAACCTCTGGTATTTCGAAAAAAGCATTAATGACAGAAGGATATTCGGTCAAAGAATCACAGGCAAGGAATAACTTGCGATTTCGAGAGAAATAACCATCTGAAATCAACCTCTTTATGGCACGACAATAATTATTGATAGTTGAATCGGAATATTCAGCGACGGCTAAATAACTGGCATAGTCAGTAATATTTTTACTGTCGCATAAACAATGATATGCGGCATTGGCTTCGGCTCTTTTTCGTGATCCCATTGCCACATAATCAGTCATTTCGGGAAAGACCTGTTTAATATTGACCAAATAATAGCCTAGTTTTGAAGTAGGAAACGCAACTACCTCACCATCATTATTCAAGTTTAGTTTTTGTAATTGATAGGTTTCTCTTGATATTTTCTGAAGCGATAGACGAGAGTATAACGAAACACTTTTAGCAGCGTTCAAACGCTGTTTTACCCAATAAGGATTCCATGTGGTGAAAACTTTATTTTCATCATCGTAGCCAAGTGCGATAAATGGAATGTCGTTCCCTTTCAGTTGTTTGAAATCTTCCCTTATTGGCAACTGAATACGCCAAATGTCGGGATTGTTGTTTGAAAGTTGAGCTGGTGAGAGATTCTTAATATATATGTAGAATTCCATTCCGTCAAAAGAAATACGGCAAGGATTTACTTCATTATCTTTGCTCAACATCTTGAATGTTGCGGATTTGCTAAGAATATCCACAAGCATTTCTTTCAATTCTTTTCTATCAATTTTATTTATCGGCATATTCTTAGAGTATTAGAACAGACTTTTGAAAAGAACACTATCGGAGCGGTCGAAATTTGAATGACTATCCTTAATATCAATCAAATGTGTTAGGTCGCTACTGAACTTCACTTCATTGACAAACTCGGGAACATCCGATTTCTTTATTCGAGGAACATCATCAACATTGTAAAAAAACAAAGTATCTGATGCTTCAACATAGTCAAAAAACACGCTATCCCAATTTTTATAATCATTACCAATTACAGTTGCCAAAGTAGAATATAATTTCAATTGCAAATTGACTGTAGAGACACGACTACAAATCTTTTCGTATAATCCTTTGACAGAAAGAGCTCCGGCACATTTGGCAGATTCTCTTACGATAACAGAAGCTATAAGCAGTCGGGAATTGATTGACGGATTCAATTGGTCGAGGGTGAAATGATGCTTCCGTCCTTCACTTGATGTACTTTTGACCTCAATTTTATCCCGTCCCATTGTAAAATCGAATTTTGCATTTGGCTGGCTATGCCAAGCAGAAATTAATATTTCGGGGTGCAAACTATGGTCAATTACAAGAAGTTCTGCCCAAACACCTTGAATTTCCTTTATTGGCTTTCTCCTTAATGCTGAGAATATAGTTATGAGGGTTTCAATCTCAATAGATAGTTCTTCCCGTGATGGTTCATCGGACAAGTTTGACAATATCATAATGATGATGTCAATAAAATAAGCCTGTAGTGCTTCTTCATTTGCCCGAAGTGTTATGATTGAAAACGTGTCTGATTGAGGTTCTGCGGCATCTTCGATAATCGTACATGGCTGATTATACTCAACAGACAACAATTCGAGAACGATATTGTGATAAGTCGCTGCAGAATCATTTGTACAAACAAAAAACTTTGGGAAGCCCTCTACCGACACTCCTAACTTGTGTTTAGAATTGGGCAAAGAGATAACGTTGAAAGCATTACTGTTTTCATCGCCTCTGGCTAAATTTTTGAATTGTGTATATACTAAATTGCTCTGCATAGGCTTAAATTTTAATCTTCACTGTCATCGTCGTCATCGTCCGTTTGATTATGCTCTTCGTTTGAGCAATAATTGACGGCTAATGATTCAGGGTAATTGATGGCTAATGTGTAGGCGTGGGCAGGAAACTCCAATGGATGATTCTCAAAACCCAAATGATGCAACTGAATTGTAATGCTATCATCGCCGACAATGCCTTTATCACCGGGATAGTTAGTCGAATCGGTTGCAGAACTTTGACCAGCAAAAAGATTGGTGGTGATTTTGCGAGTGCCAAAATCAAATCCACGTTTGCGGGCAGGTGCATTAAATGCCATTTGTATGAAATAGACATATTGTAGATTGATGTTTCCGCTGGCGGCAAGGTAACGCAAATAACGAATTGTACTTGCCTTTCGTGCTGCGTCTTTGAAATTGCCGAAGCGGAAACTGTTGAGGAAATCTATAGCATCTTCAACCGACATCTTGAAACCTCGGTGCGTTCGGTCTTCTGTATTGTAACGATAATCAATGTTGAAATCGTTTTTGTGTTGTTCAAGGAAACTCTCGATGAATTGTGTGTTTGCTTCAATCAGTTTATTAGAAGTAAATGCTTGGGTTTCTGACATACCTCTCAGTTTCGTATATACAACACTGATAGGTAGCACATTTTGGCGAGTAGGTCTGAGGCGTTCGGAAAGCAAAATTTTGCGTTCTGCCTCGGCTAAAGAATCGCACGAACGAAGTGTTGTGCGTAATTCTTCCTCATGGTCGATATAGTCACAGTAGTTTGTGATGGATATTTCGGGTAGAAAAACGCGGCACGATTTTATATAATCCATCTTATAGCCAAAGAAACGGCAACGCTGCTGTATTGTGTCCGCATTGGTAGCAGACGTTGTGTATCTGGGCATATACGTTGTAGCAAGTTTTTCAACGGTAAAACCACGATTTAGCATTTCGGCACCAACAAGAATGTGCATCTTGCAATTGTCCCAATCAATTTCTGTTTGGGCATCTTTATCCGTATTGACCAAATAGGTTTTTCTGTCGTTTATGACATCCTTAATCAAAGGTTTGATTTCCTCAAACGAGGGGCGCTCTGATTCGTCATAATACTCTACTGCTTTCGGGAAAATGCGTTCAAAGTTTTCATACAACAAAACTTTGTCCTCGTGACCTTCGGGCTTGCTCAATGCCTTTCTCCAACTTTTCAGTTCGTTATCAATCCATGTTTTGAATTTTTTGTTCCATTTCTTGGTATTGTCGGGGTGAACCATCATTGATAGATAGTTCACATCTTCGACTTGCAAATATTCCACGACCATTGCTACTGCCAGAATGTGGTATATCAACGCATCACGCAAAGATTGCGGCATTTGTTGCAACAGATTATATTTCTTATGAAACACTTGCTCTTTGGGAATTTCCAAAACAAGGCCGCCATCGAACATCTCCCTGAAAAACGCCTTGCCTCCAACGTAGCCTTCGCCGGGCGTAAGTAACGTATGGCTTTTGGGCGACAACAAATCTTGCATACTAATTAGAATGTTGGCTTGCGGTGTAGCTGTGTATTGGATATAGGTATTGCCTGGAAGAGCAGCCCTTAATCTCAAAATGGAATCGTATGTTGAAGAAACTTGTTTTTCTTCATCATCATTTTTCTTGCTGTTTTTCCTGCCGTAACTGTTCAATGATGCTTGGTCGGCCTCGTCATCAATAATAAGCACGGTCTCACCATCCATAACTTCCTTGAAATCGGACTTGCTGACCAACTCTGTAAGATTGTCGATGTGTTGGTATTGCTTCAGAACAGGTATAAGAATTATCGGCTTGTACGATGATTCTATATGCCCAATTATTTCTTCCTCTTCCGTTACCTGTGGATTCGGGTGTATTTTATAGCGGTTGTTGTTGGCTTGCTGAACATCTATTAAATCTTTTTTCAGACGCTTTGATGTTTGGTCAAGAAGATTGTTCTTGGTGCCAGCAAGATAAATAATCATTCTATATCCATTATCCAATGCGAGTGCAGTCAATGCTGTAAACGACATAGTTTTACCACTTTGCACATAACCTACAACAAGATGCGTGGTTTCTTGACAATCATAGGCATTGTGAGGATTGCAGTGAGAAAGGATATCACAAGTTTCCTCTCTCAAAACTACCGCACCTGCGGCAGTAATGCCGTGTTTCTTGTTCGGTATCTTCTGTGATTCCACAAACTGATTGAAGTTTTCTTTCATTTCAACAGTTTGCAGTTTGTGTCTTACTGCTGCCGATTGCGAAGATTGGTTGTTTATTATGATAGTTTCCATATTCTACACTTTAGTTTGCTTGATAAATTCATTGAATATATCCAAAAGTTCAGCAGTGGTGTCGTTGCCACTTGTTTTTGCGGCAAATTTTGAAATGGCTATAGTTTTGATGATAGCAATTACCGAATCTGTCGGGCTTCCAAAATGACGGAAAAACACATGGTCGGTGTTTATTTTGCAGACAATAACACCATCTGCCTTGTGTGAAACATCGCTCCAAAACAATTCGTTGCCTGTGTTCACAAACTCCACATTGAGTTTGTATTTTTTGCCGTCTATTCGGTACTCGTCAGTTGTTTCTCCTAAAACAATTTCTGGCTGAATCTGCGGCATTTCTTGCGGTGGATTCTGTGGGGCAACTTCTGGAAAAACAAGTTGAGTTGGTGACTCTTCTTGCTTTTTTATCTGTGTATTGATAGTTATAGGCTCCGCCTTTCTAACATTATTGTTATGCTTCTTGACAAGTTTATTGATCACTTTCTGACTCTCATTCAGTCGATAATCTTCTGCTTGTTTGAATATGTCAAATTCAGGTGTGCGAATCTCGTCTCTTAGGGCATCCATCAACGCTTCAAGATTGTCTTTGTCTTGAATGGCGTTTTTGTTGAAACTCACATCAAATCCTTCAAGTTCAAGTTCGCCGAACAATCGTTTGTATTTGAATGTTCCGCTTGCTCCCGACATTTTCGGGAAATACCTGCCATCATATTCAGCCCCGACAATCACACGACCACGGCGAAGCAGTACAAAACCATTTTTAGTGCTGTCAATGTCGCGAAGTATACCGATAAAACCAGTAGCCTTGTATTTGCCGAAAGAGAAATTGACTTCTTTCTTCCAAGTAATGGGGGCAGAATTGAAATTTCCTACCGGCGGTGCAACCAAAACAGGATATTCCGCAAAATTCAATGATTCTCCACAAACGATAATCTGCATTTCGTTTGAACGAAGCGATTTGCGGTAAATACTTGCAAGGTCGCCCCTGATTTTATCCAAATTTCTTCGAGCAGGAGAATTTTTAGTAGGGTCTGTAATTGTCACAACTGTATAATGTTCGGTAATGTCTTTTTCAACTATTTCAATTGGAAGTTCTTCCAAATCATTTGCAGTTACTTCATTGAGATTAAATACTATCGTTCGTTCTACATTTTCATTAAGTGCTTTTGTGTTTACTACCCATGTTTCGCCGATCCACAATGCGGCGGTTTTCAACCCCATACCGAACTCGTTAAGGCCAGAATTGTTCTCGGGAGTTTTGGCTGGCATAAAAGCACTTTCGTATTGGTGTCTATTTATACCAGCGGCATTGTCGCTAATTACAATTTTGGTTGCTCGATTTGTTTCATCGTCCCATTCAATATCAATATTAACAACGAGTTTGTAATCGTTTTCAATATCAAGAAGTGCTGTTTTGTTATCTTTATACGATTGCAGAGCATTATCGACAAACTCTGCCAATACGTGCGGGACAGTATTAGGCAGATCGGGGAATCGGCTGTACATATTAGAGCCGATATTGATTTTCACTGATTGCAATTCCATATTATTCATCTTTCAACAAATCTTGGGCTATGTATTCAACAATATTAACATTAACAGCATTTCCGAGAGCTTCAAATATTCGTGTGTTTGAGAGTGAAAAATCACCTCTGCCAAATAATAAAGTTCCCATTCCTTGCAGTTTTGCTGCTTCTTTAACTGTCATATATCTGCCTTGTTGTGGCTCATCATCCGTCAGACATCTGGCAGGAATCTTTACCCACGGAAGAATGGGTACTTGCGTTCCAACTAAATTGAGAGTTGGCGAATAGGTCGGCAATTTCACACGAATCCCCGATGCTCGGAACTGTACAATATTCTCGTAAATGTTTGGTTTGGCATCAGAACCACAATTCCATTCGAATTTCTGGTGGCTGTTGTCGAACTTCTCTATTTTCTTTATCCACTTGTCGAGCCATTCTTTGTGCTTTTCGTAGAACTCTCGGTTCTGCTTGATATAGCTGATTTTCCATTTCGGAAAAACTTCACTTTTATCTGTTTGGGCGTATATCGGCAAGCTATTCAAACATCCTTTGACTGAAGAGCCAACAATCAACCTACCAAGTTTGCCTTTCTTGCCTTGAAGTTCATTGAGCGTTTGAAATGCAGGTGCTTTAGCTTCATATTCGTAATTGGCACCAAATTCCATTGCCCAAATAGGAAAATGCGGAATAGTATCACCATGAGCAATCGTCAAGTCAAGAAACTCTTGCCAAACTTCCAACTTATGCCGTGTATCACTCTTTATTTTGACGATGTTAGTGTCATTTTCATCTATAATCTTGCTTATCTCACATTTGTTTTTTGTCGGAGTTGGGAAACTGAATCCTTCCAATGAACGCTTATTCTTATCAACACAGACAATGTAGATACGACGGCGATGTTGAGGAATAGAAAACTGATGAGGTGATAAAATTGCAGGTTCGGCAACATCGTATTCCAACGCTTCAAGTTCATTTTTGATTGTTTTCCACGTGCGTCCTCCGTTATGGTTTTTTAGATTGGCAACATTTTCAAGCAGTATGTATTTCGGACGATGGGATTTTACTATATCGCAAATATTGTAGAACAAATTCCCATGGTCTTTATCATTGAACCCTTGACGTTTTCCCGCCTGACTAAACGGCTGACACGGAAATCCGGCACATAAAATGTCGTGTGATGGAATTTCTTCGGACTTTATCTTTGTAATATCACCTTCAATAATGGGTGTTTCGGGAAAGTTGATTTTATAGAGTTTCCTCAAATCGTCTTTTATCTCACTTGCAAAAACACATTTGCAGCCTAACTCTTTAAGAGCCAGGTGGAAACCGCCTAATCCGGCAAATAGATCTATGAATTTCAACGGCTGATTATTTTGCCTGACATTAGATTTCATAGACCATATTTTGATTATATATAAAACTATAACATACTGCCCCACAACAAGTATATACCCCACGTTCAGGGGACATATTATGTATCATATATCGCATTTTATAAATATACTTAACTATACAAAAGTACGAAAAAATGATGATATATAAGAAAAAAAAACATAGTTTTTTCTATACCGGCGGTCTTTCCTTTATCGACACCCTGTCGGGAATGTTCCTGACACCCGCACCGATAGGTCGTTTCCGATGTTTTAGCCGATGACGGCAGTGCCTGTATAGAGAGCCTCCGTTGCGTTTGTCTTCTCGTATGAACCTGTATATCCACTCTACGGATACCATCTCGATGTCGTTGGCTTGGCAATAGCCCTTTATCTGCTCGGGAGACCATTGGTACTTTTCAAGTTTATCCGATATTAACACCCTCATCTTATCGTTGAATTTATATGGACGACGGCTTCGCTCTTTCATCATATCAGCAAACATCTGCGCCATCTTCGGCGAATATCGCCCCCTCGTGTCGGTATTTTTTTTCCCCATAATATTATAACTTTATATGTTGAACTTTCACAGAGGTAGAGAAAAGAGAAGAGTTCGGACACTTCGAGATGGATCTCATACAAAACGGGAAAGACTTCATTCTCACTATCATAGAGCGTAAGACCAGATACCTGATTATGGAGAGACTCACTCGAGGAAATAACGCAGAGGAGGTCGCAAAAACGGTCATCAGACTGCTGAAGCCTTTAAAAAAACATGTCAAGTCAATAACAACCGATAACGGAGGTGAATTTGCCAAACATAAGTTGATTTCAAAAAAGTTACATACCTCGGTGTACTTTACCGACCTTTATTCTTCTTGGCAGAAGGGGACGGTAGAGAACACAAATAAACTTATAAGACAATATATCCCCAAAACGATGAACATTAATCAATTATCCTATAATAAATTACTCGGCATTCAATATATGTTAAACCAAAGACCGCGAAAGTCGCTTTTATTCCAATCGCCTTTGTCTCTTTTTTATAACTTTGCCTGTTGAATCTATAGTACGCGAAGAAATGAGGAAAAAAGCATAAACAACCGTATATCTACCTGCCTGCTTGTTGCTTTACCACCTCGATATATCTCCTCAGTCGTTCTTTGGGGTTGGGGATGAGGCAGATGTCAGTGAGGTCGCAGTAATAATCTGGTTGGATACCCTTCGAAATATCTATACCCTTAGTATCTAACGTTTTGTATGTGTCAATATAGAACTTCATACCCGAAGGCAATTCATTGACCAAAGGCTGCCCCAGTGCCCCGTTGGTCTGTCTGCCGAGTATTTTTACCTTAGGATTCTGAGCCAACATAGCCACAAACGACTCAGCTGCCGATACCGTGCACCCATTTACTATCAAATAGATATTGCCTTTGTATCGTAACGAATCGGGAATCTCATTAACATAATATTCAGGCAACCAATCTATTGCCTCGAAAGCATTGTTGTAGAAAAACGGGTAGAACATATCTTTCTCTTCGCGAGATACGGTACTATCGTTCCAATAGTATATTCGGGAGCTTGCCTTTGCCTTTTTGGCAGAATTGTTGATTTTGGTAGTACTGCGAGTACTTAGTATAGTATCTCTATCGACAAGGGCAGATAACACGTTATAAGTATATTGACCGCCTCCGCCTCTGTTATCACTTAGGTCTACTATTAGGTTTTTATATTTGGCGATATTGTCGTAGTTTTCGAAAAAAAACTTATCAAACTGCTCATAACACGCTGCAAGCTTGATATATGCAAAATCGTTTTTCTTGTCGGTAGCAAAAGCATCTGCACTCGCAGCGTATGCTGTGTTATAGAAATCGTAGATTTGTCTGTACTGTTCGCTATCGGTAGGATAGTCGGAGAAAGAAATAAATGGCACGGATACTTTCTCTTCCATATTCTTACGTTTTACCGTCATATCCAGCCGTTTGTTTTCGTGCTTAAAAGAGACGCAATCACCTCTAAAACCTATCTGTGCCATCTCTTTCTTCGCCTCAATATTAGAGGCAAAGGTATATGGGAGCAACATTTTTTCCATATATTCGTCAGGCGTCATTCCATTGATTGTCAATATCTCGTCTCCACTCTTTATTTTACCTCCGTATATTTTGCATACCTTATCTACGACAACATTCTTGCCTACACGTTTGGTGGTAAACATCGGTCGGGAGCTGTTTTGTGTAGCATAATCGGGAGGGATACAGTATGTATGTCCGTTACCGAACATACACAAGAAACGATGTGCTGTCCTAAAATAGTCGTAATCATCTTTAGTCCGGGCAATTACAGGGATATATTCTCGGTAGAGGCTGTCTATATCTATGCCGTGGCAGTTGTCCATATTGGCAAAGTTATAATACAACTCTCTGTATATCACCGAAAATTCGTATAATTTCTGCTCTGGCGAAATTGTATTTAGGCTATTATCCTGTGCAGCAATTACTCCGCCAAATATCAATAACAGGGTGATAATAACATTCTTCGAAAAGACTCTGTTCATTTGTACGTTATTTTTAATGTAATAGATGAGGCAAAATTAGTAATAAATTTTATTACAATATCATATAGACAATTTTTGTAAGGGAACGAAGCTAATAGTAATCGTATCTACTAAATGATACAAATCTTATACATAAGCTATCGCACAAAAACATTAAACTTTATGGTTCTTTTGCCGTCTGTAACCGTACTACCAAAGAAAGAAAAAAGTGTATGAAGAGAGTAATTTTGACATTGCTCGTAATATTTGCCGCTACGAGCATAGTCCATTCGCAAACCATACTGAGAGGTAAAGTTACAGACTCCTCGACGGGCAAAGCCGTAGAATTTGCCTCGGTATCGGTAAAAGGCAAAAACAGCAACTTTTTCGACGGAGCCACCACCGATGCTCAGGGATACTATACTGTCGGCAATCTGCCCAACGACACCCTGAGCATATCCGTGAGTTGTACGGGCTACGAGGAGCATATCAAGGTAATTGTCTGCCACGGCAACAACGAGACGATAAACATCGATTTCGCAATAAGCAACGCCGTTACCAACTTGGGCGAAGTCTCGGTAGAAGCTATGAGGTCGCAGATGCGTATGGAACTCGACAAAAAAGTATTCGACGTATCGGCAAGCACCATAGCCGAAGGAGCCTCCGTCGCCGACATTCTCAACGACATACCGTCGGTAGAGCTGACAGCAGAGGGGACTATTTCGTTGCGTGGCTCCGAAAGTGTCATTATATGGATCAACGGTAAACCGTCGAGGCTCGATGCCGAGAACCAGACTCAGATACTCGAACAGCTGCCGGCAGAGTCTATCGAGCGGGTAGAGGTCATCACCAATCCGTCGTCGAAATACAGCCCAGAAGGCACAGCGGGTATCATCAACATAGTACTTAAAGAAAAACGCAAGGCGGGCTACTACGGTAGCATTCAGGCAGGTATCAACTCACGCCTCGGATACAATGCAAGCGGCAATATATTTTACAGCAACAACAAAATAGACCTCTTCGGCTCTATCGGTTATTCGAGTCGTGTGATGACATCAGAAAACATAACCTCACGCAAGACCGTCGTAGGAGGCTCAGACACAGGCTATCTGAACTCCGTAGGCAATACACGAGGCAGAGGGCACAACATCTTCACAAGGCTCGGAGGAACGTATCATCTCACATCGAGAGACGATATATCGCTGTCGGCATTCGGTATGTTCGGCAAACAACGTAACAATACCGATGTGGAGCAGTCGTCTAACATCGGCAAACTACTTAGCGGCAACCGCAACACATCGGGAGCAAACAAAATGCTCGGCGGCAACGTATCGCTCGGATACCGCCATACTTTCAGCGACAGACAGAATATAGACATCAGTGCCGACTACAACGTATGGAATATGATGGGCTCATCGGTCATATCTGAGACTACGCTATTCGACACAAACCACGACAACACGGCAGACTCCACTGCACACCTGTACGAAAATCAGACGATGGATATTATCAACAAGTCGCTCAATATCAAAGCAGATTATGTAAATGTAATCGATGCTAACCAAAAGATAGAAGCGGGCTACAACGGTACTTTCGGAAGAGAAAACGCTCCGACCCAAACTTACTCGGGACAAACTCCGAACAACCTCACACTTAACACCTCACTGAGCAATACATATCTCTACGACAAGTTTGTAAATGCTCTGTATATGACCTATTCGGGACAATTCGGCAGATTCAATTATCAGGCGGGGTTACGTGGCGAATATACTCATATCGGTATGCAATCGACAGGATACAGCACTATCAACAAAGATTATTTCGACCTCTTCCCGTCGCTTTTCGTCAACTACACGCTACCCGCCGACAATCAGCTGCAACTCAACTATACCCGACGAATAAAGCGACCCGACGGGCGAAGGCTGAATCCGTTTAAAAACATATCGGACTCTAAAAACATACAGTCGGGTAATCCTAACCTTACACCCGAATATTCCAACGCCATCGAGCTTAATTACATCAAGACTTGGCAACGACATATACTGTCGCTATCGGCATATTTCCGCAACACTACCGACGTAATACAGCGTATAGCTTATCTGGACAACGACGTAATGTACAACACACATAGCAATATTGCCAAAACCATATCGTCGGGGGCAGAGTTGGTCATAAAGAACAATATAGGCAAGTTTCTGAACCTTACGACCACATTGAATTTATATTACTACTACCTCGAAGGCTTCGACTACGAAGTGCCCGGTGTCGGTTACCACGTTATCGGCAATTCGCAAAGAGATGTTACGTGGGATGCCCGTATTATGGCTCAAGTGATGTTGCCGTGGGGTCTGATACTGCAAACAACGGGCGGATACAGAGCCCCGCGTGCAGAGGCACAGGGTACGACACTGGCAAACTACTCGTTAGATGCCGGCATACGTAAGTCGGTGGGTAACTTTACTTTCAATCTCGGAGTAAGAGACATACTAAACTCGCGGGCAAGAAACACTATAAAAATAGGAGATAATTTCACCCAGACGGACAAACATTGGCGTGGTGGCAGAGAAATGACACTGTCGGTTACTTACGCATTCGGCAATATGAGACAAAACAGACAAAAAGAGCGTCAACAAAGCGAAAATAAAGAAGAGAAAGGATACCAGTTAATAGAAGAAACCGTAGGAATTACAGAATAATACTTTGATTGTATAGGGGCAAACACAAGAGATTTGTCCCTATTTTTCGCACAAAGCAAACGGCAATGATAATGTTTATTCAAAAAATACTAACTTTGCTCACAATTTTATTACTAATAAACAAAACAAGATGAGAAAATTATTTATTTACACCATACTACTGACCTCTTGTATTAGCCTGTCTGCACAAGAAAAGCCGAAAGACAAATATTACGACGCCTTCCGCTCGTCGGACATATACAATGCCGTATGGAGAGAGCTGGATATCAATTACGTAGACACTCTCAACCACGACAAACTGAACAATATAGCCATCAACGGTATGCTCCAACAGTTAGACCCATACACCATATACATACCCGAACAGCAAGAAGAAGACCTACAAACAATGACAACAGGCATATACGGCGGTATAGGTGCCATCATACAAAAACACGGCAACGACTATGTAGTGATATCCGAACCGAAGTTAGGACTGCCCGCCCAGAAAAACGGTATTGTAGCAGGCGACGAAATCATCGCAATCAACAACGAAAGTATGAAGGGTAAAACCACTCAATACGTGAGCAATAAGCTGAAAGGTATACCGGGAACAGAGATAAAACTGAAGCTAAGACGCAACGGCGACAAAAAACTGATAGAAAAGTCATTCTTACGAGAAGCGATACACATCAACTCTATCGATTATTACGGAGTTATACAAGACAGTGTAGGTTATATCTTGCTTAGCGACTTTACCGACAAATCGTTCTCTGACTTCAAGACGGCACTTACCGAACTGAAAGACAAAGGAATAAAAAGATTAATAATAGACCTGCGCAATAACGGCGGAGGTCTCGTAAACGAGGCAGTCAATATAGCCTCGCTATTTCTGCCACGTGGCACTATGGTAGTGTCGATGAAAGGCAAAAGCGACCAAAGCGAGCGAAAGTACAAAACACCCTTTACGCCAATTATGCCGGATATACCAATTGTAGTGGTCGTAAATGAAAACTCCGCTTCGGCTTCCGAGATATTGGCAGGAGCTCTTCAGGACTTAGACCGTGCCGTCGTCGTAGGCGAACGCAGTTTCGGCAAAGGATTGGTACAGAGCATCAGGCAGTTGCCTTACGGAGGTTATCTGAAAGTTACTACCGCCAAGTACTATCTTCCATCGGGCAGATGCATACAATCCGTAGACTATAACAGTGCCGGAGTCGAACGACCTAAGACTATCCCAGACAGCCTTACCAACAAATTCAAAACCAAACTCGGACGCACCGTAAGAGACAAAAGCGGTATCACACCCGACGTATTCGTCGACGAGAAAAAAGGCAACTACATATCGTATTACCTTTTTGTAGACAATATAATATTCGACTTTGTGACGAAATATTACTACTCACACCCGCAAATAGCCGAACCGAGCCGCTTCAATATAACAGACAGCGACTATGACGATTTTATAGCATTTGTAAAGAGTAAAAACTTCACCTACAAGCCCGAAAGCGAGAAGATGCTGGCACAGTTGCAAAAGATAGTAGAGACCGAAGGGTATAAAGACAAAACCGACAGTCTGTTCGAACAGCTGGCACCACTGCTGAAAGCCGATGTAGAGAGAGACTTACGCAACTTCCGCTCCGACATACAATATATCATCGAGGCAGAGATAATAAAGAGATACTATTACCAAAAGGGGTATACAGAGTTTTTCCTGCGTTACGACGAATGGATAAAAGATGCTCTAAAATCTTTTAAAAAGCCCGACACGCTACACTCTTAGAATGTGTATTTTACGGCAAGCGTAGGGATTACGTAAAATTTACGGTCTGCCAAGAAGTTGTAACTCAACTTCACCTCGCTGCCAACCGAAAAATTGTGGAAGATATTGTACCACACTTGCGGTTCGGAGAGTACGATTACTTTTTTACCAGGTATAGCAGACGAGCGGTCGAGGTTTTCTGTCCATACATCGACAAATCCGCTTACGGTCAGCCTGTCGCTCAGCAAATCGGCTCCCCACGACAGAGTCCACTGAATATCGTGGCTGAGACGCTCGAACGTATGCAGCTTGTACGCAAGGTAAGTATTGAAAGTAAAGTGACCTATATCGAAATTGTAGGAGCCGCCCGCAAGGAAAGCATTGTCTATGACAAACCCACTTCCGATACCGCCATTGTACTCTATATGCGGCATCACGGGGAAACTATCGATTTTTATATCACGTGCTATCTCGGCATATATCGTACCCAGATTGGTCTTATTGCCCGAGAAGTCGAAGTCGACAAACATAAACGTACTTCCATACTTGTCGGGTTTGAACATTTCGAACGTTGCCGTTATGTAGTTTGTTTTAGACAAGCTGCTGCCATAGAGCGTATTACGAAAATCGTAATGTAATTGTAAGTTCTGAGCAATCGAAACGTGCGATACCAATACGCAAAAAACAATAGTCGATAAGATTTTCTTCATAAAAAAACGGATAATAAAAACAGGCGGCAAAGGTAGTAAACTTTTGCTTATATTTCTATTTTATCGGATTACGAAATTATTTCAAAAAACCAGTTTCTCCAAATATCGTCGGTCGAGTACAGTAATTTTACGGTTTTGTGTAACGATAGCTCCGTCGCTTATAAGTTCGCCGAGGGTGCGGGCAAGAGAAGGTCGTTGTACCCCGAGATATTCGGCAAGCTGTGTCTGGTTGTGCTTGGGCGTAAAGTGCGGTTGTTGCTGCGTGGTGTTGTTGAGTATGTAGAGGGCAACCTTCGATTTTAGACTCTTGGTAGACAACATAGCCACCTTTGCCGATAGAAATACTGTAAACGAGGTAGTTATACGAAGGAAATTACGAAATAAGACTTCATTGTTCATCATCTGACGCAGGAACTTCTCTTTCGACAGCAAATATATTTCGGTCGGCTGCATAGCTACGACGGCAACGGGAAACCTCGGCATAGCCGCATAAGTAAATGCGATAGCCAAAGGTACGACGGCTTCGAGTATATCTATGTTTATTATATTGCCTTCGGATGTTATCATCTCAGTACTGACCTTACCATCTACAAGCAGATACAGATAATCGATACTACTGCCCTGTTTTACAATAAGGTCTCCTTTGGAGTAAATCTTCTTCTCTACAATGGTGTTTTCTATGAGTTCGTCTATTACCTCCGCATTCAATCTCATAAACAATGGGCAGGCAGTCAAATTATGCTTTTGCAACATAGATTATTTCTTTTTTGAGAATTAGTCTCCAAAGGTACAAAATATTTTATGAACCACAAATATAACTCCATATTTACCTCACTCTGCAACAAATAAGTTCTACTCGATGATAACTCATAATTATTTTGTAATTTTGCATTCTGTTTCCGTAGAAAACAATAAAATATAATGACTAAAAAAGCTTCTAACAGCAAAAAGATAATTATTTTTTTCAAAGACAAAAAGGTACAATTCATCATTGGAGTGGTGTTGTTGTTTGTGTCGGCTTATCTGTTTTTGGCTATATTCTCTTTCATTAGTTCGGGTAAAAACGACCAAAGCATCATAGCCGAATACAATACCAAGCGAACCGAATATGTCGATAAAAAGAGCCATCGCCCGCTGACAGACTCCGATAAGGCAGACCTGCAACGCATCAAGAAAGAGATGCAGAAGATTCAGGAGAAGACCGAAAACTTCACCGGATACAGAGGAGCCGTCATATCGGAGACTATGATAAATCGATGGCTCGGACTGGGAGTGTTTTTCTTATGTACCTTTATACTTGTATTCGCACTGAAACTATTTGGTATCAAGCGAATATCGACGTGGAAGGCATTGTTGTTTTTTGTATTCCTCGCCGTCTGGACGTCGCTTTTGCTTGCCTTCGTTCTCGATAATTTCATAACAGACTCATTTATAAAATTCGGAGGCGACACAGGAGCCTATATACGCGATTGGCTAAGTGCAAATATCGGCAAATTAGGCACTATACTTGTCATTACGGGATCGGGCATAATATTCGCTGTTCTGGCTATCGGCGGCACAATACCGTTTTTCAAACGAATATACAGAACCATTGCCGACAAAAGACAGATATTAGGGCACAAGCATAAAACCGGCAAGACTGAAAACAACAACGACGATACGGTAAAAATAGGTGACGAAATAGTACCAACCGAATGGAAAGCCTCTGACAGGAAAGAGCTACACACTGTTGGTACGGCAGACAGTATCGAGAACAAAAAAGATAAGAACACGGGGAAAGAGTCGCTTTTCGAAGAGATAAAGGCAACGACCGACGAAAATATAGAGATAGTAGAGGTAAACGGAGAAAACACGACGCAAATTGCCGAGGAGGCAGACGAAGATTATAGCGACATAGCTCCGCTCGAGAATGCAGAACCTTACGACCCTCGTAAAGAGTTGTCGCACTACATTATACCCAAATTCTACGACAAATACAAAGACCAACCGCTGCTGACCGACTACCCCGTCGACGAAAACGCCCAGAACGAAGACGAAAAAGAGGCAAACCGCCGACGCATAGTGGAAACATTGAAAAAATTCGGTATCGGTATCAAAAAAATCTACGAAACAATAGGACCTACCATAACACTGTACGAGATAGTACCCGACGACGGCATCAGAATCAACAAGATACGCAATCTTGCCGACGACATAATGCTCTCGCTTGCAGCCACAGGAATAAGGATTATCGCACCAATCCCGGGCAAGGGCACTATCGGCATCGAGGTACCGAACTCCAATCCGCAGATAGTTAGTATGTTTGCTACTATCGCATCGAAGAAATTTCAGGAAGCGAACTACGATTTGCCTGTGGCTCTGGGCAGAACCATTACCAACGATGTTTGTATGTTCGACCTGTGTAAGATGCCGCACCTGCTTGTAGCCGGAGCTACAGGACAGGGTAAATCTGTGGGACTCAATGCTATCATAACATCACTCCTATTCAAAAAACATCCTGCCGAGCTAAAATTCGTATTGATAGACCCCAAAAAGGTCGAATTCAACATATATGCCGACATCGAACGACATTTTCTGGCTAAGCTACCCGACGAAGCCGAATCCGTCATCACCGACGTAGAGAAGGTAAAGCAGACTCTCAACTCGCTCTGCAAGGAGATGGATATGCGTTACGACTTGCTAAAGACGGCTCACGCACGAAACATCAAGGAATACAACGCCAAGTTCATATCACGACACCTAAATCCGCAGAAAGGGCATAAATATTTACCGTACATCGTAGTGATAGTCGATGAGTTTGGCGACCTTATAATGACGGCAGGCAAAGACATAGAGATGCCGATAGCACGTATTGCACAGCTTGCCCGAGCCGTCGGCATACATATGGTTATTGCGACTCAGAGACCTTCGGTAAATATTATAACAGGTATTATCAAAGCCAACTTCCCCGCAAGGATAGCCTTCAAGGTATCTTCGGGCATAGACTCCAAGACTATCCTCGACAGCTATGGAGCTCAGCAACTTATAGGACGCGGCGATATGTTGTTCTCGCAAGGAAACGAGCCTACGCGTGTACAATGTGCCTTCGTAGATACCCCTGAGGTAGAGAATATTGTACATTTCATAGGCAATCAGCAGGGATACCCGAGTGCATTTCCTCTACCCGAACCTGATATTACGGAGGGCAGTATCGACAAGAAAGACGTAGACCTATCCAAACGCGACAGTCTATTCGAAGAGGTCGCACGCTATGTCGTATCTACCCAACAGGGCTCTACATCGAACATACAACGCAAGTTCGAGATAGGGTTCAACCGTGCGGGCAGGATAGTAGACCAGCTCGAAGCAGCAGGCATAGTCGGTCCCATCAACGGGTCGAAGCCTCGTCAGGTACTCGTACCGACAGAATACGAGTTAGAGAAAATACTCAACAACTAAGTTATGACACACAAAGAGAGCAACACGATGCAGACTATCGATTTAGAGTCTATTATAAAATACAAAACAAACAGAAAAATACCCAAATTTATAGCAAGGCTGGTAAAAAAAATTATTTACCTCGACCGTATAAATGAGATAATAGTAAAATATGGCAAAGATAACCAAGGTATCGCTTTTGCCGAAAAAGTACTCGAAGACCTCAATATAACGACAAGTATCAAAGGATTGGAGAATATTCCACGAAACGAAAAACTGATATTCGTATCCAATCACCCGCTCGGAGCACTCGAGGCATTGGCTATCGGCAAGTATCTCGACACTTTGTTCAAGGGGCAAATAAACTTCATTACCAACGAAATACTGACCTACATACCGCCTCTAAAAGAGATATTTACACCGGTAGAGGTCGGCTCTAACAAACAAGACCGAACTAAATTGAACAATATAGAGCAATTGTTTGTATCCGACAAACAGATAATAATATTCCCGTCGGGTGTGGTATCGCGTCGTATCGACGGCAAAGTACAGGATTTCGAATGGAAGAAGATGTTCGTAGCCAAAGCACGCCAATATCAGCGTAATATCGTACCCATATACTGCTCGGGGCAGTGTTCGGAGTTTTTTCTGAAATTCTCCAATTTTCGCAAAAAATTAGGGATAAAGACAAGTATCGAACTCATACTATTCCCGCACGAAATGTTCAAATACGAAGGCAAAAGCATAGACATAACCATAGGTCAACCTATTAGCTATCAGTCGTTGACAACCGACATAAGCGACAAGAAGCACGCCGAGAATATCAGGAGACTGGTGTACGAATTGGCGTAGTATAAAATTATTAAAGTTTGGGATTATCGATAGAGTCCGTATAAAAACAATTCTTCTAAGGGGAAAAGATACATTTTTTTGATTACTTTTGTATCTCAAAAACAAAAGGGATACACAATTTATATGTTGAATTTTAGAACATTCACAGCCTCAGACAGATTGCTTGTGCAGTCTTATACTATCAATAGACCGTTTCGTAACTGCGACTTGGCTTTTGCCAATATGTTCGTATGGCAATTTTTATATAACACCAAGATAGCCGAATACAACGGTTTTTTATTCGTAAAATATTGGTTTCACGACAAACCGTTTTATATGATGCCTATCGGCGAAGGCGACCTACAGGCTGCCGTACGGACTGTCATCGAACACTCCAAGACAGACAGCCAACGTTTCTGTATGCAGGGAATCAGCCCTTTAATGCGAACGGAACTGGAACGACTGCTACCCGACACATTTTCGTTTACCACCAACCGCGACTACTCCGATTACCTCTATCTGCGTGAAGACCTGATAAACCTGACAGGTAAAAAATACCAACCCAAACGCAATCATATCAACCAGTTTAAGCGTAGCTACCCAAACTATGAGTTTGTCCCGATTACGGAGGAGATAATACCCAAATGTATGGAGCTCGAAAGTCTATGGAAAAACCTTAACGAAGACGAAAAAGACAAGTCGTACATTGCTCTGGATGCAGAGCGACAAGCGATACAGCGAGCTTTCGACCATTATACGGAGTTAAATCTCAAAGGCGGGGCACTCGTGGTAGACAGCCGTGTCGTAGCTTTCACATACGGTTCGCCGATAAATACAGACACATTCGACGTAGCTGTCGAAAAAGCCGATGCCAACTATATCGGTGCATACACTATGGTCAATAATGAGTTTGTAAAGTCTCTCCCCTCGCAATACGAGTTCATAAACAGAGAAGAAGACCTCGGTATCGAAGGGCTTCGCAAAGCCAAGCTATCGTATCACCCGACTGAGATATTAGACAAGTACACTGCCAAACTAATATAAAATAAAAACCAATGTTGTCATCAATAAAAGAGCAGACCAAAAGACTGTGGAAAGCGTCATTCGATGACACGGACAACTTTGTGGAACTATATTTCGACAGGGTCTTTCATACCGACATCAACCACACTATTGAATACGAAGGCAGAGTAGTGGCTGCACTGCAGGCTATTCCATTTCTATTCAAAGCAGGCGATAAGATACTGAAAACCGCCTACCTATCAGGCATTACCACCGATGCCGACTATCGTAGGCAGGGATTTATGGGGCGGCTCCTCGACGATACACATCGTAAACTAAGAGACAGCGGGTTCGATGCCGTGTTTTTAATACCGGCGAAAGATTTTCTGTTCGACATATATGCAAAATTTGGTTACCGAACGGCGTTTTATAAAGATTACCAAAAGATAAACATTGCCTCCGAAGACAAAGGGAACAATCAAGTAAACGTCAGCAGCTTAGCTCCGTCCGACATAAGCGAAGCCTTCCGTTACTTCGACTACAAGCAGAGGCAACAGACCGCAGGGGTGATTTTCGACAAACGATATTTCGAGACAGTCGTCGACGTTTTTGTGATGGAAAACAAAAAGGTACTCATAGCCAAAACAAACAACCGCATAGCAGGCATAGCATTTGCCGATACAGAAGGCAATGTACTGAAATTATTCGCCGACTCTTCGGATATAGAGCAAGTTATATTCTACGACTTAGCCAAAATTATCGGCAAGCAGACTATTTTACTAAAAACCAATGGAAAAGCAATTCCTTATGGTATGATTAAACCGCTAACAGACAATACTCTACCCGACGATATATTACCATCGGTTTCACTGATGCTCGACGAGTAAAATTTTATCGGACGGGGGTGAAGAGAGTTTCTCGATTGTTGTATGTGGATAATAGTGCTCCAAAATCTGTCGATAGCCGTATCCTTGCTGAGCCATCACAGCAGCACCTATCTGGCACAACCCTACTCCATGCCCCCAGCCGGCTCCCGTCAGGGTAAAGCTGCCATCGTTACCCTTATCGACAACAAATGCCGAACTATAAAGATGTGAACGGGAGAGCCAACGCCGTATCTCGAGCTCTTTGCCGACCGTAGCAGTACGTCGCGAACCTACCACTCGTAGCGACACAATCCTGCCCGACCCCGAACGACGTACGGGCACGAGGTCTATGATATCGCCGAAGTCGATACCCGAACGCTGTCTGACGATTTCCGAAATCTCGGACTGCGAGTAATGCACACGCCACCGAAAAAACGACTGTGTATGACGGTCATAATCATTGAAAACCTGCCCGATGATGCTGTCGTCGTCGGTGTTACAGAAGACATTGGGCTTGGAGGAGATATACTCACGTGCCGCCTGCTCGTCGGTAAGGTCGAGGCGACAACTACTGTCGACGTCATCGCTGAACGTAGCAAGGTATGGATAATCCATATCTGCCCAACACGAAGAGAAACGCTCGGTATAGCCACCGCAACACTTCGAGAAACGAGCATCGCAGACGACACCGCCGTACGTAAGCACCTCGCCTTCGGTAGACTCGATAGCCTCACGCAGCGTCGGAGGCTCTACATCGGGTATACCCTGATAACGCTGGCAATGGTCGTCAGCACAGACGTGAAACAGGCTGTGAGCGTCGCGCTCGTACCAACGTACGTAGACGGGATTGTCCGAGTTCGTATCATCGATGCGGCTCGTTGGAGCAGGGATATTTTGTAAACCATTGATTGCAGACACTACCCAACTACGCGATATGACAGCATGAGCTTTGAGCAGCTCCAGAAACGATGTCGAACTCATTTCGGAAGCTATCACCGAATACAAATACTGCTCCATATCGATATGATTGACAGCCACAAGCTCGTCGCCGTCTATGAGTATCTGCAAATCGCCGCCGAAACGTTGCCGACGCTTCTGCTGCCAATGGAAGTCTTTGCCTATGACGACATTATCGAGAACAAAGACCGCCCCGCCCGACGAACGAAAGTATAGTTCGTCGTAGCGTCTGCCGTCGAATAGAATGGCATCATCTGACAGCTCGGCAACGAAAGAACTCTCCTTAACGTGTCTGCCGAAATTGTCGGTAAAGCCACCGCTAAGCGAAAATTCTATTCGTACGGCTCTGAGGATACCTACTTTCACCTTCATCTAAAGAAGAGCGTAAGTGTACACGGACACTACTACGTAGTTATTTCTTCGGTAAGAATATCTCTGCCATCATACAGCGTGCAGAGCCTCCGCCATAATGCTCGATAGTAGGTATAGCAGGGTGCAGTATCTTGTTGTACTGTTCTATTGCCGCTACTTGCTCCGGACGCAACGAACGATAGGCAGTATCCGACATAACGAGGAATTTGTCGCCGTCGGTATTGTTTACCTGCAACATATTACCCGCAAACCTGTGCATCTGACTCTCGGATATCTCTATTATCTTTTTTCCCGATTTCTCGATGGTATCGACAACCGCTTTTCGTTCGGCGGCATCGTCTATCGTATCAGTGCAGATGATGACATAACGGTCGGCAACACACATCATTACATTGGTATGATATATCGGCAGACGTTTACCCTCTACCGACTGGAACGAGTGGAATGCCACAGGCGTGTATTCCATCTCACGACAGAAGAGCTCGAACAGATTGCGTTCCGTTCTCTGCGACAGGCAGGCGTATGCTATATGATTGTCGCGGTCGAGTATCATAGAGCCTGTGCCTTCGAGAAACTTCTCTTCGTGTTCGTATCCCGTGAAGTCTATCTTCTCGCGTATGGCAAAACCCTCAGAAGCGATACGGTCGAGTATCTCGGGGCGACGCTCGGTACGACGATTGGCAGCAAACATAGGATACAACACCACACGTCCGCAGGAATGGAACGATACCCAATTATTCGGGAATATGCTGTCGGGAGTGTGGGGCTCGGCAGTATCTTTCACTACGATAACGTTGACTTTATGTGCTCTGAGCATATCTACCATAGAGCGAAACTCTGTCAAAGCGTTATGCTGAATCTGTGCCTCGGCGGTGTTGTCGTTTTGCTGGAAATAGTTGTTTTTCGCTGTCTCTTCGTTAAAGCCAAACAAAATAGGCTCTATCATAAGGATATTCGATGTTGTCTGCATAATAATGTGTATTATTAGTTATAAATTTGATAGGCAAAGATAGTGCTTTTTTTGGCAAAATGCAAAAAAGGTGCTGGGTTTTGGGTATTTGAGGCAATTTATGAATTGCCTAAACGATTACTTAACCCTTAATTCGTAATTCGTAATTTTTAATTCATAATTGTACAATGGTCGCCACGCCCCCAACACCCAACACCTAACACCTAATACCCAGCACCCAATATCTGCCATCTAATGCCAAAATGTCATATTGCCGATGTGGTATGATATTTGATAAAAATAAAACGTGAAATTTTTATTTAGTAATTAACGTAAACAACAAATAGACATATTATGGGAAAAATAATCGGAATCGACTTAGGAACAACCAACTCGTGCGTAGCTGTTTTGGAAGGCAACGAACCTGTGGTAATAGCCAACTCGGAAGGCAAACGCACCACTCCCTCGGTAGTGGCTTTCCTCAAAGACGGCGAACGTAAAGTGGGAGACCCCGCCAAACGTCAGGCAGTAACCAATGCACACAACACGGTTTACTCCATCAAACGTTTTATGGGCGAGACCTACGACCAGGTACAGAAAGAGATAAGCCGCGTACCATACAAAGTGGTAAAGGGCGACAACAACACACCTCGTGTAGATATCGACGGTAAACTGTACACTCCGCAGGAGATATCGGCAATGATACTGCAAAAGATGAAAAAGACCGCCGAAGATTACCTCGGCACAACGGTATCGGAAGCCGTCATCACAGTGCCGGCATACTTCTCCGACGCTCAGCGTCAGGCTACCAAAGAGGCGGGCGAGATAGCGGGGCTCAAGGTACAGCGTATCGTCAACGAGCCTACGGCAGCAGCTCTGGCGTACGGTCTCGACAAGGCTACTAAGAAAGATATGAAAATAGCCGTATTCGACCTCGGCGGCGGTACATTCGATATATCGATACTCGAGCTGGGCGACGGCGTTTTCGAAGTGAAATCGACCAACGGTGACACACACCTCGGCGGCGACGACTTCGACCACGAGATAATAAACTGGCTCGTCGACGACTTCAAAGCCGAACAAGGCACAGACCTCAGCAAAGACCCCATCGCTATGCAACGTCTGAAAGAGGCTGCCGAAAAGGCAAAGATAGAACTCTCCTCTTCATCTTCGACAGAGATAAATCTGCCGTACATCACCTCGGTAGACAACGTGCCCAAGCACTTGGTAAAGACACTGACACGTGCCAAATTCGAACAACTGTGCGAAAAACTCATTCAGGCAACGATACCTCCGTGCGAAAACGCACTGAAAGCCGCAGGAATGAGCAAATCGGACATCGACGAGGTGATACTCGTAGGCGGCTCGACACGTATACCTGCCATACAGGAGGTAGTTGAGAAATTCTTCGGCAAAGCTCCGTCAAAAGGCGTCAACCCCGACGAAGTAGTAGCCATAGGTGCTGCCATACAGGGAGCTATCCTGACGGGTGAAGTGAAAGACGTTCTTCTGCTCGACGTTACCCCGCTTTCGCTCGGTATCGAGACAATGGGCGGCGTAATGACAAAGCTCATCGACGCCAACACCACCATACCGACCAAGAAATCGGAAGTATTCTCCACCGCTGCCGACAACCAACCGAGCGTACAGATAAACGTGCTGCAAGGCGAACGCCCGATGGCATCGCAGAATAAACAGATAGGTATGTTTAACCTCGACGGAATACCGCCCGCACCGCGTGGAGTGCCGCAGATAGAGGTTACATTCGACATCGACGCCAACGGTATCCTCAACGTTACCGCCAAAGACAAGGCAACGGGCAAAGAACAGAAGATACGTATCGAGGCATCGAGCGGACTGAGCGAAGCCGAAATAAAACGTATGAAAGACGAAGCCGCCGCCAACGCCGAAGCGGATAAGAAAGAACGCGAAAAGATAGACAAACTCAACCAGGCAGACTCTATCATATTCCAGACCGAAAAGCAACTCAAAGAGTTTGGCGACAAGCTACCCGCCGACAAAAAGGCTCCTATCGAAGAGGCTCTCGAAAAGCTCCGTACGGCTCACAAGAACCAAGACATAGCAGCTATCGATACGGCTATGAATGAATTGAACACCGTCTTCCACGCCGCAAGCCAAGAGATGTACAACGCACAGAATGCGAATGCACAGTCGGGCGGAGGAGGCGACGGACAACCCACCGACGGAGGCTCGTCGCAAAGCCAAAACAACACAGGCAACCAAGACGGCAACGTAACCGACGTGGATTTTGAGGAAGTGAAGTAAAATGCTTTCCGAATAAGAGCAAAAGATAGTACGATAGAGATATTATATTGTACTATCTTTTTTGTAACTTTATAGATAAAGATTATTATATGCTGTATAGTAGACGAGATTTAAAAGACTTAAAGAACCAAGAAGTGCAAATTCCATTAGAACGTTATATGCATAAGTATTCTCAAGGCGAATTGAAAAAACTTAAAATGCATGAGAGAGATTTTCTTTTTTTTTATATGAGTCTTTTTCATAGCAATAAAGAGTGTAAAGGGAAGCCTGATTTTGACCTAAGAAAGATAGAAGAAGCAAAAGAGTATCTTTTTTATAGAATTATTCTTATCTATGCAAAAGATATCATTGATTTTAGTAGTATTCCTATTGGAAATAAAGGGAAACTAACTGCTGACGAGAATAGAAAAAATCAAAGATTCTTTTATGAATATATGCATATATGGAAAAATCAAGTTAATTCAAGAAAAGATGAATATCTTTCACAAATTGCAAATGCCCTTAATCGCAAATTAAATGATTGGAAAGAACTTTTGAATAAGAACCAGATAAAAAAGGAAAGATATAAACAAAAGATTACTTTTATATGGGCTGTGTTTTTTCATATTTACTACCATACAAAACTTTATTTTGATGAAAAATCGTGTAAATATGAAGAAGTTTTAGTTAATGGCTACAAGATAAGATTCGACATATACTCTTTTATCCATATTATGAGCAGGCATTACTATCCAGATATGAATGATGATATAGGTATAAGTTTAAATTCTTCAATCCCAGGAATAGATTTATATGAACTTCCAACTTCTATTTTAGATTTAATAAAAGCATATTTTCAATATACAGAGCTAACAGAGGCAACAGAATTCCTCTTGTTAGAAGTAAATAAGGAAAAATATATCTTATGGATTAAACATTGTACACTAAATGGAACAAGTAGGGAAATTAGATTTCAAGTACGTTCTTTTTATAAATGCAAAGAACAACGTGACTTGGATAAATTTATTGATAAGATAGAAATAATCTACTCAGAGAATTATTCTTTCTTTATACCCAAAAGACCACTTAATACAAACACACAAAAACGGTGAAACAAGAATATATCACTTGATATATTACACACAAATCGATGTAAAGAGCATATATAAATTGATATATGGCAGACTCACTCGTTGAACGAGAATATATCATTTAATATATTACACAAAAAACGATGAAACGTGCATATATCATTTGATATATGGCTGCCGCACCTGTGAAACGTGCATATATAAATTGATATATGACCGATTTACTCGTGAAACTAAGATATATCATTTGATATTTCCTCAAAAAACGTTTTGTGCGTTTATCGAAAAATATTCTTATATTTGCAGCCTAATAAAATCATTTTATAAACATAAAAATTTCACACTTATGAAAAATTTGAAAATTAATGCACGTATCACCGAAGTGGCAGACACAGCCACACGGCTTTTGATTTTGTTTAAGAGGCATCCCGCAATCGGCGACGACACTATCCTCAAACCGCTTTTTGCCGAAATAGGTACGCTCGCCGAACAACTTTCGGAAGTTATCAAAAGCGATAAGACTCTATCGGAGCTCGATATTGCCGATACCGTTCGTGGCGAAGCTATACGCAAGTTCGACAAAATTTTACAAGGGTATGCCGCTATGCCTATCGAGACCCTGCAGAAGCCGGGAGCGAAGCTCTACGAGGTTTTCTCCAAATACGGCGTGAAAATCACACGTGAAAACTATGCCGTAGAGTCCGCCCATATAGACTCGCTCCTTACAGACCTCGCCGCACCGGGACTTGCAGGCGAGATTTCGTCGCTCGCGGGAGTAACGGAGGCTATAGAGGCAATACGAACAGCCCAAAAATCGTTCAACGAAAAGCGGGTAACATACGAACAGAATATCGCCGCCAAAAACGCAAAACAAAAATCGGCTGAGCTGAAGAAAATGCTTTTGGAACGGGTCAATACATCGCTCCTGCCCTATCTGACATCGCTCAAAAGTATGAAATCGGCAGGATATTCGGATTTTATAGAGGGTGTAAGCCAAATCATCGCCAATACCAACAGTTCGATAAGTGCCCGAAGAAAAAAACCGAACAACGACGATACCCCCGCCAAGAAAGACGGCGAATAGCGACAAAACAGTCGTTTCGTACGATCGTAAATATACTTAAGCTTTGTATATAAACGACATCGGCAAAAAACAGCAGCAGTAATTCACCGATTATTGCTGCTATTTTTATACCTTTTGCATCGGGAAAAATCTAAAATAGAACATCAACTAATCTTGAACCCAAAATAATATGAAAGACAACATATACATACAAGAAATAGAAAAGTTTAATGATGAAATATCTATTTGGGAATTGATTGATAGACATGTGAAAGTAATATGGTGGATAGGACTTTTCTTACCTCTATTTTTATTGTTTGGTTTTAGCATTCCATTTGTCATATGTAAGAATTATTGGTTTTATTCTATTTTGCTTGTCTTGGCAACTGGTTATGCTTTTTTTATTGTACGCTGTGATTGCGTAGGTAAAAAAAGGAAACGCATTATACAGCAACAATATCCTTATGCTATACAGGGAGAAACAGACCTTTATGGTAGGATAATACCGAAAATACAAAAGCAAAAACTCACAGAGTTAATCAATAGTAGGTTAGTACTAAATAAAGACAATTT
Source organism: Bacteroidetes oral taxon 274 str. F0058 (assembly GCA_000163695.1). Classification (GTDB taxonomy): domain Bacteria; phylum Bacteroidota; class Bacteroidia; order Bacteroidales; family Paludibacteraceae; genus F0058. The sequence continues at coordinate 575,015 of GG774890.1, forward strand.
GTCATTTTTAATCGAAAGTCTGAAGTCAAAGAAAGATGAAAACAAGTATCTATACACGGTAACTAATGTAGCAATAACTTTCTTTCTATCAGCGATACTTGTTTTATTTACAAGATATTTGGATTTCTATTCTACTATTGAAGAATTTGGACAAATTGCGAAAATGATAATAGCAATATTATTACCAAGTCTAGTACTTGCTATATATATAGATAAAACCATAATAAAAGAATATGTTCTAACTAAAGAACGAAAACAAAATCGAATTATCAGAACTTTGGAGAATATTTATTTGGAAATATCCAACGAATAGAATTAAATCAGAATAACTCATTCGTCATCTCACTATCATTAATCCTCTAAATATCAATCAATATAAAAACGTCGCAATGTTGTGGCGTTTTTTTTGGGGTGGCAAACAGCTGTGGCGAAAGTCGCTTTTATTCGAATCTCCTTTTTCTCTTTTTTATAACTTTGCCTGTTGAGTCTACAATGTGCTCGAAGTCGAGTTCCCTGACCCTCTGACGACTACTTACAAGAAGACCATAAGCTTCCGCCAACAGATGAGCGGACAAGCCGAAATCATAACAGACGATACAAGATTATTGGAAAAACTACTCAACCCAATACGTGCAATCTTTGATAAATAGGATTAGAAGTAAGATATTGAGCGGAGTTTATATTGTATATCTTATTGATATTTATTTGTTATAACTTGCGACTGTAATTAATTAAATAAAAAATAGAATAAGACAAAAAAGTGAGTCTTGAGATAAAAAAGTCAGAAATGGGTGCTATGTTAAAGAATATGCTCAAAAATAATAAGATGTTATATGTTTCGATAATAGCATTAGTTGTCTATTGGGGAAATATAAAAGGACAAACGTTACCTCCCCAAAATGAACAATTTACAGGTACACTATATTTTGACGACGGTTTGCCTATAAAATCTATTCAAGATTCACTTGCTCTCGAGCTGTGTCAAATATATGGATTAGACCAAGGTATTAGGCAAATGGGATTAGGAGGAGGTAAAAGAGATATTAAAATAGACTCTGTCAATTTTGTAAAAATGCTTGGTATTATAGAGCAATATGGTTTTCCTTGCGAAAAAACATTAGGGGAGTATTTTAGAGGCGAATATGTTACTATGGCAGCTATTGCAGTGATGTTGCATAATCCGCATAGAATTGTGAATGATAAAAAAGCTTTTGATTTACTTCTAAGAGAAGTCAATCGTGGTAATTTGTCTGCAAAAATACTTGCCAACTTTTTGGATAAATACTATTTTATGAAAACACTTAATACGACGCGTAAAGTTTATTACGGTTCTCAGTGGGGAAAACCTTGCATAGAAGACCGTGCTGTATCCGATTCTCTACGCAGAGATATAGGGTTACCTCCTCTAAGAGAGGAAGATTTCAAAATTTGTGATGAAACTAATGTTGTTAAACCTATTAAAAAGCATAAAAAATGAGCAAAATATCTTTGCTGACTTTGCAGCATTGGTGAGTTCGTTTTGTTGATTTTATTTGTGTGTTTATGAAAAATATCGGAGTTGCGTTGCTGTTTATGCTGTGGTTTTCTGCCGTTGAAGTACAGGCACAAGCCCATTGGACGCTTGATAGTTGTGTACGTTATGCAATAGCCAACAGTATCACCGTAAAACAAATGGAAGTGTCGCACAAAATGGCTTCCGTAGATTTATTGTCGGCTCGTGCGGCGTTACTGCCCAATTTAGATGCCGGCGTGAGGCAAAATTGGAGCTTCGGCAGAACGCAGACACAGAGCGGTCTGTACGAAAACCGTACACAATCGAACACAGGTTTTTCCGTCTCGTCCTCGATGATACTGTTTGCAGGTGGTCGGCGTATAAATACTATCGCTAAGGCAAAACTCGATTTACAGGCGTCGCTCCTGAATATCGAAAAAGCAAAGAACGATATAGAATTGCAGGTTACATCGCTCTTTCTGCAGGTATTGTTTCAGAAAGAGATACTTCGTATAGCCCAAGAACAATTCTTTTCTACAAGGCAGCAGGTACAGAAGACCCAACTTATGGTAGAGAGCGGCAAAGTCTCTGCAAACAGATTGTCTGATATTCGCTCCAAGATGGCAAGCGATACTTTGTCGATAGTACAAGCGGCAGGCAATCTACGGTTGGCTCTGTTGGATTTGGCTCAGAGCATCGAAATACAAGACCTCGATAGTTTCGATATTGTCGCTCCCGAGTCGCTCGACAGTCATTATACGGAGTATCCCGAGTTGCCCGTTTATAAAGACGTATCAGCCGATATGCCCCAGATAAAAGCTGCTGAAATAAATGTGGAGAGTGCTCGCAAATCGCTACGTATAGCACAAGCCGACTATCTACCTACGATTAGCTTAAATGCGGGATTGAGTTCTAACTATTTCTACTTGTATCAACTACCCAATGCCAACAGAACATTCGAGGAGCAGCTGAAAAACAACCTCGGGCAGTATGTAGGATTAAGTCTGAATGTACCCATATTCGACCGTTTGTCGGTGGTAGGACGAGAGAGACAGGCAAAACTCAATATCGAAAACCTTAGGCTGACACTCGAAAAATCTCGAAAACAACTGCAAAAAGAGATACAGACTGCATACATAAATGCTACTGTTGCTTACGAAAAACGAAACTCGGCTCATAAGGCGGTATTGTCTGCCGATGAGGCATTTAGAAACACTCGTGAACTTTACGAGAAAGGCAAGTTGTCGGTGTTCGATTTTGCTCAGTCGCAAACAAATCTGTCGCAGGCACGTGCCAACGAAGTCCAAGCTAAATACGATTATGTGTTTAAAATGAAGGTCTTGGAGTTCTATCGCAGGTAAGAGTATCATATTTCGCCTAATCGATTCCCGATAGGAAAACTTCTGATTGTTAATAATATGTAAATGTATGATTCGTGTTTGTCGAGTCGCAATGTGTGTGTCCACACGATGCGGTTGAGTTTTTGATATTCCAATTAATGATTATACGTTTTTTTGGGATTTTGTTTTTAAGGGGAAAAAGTATTAACTTTGCTTTTCTAAAAATTCGTTTTTTTTAAAAAATCTCAAACGAGAGATTGCATTGTTTATATACGGTTACTTATCACTTATGTCCGTCAATAATAAGTTTTCTAATAAAATATATTTTAGTTATGAGAAAAAGCAATCTATTATTTTGGGTAATCCTTTGGCTATTTGCCGTAGGAGCGACTGCACAGACAGTGAAGAATCCGCTTTCGATAGTAGCGGAGTATAATCTAAAATCCGATGGGACATTCGAAAAGGGAGACGTGTTGTCTGCCTTCGGCAACTATTTCAAATGGGCTGAGGTGAAAAACTTGTCACTTCCTCAGGGCTATCATGTCCCTACGAAAGAGGAGTTGGTAGTAATCTCGGGTCTGTATCCGTTCGACCAAACTACTCAAAGTCCGTATCCCGACCTGAGTTGGAAAATCGATAAGACGGGAGACGAGACAGTAACTATTTTCGGGAAAACTATGACCCTTAATGCACATTATTACGGTGAGGGTAAGTACGTTTGTTATGCTTTGCGATTCAAGGGAGGAGACAACCGATACTTGTCTGCTTTCCGATGGGAGGCTATATTTACCGACGACGATACCGACAAGACCAAGATTAAGGGATTGAAGGTAACTTGCCGCCTTTTGGGTGCCGAGGGTTTGTCGGTAGATGTCAAAGACCTCGCAAAGCAAGAATATTGGGATACGGGCAACGCGGCAGACGTGGTGCGTTATTTCCCCGCTGCCGGATATGGTAATTATACCGACGACGGTACGGTGATGGATCAGAATCTTCGCGGACGATATTGGTCGTGTACTCCTCGCAACGAACAAGAAACAGGTGCTTGGGGTTTCGGCTTCGATGCCGACTTTGTTATGGTTTATCCTTGGGTAGCGACATCGCACTATTGCCTGCGTTGCTTCAAAAACGAGACGGAAGAGCCCGACAAACCTATTCCTGCCGACGCTACAATATCGATGGAATTGAGTAAAACAGGCGTAGCAATGAGTATGAATATGGCAGGACCCCAAAAGATTGAAGTCGACTTCGGCGACGGTAAACGCAAGTTGATAGATTTGGCTGCCACACAGGGTGTTATCGAAGGTAAATCGGTTGGTACCGAGGTGAAGATATATGCGGCTGATGTTACGAACTTCAGAGCCTCGAATCAGATGATTAAAGTCATCAATTTCAAGGATATGGAGAAGCTTAGGACTTTGGAGTTGGGTTTCAATAAACTCACGTCGTTGTCGCTCGAAGCGATGCCAGAGCTCGAACACCTGAATGTCGTCAGCAATAGAATAGCGGCTATCGACCTTACCAAGAGCCCGAAACTGAAATATGTATCTTTATCCAAAAATTTCAATATCGCAAGTCTCGACCTTAGCAAATCAAAAGCATTGGAGCAGCTCTATGTTGCAACTAATAGCCTGACGTCTCTTAATTTGGATAATGTCCCCGAACTGCGTGTGCTCGATTTGTCGGGCAACACAGGGATAAAATCCGTCGACCTTAGTAAAATACCTTTGCTCGAAGAGTATTTCGGCATCAAGACATCGATTGCCGAGATAGATATTACACAAAATACTCGTCTCAGACGCCTCAACGTGTCGAGCAATGCTTCTTTGAAGTCTGTTAAATTCAGTTCGCTATCCAACCTGCAAAGTTGCTACATAAGCAAAACAGTGCTTCCCAAGGCTCAGTTAGATGCTTTTTTGGCTGCTCTGCCGGATGTTAATAATTTGAAGGTGTATGCCAACGAACGTATTTGGAAAAAGCAGTTGGAAGTAGCCGAAATACCTGATGTAAAAGCGGGTACTGTCGAACTGAAAGGGGCAAGAGATAAAGGTTGGAAGATAGACGTGCTCGACGAAGCGTGGTCGGTAACTCCCAAAAATCCCTGCCTTGTGCTGACGACAGCCATTGAGATAGGTAAAGATATAACGCTTAAGGTGGATAACTTCTATGACCCGTTTTGGGTCGATTGGGGCAAATGGTGGAGCAGTTTCTTGCAACAAAAGCCCTATAAGATTGTCCATGCCGTACGCCAGCCCGAGATAAAATACTATTCGCGAGGTCTTATGACGTTAGATTGCAGCAATCAGAAAATCACCAAGATGAGCCTTCCGAATAATGACCAGACTTATGCCGTGAACGCTTCGGATAACGAATTGACGGAATTCGTGGTTTCGCGAGTAAATTCACTTGTAACAATAGACTTACGTAATAATAAGCTATCGGAAGAAAGCCTGAATGCCCTATACGATAGTTTGAGGACTTTGAACGACATTGTCTATCCGTTCGAAACGCTACAGCAGAAGACTTTCCCTCAGGACGAGAATTTCGGTCGTATTTTCGTCAGCGGCAATCCCGGAGCACAGAAGAGTAAAGGATACATAGCAGAGCAGAAAGGCTATCGGCTGGATGTTGTTACGGATGCAGAGGAAGTGGTAGCCGATGAGGCTGCGTTGTGTCTATATCCGAATCCTGCGGTTGGCTCCGTAGAGCTGCGTGGCGTAAGTCCCGGTGATATGATTCGTATCTATACGCCTTCCGGCACTCTCGTGTATAAGAGAGAGGCACTCTGTCCGACGCAGAATATCGATATTGCTAACCTGACATCGGGAGTGTATATCGTAAGAGTGGGCAATGCAGCCGTAAAACTCGTGGTGAAGTAATCCCCCCGTAACGGTAAAACGGTGCAAGGTTCGTCGGATGACGTAGTCTTGCACCGTTTTTTATATTTGTCTTTTCGTTCGCCTCAGGCTTCGAACTCTATATCTCCATCTGCCTCGCAGTGATAGGGCAGCCCGCTCTGGGCGAGCTTTTCGAGGAATGGGTCGGGGTCAAACTCCTCTACGTTGAATACGCCTGCTCCGCTCCATTTGCCTGTCAGGAACATATAGGCTCCCGTCATAGCAGGTACTCCTGTGGTGTAGCTGACGGCTTGCGTGCCTGTCTCTTTGTAAGCCGCTTCGTGTGAGCAGTTGTTGTAGATGTACAGTGTAGTCGGTTTGCCGTCTTTTACCCCACGGATACGACAACCTATCGAAGTCTGTCCCGTGTAGTTTTCGCCCAAGTCTTGCGGGTTGGGCAGTACGGCTTTGAGGAACTGTATCGGCACTATCTTTTGCCCGTTGTAGTCTATCTCGTCGATACGTGCCATACCGATATTCTGTATCACGCGTAGGTGAGTGAGATACTCTTGCCCGAATGTCATCCAGAAGCGGGCACGACGCAGCGACGGGAAATTTTTCACCAGACTCTCGAGCTCTTCGTGGTAGAGCAGATACGAGTCTTTGACGCCGATGTCGGGGTAATCGAGCCCGCGATGCACCGAAAGCGGTGCAGTGGTGTGCCATTTGCCGCCTTCCCAATACTTGCCCTCTTGGGTTATTTCGCGTATGTTGATTTCGGGGTTGAAGTTCGTGGCAAATGCTTTGCCGTGATTACCTGCATTGCAATCGACTATATCGAGGTAGTGCATCTCGTCGAAGTAGTGTTTGGCGGCGTATGCGGTGAAGACCGATGTTACACCCGGGTCGAAGCCGCAGCCGAGTATGGCTGTAAGCCCCGCACGGCGGAATTTATCCTGATATGCCCACTGCCAAGAGTACTCGAAGTGTGCCTCGTCTTTGGGCTCGTAGTTGGCGGTGTCGAGGTAGTTTACGCCGCTCTCGAGGCAGGCGTCCATAATGGTCAGGTCTTGATACGGCAGAGCAACGTTTATGACGATTTTGGGTTTGAACTCGTTGAATAGCTTTACCAATTCGGGTACATTGTCTGCATCGACGGCGGCGGTCTTCACCTCTACGCCGTAGCGTTGCTTTACATCTCGGGCTATTGCGTCGCACTTCGATTTGGTACGGCTCGCAAGCAGTATTTCGGTAAAGACATCGCTATTCTGTGCCAGCTTGTGTACTACTACCGTGCCTACGCCTCCCGCTCCTATTACTATTACTTTACTCATAAATTTGTTTATTGTCTTTTTAGATAATATTATTATAATAAAAGTCTTTTCGACGGCACAAAGGTAATAAAAGTTTTGGTTCGGAATAATAATTCTGCCCTCAACGGCGGATTTATCATAATCATCGTTGCCTCTACGAACTCGCTCGTATTATGTTTTTAACTCTGAGCTTAGCATTTTGTTTTGCACAAATAATATGTTTTTGATGTGGAGTTTTAATATTATCCTCGTAAAAAATCTATGATAATTTCCTGTTCTTCCGTAGTCAATGCAGACAAGTGTCCTCGGGCGGTCAACTCGTAAGTTTTACAGTGTTCGAAGATTTCTTTGGCACGAGGAAGGACTTTCTTTGCCGGGAAAAAGCAATCCTTTTCGGCAGCCATCACCAATATCGGTGCATTGTATCGAGAAGCTCCTTTTTTTGAAATATTCGAAGGCATTCCTGTCCTCATTTTGACGTGGTCGAAACTATCTTTTAAAACTGCCAAGATATGCTCGTCTAAACTTGATCGGTCGCTCGTTGCCCTTAAATAAAAGGCTGTTTTTATGAGATAGCTCTCATTTTTCGTCAAACGATAGGCAAACAAATTAAACAGCATAGTCAGTATGCTTACAGATACATCGTTTTTGATGCCCGAAGGCACTACTAATATCGCTCGCTCAATCTTCTCGGGTGATACCTCTATCAACTTGCCGACAATGCCGCCTCCGTACGAACAACCCAGTACGGATATCTCCGTAAAACCGAGTCGGCTTACGACTTGGCTCGCCCATTGCCCATAACTCAAGTTGTTCGCAGACAATATTTTTTCGGCACTTTTGCCCGGGTGACCTATTGTATCCACGGCATAAATGTGAAACTCTTCCAATAAAAATCTGAAAAGATATAAGTTGTAGGCAGTAGTCGTATTGCCTCCGTGGAAAACGAGTAGTGGTTTTCCTGTCGTTTTTCCTGTTTCTATCAGGTGCGTCTTCCCAAAATCGGTATCAATATAAATATCCGAATATGGTGTGTCGAGCAATCTCAACTGCTCTTCGTATAGAGAAATCGATGCTTGCTTGCCTTCTTCCGTTTTATAAACTTTCCGCGACATTTTATTCATGTATGAGGTTATATCTTCTATAAAAATGTTTTATCTCTTCAATATAACAATTGCACACTGGGTGCAATATCATATCAAAGGTATCGTTGGGCAACCATTTTTTCCCATATTTTACTTATCACTTGCTATGTTTAGAACTCTATACCTCAGAAAAGCAATGCCCACAATGTTTCATAAGTTAATGTAATTGCATAGAGCTACTTCTTTTAAACCTCTGTCGAAAAGAGAGGTCAAGCAAAGTTCGCCTGAGATATTTTCGAGTTTGTGTTTTGTCATTCCTTTGGGTAGAGTAATATCGTAATATTGGCGTGTGGTGAGCGAAAAGACTTTTTGTTTGCCCTTCCAATCATCGTTTTTAAAGAGAGGTGTTAGTATCACATATTCCGAGTCTGTGAAACACCCGTTGACACCGCGTTTTTTACTATCGGTATGCAGATTGTCCGATTCGATAATTTTCTCGATTACATTCCCTTCGGCAGAAATTTGTGCAAGAGCATAATAATCCATTCCCCATTTATTGACCGATGACGAACTCTCGCCCGGAATGAAGGCGTAAATTCTTTTATCCGATATTTTAAGACTGTCTATCTTTGGAGTGTCTGCCCATCTGTCGTCATGATGCGTAAATGCTTTTTTATCTATTTTCGAAAAGGTTTTCCATTTGGCACTTTTTGCTACCTCGTCGAATTCTAAAAGGGCGAAACATCTTGCATCGGCGTAATAAACTTCATTTTCAAAACAAACAGGAATCGTTTGGCTGTCGGATATATTTTGAAAATACCTCTGCTGAGCCTTCTCTGGTACAATGTTATACCTTAGCAATGATTTATTTTTTATCGGAATTATTTTCGGAGACGAATGCATATCTGAATAATACCGCACCTCTTTTGCCGAGATGATGATTCCGAACCCTTCTTTATATCTGAAAAGTACAGGATAATCTCTGTTTGACATCGGGGTATATTCAATGGGAATCTTTTTGACGCCTTCGGTTGAAAGGACAAGGGCGTAATATTTATGCCAATCGGTATGGTCCGAAGTTAGGATTACCGCAGTGCCATCGGGTAGCAAAATTGAAGCACAAACAAATGAAAATTCATTGTCAAATTCCCATTTTCTCAAAAGTGTTAGTTTAAAATCACTCATTTCCTTTTTCTTTTTTGTAAACCATTATCTCGTCTTCTTCGTTGGTCTTGACTATCTCGAAACCTAACTTTAAGTACATCTTACGGGCGTAATTGGCTTTTTGTATTTGTGGGTATTCATTGGGGGTGATGGCTCTGATATGCATATTTTTGTCCATTATTCTTTGTCTAAAAGTTTGGCTTTTGTCAGTAATTCGTCGAAACTGTCGGCTATCTTATGCGTGCTGCCGTCGTCGAGCCAATATTCCCATACAGAGAAGTCCGTCAGGTCGAAGTATAGGCGTCCGTCATCGTGTGAGCTGCCGAAGGCAAAGGTTCTCCCGACATTGGGGACAGAGAAATATTCGAGTAATTCGTATTGATAGTAATCCCTATTTATCATAGAAAACAGAATGTTGCTGTTCCAGATGTCTAACTCTTCACCTTCGTACTCGTACAAACATACAAGTTCGAAACTTTGGAGTATTTCCTTATATGATTTTGGTAATACAATAGATTGAATTCTTCTCGAGTAGATAATTCTATTCATCGTCTAAAATAATCGGCATTAAATGTGAAATGTGTTACCTCCGACCCTCGACAATTGACCTTTGAACTTCGATGTCCGACCTCTGAACTCCGACATCCGACCTCTGAACTCCGACATCCGACCTTTGAACTCCGACGTCCGACCTCTGAGCTTCGACGTCCGACCTTTGAACTCCGACGTCCGACCTTCGAACTTCGACAATTGACCTTTGAACTTCGACGTCCGACCTCTGAACTTCGACATCCGACCTCTGAGCTTCGACATCCGACCTTCGAACTCCGACATCCGACCTTCGAACTCCGACATCCGACCTCTGAACTCCGACAATTAACATAAAAGGTAAAAAAAGTGAGTTCCGAACACAACTTGTCGTGTCCGAAACTCACCGTCTTAAATAATTAAGATGCAAGATTTTTGTCGTTAGGTTTTGTGTCGGCATGGTTTGCCTGTCTGTTTTGCCGTACGAACCGTTTGCTCAGGTCTTCGTGAATGGATTTGGCGTCTTGGTCGCCGAGGCGGGCAGCCATCTTGACGCTCGCATAGTAGAGCAACGCCTGTGCATAAGCCTCGTGCCCCGATAGCATCAGCGTATCCGACAGGTTGTCGACCAACTGCTTGAGGCTGTTGTACACAGGTTGTAACGATTGGTTGAGGGTGAAGTCTTTTGCAAACTCATCGGCTTCCATCATCGGAGGGACGAGTTTTGGGTTCGACTTGACGTATTCCGACGTCTTTGCGACAAAAGATAGTGTTTTGTCGCTCATCTTAGGCAGGCTCTTGCGGTCTTCCATAGTGAGAGTCGCTACATAAGGCGCCAATAGCTCGCGAATTTCGCGGAGCTTTTCCTGAATCTTTGCAAGTTCCGCCTCGGGAACTTGTGCATTAATTAAATTTTTTGACATAGTGTTATTGATTTAAGAATTATGGAGGCAAAGATAGTACTTTTTTTTGCGAAAAGCAAAAAAGGTTGGGTCATTTAGGCTATTTATGAATTGCCTCAACGACCCAATACCTACATTCGTAATTAAGTGTTGTAAGATATCATTTTCCTTTTTGAGTTACACATATGTCTGGAAAGTAATCGAGATGTTGCAGAAAGATAAGTAAAATTCTGTTTTTATTCGTATTATTTTCGGCTATCTTCACATATAGCGTCTTCTTGTCTTTTTGCAATATTGTGAACCATACCCCTTCTATCTTAACAGGAAGTTTTTTATTGCCTTCTCCCTCATAAGTTACTTTTAGTTCGTCGGAGTATACGATTTTTCCATCTATCATAACATTTGGTCTCAACCACCAATCACCTCCTGTGATTGTTACATTGTATTCGCCTCCTACTGCTGTTGTCTCTATTTGTCTCGTAGAAAATTTCAGGGGTGGGGTATTCTTGTCTTTACAACTAACACAACACATTGCTGCCACTAATATCATAAAATATTTCAACATAATTATTAAGTTATATTTTTTAGTTATTTATAAGGAGAACCATCTATTTGCGTAAATTGAAGATTAATATCAAATTTAGTACATCCGTCATCGAAACCGAGTGTGTGTTTGCCTGCTATTTCATCGAAAATAAAGCGAAGGTAATAACCGTCATTGTATCCTCCCCAACCCCAGTTGCAATGGTACAAGTCCATTTGCTTTTTGTCAGGGTGCTTTTTGTCTTTATAAAAAATCTGACCGTCTAATACCCAAGTATGACCTTCTTTTTTATAACCATTTTTTGTATATCCACACATCATTACAAGTCCTACAGGGTAATTGTGTAGTGTGTGATATATTATATAATTGCTTGCTACATCTCCCGCTTTATAATCTTTCATATTACAAGCCCATAGATTTTTTACAGTTTTTATATAAAAAAAATAACAGTGCAAAATTACAATGTCATTTCCATATAATTGTTATCAATTTATTGACAAAAATGTGCAAAATGTTTGATTCTCGTATTTTTTGACATTTGTGATACCAAGCTATATGCTTTGGGGCAAAACAAATTGAATGATTCACGTAATTGATTATCTTTGCAACTTTGTAATTATTTCTTGAAAAACGTAAATCGGTCGGAAGATGGAAGGTAAAAAAAATATCAGGAATTTTTTGATTGAGGAGATAGCTTCGTTAGCCAATTACTCTCTGCTCGACAGTGTCGTTATTTCGGGCGGAAACCCTCGAGTCCTCGAATTGTTTTTGGATAATCCGTTTTCTATCGACGGAGTGGCAATATCCGTGTGTGTCAAGGGGCGAGGAAAGGCAAAAATCGGATTTAAGGAATACGAAATCGAACCTCTGACGCTGATGGTTCTTATCCCCGAACTGATTATCGAGCCGTTGGAGCGATCGGACGATTTGTTCCTAAAAACGATATTTTTCTCACAAGATTTCATTGCAAACTTGAAGTGGTCGAATCAAAACGAGCTTATCGAAAAGATAATGTCGCTCCCGTGTATAGCATTGTCCGAGAGAGAATACGACACTTTACTCAAATATTATTCCTTTATAGAAGAACAATATAGCCGTGATACGATGGAATATAAGTCCACAATTATCAAGAGTCTTTTATTTGCATTAGTCGTAGAGATTTTTTTTGTATATTCGGTACATAAAGCTGAATTCAAGCCGCCTTGTCGCACGGATGAACTGATAAATCGATTTATGAAACTACTGCAAGCAAACTACAAATCGGAGCATAATGTTCGCTTTTATGCAGGTGAATTGTGCGTTACTCCCAATTACTTGATGACCTTAGTAAAGCAGAAAACGGGAAAATCGGCAGCAAGCTGGATAAACAGAGCATTGATAATCCATTCGAAAAGAGAATTGAAAAATACGGATAAAAATATTGCCGTGGTTTCGGAAGAGTTGAGTTTTTCGTCTTCTTCTCAGTTTTGTCGATATTTCAAAAAGTTGGTCGGAATAACTCCGAGGCAATTCCGAAATACAGATGTCGATACGCAGCAGAGGTAAATAATTCAGCCCCGCCCAATACCCAATACCCAATACCCAATACCCAAAACCTAATACCTAACACCTAACACCCAACACCTAATCCCTAATAAAAAAACACCATTTGTAACTACGGTTACATATTCTGTCCGTAGCGGAGATTACTTTTGCATATACAATTTTATTTTATAAACCAATAAATTTTAATACAAATGACAACATATCCCAAAGCAACGGCAATAGCTCTCGAATCTTCGATAGAATATGCTCAGGGAGCTATCATCAGCAAACAAGTTACCAAAAACAGCGTAGGCAATATCACTCTGTTTGCCTTCGACAAAGGTCAAGGACTTACCGAACACACTGCCGATTACGACGCATTTGTGCAGATACTCGACGGCGAAGCCGAGATACGTATCGACGGCAACCCTCATCAACTCCGTAAAGGCGATTGCATCATTATGCCTGCCAAAGTACCGCACGCTCTGCGGGCTACCGAGAGTTTCAAGATGTTGCTTACTATGATACGCGGTGAGTAATAGTTATCGTTTATTTATCATTAAAAAAAAGATAATTATATATGAGTGAGTTTATAAACAATTCGTCGCAACGTAAAGAGCTTCTGCGTCATATGCTTGTGCGTCTACACGAGGGCGAGAGTCCCGACTTGCTCCGCAACCGCCTGATAGAGGTGCTTCGCAGCATTCCTTACAACGAGGTGGTAGAGGTGGAGCAAGAGCTTATCGACAACGCTATTCTTAGCGAAGAGGAGATACTCGAGTTTTGCGACCTACACACAGCCGTCCTCGACGGCAGTATCGACTTGGAGGGAGCCAAAGAAGTTCCTGCCGGTCATCCTGTGGATACGTTCAAGCAAGAGAACGTTGCTCTGCGAGCTGAGATAGAGAAATATTACTCGGTACGGGAGCAGATACAGACCATCGACGACTCTCAGGTAACGGGCTTTGTGCTGCAATTACGTACGTTGTTCAACAATTTCTCCGACGTAGACAAACACTACAAACGCAAGGAGTATCTGTTGTTTCCGTATATGGAAAAACACCTGATTACAGGTCCGCCGAAAGTGATGTGGGGCAAGCACGACGAGACGCGTGCTGCACTGAAAGCTGCTCACGAGGCTCTGTCGGCAAAGATAAGCACAGCCGACGAACTGCGGTCTGCGGTCGCTCTGCTGCTCGACCCCGTAGCCGATATGATAGGCGGTATGGTGATGAAAGAAGAGGAGATACTGCTGCCGATGTGTATGGATACTCTCACCGAAGAGGAGTGGTATAAGATTTATCGAGAAACACCCGAATTTGGCTATACGCTCTTCGACCCCGAAGACGAATGGAAGCCGCAGGGGGTGAATATCGAGAAGGTAGAGTATTCATCGACCGATGCCGTCGTACTGTCGTCGGGAGCTTTCGATATCGATGAGCTCGAGGCTCTGTTCCTTCATCTGCCCGTAGACATCACTTTTGTAGACAAAAACGACAAGGTGCGTTTCTTCTCGCATTCGCCGAACCGCGTTTTCGAACGCAACAGATCTATCATCGGTCGCGACGTACGTATGTGCCACCCGCCGGGTAGCGTGCATATCGTGGAGCAGATACTCGACGACTTCAAGAGCGGCAGAGAAAACAAAGCCGCCTTCTGGCTCTCGAACTTTATGGGCGGACGTTTCATTTATATCGAATATATAGCCGTTCGCAGCAAAGACGGTGAGTACCTCGGAGTATTGGAGGTTACTCAGGATATTACTAATCTTCGCCTACTACAAGGCGATCAAAGGCTTCTATCGTATGAACACAAATAAAACAGACATAACACCCGATACCAAGATAGCAGACCTTCTGCTGCATTATCCGACTCTCGAGCAGACGCTCAAAGATTACTCTTCGGCATTTGCCGCCCTCGACAATCCTGCTCTTCGCGATACGGTAGCGAAAGCGACATCGCTGCAACAGCTTGCAAAGGCTGGCGGCTACGATATTGCGGAGATGATAAACACGTTGCGTGAGGCTGTCGGTATATCGTCGCCTCAGAGCTGTGTCTGCGATGCTGATGAATACGACGGCATAGCAGTACTCTCGGCGGCTCCGACATCTGTAACGGATACTATCGACGTTCGCCCGATGATAGCACAAGGCAATCACCCGAAAGACATTGTAATAAAGCGTGCTGCCGAACTTTCGAAGGGCGAGACCCTCGAGCTGATAGCCCCGTTCGTGCCGGCTCCGCTACTCGACATTTTACTTGGTCAGGGCTTTGCCGTCTCTATGTTGCCGCCTTCGACAGACGGTACTGTCAGAGCTTTTATCCGACAAAAATAATTAAATATATTTGTGGTATTGTCTCCGAAAAATAGTTTTTGGGGACAATATTTTTTTCGGCGGTTAGGCTATAATGCGGATTGTACGTAAAAGGATTACGTTAATTGTGTTGTATTCTTTCGAGAATTATTTTTATCTTTGTAGAACTTTATTCTTTTATCAACCAAAATTTTATGAAAAAAGTTCTATGTGTCGGCGATAGTCTTACTTTCGGTAGTGTGGGGTATTCTTATGTGCGGTTTCTTGGTGGAGTAGAAGCCGTCAACAGAGGGCTTAACGGCGATTGTCTGCTCGGAATGGAGCGTCGATTGAGGCAGATACTCTCGTCTCGACTTTATAAGGATATAGAACTAATCGTGTTTTGGGGTGGCACCAACGATGTCTTTCTGCCTGCTTTGAAGGAGGTATCGTGCTTTTGGCGTATCAGTAATACGTTTCGTCCTAAATTGTTCGGATATCGTTATTGTGATACGGAGGAGGCGTTTCACGCAGTTTATGAGAGGATAATACGGTTAGTATTAGGTGAAAACAAGAAGCTGCTGTTGATGGGGTTACCCAAGATGGAACTCGGTAATGTTCGTGTAAATAGCACTTTGCAGGCAAGAAATAGGTTGATACGTGAGTTTGCCGAGAAGTATAGTTTGGAATTTATAGACGTATACAAGCTGCTCGACGAGATGAGATTCCCTGATGCGGACGCTGCTTATTCGTGGGGTAGTCTGAACCTGATGAGGGTAATCGATACCTTGCTTATGACCGTATGTCCACCGACTAAAAGACTGTTTGCGAAGATACGGCGTCTTAATCTGACTGTCGACGGCATACATCTGAGCCGAGCGATTGCCAAAGAGATAGGCAGGGTAGTGGAGGCGTATATCTGTGGGCAGCCGTGAAAACAGTGTAGCGACGGAAGTCGCTCCGAATAGCTTACGACAGACTGATGAAAAAAGTACCTACCAAAGAATTGATAAGTACTTGACTTCTGTGGGCGTTGACGGATTCGAACCGCCGACCCTCTGCTTGTAAGGCAGATGCTCTGAACCAGCTGAGCTAAACGCCCTCATTCGAGAATTCGAGTGCAAAGGTAATACTTTTTTTTGAATTACATAACAATTCTGTAAATATTTCACAGAAAAATTTTATTTCTTCCAAAACGCTTGTCTGCCATTCCTTTATTACTCAAAAAGTATTATCTTTGCAAATTAAATTCATTTATAATTCGTTTTTTATGAAAAAAACTGTCTTTTTGCTGTTGATATCGATATCTTTTGCTGCCAATATTTTTTGTCAGAACATTCCACAGAATATATCATATACCAGAATTTACGAGTTTGTCGATGAATTGGCAAACGAAGGTATCTTTGAGGTGAATTCGGCAGTAAAGCCATATTCTCGTGATTTTATTGCACGAAAATTAAGAGAAGCTTACGACAATGAGGAACTTTTAAACAGACGCCAAGTGGAAGAACTTCACTTTTTTATGCAAGACTATGCTCTTGAGCTCGATACTTTGCCCGAAGCCAAACTGTCGCTGATAAGGAACGAAAGTGTGTCTTTGGCTCTGTTGCAGCCGGCTTTTATGTACAGAGACAGATTGTTTAAGGCACGGATTACTCCGATATTGGGAATGGACATAGTAGGTAACTCCAAGGGGATTATCACCGAGCAGCGTTGGGGTGCCGAGATACAGGCAGATATAGCTAATCATATAAGCGTATGGGGCAGTATGCGTGAACTTCGGTTCGATGGCAGCAGATTGAGTGGTAACGTGTTTAAAAACAAACAATTGGGAGCGTTGCTATATCCGTCTAAGGTATTGCTTGGAGCAGACCGAACACGACCTTTCGGTTATGAAACGGATTTCCTGTATAATCATCTTGGCTATCAATATGATTTGAATAACCATTACGGAGGCGATTTTGCAGAAGTCAGAGCAGGTATAAGTTTTTATATGCCGTGGGGCAGCTTGGGCTTAGTAAAAGATAATATTGTATGGGGCGACAACTTCAACGGTTCCAATATAATATCGGGTAGAGCTCCGTCTTTCCCGATGATAACACTAAACCTGAAACCATGTAATTGGTTCGAACTTAATTATATACACGGCTGGCTCGTAAGTAATGTTACAGACAGTGCCAATTATTATCAAGAAAATGAGATTCGTCATTACAGAATGCAGAGTAAATATATAGCAGCCAATATGCTTACTTTTCGCCCGATACCGAAGCTCGACTTATCTGTAGGTAACTCTATTATCTATGCCGAACAAAGCATAAATCCGCTGTATCTGATACCGATAGCTTTCTACAAGGCTTTCGATAAGGGAGCCACACGCGGTTTGGCTATCGAGAATCAGAATTCGCAGATATTCGTCAATTTCTCTTCTCGTAATATCAAGCATCTGCATCTGTATTTCTCGGCTTTTATAGACGAGGTAAGTTTCAGGCGGTTTTTACCGAGTTCTGCCGAGAAAAATCCAATATCATACAAGATAGGAGCCAATATCACCAATTTCCCTCTGCAGAATTTTGCTTTCACAGCTGAGCTGACACGCACGAATATAATTACATATAAGCACTCTATCGAGGCTCTCACATGGGAAAACAACTCCATAGGTCTCGGGCACTATCTTGGCGACAATGCAATGGACATATATTTGGCAGTCAAATATATGCCTATTCGCGGACTCGACCTAAAACTCAGCTATACAGGTATATATAAGTATAATGACTATAATTTTGTGAGAGAACACACAAAAACTATTATCTCGCAGAAACCCTATAATCAGAAGGTTTTCAGTAACTCTATTGTTGCCTTCCGTGCTCTTTACGAAGTGTTTAACAATATTTATGCACATATAGACATACAGTATAATAACGCTCAAGGGTACGACCTATCGGCTAATGCGGGTAAAGTGGAAGGAGAAAATACTCTTACTGCCGAACAGAACCTAAATAAGTTCTCGCCGCTATTTTATCAGGGCAAAAACGTAACTGCTACCGTGGGGTTGAATTTTAATTTTTGATTGTAAAAAAGTTTCGTTGTTTTTATTGGAAAAATAGTCGGTAAAACAATAAATTTGTATAAAAATCGTTTCTATACCGATATGATGTTTTATTTTGGGGTCGTAAAATAAAATTAATATGATAGATTATATCAAAGGCAAAATAGTGGAACTGTCTCCAGCCCACGCTGTGGTGGAGGTTTCCGATATTGGTTATCACGTAAATATATCGCTGGCTACTTACTCCGAACTGAATGGTAAGGATAATGCTAAAATATATGTATATGAGGCTATCAGGGAAGACTCTCATACTCTTTTCGGTTTTTTCGGGCGTCAGGAGCGTCAGTTGTTTCTGCTACTAATATCTGTATCGGGCGTAGGAGCCAATACCGCCAGAGTGATACTTTCGTCGATAGCTATCGACGATTTGCAGAGTGCCATACAGACAGGTAATGCCGCTATTCTGAAGAGTGTCAAAGGGATAGGCTCTAAGACGGCGGAACGCATAATAGTAGACCTCAAAGACAAAGTCTCTAAGATAGAAATATCGACAGTGGACAAGCCCGTAGTCGACAATGTGCTTGCCGACGAGGCTGTGGCAGCCTTGGTGATGCTCGGTTTTTCGCAAATGCCGGCACAGAAGGCGGTACGGAAGGTGATAGAGATAAATCCACAACTTACAATAGAACAGGTCATAAAACAATCGCTAAAACTATTGTAGACAAAGCATTGTGGGTAAAGAATTTACGTTATTCGAAAGGAAATAAGATATTTATAAATCAATTACTTAAACTCCATACAAAAGGTGAAATTATTATCGAAAATAGTAAATATCCTCTGGATAAGCAGTTTGATGGCTGTAATAGGCTGTGTAATACTTCCCGAAAATTTTGTGTTTGCAGGCAATAACACCTATATTCTCGATATTGCTACGGATAATATAAGTTCTACCGACAATGAAAACATTCAGGTGGGCGATACCAACAATCTGGCAAGCCCTATGGGAGTTGCAGATTATCAAGAACTCGAAAAGACTTATCCATACGACCTGAACGACCCCAATAATGCCAAAACAACCATAGAGTACGACGAAGTAACGGGCAATTACATAATGCGTACTATGATTGGCGATATGGAGATAACCACACCTTTTGTAATGTCGGGCGAAGAATATAAGGCATATTCGCTTCGACGCGATATGGCGGATTATTGGAAAAACCGCAACAGCGAAGCGATGAAAAGCTACGACGACAAGTTTAAACTAACCGATATGAAATTTTCGCTCGGAGCAGCAGATAAAGTGTTCGGTCCCGGTGGAGTACAGATAAAGACGACAGGTTCGGCAGAATTGATATTCGGAGTATTGCACAATAGGGTAGACAACTATCTGTTGTCCGAACGCCTGCGTAAAACTACACAATTCGACTTCGACCAAAAAATACAAATGAACGTACAAGCCACTGTCGGCGATAGGGTTAAGTTCGGTATGAACTACGACACAGAGTCTACATTCGACTTCGACAAACAGAATATAAAACTCGGCTACGAGGGTAAAGAAGACGATTGGTTGAAGAGTATCGATGTTGGCAATGTAAGTATGAATTTAAACTCGGCTCTGATACCCGGGGCAAGTTCTCTGTTCGGTATCAAGAGCAATATGCAGTTTGGCAAACTGAAAGTATCTGCACTGGCTTCGCAACAACGCTCATCTGTGCAGAATGTAACTACTAAGGGTGGAGTACAGAAGGTCAAATTCGATATACCGATAGACCAATACGATGCCAACCGACACTTTTTCCTTGCGCAGTATTTCCGCGATACTTACGACAAAAATATGTTGCAACTGCCCTATATCACCTCAGGGATAACTATTAATCGCATAGAGGTATGGGTAACCAACAAAAGAGCTCAATTTGAGCAGGCACGTAATATTCTGGCTTTTACTGACTTAGGGGAAGCTGCCAAGAAAAACAATAACTATTGGACTACGACAAGCCCCGACCCAATACCGACAAATACATCGAACTCGCTCTACAACGAGATAAAATCGATTCCTAATATACGTGACATACAGCAGTTTGTGCAGATAATGGATAATCCTCCATACAACGGATTGGGGATTGCAGGAGGCGAAGATTTCGAGAAAGTAGAGTCTGCCCGCAAGCTCGACCCGTCGGAATATACGCTTAATTCGACATTGGGATTCGTCTCTCTTCATCAGTCGTTGCAGCCCGACGAGGTATTAGCCGTGGCGTTCGAGTACACATACGATGGCAAAGTGTATCGTGTGGGGGAATTCTCTACCGATGGTATCAATGCTCCTGAGGCTCTGATAGTTAAGTTGCTCAAGTCGACACTTGTAGTAAGTCGCTCGAATATGTGGAATCTGATGATGAAAAACGTTTACTCTCTGGGAGCAAGTTCTTTCACGAAAGAAAATTTCAAACTGAACGTAATGCACAAAAACGATTCGACAGGAGTTTATCTCAACTATATCAATGCGGGGAATATAAAAAACCGCGTCCTGTTGAGTGTGATGAACCTCGACCGTTTGGACGATTACAATAATGCTCACCCCGACGGTAAATTCGACTTTGTAGAAGGATATACGATATTGTCTTCGATGGGTAGGGTGATTTTCCCTGTTGTCGAGCCTTTCGGTTCGCATTTGCGTAAAGCGATAAACGACCCGATAGCCGACAAATATGTATATCAGGAGTTATACGATTTGACTCCTGTCGAAGCTGCCGAATTTTCTTATAAAAATAAGTTTAAACTCTCGGGAGAGTTTCAGGGTACATCCAACTCTGAGATTCACCTCAATGCGACGAACATTCCTCGTGGTTCTGTCAAAGTTCGTGCTGGCGGTGTTGACCTTACAGAAAACGTCGATTATACAGTGGATTATATTATGGGGACGGTAACTATCCTCAATCAGCAACTTTTGGCTTCGAATACACCGATAGACGTTCAGTTGGAGAATCGCGACCTGTTCCAAATACAACGTAAAACCCTCTTGGGGACACACTTAGAATATGCTTTCAACAAAGACTTCCTTATCGGCGGAACAGTGATGCATATGTCTGAGATGCCGATAGTTACCAAGACAGCTATGGGTAGCGAACCGATATCGAATACTATCTGGGGACTGAATGCTGCTTATAAAAAAGAGATGCAATGGCTTACCACGGCTCTCGACAAATTGCCTCTGTTGGAACTTTCGGCACCGTCGTCCATACAATTTACAGGCGAATTTGCACAAATGATACCCGGACATAAAAAAATCAAGGATAATCCCGGATATGCTTATCTCGACGACTTCGAAACGACAGAGACATCTATCGACCTGAAATATCCTTACTATTGGTTTCTCGCCTCTACTCCTGCCGATGGCTCTGCCGATGCTCTTTTCCCCGAAGGACGGCTGAGCAATAATATAGATTACGGTAAGAATAGAGCTCTGTTCTCTTGGTATTCGATTGATAATTATGTGTTTAATAAAAACTCGAGCCAGACCCCGATTTATATGCGAGATAATAAAGATTTGCTTTCGAATCACCTTACTCGCGAAGTGAGCGAAAAAGAGGTCTTCCCCAACAGAGAGCCGCTTCTTACGGGGACAGCCGTATTGCCTATACTTAACATAAGCTTTTATCCCCAAGAACGTGGACCGTATAATCTCGATTTGGACTACGATATAAATGGTAATCTCAATAACCCGCAAAAACGTTGGGGTGGTATGATGCGTAAAATCGACGCATCGGATTTCGAACAATCCAATATAGAATACATTGAGTTTTGGTTGATGGATCCGTTTGTAAACGACACTCTTAAGCAACATCAGGGTGGCGACCTCTACATAAATCTCGGTGACATATCGGAAGATGTGCTCAAAGACGGCAAAAAGTTTTTCGAAAACGGACTGCCTCTCAATGGCGAAGCTAATCTAACGCAGCAAACCATCTGGGGTAAAGTGCCTACACAGCAGAGTACCGTTTTGGCTTTTGCCAACGAGGCGGGTGCACGTCAGAAACAAGATGTGGGCTTCGATGGTCTTATGAACGAAGAAGAAAAGAGCTTTACCACTTACAGTAGTTATCTTCAGCAGTTGCGTGCAGCTGTATCTCCCTCGGTGCTTGCCAAATGGGAGAGCGATATATTTTCACCCCTCAACGACCCTTCCGGCGACAATTATCATCATTATCGCGGAGCCGATTACGATAACGCAAAACTCTCTATCCTCGAGAGATATAAACACTACAATGGCACAGAAGGTAACTCCGCCGAAGCTTCGGCAGGGGGAGAACTATATTCTACCTCGGCTACTTCGCTGCCTGATGTCGAAGATATAAATCAAGATAATACTCTTAGCGAATACGAAAAATATTTCCAATATAAAGTATCTTTCCACAGAGGTACGGATATGGAGATAGGTAAAAACTTCATTGTCGACAAACGTGAAGTAGAGGTAGATTTAGAGAACGGTAAGAAAGAGACAGTTACGTGGTATCAATACAAGATACCCATCAGAAATTACCAGAAAAGGGTAGGTAATATTCGCGACTTCAAGTCGATACGGTTTGTGCGTCTGTTCCTTACAAACTTTTCGCAGGAGATAACTCTGCGTTTTGCCTCTATGGAGTTTGTCCGTGGCGATTGGCGTGTGTACAATCTGCCGTTGTGGAACTCGGCTACACCGCCTGTTACTAACGGTTCGCTTACGGTGGGTAGTGTCAATATCGAAGAAAATTCTACCAAAGAACCCGTAAACTATGTATTGCCTACGGGAGTAACACGCCAGACAGACCCCGGACAGCCACAGTTGCGTCAACAGAACGAGCAGGCTATGGTGATGAAAGTATCCGACTTAGCTCCCGCCGATGCTCGTGGTGTGTATAAGAAAATTAATTTCGACTTCCGCCAGTATCGTCGTTTACAGATGTTTACGCACGCCGAGAAAATGCTCGAAGACGTAGGGCAACTCAATGATTATGAGATGTCTGTCTTTATACGTATCGGTAGCGACCTGACGGATAACTATTACGAATATGAGATACCTCTGCGACTGACACCGCCGGGTAGGTACTCAACTTTCTCTGACGAAGATAGAGCTACTGTTTGGTATAAAGAGAATATGTTCGACTTCCCGTTGTCGGAATTTACCGACATCAAAAAACAGCGGAATACACGTAAGAGTTCAGACCCGAATGTTACTCTGCTCAAGCCGTATTCGATGCCGTCGTCGAGCAATCAACACCACCTCGTTACCATAAAGGGTAATCCTAACTTGGGTGAGATAAGTACGATGATGATTGGAGTACGCAATAAAGCGTCGGCAGCCAACCGCAGTGCAGAGGTCTGGCTCAATGAGTTGCGACTGACCGACTTCAATGAGGAGGGCGGTATCGGAGCAATAGGTAATTTAGTGTTGAATCTTTCGGATTTTGCCAATATTAATCTCTCCGGTCGATACGAGACAGTTGGTTTCGGTGGAGTAGAGCAGAATATCAATCAACGTCGGTTGGACAATTATTATCAGATAAATATGTCAACCTCCGTACAGCTCGGTAAATTATTCCCCGAGAAGACAAGAGTAAATCTGCCTGTATATTATTCATACTCTGTCGAAAATTCTCGTCCGAAATACAGTCCGTTGGAAGGCGACTTGCTACTCAAAGATGCCCTCTCTACATACTCCAAACAGGAGGAGAAAGACTCTGTCCTTCGGTTGTCGGAGACCAAGACCGTTACCGAGAGCTTCAATCTTACGGGTGTGCGTGTAGATATACGCAGTAAGCGACCGCAGATGTACGACCCTGCCAATATCTCGGTAAACTACGCTTATCAGAAGTCGTCGACACTCAATCCCGAAGTAGAGAGAAATGCCAATATCTCACATCAAGGCTCTATCAACTACGACTTTAATACTCAACCTCAGACGTGGGAGCCGTTCAAAAACTCCAAAGCTCTGCAGAAACCCATTTGGGCTTTGATACGTGATTTCGGTATCAACTATTCGCCTTCTCGTTTGGGACTGTCGCTGAACGTGTCAAGAATGTATAACGAGACACAGATGAGAGACTTGCAAGGGTCGATGATGATAAATAAATACGACCCCTACAATCCGTTGCTCTCTTCGAGTAAAAACTTTACGTGGAGCAGAAACTTTGTGCTCGATTGGGAGTTTGTCAAGAATCTGAAAGTGAACTTCCAAGCTGCTACCAATTCGAGAATACAGGAGACAAAATATGCTCCGGTAAATAAACGTTTCTTCCCCAACGAATACGAAGATTGGAAAGATACCGTACTTATGTCTATTCGCAACTTAGGAACTCCGCTTACATATCAACAAAACTTCAATGTAACCTATAATGTCCCCCTCGATAGAATACCTTTCTTGGATTGGATAAATCTCGATGGTGCATATAACTCGCAATACAACTGGAATGTAGGTCCTCAGAACAATGCACAAATCTACCTGGGCAATAATATCACAAATAGCTCACAGTGGAGTGTGAACGGTGGTCTGCGAATGGAGACGCTTTACAATAAGTCTAAGTATCTGAAAGCCGTAAATCAGAAGTTTGCTGCTCGGGCTCGCAATACTTTCAGCCCGAAGTCTATTGACCAGACATTGCTGATTGCCGCCGATACTACCGAGATAAAACACGGACTGAATACCGACCATTTGCAGGTAGATGTTTTGGTAGGCAATGGAAGACACATAAAACCAAAGTTTAAGATAAAAGACAAAAACACCATTGTCGTCGACACGAGATTCAGAGATAGTGTTACATTTACCGTTACTACCATAGATCCCAACAGTCTTAGGACAATCGACGGAAAAGAAATTCTCGATTTCTCTGCCCGATTCCTTATGATGTTGCGGTCTGCACAGATAACCTATCAGGAACAACGCGGTATATCGTTGCCCGGCTTCGATATGGAACCAAAACTCTTCGGACAACGTAATATAAACGGAATAATGTCGCCGGGGTTAGAATTTGCATTCGGTATGCCACGTATGGACTTCTTGGACAAGGCTGTGGATAACAATTGGCTGGTATTCAACGATTCTATTGTGTCGCAGGCAAATATTAATTTCACCTCTAACCTCGATATAAGAGCCTTGGTGGAACCTATATCCGGTCTTAAGATAAATATCAACGCACGGCGGATGTATTCCAATATGAACTCCATACAGTTGAAAAGTAGATTAACGCAGTTTAGCGGTAATTATCAGATGACTTATGTATCTATCGGTACGGCATTTTGGGAACAATCCAATATGATTGGCAATCAGCGTGCTTTCGAACTGTTCAATATATACAGAGCTACTGTTGCCGATAATATAAATGGCAGATATACAGGAACTATGTATCCACACGGAGGATTTGTGGACGAAACAGGACTTGGCGGTCAGCTATTCGACCCGTCGAAAGGAGCAGCCCGCTCTACAAGCGTCGATGCTATGGTACCCGCATTTTTGGCAGCATACTCTAACCGTTCGTTATCAGACCGTAATAATCTTATACCTGCTCTATGGGATTTACTGCCAAACTGGACAATCTCTTATGACGGGCTTACTCAGATACCCTTCATACAGAAAAATCTGCAAAAGGTAACTCTCAACCACTCATATCAGAATATGTACAGTATCAACTCGTACACTTCATTTGCCGATTTTGTGTCAAATAGCGATGGATTGGGCTTTACAAAAGATATAATATCGGGCAATCCCATACCTTCGTCGGGTTACGATATTGCGGCTGTTACCATTACAGAAAACTTCGCTCCGCTGTTGGGTGTAGACGTCGCCTTCAAAAATTCGCTGACAACCACCCTGCGTTACAACCGTTCTCGTATTATAACGCTGAATACTACCTCTTTGCAGATAGGTGAGGTATATTCTAACGAGATACAGATAGGGTTTGGGTATATTATCAAGGATTTTGATTTGATATTGAAACTCAAAACAAGCAAGACTAAAAAAGTTAAAAATAACCTTACTACCAGAGTCGATTTTGCTCTAAAAGATATGTCGACCTTGTTGCGTAAAATAGATTCGAATGAACCGCCACAGGCTACGTCGGGTAACAAGTTATTTACTATCAAGGCTATGGCAGAGTACATATTCTCGTCCAAGTTGAATTTCCGCCTATTTTTCGACTATACTTCGAATGCTCCTCTGCTGAGTACCTCGTATCCTATGACTAATGTCAATGCAGGTCTTGCTATCAAGTTTATGCTTACAAGGTAAACAGATTTTATCCAAATAAATTATTTTGTCGATATTATAAATCTTTTTTTGTGAAAAATAGTGTTATGAAATAAAAAATCTGTACCTTTGCAGCTACAAACATTTTACTTTTTTACAAAAATAATGTCTGTATGTTCAGTACGATAATATTTCTTATTTTTAATAATAAAAAACTTTTTTAGCATGAGAAGAATATATACACTGTTGTCTGCTCTTTTGGCAGTATTGATATTAAACACTTTCGAAACACAGGCAGCTCCATTGACCTATTACGAACTTTATATCGGAGGAACTCAGGTGAGTTCGGGAGGGCTGTCGAGTATCAGAGGGCGTGGTATAAAAGGTAAGATAAGCTATAACCCGAAGACCAAAACCCTGACACTCAACAATGCAAACATCAGTATGGTACGAGGTATCAACGGTATAAGTAATACGGGAATAGATGATCTTATAATAAATCTTATAGGCGAAAACGAAATAAACGCACTTGGAGTATCAGGTATCATACTGAATGCCAATACCATTATTACAGGAGAGGGTTCGCTCAGAGTAACAAGCGATTACCATAGCGGCATATATATACAGCCTAATACGACACTGACAATAAGCGGAGGAACGGTCGAAGTGAAAGGGAAAACCGGTATATCGGGCTTCGACGGTATCAGAGGCGAGAAACTTGTCGTAACAGATGCTACTCTAAAAGCAACCGGCTCTCCATACGGCTCTCTTTGCAACCTTACTTCGCTTACGTTAGGCGGAGGTTGCCAAATCATATCGCCCGAAGGAGCATCTTTTAGCAGCGAGTTACACTTTGTTAATCAGAATGGTACACGTATTATAACACAGGTATTAATAACTAAGCCTAAGGAGCAGACACCTCCCGAAAGCGAGCCTGTGGTTACCGATAAGGAACAAATCCCCGTCCAAAAAGAACAGATATCTGTCGACAAGGAAGAAACCGCTCCTGTTGTTACGGAGCCAGTCGCCACGGACGAAAAACAGGCTGTAACCGAATAGAGCATATTATTGATAATATACTACAAAAAGGGCGAAAATTAATCTGATTTTCGCCCTTTTTTAGTTGAAACCGACAGTTATGTACGATGGCAGAGAATCGAATAAAAACGATATGATAAGTGAACTTACTACGGTAATAGACAATAAAAACCCTTTTATGTTTATTTATAGCGGACACGGAGGAAACAAAAGTTTGGGGGATCCTTATAATTTATACTATTGGGATATGAATGCGAATAAAGGACTTGTTCAGAATAGTTGGCTTCGTTGTCAGCCATTCGGCTTTGCTATGGCATGTTCTACAAACGATTACTCAGAAATAGATAATTTTGCCAAAGGATTTACTTCCGCATCGATGAACGGTGGGGTAACGTTTTTCGGTTCTACAGTCTCTACATATCCATTACCTGACAGAATTTCTTTTTTGAGCATATTCGGAAAACTGAGAACAAAAACAAACTCCATATAGCAGACCTCACATCTTGGGGGATGGGTAGCTATTATTCAGGTCTTAAAATCTGTGCCCGTCGCCGTCAGGTGGAGAAGTACAACCTCATAGGCGACCCCTCGCTTAGGATTTACGGTGTTTCTATAATCGACGGCAATGTCGGTAGCTATACCCCTCCATATAAGTATAATAACCCTAAACAAGAAGTCGCAGATAAATACGGCGGGGAAGCGACAGCAAAAATGATAACATTTCCCCGACTATTGCCCAAGATATTGTTACCGTATCTGCAACATCCGATATAAGAATTCGGTCTATAACAATAAAGGACTTAATGGGTAGAGATATAAAGTACGTTGAGACAGGTGTAAACAATGTAAATATATCCGATATTCAGAATGGGATTTATTTTGTAACCATATTGTATGACAATAATCAAATGTATATTGAAAAAGTAATTATTAATCACTAAAAAAATATAGATATGAAAACCAAGATATTTTTGATAATTAATATTTTGCTGTTAGTAGGGTGTTGTAAAAAGGTATCCCTTAATCCGCAGACGGGGCTACCTTGGGGTTGGAACCCGATGCCGCACGAAAGAATAAAAAGCTATTTTCCTTTAAATGTTGGAACACAAGTTACATATATATCGGAAAAAGGGGAAAACAAGGTGTTTAAGTGTACAGACTTATATTATCACTACCAAAATACTTTTGGAAATAGTTATGGCATGTTTAGTAAATTTGTCCCTTATGAAGATTGT
>GG774890.1:603760-661786 GCA_000163695.1 Bacteroidetes oral taxon 274 str. F0058
TTAAATCTATAAAAGAAATATAGATATGAAAACCAAGATATTTTTGATAATTAATATTTTGCTGTTAGTAGGGTGTTGTAAAAAGGTATCCCTTAATCCGCAGACGGGGCTACCTTGGGGTTGGAACCCGATGCCGCACGAAAGAATAAAAAGCTATTTTCCTTTAAATGTTGGAACACAAGTTACATATATATCGGAAAAAGGGGAAAACAAGGTGTTTAAGTGTACAGACTTATATTATCACTACCAAAATACTTTTGGAAATAGTTATGGTATGTTTAGTAAATTTGTTCCTTATGAAGATTGTAATGCCTCTGTTAATTTAGCGACTAAGTCAAATAACAATATTTATTCTGAAATATTGTTTGCTCGTATTATAATAGGAATAAATCGAATTAATTTGTCTCTTTCTTATGCTTATTCTTATAAACAGGAATCTGTTGTTACAAAGCAGAGAAGTGCTACGATATATAAGGAATTTGAGCAAGATAAGACCAAAAATATGGGAATGGGTTGGCCTAAAAATCCCAATGAATTTATCGATTATCTCACAGATACAATCGTACTTGCTCAAAGTAATAACCCTGAAAAAACTATGGGAATGCTCGTAGCGGGTAAAGGGCTTGTATGGTTTACCGACGCCGACGGTATCAGATGGACATTGAAAGAATAACTTCCGGAAAATCACTGTTTATACAAAAAAGAGTTGAGTCCTAGAAATACGGTTCAACTCTTTTGTTTTTGTAGAGGCTGGTGACGAGTTATATGACACCGTATTTTTTGAATATTTTGGTGATTTTGTCCAACGCAAAGTCTATCTGCGGTATGGTATGTGTTGCCATAAGCGAAAATCTGATAAGCGTATCCTTCGGAGCTACCGCAGGCGACACCACAGGGTTGACGAATATGCCCTCTTCGAATAAGTCGCGGGTAATCATAAATGTCTTTTCGTTGTCGCGGATGAAAAGCGGTATAATCGGTGTCGAGGTGTGCCCTATCTCGAAATTGCGTGAACGGAAACCTTCGAGAGCATAGTGCGTTAGCTGCCATAGATGTTCGAAGCGTTCGGGCTCACTCATCATTATGTCGAGGGCGGCACTGACGGCTCCCATAGCTGCCGGAGTAGGCGAGGCGCTGAATATGTAAGAGCGGGCATTATGTCGAAGCCAATTGGCTGTTATAGAGTCTGTTGCTATGAATCCTCCAATCGAAGCAAACGATTTGCTGAAAGTACCCATTATCAGGTCTACCTCATCGGTCAGTCCGAGATGATGACATACGCCTTGCCCGTTTTTGCCGAATACACCAAGCGAGTGAGCTTCATCTACATAGATATTGGCATTATATTTATGTGCGAGGTTTACAATTTCTTGTAGTTTGGTAACATCACCTTCCATCGAAAATACGCCATCTACTATGATTAGTTTTATTTTGTCGGGGTTGCAGCTTTGCAGGCGTTTCTCGAGCGATTCCATATCGTTGTGCCTGAATTTCATTTTGTTGGAGAAACTCAAACGGACTCCTTCTACTATCGAAGCGTGGTTCAGTTCGTCCCAGAGGATATAGTCGTCTTTGCCTGTCAGTGCGGGTATTACCCCCACATTCACCAGCATACCGGCAGCGAAAATGATTGCCTCTTCTTTTCCTACAAATTTAGCGAGTTTATGTTCGAGTTCTACGTGTATATCGAGTGTTCCGTTGAGGAAACGGCTGCCTGCCATTCCCGTGCCATACTTCTTGGTCGCTTCTATGGCTGCCTCTTTTACTTTCGGGTGATTGGTCAGACCCAGATACGAGTTCGAGCCAAACATAAGCACTTTGCGACCGCTCATTATGACTTCCGTATCCTGTTCGCTCGATATAGCCCTGAAATAGGGGTAAATACCCGCTTCTTTCGTCTTTTGCGGTGCATCGTACTTTATCAATTTTTGTTGCAATAATCTCATAACTAAAACTCTTTACTTACACAAAATTCTTTTTATAAAAATGCCTGCAAAGGTAACAAAAAAAATCATTTTTCGTATGCTCCAATGTCAGGTTTGTTGTCTTTTAAGCGGTCTTTTCCCAACAAATCGGTCGGATAATGTTGCGATACCGTCATATTGGCTTTGTCGCGTGCGGCAGACTGCTCCGATAGCCGAAAGTCGAAGTAACCGCTCTCTTTGATATTGTCGAAGTCGGGGGTCGTCTGCACGAATATATCGTTGCCTTCGGCTCGGGTCTGTATAATTTCGTGCAACTGAGGATACGACAACTTTTCGGCTTTTATCAAACAGTTGCTTATGAATACATTGAAAGGTATTCCCAGAGTGGTATCTTGTAGCGATAGTTCGTTTTGCAGATTACCTGTGATTATACAATTTTCTATAACACAGCTGTTTATAGGAAAAGCTGCTACGGCACCGTTTTTTTTCGTAAAACTCACTATATCCACAGCTGGTCGGCTTGTATTGCCCCCTGCAAAGACACTCGGCATATAGTTGGCAATAGTGGAGTGTATCATTTTCAGGCTGCCGCCCAACTGCAATATTGCCGATTTACCGCAATTGGATACTTCGGAATTGATGACTGATAGGTCTCCGAACTGCGACAAAATGCCATAAGCTCCCATACAATGCACTATGGAGCCGTCTACATCGAGCTTTACGGGGATAGTACTGCTGCCGTACAACAATACTCCTATGTTCCCTCCTGTTATAGTGGTGTTTTTCAAATGGTTGTTTCCCGTTTCGCTAAAAAAGTATATACCGCCCCACTGCGAAGGCAGATATGAGTAAGGGATATTGGTATAAGCCCAGTCGAACCTATCGCCTCTGATAGAGATACGTTTGTCGGTAGTGCCGTTGGCAACGAGGTTACCCTCGACGACGATAGTCGTATTGTCGAGCTGTATGTTGCGAATACCCGTTTTGAGTATCACCTTACTGCCCCTGTTGATAAATATCTTGGTACCGGCTTGTAGCGTAAGGGTTTTGCCCTTGGGTATATGCAAGTATCCGAAGATAAGATATGGTTTGTCGGCAGAGAATGTCTCGTCTGCTGTCAGCGAATAATTCCTGAGTACGACTACATCTTGTCCGTATGCTTCGAGTATAACCTTTTGGGTCTGCCCGTTGAGGCTGAATAAGAGATTGTCCGTTACGTGTACGGGCGTGCTTTGCATATTAGCCTGAGGTGTAATTTCCACGAAAACAAATATGCTGTCGTTCGCGGGTATTTCTATGTTTTCCAACATTTTGGTCTGTCCCGACGGGTATCCGTCGGCATTGAATCGGAATACCGAACTGCTGCCTCCTTCGAGCCACAATTTGTTGATTTTTATCGCTTTATTGTGTCTGTTGTAGACCTTGAGTTCGAGCGTGATAGACGATATTGTCGAAAAAACGGTATCGAATCTCACCGTATCTGCCGAGAACTCTAGTTTGTGGTTCGGATTGGTAGTGAAAGGATCTCGTTCACAAGACAGTAAACCAATCCCTACTACCAACCCGAAACAAATCTTTACCAAAAGTTGTTTGGACAACATATTGTATTTCACCTCATAAAACTTTCGAGTTCGGCGACGCTCTTCTGCAGCGGCTTGCCGAGGACACGACATCCGTTGTCGGTAATAACGATGTCGTCTTCGATACGTATTCCGCCAAAGTCGTAATAATCTGCAAGTTTGGTGTAGTTGATGAAATCGGTAAATTTACCCTCACTCTTCCATTGCTCTATCAGTCTGGGTATGAAATATATACCTGGCTCTACGGTAAGCACATTACCTACTTTTGTGTATTTGCCGAAGCGTAGAGAGCGATGTCCGAATATATTGCTACGCTGTACTTTATCGTCGTATCCTACAAAATTTTCACCCAAACCTTCCATATCGTGTACGTCCATTCCGAGTGCGTGTCCGAGTCCGTGCGGCATAAACAGCGATGTAACTCCTGCTTGCACAGCATCTTCGGCGTTACCTTTCATTAAGCCTACTGCCGAGAGTCCCTCTGCCAACACCTTACAAGCGTGGAAGTGCACGTCTTGCCATTTGATATTGGGCTTTGCCATAGCTATACACTCCATATTTGCTTTGAGAACAGTCTCGTATATATCTTTCTGTTTTTGAGTGAATTTGCCGGATACGGGTATAGTTCTCGTGTAGTCGGAGCAATAGCCGCTTTCGGACTCTGCTCCCATATCTACGAGCAATAGTCTGCCATCGGTCAGTGTTTTGTCGTGGAATGGATTGTGCAGTGTCTGACCGTCTTGCGATAAAATTATGGGGAATGAGACTCCTGTACCGTACGATAGCGATACGCCCTCTGCCAGCCCTGCCAAATATTGTTCGGTGATGCCTGCTTTTGCATTTTTCATCACGGTCTGATGCATCAGTACGCCTGTGTCGCATATCTTGTCCATCTCTGCTATTTCGTCCGACGATTTTACCAGACGCAGCTCTACGACGGCTTTTATCAGACATTCGGAGACCTCTGTATTTATCTTGTTCACCTGTTTGTCGAGTAACTCTGCCATACGGATAATCATATCGTGGCGATAGACGGGCAGATAGTGTATCTTTCGCCCTTGTTTTCGGGCTTTCGTTAGAAATTCTGACAGTTGCTCCGTTGTGTGTGAAGTGGCTACGCCGCACTCTTTGGCATAGTCGCCGATTGTCGGTTGGTCGCCCATCCAGATAATGTCGTCCATTGTAAAGTCATCGCCCCATAGAGTCGCTTCACCGCTTTCGAGGTCGATAGTTCCGAACAGACCGTCTCTGCATTTCGAGAAAAAATATCTGAAACTGCTATCTTGGCGGTAACGGTAAACGTTCGACGGATAGTTCATAGGGGCTTCGTTGTTAGCGGGGAAAATGGCTATCCCGCTCGTGCCCGACATTAGGTTTTTCAGGGCATTTCGTCTTTCTACGAAGGTATTTACGTTTATCATATACTTTAAAATTTTTTGTTTTTGCAAATATACAACTTTTTCTTGGAAGAAAACGTATTATCGTTGTGAGCAAGCATAAAAAAAGCACTGCTATTTGTTGAGAAAAATTCCTGAAAAACAGGATTTGAGTGTTTGAAAAGTCTTTGTAATCTGCCGTCCCGTTACGGATACCTCTTGCGAGGTCGCAGCCCGCCATCAACTTCTCAACCTACTCGGTTTATGAATTTAAATGTAGAATTTTCCAATCTCAAGCAGTGCCGGAATCTTTTTTATCAATATTTTGTGTTGTTATAAGTCGGTTTTAATTGGTAAATTGTTTTTAGTTTTCGTCAAAAGACATATCCGAGAAACCCTCGGGGTCAAATTCGTCTTCGTTGTATAGATTATCGTCGTATAGGTCGTCGTCGAATACATTGGTGCTGCCGCCTTTCTTGACGGCATCTTCGAGTATTTCGTCGAATTGTATCTCCTGAACGGGAGGCTTGCCCTTAGATACCACATATACGGCATCTTTTTGGTTTTTGCCTACTATTACCTCTTTGAGTTCTATGAAAAAAGCTCTGTCCGTAAGCATATCGAACACAAACATAAGCCTTTGTCCTTCGTCTTCGACGAAATCTTCGAGTTTCGTATCCTCCATCAGGTATGTATCCACAGACGAGTCGGTGTCCATCTCCATGAAGAGAATCTCCTGCTCTTTTTCCCAATCTTCGGAGCATATATAGAATGTTGTAAGGTTTGAATTGGTATATCCGACCGACTTCAAAATAATATCTCTGAAATCGATAAAAGTAGCCTCCGAGTCTATCTCTATTATACGCTCGAAATTTTCTACCTCGTCTGATAATAATAAAAACCTGTAAACCATAAAATTACGCTGTTATACTGTGCTTTTTGTTCTTATCGAATTAAATTTTAAGCAAAGATACGGTTTTTTTTGATATAAAAAAACAAAATTACTTTATTTTTTCTTCAAGTATCTGAATATCTTGTAGTAAGTGCTTGTCTTGTTTTATCAGGTTTTCTATCAGTTTGCACGAGTGTATCACAGTGGCGTGGGTTCTACCGCCGATAGTAGTAGCGATAGAATCAAGTGATTGTGAAGTATGCTTGCGCGAAAGATACATTGCAATCTGGCGAGCCTGTGCCACTTCGGCTTTACGGCTTTTAGAGTTCAGTGTCTCTGCCGACAGCGAATAATGTTCGCAAACAATATCGCAGATATAGCCCACATTCACTTTCTTTTTATCCTTAGGGGTGATGTCTATTATCTTTTTTGCCAACTCTATGCTTATGTCTTCGTTATTTATCGTAGAGTGAGCCAATAGAGAGATTACGGCACCCTCCAAGTCTCTGATATTCTCTGTGATGTTTTCTGCAATAAAACACACAACATCTTCGGGGAAATGCAGTCCGTTTTCTTTTATCTTGTGCCGTAATATATTCTTTCTGAGTTCGATATCCGGTTTTGTTATCTCCGCCGTCAGTCCCCAGCGGAAGCGGGTAAGCAGGCGTTCTTCCATTCCGTTGAGCTCTGAGGGTTGTCTGTCGCACGTCAGTATAATCTGTTTGCCGAGGCGGTGTATGTGGTCGAAGATATTGAAAAACGTACTCTGTGTGCCCGGTTTCGACATAAATTGGTGAATATCGTCGATTATAAGCACATCGAGGCTCTGATAGAAATTCAGGAAATTGTTCTTGTTGTTGTATCTTACGGCGTCGGTGTATTGGAGTTCAAAAAGATTTGCCGATACGTAAAGTACTCTTTTGTTTGGAAAACGGCGTTTTACTTCGAGACCTATTGCGTTGCTTACGTGTGTTTTACCCACTCCTGAGTTGCCGAAAATAAATAGTGGATTGAACATCGTTTTGCCGGGATTCTGAGCTACGTTGATACCCGCACTACGAACCAGCTTATTGCTTCGTCCTTCTATGTAATTATCGAAGGTATAATGCTCGATTAGCTGAGAGTCTATATTGACGTCTACCGTATTTTCGAATGGCGATACTATCTTCTGTGTTTGGGTAGTCGATTGTGCTTTTTTTGTCGTAGGAACATCTGTGGTAGTATTGTTCTCTTTGTCCATCAATACTCTGTATAGCAGCACCGTATCCTCGCACGAGGTTATTTTTTTGATGGTAGCGCTAAGCAAATCCGAATATTTCTCCTCTATATATTCGTAGAAAAACATTGTCGGTACCTGCAATACTATCTCTTTGTTGATATAACTCAGCGGTATGATGGGCTTAAACCAAGTAGTGAACGCACTATCGGAGATGTTGTCTTTTATCACGCCAAGGCACTTATTCCATAAATCAATTACACTGTTCATACTTTTTTGGAATCTCTATTGAATTGAATTAATCTTCTAATTTTACTTGATTTGTCTATTTTTTTCTCACTATCTGTTTTTGCTCTGCAAAGTTGGGCAAAAAAAAAATGCCCACAAAATTAACTTTTTTTTTGAGCATTTTTAGTTGGGTAATGTGTTGCTTGTCAGCGTGTTCTCCCTGAGATTTTAAAATCAAAGATTTATACTTTTATTACAAATCAACGGTATTAAAATTAGTCCTTTACGGTCAGGCTGCCGAAATCTCTGCTTTTTTCTCAAAAGACACATACGTTTAGGAGAAAATAAATTTTTATCGACTATATGTATATTTGGAATTATTCTAAATAAGGGGCAGTTTTTTTAATTATTTTTTACTACCGAACACGGAAACATTTATATATCTCTTAGGATTTTCTTTTATGTCTATTAGCAGATTATCAGCACTTTGTATTGTCGAGTTGAGTTTGTCGTATGTTGTTCGGTCGTTGAGTAACAACCCCAAAGACGAATTGCGATTATTTAACTTTTGTGTGAAATTTTCGGCATTAGCCAGTGTGTTGTTCAGCTTGGTCATAATGGCATTGACATCGAATTGGTTAAGTTTATTGTCGAGAGTTGTGGCTATACCGTTGAATTTGTCCATAGTAGAGGGCAACGATGCTGTACTTGCTCTGAGTTGGTTTATTGTTTTGTTCAGATTGTCTACTGTCGGACCCAACGAACCGATGGCGTGTTTTAGACTTTCGTCGGTCAGCAATACATTTACATTGTGTGTGATAGCCTCGAGGTTGCTGATAACGCTCGAAATCTGTGGCATATACTCGCTTATTTTTTCTGTGAGCGGGTCTCTGACGTCGGTAGGAACTGTGTCTTTGGGTTTTATAAGTTCACTGCCCGTACCGAGCGATATGTCAATCATTTTACCACTGATGAGCCCTTCGTCTGCCAAGTAAAAAACAGTGCCTTTGGGCAGTTTAATGTCTTTGTTTACAGTTACTTCGACAAGAAAAGGTTTTTCGCTGTTGAAATTGTATCTTACTTTTTTGACTTGCCCTACTTTATAACCTTTTATACTTACCGTATTGGAGGGGACTAATCCGTCAATATCTTTATATACAGCGTAATATGTGTTTGTCGAAGAAAATATGTTTATCCCTTTCAGAAAATTTAATCCGAAAAACAGTATAATGATAGTAATTACAAAGGTCAATCCTATTTTTAGTTCTTTCGAAATCTTTCTATCCATATAATTTTCAATGAAATGTGTTGTTCGTTCAATAAAGTGCAAAATTACATATTTTTTCAGTAAAAAATGGCTGACTTTTTGTAATTTTGTATCCTAAATATAAAGTAGTTTTTGACAAACGATGGGTGTAACATTTCAGTTGAAAGATGTAATAGATATTGTTTTGGTTGCCATTTTGATGTATATGTGTTATGTTTGGACACGAGGTACAGGTGCCAAAAATATATTTATCGGACTTATTACCTTTGTTTTGATGTGGTTTCTGGTAACGAGGATATTCAAAATGGAGCTTTTGGGAGCCATCTTCGACGGAATATTCAATGTCGGCGTCATAGCCATAATAGTTATTTTTCAGAACGAGATACGTCAGTTTTTCTCTCGTATAGGCTCACGCAATAGTTGGAAGTATATAGTGAGATTTCTCGAACGAGTACATCTGAAAAAGAAAAGTAACACCGTGTCTCTTCCGATAGAGACCATTGCCGACGCTTGCCGAAATATGATGAAAGAGAAGGTCGGGGCGTTGATTGTAATTGCCAAAAACAATAATTTACAGGAATATATCGATACAGGCGAGGTGATAAATGCACGAATAAACACCAGACTGTTGGAGAATCTGTTTTTCAAAAACTCACCGCTACACGACGGAGCTGTCATCATTGCCGACAACAAGATAGTCTCTGCCGGTTCTATATTGCCGCTATCGCGTAGCCACGAGATACCCAAGCATTTAGGCTTGCGACATCGTGCCGCCATCGGTATCAGCGAACGTACCGATGCCATTGTGATAGTCTTATCGGAAGAAACGGGGGCACTCTCTGTCGTATACGAAGGTGAGATTACGCAGCAAATACCGCCAAGCAGTATAGAGAGAGTCGTGGCGGATAAATTGGCTCTGTAAAAGAATCTTTTTCTGATGAGGTTGCTTATTATCTGCGACAGACCGACCCCGCCGGGGTATATCCCTCGTGTACGTTATCTGTGCAATTATTTCGTACAAAAAGGGTACTCTGTTACGTTGCTTACCGAGGGGACTGAGATTGCCGACTTTATATCGCCCAACGTGGAGTTGCTCACGTTCGATTACCTGTCAGACCGCACGGGGTTGTGGGCTAAAGCCGAATGGCTGATAAAAACGGTGATAAACCTCGTAACAGACCGAAAGGGTAGGGTATCCTTTACCAAAGCGTGTAAGTTGTTAGGAGACAGGAAATTCGATGCTGTGCTATGTTCCTCTACTTTTCATTCGTTTCCGTTGACGACAGCGGCAATGATAGCCCGAAAAAAACAACTTCCGCTCTACGTCGATTTACGTGATATAGTAGAGCAAACACCTCCGGATAGCGATAATATCTTCCGACATCGTTTGCCGTCGTCGTTGGGGAAATTGGTTACAAGATATTTTAAAAAAATACACATCGGTAGGCGAAACAAGGCACTACGTCTTGCAAAAGCCGTTTTTTCGGTATCTAAGTGGCATACAGACTACTTGAAACGCTACAACCCAAACGTTTACACCGTGTACAACGGATTCGACGAAACCGTATTCGAACCTCTACATTTGATGTCGGATAAATTCGTGTTGTCGTACTTCGGGGAACTCACCGATATGTGTCTACGTTATCCACTTATATTTTTTGAGGCTGTACGCAATATATTATCATCTAATAGGATAGATGTTAATTGTTTGGAAATTAGATGGTTCGTCGACACAAATTCGAAAAAAACGATAGAAAAAGTAGCTGCAGAGTTCGGTATAGAGCGTGTTATGAGTTATAAGAAGTTTGTATTTGCAGCCGATTTAGTAGAGAAGATGAACGAAAGTTCCATATTACTGATTTTTAGTAATAAGCCGTATGTGTTGGATTATCACGGTATTATGACTACCAAGTTTTTCGAATACCTGGGTACGGGATGTTCAATTCTGATCACTCCCGATAATGACGACGAACTATCGATAACGGCCAAAAGTATATCTTGCGGTCTGGTTAGCTCAGATACGGCAGATATAGAGGCATTTATAATAGATAAATATAACGAATGGCGAGCAACAAAATATGTCGCAAGTACCCTGACAGCAGAAGACAGAGACCGTTTCTCGCGCCGACAGGGAGCAGACCTGATGGAGAAAATTATAAGCGCGTCTGCAATATAATGTTTTAATTTTTATTGTATTACCGACGAATTTACCCGTTTTGCTCTTGTTCGCGACTGTCGTCGTCGTTGTCTTCTACCTTTGGGTAGCGGAAGGTCAGGTAAAAGTCGATTACGCCCGCAATAAGCAGAGGCAAAGCCCATGCCGAATGATGTTTGTACATAAGGTAGGCTGTGATTATAAAACAGGCTACGATGATGAAATGTTGGCTATTCAGACGCCTTATCCTTCGGTCTGTACTTCGTGGCAATATCTTTACCCTGAAAAAAGTATTTATAAGAATGCCTATCCCCAAAATGTAAAATCCTGCCTTGATGTCGAAAATATGCAAAATGGCTCCCGATATCAATATTGCATAGCCTATCAGAAATAGTGTATTTGCTTGTTTTCCTGTCATTTGCAGTTATTATTTTTGATTTGTAACAACAGTACCTATCTCCTCGCCACTCAGTAGTCGTTTCAGATTGCCTTTTTTATCCATATTGAATACTATTATCGGCAGATTGTTTTGTGCACACATTGCGGTTGCGGTCAGGTCCATTACTTTCAGGTTGCGGTTGTATACTTCATCGAATGTTATACGGTCGAATTTTGTCGCCTTCGGGTTTTTTTCGGGGTCAGAGTCATATACTCCGTCTACCCGTGTGCCTTTTAGCATAGCGTCGGCACCTATCTCGATGCCTCGCAGAGAGGCTCCCGTGTCGGTAGTAAAGTATGGATTGCCCGTACCTGCGGCAAATATCACAATTTCGCCCTTTGTCAGAGCGTCGATAGCCTTTTGTTTAGCATAAAATTCGCCTATCGGTTCCATCTTGATGGCTGTCAGTAGCTTACATCTCACCCCTCCTGTTTCGATAGCCGATTGCAGGGCGAGAGCGTTTATTACCGTTGCCAACATACCCATTTGGTCGCCTTTGACACGGTCGAAACCACGCTCTATACCTTTGAGTCCTCTGAAAATATTGCCCCCGCCTATGACGATACCTACCTGTATGCCCATTTTTGCTACTTCTATTATCTGCTCGGCATATTCTGCCAGCCTGTCTTCGCATATACCGCCCGACAGATTGCCTTGCAATGATTCGCCCGATAGTTTTAATAAAATTCTTTTGTACATATTTCTGTTTTCTTGTTAAATATCAATATTCTACTGTGATATATTTTTCGCTTTCGACATTATAGCGATTGACACTGCTTACCGCAAATATCATTTTTTTGCTATAATTATTTAATATAAACTGTGTTATATCCAGATAGTTGTTTCGTGTGGTAGCAAAAATATTCTTTGGATTGTCAGTATCTATCGGTTCATTTTTGCCGAATCGGTATATTATGTAATATTTCAAATCTTTTTCGCTCGACTTTTCCCATTGTAGGTATATTTTCTGACGGTTGTAGTCGAAAATCATCTTCAAATTTTTAGGTTCTACTGGCAGTTTATTGCTCATTTTTGGGCTATGTGGTACGAGAGCCTTGTGGCGAAAAAAATTATTACGTAGGCTATCGGCAATTCCCATTCTGTTTTGCATTAGAGCCACTGCCGAATACAACCCGACCCCCTTGATATTGTCGTATTGGTAGTTGAGTTTTATCTGTCGGCAAAGCTCGTCGCTCGTCTGCCACACACGCGATGCCGACTTATTGCCGATATTCGAGGCAAAAAGCCCTATGTAAAGGTTTGTTTTGTCGCTGTTGGCGTTCCACCATTCGGCTAAGGTGTTGTATTCTGCACTTCTATGACCTATCTCCCAATATAACTGAGGTATCACATAGTCTATTTTGCCTTCGTCTATCCATTTCAGTATGTCTGCATACAGGTCGTCGTAGTTGCTGAGAGCCTTTGTGTCTGAGCCTCTGGGGTCTCTGTTTTTGTTTCGCCACACACCGAAAGGCGATACACCAAACTCGACGTATGGTTTTATTCGTTTTATTGTGCTCGAAATCATATCGATAGCTCGATTGACGTTATCCCTTCGCCAATCGTTTTTGTTGTGAAAGCCTCGCGGATTTGCCCTGAAATCTTCTTCGTCGGGGAATTCTCTGCCTTTGATGGGGTAGGGATAAAAATAATCGTCGATATGTACAGCGTCTATATCGTAGCGAGATACAATGTCGGCAACTACGTTTTGCAGGTGTTTCAATGTTTCAGGGTGCGATGGATTAAAAAAATATTGACTACCGTATTTCAGAAACATCTCGGGTTTTTTGAAAAAGATATTGTTTTTGTGCAGTATATCGAGGTTATCGCTGTTCAGTAGCCTGTAAGGGTTTATCCATACGTGCACATCTATGTTTCTCTTATGAGCCTCATTTATAGTAAATTCGAGGGGGTCGTAATATGGCGAGGGGGCTTTGCCTTGCTCACCCGTAAGGAAGTGAGACCACGGCTCGATATTGGATTGATAAAAAGCGTCGGCGGTGGGGCGTATCTGTAAGGCGATGGCATTTATATTCAATTTGCTGAAAGTATCGAGCATTGCTACCATCGCTTTTTGTTGTTTGGTAGGGTCAAATTCTCTGTTCGGTGTCCAGTCGATATTGCTTACCGTTGCTATCCATACCATACGCATCTCGTGCTTTTTCTGCCCCCAAGTGAAGGCGGCATACATTACGAGCAATGCAGCCAAGAGATACTTTTTTATGTGTTTTGTGTTAATAGACGACATTTTTCTTGCTTTGTAGTTCATCTATCTTTTGTTTGAGTGTTTTTATCTGTTTTTCGAGCAGATAGGAATGATTCTGATTGCCTTCGACGTCCGTTAGTAGCAGATTGTTGTTGTCGAGGCATTTATTCCTGAGTCCTTGTTGGTTGTTGATAATAAGTTCGAAAGAATCTATTAATTGTGAGTTCTCTTCTTCGAGGCTGTTGGTTTTGTTGTTTGTGCGTTCCAAATGCGATAATTTGAATGACGATAATATGTCTTTCTGGGTATATGGTTGATTTTTACGTGTATATGTTGCTTTATTCTTCATTATCGATAAATATTTTGCCTGCAAAGTTACGCAAAATTTGGATAACTGTGAAATATGTAAAATGGCAGTGATATGTCTATACAAAAAATACCCTGATATTTAGTATAACAAGGTATTTTGTTCTGTTTTTCTACTATTAGATTATTTAATATTCAACTCTTTTTTCACCATACCTGTAACGTCTACCGCTTTTGCAGATTTATACAGCATAGTATTTTTGTCGAGGATGAATAGAAAATTGTTTTTGCTGCCTACGGTCTCAATTGCTTTTAT
The DNA here is from genome assembly GCA_000163695.1 of Bacteroidetes oral taxon 274 str. F0058. Lineage (GTDB taxonomy): Bacteria > Bacteroidota > Bacteroidia > Bacteroidales > Paludibacteraceae > F0058. Next base: position 617,667 of record GG774890.1, read on the forward strand.
AAGGCGGTCTTGAACAGGTTTTAACAGCGTTGCCTGCTTCTGTTGAGCATCTTGCTGTATAGTGCGTAATGTAGTCTGATAACGTTGATAAAGAGTCTGAATCTTAGCCTCTTGGTCTGCTTTCATTGTAGCGGTGGCATTTGCCTTCATCTGTTCGTACTTAGCCTCTTCGTTTTTGATTTCGGTCTCCATCTCCTGCATATACTTGGAGTTCTGCGAATTATATTCCGACATCTGTTTTTCTATGCCTGCAATTTCGGGCATCGCCATCATTATTTGCTCGGCATCGATATATCCGACTTTTACCTCTTGCGAAAAAGCCAACAGTGGCATCACTAAAACCAATAACGATAATAAAACTTTTTTCATTTCCTAAAAAATTTATTTCTGATTAATTAATATTTTTTCGTTGTTTACAAATTTATTTCGAATAACCTAATTGAGTCAATACCTCATCGCTTATATCGAGTTTCGGTGAAGCGAAGATGATGCCTACGTTGGAGTTTTTGTCGAGTATCAAGTCGTATTTCTTCGTATTGCTCAACTCTTGAATAGCGTTGTATATCTCTTCCTGTATAGGTTTTATAAGTGAGTTTCTTTTTTTGAACATCTCGCCTTCGGCTCCGAAATATTTCTTCTTTTTCTCTCCTATGGCTCTCTCTTTTGCTATTATCTCGTCCTCACGCTGTTTTTTCATCTCAGGAGTCAGGAATACGAGCTCTGTTTGGTAGTTTTTGTACAATGTCTGTACCTCTGCTTGTTGGGCTTCTATCTCTTTCTGCCATTTGGTCGATAGTTGGCTCAATTGGTCGTTGGCAGCCTCGTATTGAGGTATGGATTTCAGTATGTAATCCATATCGACTACTGCTACCTTTTGTGCACTTGCATTCAGAATGCCTCCCAGTACTACTAAAATTGCCAATACTGTTTTTTTCATATACTTGTTTTATTTATTTGTTAATTTACTTTTGATTGTAAAAATCACATTTAGTTTAATACTACAAAATCTTCACGGTGGTTAAAACTCTTGTCCGAGTACAAATGTAAACTGGCTGCCGCTTCTTGTCGTAGAGCCGTATGGAAGGTCGAAACCATATCCCCAGTCTATGCCGAGCATTCCAAACATCGGTAGAAATACTCGTACGCCGACACCTGCTGCCCTTTTGATATTAAACGGATTGAAGTACTTGAAGTCGCTCCAACAGTTACCCCCTTCTACGAAAGCCAATGCCCATACTACCGTAGTCTGCTGCATAAGAATGGGATAGCGAAGCTCCATTGTCATACGGGTGTATATGTTACCGTTAGACGTTCTTGTGGTCGGGTCTATCGGGGTCAGCGAACCTGATGCATATCCTCGCATACCGATTATCTCCGTACCCGGAGAAGTGTATCCGCTCATACCGTCGCCACCTACGTGAAATTTCTCGAACGGCGAACGTTTATATTTGTTGTAATATCCTACAAATCCATATTCTACGCGTGTCATCAGTACCAATTTTTCGTTTCGCGACAGAGGAGTGAAGTTTTTGAAAGATAATTTCCATTTGTGATACTCTATCCAACGTCTTGTATCTTCGGCACTTAGTTTGCTGTAATCCGCACCCGAGAATGCAGAATATGGGGGGGTGGCACTGACAGATAGCGTCAGGATAGACCCTTTGCGAGTATATATGGGATTATCTATCGAGTTTCGTTGTAGGGTTATACCCAGAGCTAAGTTGTTGGATATACCGTTTTTGAATCCGAAATAGTAGTCGTACCAGTTTCTAAGACGGTAATGTTGGTAAGATAGCTCTGTGTAGAGTGAAAAATAGTCGTCAGGCCATTTTAGTCGCGTACCGATACCGAGCGAGGCCCCCAGGGTCAGCATTCGGGTACTCGAGTCGTATTCGTAAGTGTAGCCTGAGCGTCCCATACCGTTGTTATATGCGTAGTATTGGCTTAAGTTTGAATTTATAGCATTCTGATAACGTTCGCTCAGCCCTGTCTGTACGGCATAAAATATTGCTGCCGAGAGCGAATTGGGGCGTCTACCGCCAAGCCAAGGTTCTATGAACGATATACTGTAATTTTGGTAATATTGACCACTTGCCTGTGCTTTGATATTCAGAGTTTGCCCTTCGCCTTGAGGTACAATGCGGTACATCGAAGGTCTGAACAAATTCTGTATAGCAAAGTTAGTGAACTTAACTCCGACAGACAGTATAGGTCCTTGTGGCGATATACCGGCAGAGAACTCGAATTGGTCTGACGACTTAGTCTCGAGGTTGTAGGCTATATCTACTGTTCCGCTCTCTATATCGGGTTGTATTAGATCGCTTCTGTATAGTTTCTCTTCGTTGAATAGTTGGAGTTGAGCTAAATCTCTTAGCGAACGAATCAGATTGTTTTGCGAATATATATCGCCCGGACGAGTACGTACTTCTCTTCGTATGACGTGTTCGTAAACTCTGTCGTTGCCTTTGATTATAACGTTGTTGATGGTAGCAGGTTTACCTTCGTACAGATGAAATTCGAAATTGATACTATCACCCACTATACTGGACTCTATCGGGTCTACTTGCGAGAACAGATAACCGTTGTCTTTGTAGAGAGACATTACAGCATCTTCGTCGCCATTCAGACGTTTGTCCAGTTGCTTTTGGTTGAATACATCGCCTTTTTTTATATTCAGATAGGCATCCAGTACATCGGTAGTATAAACCGTGTTGCCACTCCAACTCATATTTCCGAAATAATATTTTTTACCTTCGTCTACTGTCAGATATATGTCGACATGTGTGGAGTCTATGTATACTACGCTGTCTTTCAGTATTTTTGCGTCTCTGTGACCAATCTCGTTATATTTTTCTATCAGCGAATTTTTATCTGTTTCGTATAACGATTTTATGAACTTTTTGCTTTTGAAAAAATTGAGTAGAGTAGGGCGGTTGGTTTTCTTCATAGCATTATCTATCTTGGTGATAGATAATGAGTTGTTCCCCGAGACGATTATGTCGTGAACTTTTATTTTTTGTTTTTTATCTACTATTATATCCAAGTTGGCTAATCCCTTTTCGGCATCGGGCTTTTGTACTACGGTTATCTCTGCGTTGTCGAAACCCTTTTCGGAAAAGTAGTTTTTCGACAATACTTTTATCCTGTCTGTCAGGTCGGCAGTCAGTATATCGTTGCGTTTTATATTGATTTTCTTTTCTATATCTTCCTGCTCACTTTTTTTGACCCCATAGAATTTGATTTCGTTTATTTTAGGTCGCTGTTTCAGGTATATATTCAGCCACACGCTGTCGTTTTCTATTTTGTCTGCATATATCTGTATTTCAGAGAAATATCCCTGACGCCAGAATCTTTTTATGGCTGATGATATCTCTTTGCCGGGTACGGATATTTTATCACCGACAGATAACCCCGAGAAACCTATGATAATGTAATTTTCGTATGTAAAATCACCTGTTACGGCAATATTGGCAATGGTATATTCTTTTACGGCATCGTAGCTTATATCGTTGTCTTGTCCCCAAGATAATATGGATTGGAACAACAATATTATGATAAGTGTGATGTGTCGTAGATACTTGATAATCATTTTGATTATTTGTTTTTTTAGTTTTTTGTCGATTTTATTTGTTCGCTTGTTTTGCCAAAACGTCGTTCCCTGTTTTGGAATTCTGATATTATCCGAAAAAATTCGTCCTTCGTAAACTCAGGCCAGTAGGTTTTTGTGAAAAAAAACTCTGCGTATGCAGCCTGCCACAACAGAAAGTTTGAGATACGGATGTCTCCCCCCGTACGTATTACTATATCAGGGTCTGGTATATTACGTGTGGTCAGATAATCGGATATTACGGTTTCGTCTATAAGCCCGATGTCGTCAATCTTACCGCTCAGACAATCTTTCGCTATGTTTTTTATGGCGTTTGTTATCTCCCACCGCGACGAGTAGCTTAGAGCCAATACGAGCGATAACCCCGTGTTGCTGCTTGTCTCGGCTATACAGGTCTGTAGTTTTTTATTTACATCTTCGGGTAGGCGTAGTAAATCGCCTATGGCAAGTAGTCGTACATTATTTTTTCGGAATGTCTCACTCTCTTTTTCGATACTCTCTACCAGCAGCTTCATTATACCGTGTATCTCTTCTTGTGGTCGGTTCCAATTTTCGGTAGAGAAAGTGTATAAAGTCAGATATTTTATACCTACCTCGGCGGCAGCTTCTGTTATTTGCCTTACGGTATTGATACCGTTGGTATGACCGAAAATGCGGTCAAAACCCTTCTGTTTTGCCCACCTCCCATTTCCGTCCATAACAATAGCTATATGTTCAGGTAGTATATCTAAATTTATATTGCCTTTGTACACCGGAATTTGCTGTCTGTTTTCGTTAAAAGTATTGTTCTCTTAATCAACGACCTCTTTTCTTGTTGCCTCTGCCGTCAATACATGTAGGACATACCTCCCAAAAATTAACGGAGAAATAAACTGCCAGAGTAGAATACCAGTCATTATTTATCCAAAAACCTTTTTTTAGCTTTAGTGGGTTGTCTATCAAGTCGAAATTGTCGTTATATATTACCTTCTGAGTACTCCAGTATAGTCCGAGGTTTAGCCTGTCGGCAATATACCACTTCATACCCAGACCAAACGGTACTATCGGTGCCGACTCTTTGTTGAAAAGGGACATTCCCAAACCGGCAAAGATATAAGGAGTTACCCTCGACGAACCCGGTTCTAAACGCATAGAGGCATAGTTGAAGAAGTTGAACTCGGCAAGAAGAGCAAAATCCAAAAATGTGGTATTCCGCATAACTCCATTGATTTCACCGATACCGGCTTGTCCTACCGTACTTTGAAGTTTAGCTTCCCAACGTCCGTCGAACTTATATTTAAGAAATAGCCCCCCTGTTGGTAACATATAGTTGAAGGGGATCTTATTGGCATCTCCAAGGTAATAACTACCTCCTCCCAAGATACCTGCTTCCATATAGTACTTTTTCCACTTGTAGTCTGTCTGAGCAGAAACAGAATATGTTGACAAAGACAATATTAATGCCGCTACTAATAATTTGATATATCTCATATTATAATTTTATTAAAATAGAAATAACCTGAAAAATTCCTGCAAAGATAGTTCTTTTTTGGGAATAACACATAGATTTAACTAAAAATAACAGTTAAGAGATTGAAGTTTTTATTTATAAATTATAATAAAAAGAAGGTATCTCAAAAGTTATTTTAAGACCCTTCTTTTTTGTTTGACAAGAGGTTTTAATTTTCTCTGTTATTTCACGTCCTCAATACGCAGCCATAGAGCCTGAGCGTCCTTTTATACGGCTACCTGATTTCAGCAAACCATCATAGTGTCTCATAAGCAGATGCGACTCTATCTGTTGCAGAGTGTCGAGGACTACTCCCACAAGAATCAGAAGCGAAGTACCGCCAAAGAACTGCGAGAAACCCGTCGTGATACCGAATAATCTTGCAAATGCAGGCAGAATAGCTATGATAGCTAAGAATATAGAGCCCGGTAGTACTATTCTCGACATAATCATATCTATGTATTCCGCTGTCTGCTTGCCTGGTTTTACACCCGGAATGAAGCCGTTGTTACGTTTCATTTCGTCTGCTATTTGATTGTGATTGAATGTTATAGCAGTGTAGAAATATGTAAAGGCTATGATAAACAACGCCAATATGAAATTGTGCCAAAAACCTCCTGTGTCTATAAGAGCTCTGATGAAGCCACCGGGGTTATTCGAACCAAGTGTAAACATCACGGGAACCATCATTATTGCCTGTGCAAAGATGATAGGCATTACCCCTGCCGCATTCACTTTCAGAGGCAGGTATTGACGTACTCCTCCGTACTGCTTATTACCTATTACGCGTTTGGCGTACTGTACGGGTATTTTGCGTGTGCCCTGTACCAGCAATACGGCAAAGCCGATAACTACCACGAATATAACCACTTCGAGCAAGAACATTATAGGACCTCCTGCTCCGTTTTCGTTCATTTTCACGATAAATTCCTGAGTTATCGCTTGTGGCAGACGTGCTATGATACCTATCATAATGAGCATAGAGATACCGTTACCTATACCTTTGTCGGTCATTCGTTCTCCGAGCCACATTACGAACATAGATCCGGCACAGAGTATTATTACCGAAGGGAGCGTGAAGCCCCAGAAGCTACTGAGATTTTCGGGTATACCGCCCATAGCCTGACCTATCTGTACTTTTAAGTTTACAAGATACGACGGTCCTTGTAATAACAGGATAGCAACTGTCAGATAACGAGTTATCTGGTTTATTTTACGACGTCCGCTTTCGCCTTCTTGCTGCATCTTCTGGAAATACGGCACGGCTATGCCGAGCAGCTGTACTACGATAGATGCCGAGATGTATGGCATAATACCCAATGCAAATATAGAGGCATTGGAGAATGCTCCCCCCGAGAACATATCCAGCAGCGAAAGCAATCCGCCCGATGTCTGCTGCTTGAGGTCAGCCAACGACGCCGGGTCGATACCGGGAAGAACTATAAAAGAGCCGAAACGATAAATGAGTATAAACAAGATTGTTATGCCCAATTTTGTCCGTAGGTCTTCTATCTTCCAAATATTTTTTATTGTTCCTACAATTTTCATTATTTCACTATTTTAACGGTTCCACCTGCTTTTTCGATAGCTTCTTGAGCCGATTTCGAGAAAGCATGAGCTTCTACATTCAATTTTGCAGACAACTCGCCTTTGGCAAGAATTTTTACTTTCTGCTTTTTACTTATCATACCGGCGTCGATAAGTGTCTGTACCGAAACTTCCGATAGCTTCTTTTCATCTGCAAGTGCTTGCAAAGCAAATAGATTGATACCTTTGTATTCTACTCGTTCTATCGGATTGAAACCGAACTTCGGCAGACGACGTTGGAGAGGCATCTGACCTCCCTCGAAACCGATTTTGCGAGAATAACCTGAACGCGACTTTGCACCTTTGTGCCCACGGGTAGATGTACCACCCTTGCCTGATGCAACACCACGACCTAATCTTTTGTTGGCTCTTACAGAACCTGCTGCGGGTTTGATGTTACTTAAATTCATCTTGTTTTTTTGTTAATTAAATTATAAATATTTGTATGTAAAATCTATTCTTCGAATAAATGTGCAAAGTTACAATATTTTTCCGAATATCAAAAAAATATTCTGACGGCAGGGCTATGAGGACGATTTGCATAATGTTATTTTCTAAAAGATAGTAGAGCGGTAAAAAATATTTGTTTCGAGTGTTATGTTGTTGATAATTAGTTGAATATATGGCAATGGGTTTTGAGCCTGAGAAAAATAGAATATTGCCGAAAAGAATAAAATTTGTAATTTTGCGGCAACAAACGACAGACTTCGATTTAGCTTTGATTTTTAATAATAAAAAATATAAATTAATATGGACTTTAAATTTTCTGACTGTGTACAGTCGTTTCGTTCTTCGGCTATCAGGGATTTGATGAGCCTCGCCACAAGAAGTGATATTATCTCGTTTGCGGGCGGTATGCCGGGCAACGAACTCTTTCCTGTGGAAGATATGGTAGAGATGTCTGCCAAGTTCTCTCGCAAGCAATGGGAGGAGGCAATGCAGTATGGACCTACGCCCGGTAACCCCGGTTTGGTAAAGGAACTCACCGAGTTTCTGCGTCGCAGGAATTTCCCTGTCGACAGAAACAAGCTGATAATCACCACCGGTAGCTTGCAGGGCTTGAATATCATTGCTAAATTGTTTATCAACCCGGGCGATACCGTTATCACCGAAAACCCTGTATTTATCGGCGGTATATCGTCGTTCTTGTCGTATCAGGCTAATATCGAATCGTGCGACCTCGACGCCGACGGTATCAATATCGAGCAGCTGAAAGAGAAAATCAATCGCAATCCGAAACCGAAGTTACTCTATCTGACGCCAAACTTCCACAACCCCGCAGGTCTGGTCTACTCACGCCGCCGCCGCGAAGAGCTGATAGAGGTGATGCGTGGCACAGAGATACCTATCATAGAAGACGATGCCTACGGCGAACTCTATTACGACAAAGAGGGCTACGAACGGTCGCGTCCTATGAAAACGTGGGTAGATGCCGAGATGGACTCTCAGATTCTTTACACTGGTTCGTTCTCCAAGATTTTCGGACCGGGGCTTCGTGTAGCTTGGGCTTTGGTACCCGAGATAGTATACGAAAAGATGCAGATATGCAAACAGAGCATCGACGCTTGTACGCCTACCATATCGCAGGTTTTTGCCGAAAACTTCATAAAAACAGGCAAGATGGAGCCATACATCGAGCAGATTCGTAAAATATACAATACTCGCCGCAACTACACTCTGCAGGCTATCAAGAAGTATTTGCCGCAGGAGGCAACCTATGTTACCCCGATAGGCGGATTCTATTTCTGGATAAAGATGCCGCACGGTGTAGACGAAGAACAATTGTTCAGAAAAGTAGTCGAAAGAGGAGCCGTATTTGTACTCGGTTCGGTATTCCACCCACACGCACAGAAAAACGGCTACATAAGGGTATCGTACTGTAACACACCCGAAGAGCAGATAGACAAAGGTATAAAAATCATTGGCGACGCTATGAAGGAACTTATGGCGTAATAATCCTTTGTAAATTACGCAGGTATGTTTGTCTAAGACGCAGATGTACCTGCTTTTTTATATGCGAAAAAGAAAAAATAAGTTGAAATATGATTTAATTCGTACATTTTTTGTATCTTTGCGGCGTCAATTTCGATTGATGTATTAGGAAAAATGTCAGAGTGGTCGAATGAGCCGCACTCGAAATGCGGTGTACGGGCAACCGTACCGGGGGTTCGAATCCCTCTTTTTCCGCCAGCGTATCAACACATACGATCGAAATAATCTTGGTGAGTAAACTGTTTGAGCAAAACAAACTCACCATTTTCTTTTACGATACCGATCGAAGGGTGCGATACACCGTTGAACATCGTGGTTTTCACCGTAGTGTAATGAATCATATCTTCGAATATGATAATATCGCCTACCACGAGCGGCTTCGGGAATACCCAGCTACCGACGAAATCGCCCGAAAGACACGAATTGCCTCCCATACGATAGACGTTGTTCCCCTGTGCATCGGGTTGGGTCATCTCGGCTCCGTATATGCGTGGTTGATAGGGCATTTCGAGACAGTCGGGCATATGGCAGGCAAACGATACATTAAGCATCGCCGTCCGAATGCCGTGATTCTCTACTATGTCTTCTACCTGTGCTTTGAGTATGCCTGTTTGCCATACGAAAGCGGCGCCGGGTTCGAGTATTATGTGCAGATGCGGGTATTTCTGTCTGAAAGCCGATATAACTTCTATTAGATGATTAATATTGTAGCCCTTGCGGGTCATCAGGTGTCCACCGCCCATATTGAGCCACTTCACCTGCCGCAGTTGTCGGTCGAATTTGTCTGCCAAGCCGACAAGTACTTTTTCCAAGTCGAACGACGAGTTTTCGCAAAGTACGTGGAAATGAAGACCTTCTACACCATCGGGTAGTTTCTCGGGGAGTTGTTCGGCTGTGATTCCTAAACGCGAGCCCGCTTTGGCGGGGTTGTAGAGATCGGTCTCCACCACCGATATTTCGGGGTTTATCCGCAAGCCGCACGATATGTCTCTGCCTTGAGTACGACCGTAATACTTCTCGAACTGAGCTAACGAATTGAACGTTATATGTGTGCTGCACTCCACCAATTCGTCGAACTCGCCGTCGGTATAGGCGGGAGCGTAAAGATGAGCCTTGTTGCCGAACTTATCTACCGATAAACGAGCTTCGGCAAGCGAACTTGCCGTGGTATGTGTAACGTACTCTTTTATTATGGGGAAGACCTTCCACATAGCAAACGCCTTGAATGCCATTATAATCTCGACACCTGCTCTGCGGCTTACTTGTGCGATAGTGTCGAGGTTTTGCCTCAGCAGCCGTTCGTCGATGACGAAGCACGGCGAGGGTATCCGGTCGCTATGGAAGAGAGTTGTGTGCGAAGTGTTCATTTGCCAACCGAAAACAGTATTTTAATGTTCACTAAAAAAACGCTCACTCTACCGTTACGGATTTAGCCAAGTTGCGAGGTTGGTCTACATTTTTACCTTTACAAACGGCTATGTGATATGCCAACAGTTGCATAGGTATCGATGTTATAAGCGGCTCGAGGCTGTCGACGGTAGCAGGAACCTCGATACAGTAATCGGCAAGTTCTTGCAGTTTGTGGTCGCCTTTGTTGACGATGGCTATTATCCTGCCTTTACGAGCTTTGACCTCCTGCATATTGCTTACAACCTTTTCGTATAGAGAATTCTGAGTGGCAATGAATACGACAGGCATCTCTTCGTCTATGAGGGCTATGGGACCGTGTTTCATCTCGGCAGCGGGGTAACCTTCGGCGTGTATGTACGAAATTTCTTTCAGTTTCAGAGCTCCTTCGAGTGCCACAGGGAAACAATAGCCTCGACCGAGATATATGAAATTGCGTGCGTATGTGAATATCTTTGCCAAATCGGCAATCTTATCGTTGTGTTTGAGTACTTCTCTTATTTTGTCGGGTATTAGCGACAGCTCTTTTATCATTTCCAGAAACTTATCGTGTTCTATGATATTTTTTGCTTTTGCCAGAGCCAGAGCAAACATAGTGAGTACTGTCACCTGACCTGTAAATGCTTTGGTAGAGGCTACTCCTATCTCAGGTCCGACGTGTATGTACGATCCCGTATGTGTTACACGGGGTATCGACGACCCTACGGCGTTGCAGATACCGTATACGAAGGCTCCTTTTTCGCGTGCAAGTTCTATGGCTGCCAATGTATCTGCCGTCTCGCCCGATTGCGAAATGGCTATCACCACATCGTTAGGGCTGATTACCGAATTGCGATACCTGAACTCTGAGGCATACTCCACATCGACGGGTATCTTACAGAATGTCTCTATTAAGTATTTGCCTATCAGGCCACTGTGCCACGAAGTACCACAGGCAAGTATCACTATACGGTTGGCATTGAGCAGTGTCTGTTTGTTGTCTATGATAGCGGCAAGTTTCACGTCGTTAAGGTCTACGTTGACTCTTCCTTTCATACAGTTGATAAGGCATTCGGGCTGTTCGAATATCTCTTTTAGCATAAAGTGCGGGTAACCTCCTTTTTCCAATTGCCCAACATCGAGCATCACTTCTTTGATTTCGGGAGTAACCTCTACATTGTTGAGTTTCTTTACCTTCACTCCGCTTTTTAGATTGATGACGGCTATTTCGTCGTTGTCGAGGAAAATCATCTGCTTGGTATACTCTACGATAGGCGAAGCGTCGGACGCCAAGAAAAATTCCCCGTCGCCTATGCCTATTACCAACGGACTGCTTTTGCGTGCCACTATCAGAGTTTCCGGATTGTTGCGGTCTATTATGGCGATGGCATAAGCTCCTATTACCTGATTGAGAGCAACCTGTACGGCTGTTACCATATTGCTTTTGTCTCGTTGATATATGTATTCGATAAGGTGTACGAGCACTTCGGTATCGGTATCTGAGACAAACTCTATGCCTTTGGCTTGTAGTTTTTTCTTCAAATCGGCATAATTCTCTATAATACCGTTGTGTATGAGAGCGATATTCTTTGTCTTGGAGTAATGAGGGTGGGCGTTTATCTGGCTGGGTTCGCCGTGAGTAGCCCAACGGGTGTGGGCTATACCGATACAACCGGTACTATCCTTACCTTCGACAAAATGCTCTAAATTAACCACTTTACCTTTGGTTTTATAAACATTCAGTTCGTCGTTGGCGTTTATCAGAGCCAGCCCTGCAGAGTCGTAGCCTCTGTATTCGAGGCGATGGAGTCCCTTTATCAATATCGGATAAGCCTGCTGCTTACCTACATAACCTACTATTCCACACATTATTTGCGATTATATATTAAATTAATAATTCAATAAAAACAGAAATACAAAATTACATTTTTTTTATGATTGTCCCGTAAAAATTTTATTGATTGAGAACGCTTTGATATTTCGCCTTTTATCGCAAATAGTGTAAAGAGTTTTGCTAAGCGTATTATAGAATATTCAATCGTTTAATAAATGATTATATACAAAAAAACAGCTACCAATACTTTGATAGCTGCCTTTTAAAAAAATTTATCTATTATGAGTTAAGTTAGAATACAAAACCGATTTTGAAACCGCCATATACACCTGTTCCAAGGTCAAATTTAGAGCCTTGCGGTTCGGATGTGGTGATTTTTCCTCCGGCAGTTGTAGTACTCCTACCTATAAAATTACAACCAAGATTAAGACCTGCTTCTGCTCCAATGTACAGACTCTGAGCGATATAGTAGTCAGCTCCGAACAAAAGTTTGCCTCCAATGTAGAATGTACCAGGACCTTTTACACTTGTATCAAAATTGTTGTCTTTTTTGTTATCGGTAATTGAAGATTGATTCCAAACTTCTATACCGAGGTCTGCACCAACGTATGGCGAGAGTCTGGCTGTGCCGTTGAAGTGTTTTTCGATACCTGCAAACAAACCGAAACCACCTCTGCTGGTTTTTGTAGTAACATCAGCATTAGATGTATTTGTTTCGCTTACTTGACTTGCCGATAACGAAGCACGCAAAGCAAGGTCGTCCATCAAGAACAAGCGACCTTTCAACATACCGTCAAATGTATTGACCGGGCTTTGGTTTGAAAAAATACCCTTGCCGAACAGGCCGAGGTCAGCTGTTACGTCGCCCTGGTTGGGTTTGAAATAGTTTGTTGTAGTAACTGTTGTAACTCTTACAACTTCTTCTTGTGCACTTGCAATATTGAATGCAAATACTACTGCTAATGCAGATAAAATTACTTTTTTCATCTCTTTTTTAAAATTTGAATTGTTTAATATTAAAATTTACGGCAAAGGTACAACAAATTATTTACTGCGGAGCTGTAACAATGGATAAATAGTTTAAAATATTGTTAAGGCGAAGAATGTGTTTTTTGTAATTATTTGTTGCCTATATACATAGAGCAAGTGCCCCAAGACAATTTTTTATAAGAAACATTTTTGAAACCGTTTTTTGTCATAATTTCTGTCATCTGTCTATTCTGTGGGAATGCCGATATGGATTTCGGCAGATAGTCGTATGCTTGTCGACTTTTGGTGAATATTTTACCGAGTCGTGGTATCAGCTTGGAGTATATCCGATATCCTTGTCGTGCGGGGAAATATTCGGGAGTAGATAGTTCGAGTATCATAAGCCGCCCTCCCCGTCGTAGAACACGCAACATCTCACACAGACCTTTGTCGAGGTCTTCGAAATTGCGTACTCCGAAAGCCGCCATTACTGCATCGAACGAGTCGTCTGCAAACGACAGGTCGCAGCAATTCTGTCGGTCGAATAAGATGGAGTCGCTCAGTCCGAGCCTCTCGACTTTGGTACGTCCTACGTTCATCATCTGCTCGGATATGTCGATGCCTACTATACTTGCAGGTCGCAGTCGCATATAGGCTTCGATAGCCAAGTCGCCTGTACCTGTGGCAACATCGAGTATTCGCTGTGGTTTGATGTCGGCAAGAGCCTTTATTCCTCTCGTTCGCCAACATTTATCCATATTTAGCGACATCGTGTGGTTCATCGTGTCGTATCCGGCAGCTATCTGGTCGAACATACGTTCTACCTGTACGCTTTTGGAGCTGTCGCTGTGGTCGAATGGTAATACTTTTTCTACTTTATACATATAATATATGATTGTCTTTACATCAGGGATTCATATTTAATTTCAGCAACTCGTTGATTTTGAGCATAAGGTCTAAAAAAACATATTTAGCATTAGCATTCTGTTCGATATGCGCCTCTGCCAGAGCAAATTCGTTCATAAACTGTTCTATGTTGCGTTCGTTTACAAAGCGTGCAAATCGCTGTGCGAAATCGAGTTCGTCGGCGTTCATATATACGAGATTATCGACAGAAAGATTATATACGAAGTTCTCTCGCAGCTCTCGTTGTGCATTTTGCAGAAAAGCCGTTTGCGAGGTGCGCCCCAGCGATGTCAGTTGCTCGAGAATGGGTCTCCATTGACTGCCGAAAGTGGTTTCGTTCAGATTCCAGCATCCTCTCATCATATCTATGAATAACCTTAGGTAATAGGCGTTGGTATCGTCGTTGTTGATATTTTTATATAGCTGATTTAGACTGCCTTTGGCATTTTTTATATAAAATTCGGAAGCCTCGTTGTACAACCCTTTACTTTTCAGTTCTCGACGGAGATGTTCGACGTCTATCGGTGGGAAAAATATCTGTTGTACCCGAGAGCGAATAGTTGGCAGGATATTCTCTATATTGTCCGATATGAGGATAAAAAGTGTCTGTCCCTGAGGTTCTTCTATTACTTTGAGTACCTTATTGGCACAGGCTTCGTGCATCTGCTCGGCACACCATATTATCATTATTTTATACTGTGCCTCGAATGCTTTCAGATTGAGTTTGCGTATTATTTCGTCGCCCTCACGCGTATATATTATCGGTTTTTTATCCTCTTGCAAGGCTTCTTGCCAATCCTGCAACGACAGGTATGGATTTTTGAGCACTTCGTTGCGGAATTGCGGCAAAAAATCGTCGCAAACGGAACCGTCGTCGCCCGACGATTTTTTGTTGATGATAGGGAATACAAAATGTAGGTCGGGATGTACCAACCCCGCATATTTCCTGCACGAAGGGCACTGCCCGCACGAATCGTCGGGGAGAGGATTTTCGCAGTTGATGTACTGAGCATAAGCTAATGCCATAGGCAGGCAGCCAACGCCCGAAATACCGTGGAACATCTGGGCGTGAGCCACTCGTCTCGCTGCGGCTCCTCGTATCAAACGACTTTTGATGTCATCTTGTCCTACTATATCTCTGAAAAACACACTATTAATATATATATAGATTGACTGTACAAAATTATAATTTATTTCCGATAATGCGGCAACGGTATTGAAAGTCGCTCGGCGAAAACACGATTTTTCGCTGTCTTGCCGAATAATCCTAAAAACTTATGGGCGGCGTCTCGGGTATTTTCGAAAAAGACTTTGTAGAAACTCGATTATCTGTCTCTACAAAGTCTAACACAAGTAATATCAATGTTGCATTTATTTGCCCAGAGCAATTTCCAATTTTTTCACCTTACCCATTAGTACATTGTCGTTTGTATTGGTCAATCGGCTGTCGAGTTTCGGTATTTTCAGTCTTGTACCTACGGATATATTGTTGGCATTGGCTATGTTGTCTCTGTTGGCTTCGAAAATATATACCCAAAATAACCTGCTGCCATAGTATTTTTCGGCAAGCCGAGCCATTGTCTCACCTGCACCGATGGCAACGGTATCGATATATTCGGTATATTTTCTGTTTTCGAAGAATAGAGTATCTGCCTCAGTCTCAGCTTCTATTTCCGTGTCGGCTACAGGTTCGTATATTACGGTAGAGTCGAGTTCTTCCTGCTGTTGAGCCACTGTATCCCGCTTAGGCAGAAGACCGTCTACGAAGCCGCAAACTTGTGGCTTGTACATAAAATATCCGCCTGCAGCCAGAGCTATCACTACGACAGCCAATATTATCCACAACCAAGACTTTCTTCTGTGGACAATTACTTCATCGGCGTTGTAATCGTCGTTCGCATACCCATCGCCGCCAAAACCTTTTCGAGTGTTGCTGTCGTCGTTAGGCACATATCTGTTGTTGGCATAGTTGGGCGTATACGTATTGTCGTCGTATTTGGGGGTATACCTATCTTCGTCGTATTTAGATGTATGTCTATCTTCTTCGTCGTTAGGTATATATGCCTGATGACTGCTTGTATCTGTCGTAGTAGCGGTATCGTACGGCTTATAGCTGTTGTCCGTTGTGTCCACCCCGCTGTATTCATTATCGGGTCGATACCGATAATCGTCATCGGGTTGTGTGTTTGTCGGTTCGTCTACCGTGATACTTTCTGTTGTCGTCGGTGTATATGGTTGATAATCCGAATGTACGTCTGTCTCTTGTCTTATGTCGGATACCTCTATCGACGAGGGAGTAGTCTCTGTATGAGACTCTTGTATGTCGACATAATCTTTTTGTACAGTATTGTCGGCTGTTTCTTCGTTTTGTATCTCAGACAGGACGCTCTTTATCTCTTCGGCTTGCCGCGACAGCGTATCCAAAGGCACATTGGAGGCAGTCTCTTCGGACAACTCTACAGGATGTAAATGTGAAAATTCCTGATTTACAGTCGATTTTAGGCTCTCTGCCGGTTCGAACTTCAGTTTGTAGAATTCGCGTGGCTCACCATCTTTTAGTTTTGTATTCTTATGATAAGTAGACCACACGAGACTGAATGTCCCTACACCGTCGATGGTTATCTCTTTGTTGGTGGGCAAATTCTTGAGCAACAAATCGTTAAGTTTGCTTATAAAAATACCGACTTGCTCTTCGGGCATATCCAATTTTTGCGACAGATTGGATATTATATCCTGTTTTGTTACTGTTTCTTTCATTTTTGAATATTTTTTATGTGTTCCTTAACTGATTTTGTTACTTTTAGTTCCACCACATTTTTGGGAGGATATAGTGTCCTCTTTTGTGTTTTGGGGTTTGTTATTATTTTTTGTTCTCTGACAACGGTCTGCAAAACACCGAAATCCAAGAACTCGATATGGTTGCCCGCACCTAATTTGTCGGAGATTTCTTCGACGAAAGCATCGAGAAACTCTTTCGTCTTCTCTTGCGTGGCTTTTGTCGATCTGCTCAGTTTCACTATTAATTCTTTGTTATCCATACACTTTGTGTTTTTAAGTAGACAATAAAAAAATACTTTCTGCAAAATTAACATTTTTTTTTTTGTCAGTTTCAAAAAATGTATTATTTTTGCACGCAATTAACTTTGTTTTTGTTTTCATTGTTGCTTAGTTTTAAGTTGAAATGTTAATTGTTAAAAAATTGTTTTCATAGTTTTTGTTTGGGAGTAACCTGCTACGGCGGGTTGCTCTTTGTTTTATATTAAAACTAAATAAAATACACATAGTAATGATAGATAGATACTCACGCCCTCAGATGAGGGCGGTTTGGACAGAAGAAAATAAATTCGGAGCATATCTCAAAGTAGAGTTGTACGCTGCCGAAGCGTGGAGCGAACTCGGAGTAGTACCCAAAGAAGATATTGAAAAACTGTGGGCAAACGCCAAATTTTCGATACCTCGAATATACGAGATAGAGCAGCAGACGAAGCACGATATAGTGGCTTTTACGCGTGCCGTATCGGAGAGTCTGGGCGACGAACGTAAGTGGGTACATTACGGGCTTACCTCTACAGACGTAGTAGATACAGCCAACGGATACCTTATAAAACAGGCAAACGACATATTACTTGCAGATATAGAGCAATTTATAGAAGTGCTTAGAGTACAGGCTCTAAAATATAAAGACACTCCCTGCATAGGACGCACACACGGCATACACGCCGATATTACGAGTTTCGGACTGAAATTTGCTCTCTGGCACTCGGAGATGAGTCGCAATTTAGAGCGTTTCCGTGCTGCTCGTCGTGATATAGAGTGCGGCAAGATGAGCGGAGCAGTAGGCAACTTTGCCAATATACCGCCATTTGTGGAAGAGTATGTCTGTCGTAAGCTCGGTATATCGCACGCCGAGGTCTCGACACAAGTGATACAGCGCGACCGCCACGCATATTATATGGCGACGCTTGCCGTCGTTGCTGCAACATTGGAGCAGATTGCTTTGGAGATACGCAACTTACAGCGTACCGAGGTGCACGAAGTCGAAGAGAATTTCGGCAAAGGGCAAAAAGGTTCGTCGGCTATGCCTCACAAGCGTAATCCCATAAGTGCCGAGAATATATGCGGTTGTGCCAGAGTAATGCGCGGGTATATGGCGACATTCTACGAAAACGTGGCTCTGTGGCACGAACGCGATATTTCGCACTCGGCTACCGAACGAATAATATTGCCCGACGCTACTATGTTGCTCGATTATATGCTTATGCGTCTGAAAGGTATTCTGGAAAACCTCGTTGTATTCCCGCAAAATATGCTCGATAACATATACAGGACAAAGAAGATAATTTTTGCTCAGCGTGTAATGAATGCCCTGATTGCCAAAGGACTATCGAGAGAGGAGGCTTACGATACCGTACAGCCGATAGCTATGGAGGCTTATGCAAAACAGCTTGATTATCAAGAGTTGTTGGCTGCCAATCAAAAAGTTATGTCGTTGTTGTCCGAAACGGAACTTAACGGCTGTTTTACTCTCGACTATTATCTGAAAAACGTAGATTACATACTCGAAAGAGGCGGAATAAAATAAGTAAAAACAACTAAAAACATAAAGGGATAAATGATATGAAAACAGGACTGACGTTTGACGATGTACTGCTTGTGCCGCAGTACTCGGAGATTTTACCGAGCGAGGTGAATATTTCGACTTTTCTTACCAAAAATATAAAGTTGAACGTGCCTATCGTGAGTGCGGCAATGGACACCGTAACCGAATCGGCTATGGCAATAGCTATGGCACGTGAGGGTGGGCTTGGTTTTATCCATAAAAATATGAGTATAGAGAACCAAGCAGCCGAAGTAGACAAGGTAAAAAGGCACGAGAACGGTATGATTCTCAATCCTGTAACTGTCTCAAAGGAAGATACTCTGATCGATGTCGAAAAAATTTGCCGACGTTATCACATAAGCGGTCTGCCCGTCGTAGACAGCGACAAGCATCTCGTGGGTATGATTACACGCCGCGACATCAAGTATTTGAACATCGACAACACAAAGGTAGAGGCAGTGATGACCAAAGATAATCTCATTACAGCCCAAGTAGGTACTTCGCTCGAGGAAGCAAAGATGATTCTGTGGAAAAATCGTATCGAAAAGTTGCCGATAGTAGACAATCAATACAGACTTGTGGGACTCATTACCAGCAAAGATATAGATAATATCGGCAACCACCCAAATGCTTGCAAAGACCGTCAGGGACGGCTACGATGCGGCGCTGCCGTAGGTGTCGGCGAGGATACTCTGCGGCGGGTAGAAGCTCTGATAAATGCAGGAGTCGATGTGATTACGGTAGACTCGGCACACGGGCATAGTCGCAATGTGATAGATGCGGTTCGTAAGATACGTGACAAATTCCCCGACATAGACCTTGTGGCAGGTAATATCGTTACCGCCCGTGCAGCCGAAGAGCTCGCCAAAGCCGGAGTGAATACGGTGAAAGTAGGTATCGGACCCGGCAGTATCTGTACCACACGTGTGGTAGCAGGTGTGGGTGTACCACAAATAACGGCAATACAAGAAGTTGCCGAGTATTGCAAGACAAACGACATAAAGCTCATTGCCGACGGAGGTATCAAATTCAGCGGCGATATAGCGAAAGCCATTGCAGCGGGAGCAGACGTAGTGATGCTCGGTTCGCTGCTTGCCGGCTGTACGGAAAGTCCCGGTGAGGAGGTGATATTCCAAGGCAGGAAGTTCAAAGTGTATGTCGGTATGGGTAGTCTGGCTGCGATGAAACGCGGTAGTGCCGACCGTTACTTCCAGAGCAAAGACACGCAGACCAAAAAACTTGTACCCGAAGGTATCGAGGGACGTGTGGCGTACAAGGGCAGTGTGAGCGACTCTATATATCAGCTCTGTGGCGGTCTGCTATCGGGTATGGGCTATTGCGGTACTCCCAATATCGAATCCCTGAAAAACAACGGTGTCTTCGTGCAGATTACGTCTGCCGGTCTCAAAGAGAGCCATCCGCACGACGTGGATATTACGGTCGAAGCCCCTAACTACACGATATAAAAGTCGGTAGTCACCATAAAAAACAAATATACCGAGTAAAATCTACTCGGTATATTTGTTTTTTGCATCATATATTGCCTTAAAATAGCTTTTTGATAGCTCTGTATACCCTAAAAATACCGTAGAGCAGGAGTATTACAGCGACTGCAATACGTATGGCAGAACTTTGTATGACGGTGTCGGCTCTTTTCCACATCAGCAGACCTATACCTGCCAACACGTAGAATACAGCCATAGCCGATTCGAATACTAACAATGCCAATTCTCTACCTTTGTATTTTTGCATAGTTATACACTTCACGTTATTTCAATACGAAACGTATGGGTTGGGTAAAATATGCTCTTACGGTGTTACCGTTTTGTTTACCTGGTATCCATTTGGGCATACCTTTTACCAAACGTACTGCTTCTCTATCGAGTAGCGAGTGAACGCTTTTTACGACTTTAACGTCTGTGATGGAGCCGTCTTTTTCGACAACGAAACCAACTTGTACCAATCCCTGAATACCTGCCTCAGATGCCTGCGACGGATAAACGAGATTGTCTTGCAACCATTTCAGACGAGCCTCTTCGCCACCGGGGAAAGAAGGTTTCACTTGTACCCAAGTGTAAATCTTTTTATCCTCTTTGGCTGTGGTGTCTACTATGTTGCTTCGGAAATCGTCTAAGTTCACACCCGAACCGTCGGTTACTCCTTCTAAGTTCGTCCGCGAGGAGATTTCGGCATCCAGATTTTTCAACGCATCGTTTGCCTGTGCAAGGTTCTGCTCCTGCAACTTACTGTCTTCTACAATCCTTGCTTCCGTTACCATTATACTCTTAGCAAGTACGGGCGGTGGGGTAGTAGGTATCTCGATAGGTTGCTGGTCGTCTTTTTTCTGTTCGTCTGTCTGAGTATCGAAGTCGGTCTGCTTGAATGCTTCTTCTTGTTTTACTTCACCACTTTTTATTATCATATTTTCTATGACTCTGGGCAAGAATATTGCTGCGCAACCAAGAATAATAACTATCACTAAGGCTTTGATGTGTCTATTAGACGAGTCATTCCTCAACTGATACGCTCCATAACGCTTATTCTTACCTTCGAAGATAATCTCAAGCCATTTGGGCGACTGTAAATCAAAATCTTTTGTCATAATAATTCAATCCTTTTTAATAGTTTTATTTAACACCAAGCTCCTTCTTTTGAGCATCTGTCAGATAATCCGACTTAGTCTTGTTAGACTTCAGGAACATCAGATACCTGTCGCCATCGCTAAGCTCGGCTATCTGGTAAAAACCTATGTTACAAACTAACATTTCGTCGAGAGCATCTACCATATTTTTGTAAGACGAGTTATCTGTCGGCTTAATAAGAACGTTAGGTGCTATCTTCAGATTTTTGTTTGCATCAGTCTGTATTTCCGTTACCTGATCTGTGAAGTATTTTTCGCTTATAGTTCCCTTACTACGCTTCTCTTTCAGTTCCTGAATCTTCTGGTAAGTACCGTCGTTTTTCTTCATCAATACGGCTCTGATACCGTCTTGGTCGTACGAGGTCTTTTTCAGATAACTGGTATCTGTCCAGTTTTCTTTCGTAGGCATACCTTCGTAGTAGTATATATCGTTGTCCTCGCCCAAGATTATAGTAAGAGCTGTAGATGCACGGAACTCTGTTCCTGAGCCTTCTTCGGCTTTTTCTTTCGAGGGCATACTTATATTCATCACCTGAGGTTTGAGCAATGTCGTACAGAACATAAAGAATGTTATGAGCAACATATTCATATCCACCATCGGAGTGAAGTCTACTCTTAGAGTCTGCTTTTTTTGTCTTCCTTTTTTTCCGCTACTATCATCTTTTACTTGTACTTCTGACATAATTATTTGTCCCTTTGTTTTTTCGTTAATATAAATTAGTCTGACGAAGCAGTCCTCAAATTAGTTACCAAAAGATATTCGTTTTTACGTAAATCTCTCAAATCGCTTATTACTTTTTTTACAACCTTATAGTCGGTAGTTTTGTCCGCCTTGATAGCGAGTTTCACCTCGCCGATTGCTTTGCCTTTCGTTGCACTTTCTATCCATACTTTAAACTCGTTTTTTGGGTCTATTGTATTGGCTGCTCCTTCTGCGGCAGTGCTTGCCGTGGCAATGGAATCGCTTGAGCCATTCGGGATACCTATGTGCGGGTTATTTGGCGTCTTGAGCTGTTCTTGCATATAAGCATCTTGTTTCTCGACAGTTTTATCCAAATAAGCAGGCAACTCTCTGATAGGCACTCCAAAAGAGGTTAGCTTTCTTATAGCGTTTTTTTGTGCAGGCGTAAAAGTAATACCGTAGTTTTCTGCTACCATTTCCGTTGTCCTCTGCAATTCGTCAGGATTGTCCATTGCAAGGAATATTTTGCCGTTTTTATCCACAAGGATGGTAACGGTATTTGATTCCGGCACTTTGACCTCAGATACCGAAGCAGGTGTATTTACCGTAATCGGCTCTTTCTGTACGAATGTAGAAGTAAGCATAAAGAAAGTAAGCAACAGTACCGTAACGTCACTCATTGCAGTCATATCAATGAATGTACTCTGTTTTTTTACCTTTACTTTTCCCATAAATTATATTAAGATATTTAGAAATTAAAAATCGATAATCTGCTTTTATATTTTATATATCAGCGATTTGTAATTTCATTTATACTGTTTTTTATAAGAAATTAAAATTATTTGTGAGTTTCCG
Organism: Bacteroidetes oral taxon 274 str. F0058; assembly: GCA_000163695.1. GTDB lineage: Bacteria > Bacteroidota > Bacteroidia > Bacteroidales > Paludibacteraceae > F0058. The sequence continues at coordinate 640,215 of GG774890.1, forward strand.
AATAAGTTTGAGCCAAAGCGAAGCTGACTTCTTCGATAGCATAGGTCATATTGTCTACCTTGCCGCTGTAGAAAGCGTAAGAAATGATAGCCAAAGCACCTGTTGCGATACCCGAAGCCGTATTTACAAGAGCCTCAGAGATACCTACCGAAAGAGCCATAGAGTCTACTCCACCTGCACCGGCAAGAGCCTGGAACGAACGAATCATACCCAATACTGTTCCGAAAAGTCCCATAAGAGTACCGAGAGTAGATATGGTAGCTATTATTGGCAGGTTCTGCTGCATAGACGGCAGTTGAAGTGCGGTTGCTTCTTCTATTTCGTTTTTGATGGCTTCTACTTTCATCTCTTTTGATATGTCGAGAGATTCCACTTCGCGGTATTTAGTAAGACCTGCATCTACGATAGCAGCCACAGAACCCTGTTGTTTTTCGCAAAGTTTTTGAGCGTTGTCGATATTTCCGTTAGCTAATTCTTTTTTTACGTTTGCAACGAATTTGATAAGGTTACCTTTACCTTTTGCTTTGTTCAGAGCAAAGAATCTCTCTACCGAAAGTACGATAACCGTGAATAACAACGTCAGGATGAGAGGTACTACGAATCCGCCCTTGAACATCGTACCCAATAGGTTGATGGGGTGGTTGTCCGTATTGCCGTCTTCGAAGTTCGAAGGTTTTCCCAATACAAAGAAGAAAAAACATTCTGCGAGTATAAGACACGCTACAATAACAATAAATGCATTTACGCCGCGAGATTTTTTAATCTCTTTTGTTTGCTTTTTGGTTTCCATAAAAATTCTGATTTTTTAATATTAAATTTTACTTATTATTTTTTTGGATTTTGGTTTGAAACTTTTGAAACATTGTTGTGTTCGATTTCAAGGTTGCAAAAATAATACTTTTTTTTTGTTTTCAAAAACAAAGTGGATTTTTTTGTGTCAAACATCTGTATTCGAATATCAAATTTCATAAATGTATATTGCTGATAGTTAGAGATATATTTGTTGAGGTGATAGCTCGAAAAAAATATGGTTTAAAATTGCATATAATATAATTGTTGCCGCCAAGCCGACAAAAACATTATTTTTGCAGAACAAAAGAGAAGTGTATAGATATGGCAACAATAAGTAAAAACGTAGAGGATAACTATCGGGTATTTCTGACAATGGAGAAATCTATGTCCGAAAACACCGTTGTTGCCTATATAAGAGACCTGCATACGTTGTCCGAATACTTGGACGGTATCGGTATCGACTACCGACAGGCTACTCTGACAAACCTCAAAAACCTCATTGTAGAACTTACGGACTTAGGCATATCGGGGAGGTCGCGAGCACGGATGATTTCGGGCATAAAATCTTTTTACCGTTTCTGCATCATCGACCGTCTGCTCGAGGCAGATCCTACCGAGCAACTCGAACAACCCCAACTGCCGCTCTATCTGCCCGATGTCCTGTCGGTCGAAGAGATAGACCGCATCATCGTTACAATAGACCTGTCGGAGGTGGATAAATATACCAAACTCAATATCGGTCATCGGAATCTGGCGATAGTAGAAGTCCTCTATGGCTCGGGAGTACGTGTGTCGGAGCTTGTGTATGCCAAAATATCCGATATAAATTTCGATGAAAAATTTATAAAAATCTTGGGAAAGGGCAACAAAGAACGCCTTGTACCGTTGTCAGACCCTGCCATAAGAGCAATAAATAACTGGTTTCTGGCTCGCAGAGTACTCACGCCGAAACCGAAACACGAAGACTATATCTTTCTCAACCGGCGAGGGGCACGTATGACACGGCAAATGGTATTTTTGGCAATAAAAAATATGGTGGAGAAAGCAGGTATCACCAAGACCGTCAGCCCGCACACTTTCAGACATTCGTTTGCCACACACCTGCTCGAAAACGGAGCCAACCTACGTGCCATACAGCAGTTGCTCGGACACGCAAGCATTACGACGACAGAGATATATACCCATGTCGGTATCTCGCACCTACGTCAAGAGATTATGAACTTCCATCCGCGCAATAAGAAATAGGTTCGAGATTAGTTTAAGCAAATATTATCATAACCGATTACAAAGATAACAAGCTTGTAGAAAGCGATTGAATCGAGACTAAAACATTATAGAGATATACGTGTTTCGTAAATATCATTTGTTTTTTCCCAAAAAACGTTTTTGCAAATTATCAAATGATATATTTCCGTTACACGAGTGAGTCAGCTATATATCAAATGATATATGCTCATTCCATTGGTTTATGTGTATTATACAAATGATATATTCTCGTTACACGAGTGCGACAGCAATATATCAATTTATATATGCTCATTTCATTGGTTTATGTGTATTATACAAAATGATATATTCTCATTACACGAGTGCGGCAGCAATATATCAATTTATATATACTCATTTCATCGTTGTGGCTATCATATATCAATCGACAATAATCCGTTTCATCTGTTAAGCGGTAATTTGTTAATTTACCGAAAGCAGAGTAGGCGGTGAAATGTATTACAATCGGGCAGACTATCCCCCGACAACGTTTTGCTTCGTATCCGTTTTACTCGAAGAAATTCGGTAAGTACCCGCTCTAAGTCATTTTGAACCGATTATCTCCCTCTGTGTAAGGCTCAGAATTGAAAATAGATGAACTTCTGCAGGTCGGCAGTGATAAACTGATAGAGTACAAAGACGGTAAAGACCACCACCACGGCAATTGTCCATACCGGCATCTGAGCAAACCACAGACGGTAACGGCGTTTGAAGTGCTCGGGTAGCCAATGCAATATCATACCGATGACGAAAATAATAAACACATTGCGATACCCCCACAACATATTCGGGATAACGTCGAAATGCCATACTCCGCCTATCTGACCGACCATATTTTTGGCAGTAGCCCACGCCTGACTGTTTGCCTCCGATGGGTCGAGGTTAGAACCGCTGCGGAAGAACAGTCTTGTGAAGGTGATAAAGACGAATGTCTGTAATACCGCCCAAGCAGTAGATAGCCACGTCAATACTTTGCCGTGAGGTTCTGAGCTACCGATGGCAAGCTTTGTGATATTATAAATAAGTTTCACAAATGTGCCGCACCACAGCACTGCAAGCCAGACGAAGGCTATCTTGGCTATCGGATACCCCGAATACCTTAACCACACACCCGCCAATGCTGCCGCCACCGTAAGCAGCAATGATTTGACATATATATTTCTGTTTCGCCAAAATTTGTATACCAGCATACCGATGCCGTTCAGCCCGCCCCAGATGATAAAGTTCCACGAGGCTCCGTGCCACAGTCCACCAAGTAGCATCGTATTCATCATATTGAGGTTGGTGATGATTTTCTGACGTCGCTCTCTCTGAAAGCGAACAAACAGTAGCGATACGGTTACCACCAAAGCAATAGCAGCCGATACATATATATTGCCTGCCAAGAGCATAGCGATTATCGAGATGGTAATCATTATGCAATATGACCCGAACGTGGCATTGCGGTTGCCGCCGAGCGGTATGTAGAGGTAGTTTTGTAACCATCGCGAGAGCGATATGTGCCATCTTTTCCAAAACTGACCCGCATTGACAGCCTTATACGGCGAATTGAAGTTGACAGGCAGATAAAAACCCATAAGCATTGCCACACCTGTGGCTATATCCGTATAACCCGAAAAGTCGGCATATATCTGCAACGAATAACCGAAAAGCCCCATCAGGTTCTCGAACCCGGAGAACATAGTAGGATTTTCGAATATTCTATCCACAAAATTCACAGCCAGATAATCCGACAGTATTATCTTTTTTATCAATCCGTTGAGTATCCAAAAGACAGCTATACCGAATTGTTTCTTGGTAAGGAAGTACGGTTTGTATATCTGTGGGATAAATTCGTCTGCACGTATGATAGGTCCCGACATCAACGAGGGGAAAAAACTGACGAAAAAGCCATAATTGAGCAGCGAACTTATCGGCTGCACCTTACGTCGATAAACCTCTACGATATAGCTTATGTTTTGGAAGGTGAAAAACGAAATACCCACAGGCAATACTATCTTACCCACATCGAAACGCGTATTGCCCGCAATCACGTTGCCAATCTCGGCAAAAACGTCGACTACCTGCAACTGAATGCCGAGTAGACTGTTTATCACGTCTATTACGAAGTACGAATATTTGAAGTAACACAGCAACAATATGTTTACGACCAATCCGATTATCAACCGTACCTTACCGCCCCGTTCGGTACGGGCTACGGTTATTGCTTTGGCACAAAGATAATTGAGTAGTATTGCAAATATCAATACCAAGACAAAAAAGCCCGATGTCTTGAAATAAAAAAACAGCCCGCAAAACATCAAAAATGTATTGCGAAGCAGTACTTTGCTGCCGAACAAAGCAATTCCTGCAAAAACTAATGCAAAAAATGCCCAAAAATAGAACGAGGTAAAAAGTAGAGGTAATCGTGTTTGAAGCGAAAATAAATCGCGTATGAAGTTTATTATCAGTGTGGTGTCTATCATTATCTTATCGAAAAAATCGAGTGCAAAGTTATAATTTTTTTGTGTTCTGCCTGCCTTTGCTGTGAAAATAATAATAATTGGATGTTTGGAATATAGGAAATTTTACTAACTTTGCACCGATAAAAACAACAAAATTATTTTAAATTAAAAAAAATATTTGTATGAAAAAAGTATTTTTATTTACATTATTAGCCTTGACGGCAACACTTTGGAATGTATCCCGTGCTCAGACCGCCACAAAGTACGACCTGTTTGTAGGCGGGGTGCAAGTAACCTCCGACAACGCTTCGGCTATCACCGGAGAAGGTATCACAGGCAGTATCTCTTACGATGCAGCAAGCAAAACTCTTACGGTGAAAAATGCTAAAATAGAGCTTCAAAACAAAAAAAGCGGTATCGAAAACACAGGTATCGAAAACCTAACCATCAATCTCGTAGGCAACAATACCTTCAATACGAAAGAACCCGGTATAGCCGTAACCCAAAATACCATCATTAGCGGTAAAGGTAAAATATCGGTAAAAAGCGAAAATGCAGCTGTTTATATCTTTAAAAATAAAAACAAAGTCTTGACAATAAGCGGCGGATGCACCGTAGTAGCTGTGGGTAAATGGGGAATCTCAGGTATAAACGGCTCGTCGGGCGAGGTACTCGTTGTAAACAACGCTATCGTAAAAGCAACCGGTTCGTTAGGTTCTATCGATGATTTGTCTGAGCTAAGACTCGAAGGAACAGCAAAGATAACAAAGCCCCAAGGAGCTGCATTTGACCAAAACAAACACACCATTATGTTGGATGGTAAAGAGGTAACCTCCGAGGTAGTCATAGAGTATGCGCTGGAAGTATATAAGTTGCAGATAGCTACCGTGAAAGTAACCTCCGAAAATGCTTCGAATATAACAAGTGACAGTATAAGCGGAAAGGTATCGTACGACCCTACCACAAAGACATTGACACTTGATAACGCCGTTATCAATACGACGAGCGAACGAGGTATCTACAACTTGGGTATCAAAGACCTTACAATAAAACTTGTCGGTAAAAACGAAGTGAACACTACCAAATATACAGGTATGACAATAAAAGACAATACTACCATAACCGGTAGCGGTTCGCTGAAGATAACCTCAAACGATGTAGGTATCTATGTAAGAGATGCCAACAACGTGCTCACCGTAGACGGCACGACACTCGAAATAACAGGAAATAACAAAGGTTCGATACATTACGGTATCTCCGGTACAAACGGCAAGAAAGGCGAAACACTCGTAGTAAAAGAATCTGATATTAAAGTTATCGGTTCGAAAGGCTCTATATGCGATATGACTGCACTGACTCTGGTCAATGCCAAAATAACGAAACCGCAAGGAGCCGCTTTCGACAATTCATTGCATTGCGTAGCAAAAGACGGTAAGAAGGTAACTGAAGAAATAGTCATCGAAAAAATGGCATCAGGTACAGAAACCGCTCTGGCAGACAGCGATATAAACGTATGGAATAGCAATGGCAACCTGAATATCAGCCTCAGAGACAACAAAACAGACGGTAACATACAAATATATACCATATCAGGACAGTTGGTTCGTAACATCAGCAAACCCACAACGACTGTTTCTGTTGCATTGCCCGCAGGTACATATATCGTAAAATACGGTAAGACAGCAACAAAAGTAGTAGTGAGATAAGCTATTTGTAGATATTATCCGGATAATAGGGTAATTTAATATAATAAACCTTAGGTAAAGTTGCTTTATCTAAGGTTTATTTTTAGCAATAAGCTGGCATACTGTTTTATCTTTCTAATATTCGAGGATAATATTTAATTCCTTTCCTTCTTCGATAGCGGCTCTACGAATCAGTTTTTCTGGATAAAGGCACTGAGCATCGTAGCTGTCAGTAGGGCAGCAAGCCCTAAGCAGACTATTATCAATAGAGCGTTGATGTATTTTGCTTTTGGTTTGGTGTCGGCACTCAGCCCTGTCAGAAAGTACTCTTTGAAAAACAGATAAAGTCCGGGAATAGTGATACCTACCAGCATAAAATCTTCGGGTATTTGATACTGATATATTTTAGATAGTCCGAGCAGTGACCAATGGCAGAGCAACAAGACCAGAAAGATATTGATTTTACGGGTAAAAAGTAGTAACAATCCTATTGTAAACACCACTACCGAGCAGGGCATCACAGGCGAGGTTATGGTAGGGAAAGTGAGCCCGCGTGCCAACGAAATGGCAGGGTATACGAAAGGCATTGCCAGCAAAATCCACGCAACCGTATCGTACTTATAAGTACGCTCGAAGACGGTGTATCCTGTTATTATGTCCCATATCCATATTGCTGCCATAAGAACCCAAAACATCGCCATCACATCGTTGTAGTCTCGCTCATCGCAGCAGATGAAATAATAGACAACGGCAATCCACAGGTATAGTGCGGTCAGATATATCTTCATCGCCTCCTTAATCCATCGTCGGGGCTTACGTACAAGCAATACGGTTAGCACCAGTCCTGTAATGACAATAAATATCTGAGGCAGCCAGGTGGAAGAGTTGTAGTATGCGATAGTTTTCCAGAATATTTCCATAGTTCAGTGACGTGTTAATGAAAAAGCCCTGTTAGGAAACAGGAACATCGGGAAAGTCGCTCCTACTGCCAACATAAAAATAACGGTACATACTATCGTTGTGTTCGAAAAGAACATTCCCATATATTTGTCCAATTTATCGGGAGCATTCACCGTTTGCAGGCACATTATCAGCGAAAATACCATATTGTAGGCAAATTTACCGGGAATCATTGGCAGCAGTGCTGGAATATATAGTACTGTCATAGGGCAGTAAACTTTTTTACCGAGCCACAGGCTGCCGAAACCTATCGCTAAGGCTGCTACCAGCGAAGAGGTCGCAATGTCTATTCCCAGATAGGTCATCAGGCAGAAGCGACAGGCGTGTCCTACGGCTGCCAGTATAGCTATCGCTTTGAATGCCCTCAGAGGCGGGTCAGATATTGCACCGAACCCGATACCTGCTATGGCGGCAAAGAAACCGTCGGAAAGTATATCTATTGCTATCATTTCTTCAAATTAAACTGTTTTTTACCAACAATAAAGTGAACGAAAGCCCTATGGCGATATTTATAATAAGCAATGCTGCCTCTGTCAGACGGGCAAATCCCGTCAGTACATAACCCTCGACAATATCTATTACTCCGTTGATGAGCGGAACACCCGGCACCAGATACAGTACGCTTGTAGCTAACGCTATCTCTGAGGTAGTATCGAATATCAATGAAGTAGATGCACATAGCGAAGAGACAAAAGCCGATACGATGAATATGATATAATGATTTATCTTTTTCTTCTGCATTTGCTGTTTGAGGAAAAAACCTGTAATCGTAGCCGAAAAAACGATTCCCATCGAAATAGGGTCTCCTCCAAAAAGTCTGCAGAATGATGCATTGGCAAACCCCACCAACAGCAATACAAAAAGCGGATGTATCATCGGAGAGGAAACAATTTTACGATATTTTGCCATTATTTCTTCGAGTGACAGATGTTTGTCCAACGCCTCCCAGCTCAGTGCACTCAGCTCCGAATTGTACTCGAAACTGATGTGTTGTGTGGGAATATCGATTACTTCATTGATTGCCTCGAGCGTATCTTTGTAGCTGACGGTAATGATTATGTTTTTGTGTAGAACACTCATTTTTACCTCTGTACCCAGAGCTTCACCTATTCGTTTAGAGTTGCGTACCACACGCGAAGTATGCACGCCCGCTGCCATCAGGCGAGATGAATATTCGACAATAAACTTACTTATCGCTGTCAATGACTCGTTAGTATCCATATCGAATAAAATATTTTGCCCGCAAAATTATAAAAACTTATGTTTATACCCAAACGGCTCGTAATAGTCTATATGGCAGAAATTTGCCCGTAATGTTAGTTTTCTAAATAAAAATGTTTACTTTTGTATGTTTTTTCCGAACGACATCAATATTATTAAAATAATAATTGGATAACAAACTAATTGTAATCTGTAAACTGAAAAATATGAAATCTTACTCATTGAAATTGATATTACTGACGGCAGCCTGTGCTATATCTGTATCTATGTCGGCACAGAAGAATGACTCTGCCAAAACCATTCGTAACGTGCAAATAGAGCGGGAATACACACCCGAAGTTACACCTGTGGAACGCCCAAATGTCGATATGAAAGCCGAAGACCCCAAGGTGCAGAAGGCTAATCCCGCATTTAGCGATTATATCCAACTCTACGATATTAAGGTAGGACCAATGGTGCCGATGACGCCTAAACAGTTTGCTCTGCGAGGCAAAGCATATTCAAAGGCAGGTTATCTGCGTCTGGGAGCGGGTCCGATGTTCAATTGGCTCGCCGACTTCCGTTATCCTATCATCAACGACGACAACAGCTACTTGGATATATTTGCCAATCATTACGGTATATTGAATGTCGGCAGTGACCCTGCCAAAAAGCTTTTCAATACGGCTTTGGGGCTTAACTTCCGTACCAACATCGACGCCAACAATCTCTATGTGTCGGCAATGTATGCCAACGAAGCCTTCAACTATTACGGCTCAGACACCACGGTACAAGCCGACTTAGTACACAGAGATTGGGACAAGGTGTTCCTTGCCAATCAGATGTTTCATAAATTCGATTTTTTGTTTGGGCTTAAGTCGCGTGACCGCAACGACAGCGAACTGTTATGGGACGCATACTTCAACTATCATCTGCACGCCACGGCAAGCAGTGTGGCAGAACACAATATCAATGCCATTGCCGCTATTGACCTGCTGATAGACGATAACAAGCTGACTGCCGAAGGCGGTGCCCGAATGTATCTCTACGGTAACCGCGACAGCAGTCTTACGAACAAACTCCCTAAGGTGTACGGTATAGACAACAACAAATGGAAACCGAACGTCGTATTTTACATTACTCCTGCCTTCTGGTGGGATTTCGACAACGTCAAAATAAAGCTCGGAGCCAAAACGTTTTTCAGCCTTGTAAAAAGCCCTGTCATAGCCCTCTCGCCCGATGTTAAGATAGATTATTTCCTTGAAAAAACACTGAACCTATATGCTGGCGTCGGTGGCGATTATCACATCAACTCGCTCGCAAATACTACTGCCGAAAACAGATACTACAATCTCTCGGGTACACAACATAATACCTACAATCCTTTCGACTTATATGCGGGTATCAATCTGAATATCACCAAAGGGCTGATGTTCAATGCTTCTGCAAGTTACAAGTATATCTTCAACGAAATGTTTTTCGTGAATAACGCATTCTCTTACGGTGCCGACATTTGTTATAACAAATATTTCGATGCTGCGTACCTCAACGGAGGGCTTTTCTCTGCCAATATGAGACTGAATTACAACTATCGTGAACGTATAAATATGTTTGCCTCGATGGAGTACAACAAGTGGTTTTTCGCACAAAGCAAAGACGGCAACTCCACCGTATATGCTTGGCATACACCCGAATGGAGAGTAAATGCAGGTACGGAGTTTACGATAGGAGACGACTTTTTCGGCGGCTTCAATTTTTATTTCGCCTCCAAAATGAAGGCTGAGCAGTTTGCTCTCGATGTCGCAAAAAATATCAAACAGAAAGTACTCGACCTACCCGCCGTATACGACCTCAACGTAAATGCAGGATACAACGTGAGCGAAAATTTTTCGATATTTGCTCAACTGAACAATATTTTGGCAATAGTGCCTTCGCTCAACCCGCAGATATGGTACGGATACCAGACTATGGGGTTCAATGGTCTGATAGGTTTTACCGTGCAGTTCTAAATCGGACGTATACATTACAAGTCCCATATATGACACCCAATCTGCGATTGGCAATTATCAACGGAGCCAACCTAAATTTGCTGGGACGGCGTGAGCCCGAAATATACGGTACTGTGTCGTTCGAAGAGTATCTCAGTGTGTTGCGTCGCAGCTATCCAGCCGTACAAATCGATTACTATCAGTCGAATATAGAGGGGGAGTTGGTCGATTTTATACAAAAAGCAGGCTTCGAGGCAGACGGTATCATCATCAATGCAGGCGGATATTCGCATACATCGGTCGTTATAGCCGATGCTGTGAAGAGTGTGCCTGTTCGTTGTGTAGAGGTTCATATATCGAACCTTTTTGAGCGTGAACCTATAAGACACTCGTCGTTGTTGGCAGCTTATGCCGAAGGTTCCGTTATCGGACTTGGACTCGACGGATACAGACTCGCAGTAGAGTGGTTCGTTGCTCAGCGAGATATTGCGGGTTGATATTTTCGTTTTCTTATTTTATATTAATTCGAAAAAAAACAGACTATAAAATGAGGTTTCTGATAAGTGGAGGGGGCACGGGTGGACATATTTTCCCTGCCGTAAGTATTGCCAATGCGTTGCGACAACGTCAGCCCGACTGTGAAATACTTTTTGTCGGAGCCAACGGCAGAATGGAGATGGAGCGTGTTCCCGAGGCGGGTTACAACATAGTGGGGCTTGATATTCAGGGGCTCGAACGCCGAAAAGTGTTGCGAAACATCAGGATAATATACAACTTTCTCAGGAGTCGCCGTAAGGCACGGCAGATAGTACGTTCTTTTCGCCCCGATGTAGCTATCGGTGTGGGAGGTTACGTATCGGCAGCGGCTATGTCGGCGGCGGCGGCACTTGGTGTCCCTGTTGTATTGCAAGAGCAAAACTCGTTTGCAGGTGTTACCAATCGTTTTTTGGCGAAAAAAGCAAGTAAGATATGTGTTGCATACGACGGTATGGAGCGTTTTTTCGACAAGGGAAAAATAGTAAAAACAGGCAATCCCGTAAGACAAAATATCATCGCTCCCGATATAGACAGGCAGGCGGCTTACGACTATTTCCGATTGGAGCGGGATAAGAAAACGATACTCGTCGTCGGAGGGTCGCTCGGAGCCAAGACTATAAACGATAGTATCGCTCGGCACATAGATAAGTTGCTGCAAACCGATTGCCAAATAGTATGGCAGACGGGCAAAAATTATTTTGCGGCAATAAAAGCAAAAATATCCGAGCAGGGCATTAAGTTTACTACAGACAGTGCTAATCCTGTTTATGCCAAACGAATGTTTGTCTCTGATTTCATATCGCAGATGGATTATGCTTACAATGTTGCCGACTTGGTGATTTCGAGAGCGGGAGCGAGTTCGGTATCGGAGCTTTGTCTCTTGGGTAAACCAGCAATACTCGTGCCTTCGCCCAACGTAGCCGAGAATCATCAATATCACAATGCAATGGCTCTGGTGGCAAAAAATGCCGCTTTGCTCGTCGAAGACGCAGAAGCCGTAGATAATCTCTTGCCGCAGGCTCTGCAGATAGTAGCCGACGACAGTCGGCTTCGAGAATTGTCGGCTAATATCAGACAACTTGCGTTACCGAACTCGGCTCAGGCAATAGCAGAGGTGATTTTAGCTCAAATAGAAAATAAAAAATAAATATAATCCCGTTATATGCAGGTTAATATAAACAAGAATAGAATTTATTCCGAACTCAGGTCATATTTGGGTATCACCATAGGGTTGTTTCTGTACGTGTTGGCGTGGGTCGCTTTCCTTATCCCCAACGAAATAGTGGGCGGTGGAGCTACGGGTTTTGCTACCGATATTCATTTCCTTACGGGTAAAGCGATACCTATCAACTATGCTTTCTTCGCAGTCAATGCCATACTTTTGGCAATAGGCTTTTATATCTTGGGCAATAGTTTTGGTATCAAGACTATTTATGGAATGGTTTTTACTTTCCTTATGCTTACTTTCTTGCCCGAGCCTACTATCATCACCAACTCTTTTCAGGATAGCGACAAACTGATTTGTGCCATCATAGGCGGTATAGTATCGGGTTTTGGTATTGCCATAGCGTTCCGTAACGGAGGCAGTGCGGGAGGTACGGATATAGTTGCTATGATTGTGTCTAAATACAAAAATATTTCGCCAGGTAAGGTTTATCTCTACTCCGATTTGTTTATAATAGGGGCTTCGTTTTTCATCAATTTCGACTTCCGTACTATCGTATATGGCTATGTTACAATGGCTGTATTCTCATATTCGGTAGATTTGGTCTTGTCGGGCAGCAGGCAGTCGGTACAGATATTTATTATTTCGAAAAAATACGATGAGATAGCCCGACGTATCATCAACGAAGTCAACCGAGGCGTAACGGCACTCGATGCTATCGGATGGTACAGCCAGACATCGAGCAAAGTGCTGATGGTCATAGTCCGCAAAAACGATACCAAGCAGGTACATCAGATTATAAATGAGACAGACCCCGAAGCCTTTATATCCGAAGCGAGTGTGATGGGTGTATACGGCAAAGGATTCGATGTGATAAAAAAATAGTAATTTTGCATCACAAAATAAATTATTCATAAATAAAAAATACAGATAATGAAAGCATACGTATTCCCCGGACAAGGGGCACAATTCGTAGGAATGGGGCAGGATTTGTACAACTCATCGAACGAAGCAAAAAACTATTTCGATAAAGCAAACGATATACTCGGATTCGGTATTACCGATATTATGTTTGCAGGTAGCGACGAAGACCTAAAACAGACCAAAGTAACACAGCCCGCAGTGTTTCTGCACTCGGTTATTTCGGCTTTGGTGATGGGCACCGACTTTCGTCCCGATATGGTTGCGGGGCACTCGTTGGGCGAATTTTCGGCATTGGTGGCATCAGGTGCATTGTCGTTCGAAGACGGCTTGCGTCTCGTATCGGCTCGTGCTTTTGCTATGCAGAAAGCTTGCGAAATAAATCCCTCCACAATGGCAGCAGTACTCGGACTCGACGATAACAAGGTAGAGGAGATATGCTCGCAGATAGACGGAGTAGTGGTGGCAGCCAATTATAATTGTCCCGGACAGCTCGTTATCTCGGGTAAGAAAGACGATGTAGCCAAAGCCTGTGAACTAATGAAAGAAGCGGGAGCCAAACGTGCACTGCCTTTGCAGGTAGGTGGCGGATTTCACTCTCCTTGTATGCAACCCGCGAAAGAAGAGCTCGAGAAGGCTATCAGAGCTACCGTTTTCTCTAAACCGGTATGTCCTGTGTATCAGAATGTAGACGGTAAACCTTATACAGATGTGGAGAATATCAAAAACAACCTCATAGCTCAGCTTACGTCACCTGTACGTTGGACACAGACTGTCAGAAATATGGCTGCCGACGGAGCCACAGAGTTTGTAGAGCTCGGTCCGGGTACGGTGTTGCAAGGGCTTATAAAAAAGATTTTAGGATAAGTTCATAACGAAATGTTTTTTATATATGCGACAGGCTGCTCAGAAAGCAGTCTGTTTTTTGTTTCAGTTGATTTCGACAGAGAATTTTATCTGACGACATATTGGAATAAATAAAATTGTATGTTGTAACTTCGGTTACAGTTTCTTGAGCCTAATGGCAGTAATTTTACATTCCAAAAAAACAATAAAATTATTGCTAATTAAATTTGTAAAGATATGGATAAGATGTTTTGTTATCAGTGTCAAGAGACAGCCAAGAATGAGGGCTGTAAAGTGATGGGCGTATGCGGTAAGACAGCCGATGTCGCCAACCTTCAGGATTTATTGATATTTATGTGTAAAGGGCTCTCTCACTATACCTTACCTCTGCGTAAGTTTGGCATAGAGTTGCCCGAGGCCGATAGATTCATCGTCGACAGTCTGTTTATGACTATCACCAATGCCAATTTCGACCGCAAACGCTTCGTCGCACGTGTACGCAAGGCATATGAATTGCGAGACGCAGCAAAGGAACAGCTGCTCAAAGCGGGAGGCAGCCCTGACGATATTACTTTCGATGGTGCTTTGTGGCAGGGACAGACCGAAGAAGAGATGGAAGCAAAAGCCGTATCGGTGGGAGTGCTTGCCACACAAGATGTCGATGTGCGTTCGCTACGGGAGCTTACGATATATGGGCTCAAAGGTATGGCGGCATACTTGGAACACGCCTATAATATGGGCTACGAAGACAATGCCATATATGCTTTTATGCAGAAGGCTCTGGTAATGACTACCGACGATACGCTATCGGCAGACGAGCTTACTGCTCTTGTGCTCGAGACAGGCGAATACGGCGTACAGGCAATGGCTCAGCTCGATAAGGCACATAACGAAACATACGGCGTTCCTGAAATGACACAGGTAAATATCGGCGTACGCAACAATCCGGGTATCCTCGTCAGCGGGCACGACCTCAAAGACTTGGAAGAGCTGCTGCAGCAGACCGAAGGGACGGGTGTAGATGTATACACACACAGCGAGATGTTGCCTGCTAATTCTTATCCGTTTTTCAAGAAATATAGCCACTTCGTAGGCAACTACGGAAGCTCGTGGTGGCATCAGGTAGAAGATTTCGAGAACTTCAACGGAGTAGTACTCTTTACTACCAACTGTATAGTACCGCCGCGTCGGAATGCCACATACACCGACAGAGTATATACTACGGGGTCGACGGGATTCGACGGCTTCAAACACATCAAAGACCGCAAAGACGGACAGCCGAAAGATTTTTCTGCTCTCATCGAACACGCCAAAAAGTGTGCTCCTCCCAAGGAGATGGAGACAGGTACTATTATAGGCGGGTGTGCCCACCGTCAAGTAATCGCTTGGTCGGATAAAATTATAGCGGCAATGAAGTCGGGTGCGATACGAAAGTTCGTCGTTATGAGCGGATGCGACGGTCGTATGAATAGCCGAAGCTACTACACCGAGTTTGCCGAAAAGTTACCGAAAGATGTTATCATTCTGACATCGGGTTGTGCCAAATATCGTTTCAATAAGTTACCTCTCGGTACTATCGACGGTATACCTCGCGTACTCGATGCAGGTCAGTGCAACGACAGCTATTCGTTGGTAAAGATTGCTCTTGCTCTCGTCGATGCACTCGGACTGAAGAGTATCAACGAATTGCCGATTTACTATAATATTGCTTGGTACGAACAGAAAGCCGTCATCGTACTATTGGCTCTACTTTCGCTTGGAGTGAAGAATATTCATCTCGGACCGACGTTACCGGCATTTTTATCGCCAAACGTAGCCAATGTACTGGTAAATATGTTTGGCATTGCAGGTATCGGTACGGTAGACGAAGACATCAAAGCGATGTTGGCATAGTACGTAAAATAGAGTTGGTCGTATTCGTTTGATAACGAAACGAAAACGAGGGGTACCTAAGTAGGTTACTCCTCGTTTTTGGGATTTATCTCCGTTGAGCGGATAGATGATTAATAGATTAAACAAAAAATGTTTATTTGCTCGTAATGAAAATAAGCTGTGGTCAAGAAAAATTTATTAATTTTGTAGGCGATAAATAATCATATATTATTTATTCCCCAATAAGTAGTGATATGAGGATACGTTTTTTGTCGCTTAAAACAATTGAAAATTAATAAATAAAAAAAATAAACATAGAAATGATTAATTTAGAACCCAAAGCAGTATGGCAGTGCTTTTCCGAAATCTGCCAAGTGCCTCGTCCTTCGAAAAAAGAGGAACAGATAATAGCCTTCCTTCTCGACTGGGGCAAACGTCACGGAATAGAAACGGTCAAAGACCACGCAGGCAATATCCTTATGAAAAAACCTGCTTCGAAGGGTTACGAAAAACGCCCGACAGTAGTATTGCAGGCACATATGGATATGGTGTGCGAAAAAAACAGCGACACCGTACACGACTTTATGAAAGACCCGATACAACCATATATCGATGGCGAATGGGTCAAGGCAAGAGGAACTACACTCGGAGCCGACAACGGTATAGGTATGGCTGCTATAATGGCAATATTGCTCGACTCCGACCTGAAACACCCTGCTTTGGAGTGCCTCATTACGGTAGACGAAGAGACAGGGCTCACAGGAGCTTTCGAATTGAAAGCAGGATTCCTCAGTGGTAAAAAACTACTTAACCTCGACTCCGAGGACGACGGCGAAATATTTATAGGTTGTGCAGGAGGAGTGGATACCATTATCAATCTGCCGTATAAAGCAGAGAAAGCACCATCTGACCTATATTACTGTCGCATATCGGTGAAAGGTCTCTGCGGCGGACACTCCGGTGATGATATCGATAAAGGCAGAGCCAATGCCAATAAGTTGTTGAACAGATTCTTGTGGAATGTAAATAAGAAAACCAAAGTGTCGCTTGCCGAAATCAACGGAGGCAATCTCCGCAATGCTATACCGCGTGAGGCTTATGCTGTCATCGGTGTCGATAAGGGTTTCAAAGAAGAGTTGGCTGTGATGCTCAATAATTATATTGCCGATGTTACGGGCGAGTATGCTGTTACTGAGCCGGGTCTGAAGATAACCATCGACTCCGAGTCTACTCCTTCAATGGTCGTTGAAGGTGATGTTACGTCCAGACTGCTATATTCGCTCTATGCGTGCCCCAATGGTATTATCAGAATGAGCGACGATATGCCTGGATTGGTAGAGACATCGACAAATCTGGCTTCCGTAAAGATGAACGACGGAAAGAACATCGAGATAGTAACCTCGCAACGCAGTAGCGTTACATCGGCTAAAAACGACATTGCCTCTATGGTAGAGAGCGTGTTTACTCTGGCGGGAGCCAACGTAAGACATTCCGACGGATATCCTGGTTGGAAACCCAATCCGCACTCTGAGCTGGCTCAGAAACTTGCCGCTTCGTACAAAAAACTTTTCAACAAAGAGGCAAAAATAAGAGCTATCCACGCAGGACTCGAATGCGGGCTTTTCAGCGAAAAATATCCTGATATGGATATGGCTTCGTTCGGACCGACTATGCGGGGTGTACACTCACCCGACGAACGTCTGCACATCAAAGATACCGAAAAATTCTATAAACTTCTGATAGATGTGCTTGAAAATATGTAACATAAAATCTTAAAATAAACTTTTTCATTACCATCTCGTTTTGTCAAAGAGCGAGATGGTTTTTTATTTATTATTCTAATGTGGCTTGATATAGCCTGAAATGGGTTTGGGCGTAAAATTCTTAAATTTTACTACCTTTGCCTATCCAAAATGAATACTTGATTTATGATTGCATTAAACGATACACAGTTGGTAATTATCGACATACAAGGTAAGTTGTCTCAGATTGTTCACGAATCGGAGCGAGTGTTGTACAATAGCCGAATAATGATAGAAGGCTGCCGTCTGCTCGGCATACCTATTGTTTGGTTGGAGCAATTGCCCGAAAAATTGGGGGCGACACATCCTTCCATTGCCGAGGTGCTTACGGGATTGTCTCCGATAGCGAAGAGTTGCTTCTCGGCTTATGCCAACGCCTCTTTTGTAGAACAGCTGGAGAGCAACAACCGCAAACAAGTTGTTTTGATAGGTATCGAAACACATATCTGTGTATATCAGACAGCAGTGGACTTGCTCCGAAACGGATACGAGGTGTTTGTGATAGCCGATGCTGTCTCGTCGCGTACGGC
This sequence comes from Bacteroidetes oral taxon 274 str. F0058, assembly GCA_000163695.1. Classification (GTDB taxonomy): domain Bacteria; phylum Bacteroidota; class Bacteroidia; order Bacteroidales; family Paludibacteraceae; genus F0058. The sequence goes on from GG774890.1 coordinate 658,223, forward strand.
AGACAACAAAGCTATCGGCATAGAGATGATACGCCACGAAGGAGCAAAAATACTCAGCACCGAGGCTGTTCTGTTCGCTCTGATGCGTACGGCGGAGCATCCGAAGTTCAGAGATATAGCAAAATTGGTGAAATGATTTTTATCATCGGAGTACAAGATACTTTATAAAAACGGCTATGGGTATACCTCTACCCTGACTCTATACTGTGTCTGTCCCCCAATAGGGCATAGCGACAGGTATCCGTTTGTTATTAGGCGGTTTTCTATTATGAGTGGTTTGTCTGCTTTTCGTCGTATGTGGTCGGCGAGTAGTTCGTCGGAGTGTCGGTAAAAATCGACGGTAAAAAGTCCTCTTTTACCCGCTTTTACGAAGTTTTTATAGAATATGTTTGCAACCAATCCCATAGTCGGACGGAGATTTATCTCCACGCAGGGGTGGAGCAGCGTTTTACTATTCTGCCCGAAAACGAACATATCCACACCGAGATGTCCGTTGTAATGCGGAGCGATATTTTTTTGTATAAATATGATAAGTTGGTTTTTGACGGCATTTAGCAGTTCTACTCCTATCATAGACGATATGTGTGCTTCTATTTCGTTGTCGGGCATTAACGTATTGCCCGTATAAGCTATACCGTCGGTTTCGAATAGCGAATAACCGTCGAATGTAGTGCTATCGTGTGTGGTGTGGAATTCCATTGCAAAGTTTTGTAGCACACTGTAACGCTCCTCTGCAACGATGTAACCTTGCTGTTCTATCGTTCGTCGTAGCCAACCGCGTAGATTGTCGTTTATCGTCTGTGCCGATGCAAAGCGTACACCTCTGCCGCTCTCGCTCAAAGGCGACTTAAACACCACGTCGGAGTATTTGTTTGTTAAATCGTCTATCTCTGACTGATTTGTTATTATGACAGGTGGTGTCGGGAGCTCAAATTCACAGAGCGACGATAGTAACCACTCCATAGCATCTACCGCTGTACGCCTCTCGGTGAGCCGTCTGATGATGGTGAGTCGGGTGTCGTCAGGCAGCAACTCTCGGTTCACGCCTCGTTCGGTGAGCGATGTTACGAGCGATTTGTTCCACCCCCACGCATCTATGTCTGTCAATGCAGGGTAATCTATTTTGTCGCAAACATCGTACTGTAAACCCATAGATGAGGCTGTTTGGCTCCATTCGCTGTTTGTGCTGCTACGTTCGATAGTACATCCGCTACAGAACCATACGGGCAATACTAACAGGTCGTCGCTGATTCTCAATATATTACGCTTGGGGTTGTATTTGCAGTTGTTGCTTGCCAGGGCTATTTCGTGGTCGGGATTAAATATGAATATTTTTGCCATATTATTTAGTATTGTTTTCTGTGTTTTTTACAAAAAAGGCATAATTCACTATTTCTGCTGATTATGCCTTTTTCATTGTCGCTTGGTCTAAGATTTTTTGTTTGTATTAGGTGTTGCCTTTTTTCGTTCAAAATCCTCGAGTGCCGATGGTCGCCGCAGTGCCCTCACTATTAGTACCAATCCCCATATTATGAGTGGTAGGCTGAGTATTTGTCCCATATTTATGAGCATATTTGCTTCGAATATCTCTTGTGGATTTTTGATGAATTCGAGCATAAATCTTGTTAAAAATATACATATCAAAAAGACTCCGAATATCAGCCCCTGTCGCCTGTAAGCCTTGTATTTCCAATACATTGCCATTGTTATGGCAAATGTGATGAGGCAATAGAGCGTTTCGTATATCTGTGTAGGGTGTTTTGGCTCTGTCTGTCCGTCTCTTACGAATATGAACCCCCACGGCATCGACGTTACCTCACCGTAAATTTCGGAGTTCATAAGGTTACCTAAACGTATAAGTGCTCCGCCTATCGCTACGCCGATAACGAGACGGTCTAATATGTACAGATAAGGTTTTCTTGTAACGTGCTTCGAGTAGAGCCACATACCTATCAGCAACCCTAATGCTCCACCGTGCGACGACAGACCGCCTTCCCACACCTTGATCATCTCTAACGGATTTTTGTAATAATACCAAAAGTCACCGTCTGCTCCATAAAAAAGGCAGTGTCCGAGTCTTGCCCCGATTATAAGGCTTATTGCTCCGTAAAAAAACATCTTGTCAGACCAGTTGGCAGGGCGGTTTTCGTTCTTGAATATCCTTATTACCACCAAGAAAGCGGCATATATCGCCAATCCCCATAGCAAGCCGTACCAACGCAGCGTGATGGGACCTACGGAGAATATTTCGGGGTTTACATTCCAAACAATATAGTTCAACATCTTTTTATGGCTTCTTTTTATTTCGTTATTCGGCTTTTCGTACAATAGCTATTGGCGTTTGTTGTGCCGATTGTCCGAGTGGATTGTCTTTGAATAATGCTTTTAAAAATTTGTCGTCGAGGTGTTTCGACGATTTGCCTAATATATCTACATTAAGGTCGTTGGCATCGAGCACAATGAACTCGTTACCTAACTTCTCTTTCATCTCGCGGGCAACTTTGTTGGGTTTCAGAGGTGCTTTTTTGGCGTATTTGTTGTACGGCGGCAATGTATAGTCGCACGGACCGTCGATAGCATAAGCTTTTTTGCCGCATACCTTGTAGAATACTCCGCGTATACCGAAGGGTTTGGTAACGGCGGCAGCTACGCAACCAAGCAGAATACGTGGGATTCCCACGTCTTCGATAGCCAGCTGCATAGTATGCGGACTGCCGAGACCTATACCGTATGGCGATTTATAAACAAATCTTACCAAGAAATTTGCTAATTTAGAAGGCTTTATGTCTGTTATTGGGTACGAGCGACCTTGTGTTATTGCTATTATCTTTTCGCTACAAAATATAATATCACCCTTTCGACGAATATCTTTTGTGTATTTGTCTACGACATCTCCGAATAGGTCGTCTTCTTTCATTACAACGTGTGTTTTGACAGGTATCCTAAGCCATTGCTCTCCATCTATTTCTATTGCAAGGCTTTTACCTTCGTTTGCCTTAAAATCCATAAATATTTAATCTGAAAACGGTTTATAATTTAGTTTTGCAAAGATACTATTTTTTGTCAAAACCTATTCGAACATTGCTTTTTCTGCAATATTTTAGACTTAATTACCTGCTTTTGTCTAAATAAATAATTCATTATAAATTATCAATACAAATATACCTTAAAAGTTGGGGGTGTTTTCACGTTTGTTTGTTCTACAAAAAAATATATAAAAAAATTAATTTGATAATCAGTGTGTTAAGTAAAACTTTTCTTTTTCCCCTAAAAAAGTTTGTAAAAAGTTTGGTGGTGTAGTAAAAAGGTATTACTTTTGCAGTCCGATTTCGAGAGAGCGCTTGAGAAGTAGAGAGAGTTCTTGAGAGATTTGGGATATAATTTTTGCGAGAGGGAGTTCTCGTAGGGATACAAAGGAGTCAATCCGGAGGTATTCGGAGCGACGACAAAGGTCATTGACATATTGCAACAAGAGAAAAGTACAATGTGAGGTATATATTAGTTATCTGAGAAGATAAAATAATACCTTGTAGTAAACAACAGAAAAACTTTTTCAGACGAGAA
>GG774889.1:0-68559 GCA_000163695.1 Bacteroidetes oral taxon 274 str. F0058
TTTACTACAAGGTATTATTTTATCTTCTCAGATAACTAATATATACCTCACATTGTACTTTTCTCTTGTTGCAATATGTCAATGACCTTTGTCGTCGCTCCGAATACCTCCGGATTGACTCCTTTGTATCCCTACGAGAACTCCCTCTCGCAAAAATTATATCCCAAATCTCTCAAGAACTCTCTCTACTTCTCAAGCGCTCTCTCGAAATCGGACTGCAAAAGTAATACCTTTTTACTACACCACCAAACTTTTTACAAACTTTTTTAGGGGAAAAAGAAAAGTTTACCGCTAATAGATTGAATGACAAATTATTTAAAGAGCAAATAATTTTCGAGTTTTTTCAAATCCTCATCGGAAAAGTCGCTAATTTGGCGAAAATCGTCTATACTTTGTAGTTTTTGCTTCTTTCGAAGTTCGAAAATCGCCTTAGACTGGTAGAAGTTGAGGTATGGGTGGCGATTGAGTTTCTCGACGGTAGCCCAATTCACATTGATTTTCTTGATAAGAGCAGGGTCGACCGTCAGATTGTTTTTTATTCTTTCGAACGTCTGCACAGGAAAATTTTTAATCTCCAACAGTTGGTCGACAGAGTAATACCCACCGAGTTTATCGCGATAATAGACTATCTGCCGAGCATAATAACTTCCAATACCGCGAAGCTGTCTGAGAGCCGCAGTATCGGCTGCGTTGAGTTCTACGACAATATCGTTTTCTGCCTTTTTGGAGGCGTTTCCTGTCTGTTTATCAATAGATTGAGTTGCCTGTAAATCAGACTTATTCTCTTTGACATCGGCAATGTGTATGTATGGTTTCAATCGTGCGAAGTCTGCGGGCAACAAGCCGTAAACACGGGCGAAATCGTCTACAGTACGGAATCTTCCTCCTTTTTTACGGTAGTTTACTATATTCTTGGCTACGAAAGGTTTAAGCCCCAAAGCCACAAAACCTCCCGAATCGAGCGTATTGGGGTCGAAGTCGAACAGACGAGCTGCACTGCTTGCCATATCGTATCTCGCTTCTGCGAAATCGGCAGGCGAATAAGTATTGCCATATTTATACTCTTTGTCGGACAAGCTGTTTTTGAAACTATCTACCTGCGACAGAAATACGGAATTGTCGGAATATAGTGGCTTTGTCTTTCGCAAGAATTTAGGAATAAGCACATTAGCCACAACAACAAAAATCAAGAGTACTATGAGTACGATAAGCCCTCGTTTTTGGCTTTTGGTAAAAAAGAAGATATGACGAAAAAATGAGTTCATACAACAAAACATTTAATTATCAATCAAATAACTTATACCGCCGAACTGCATAACGACAATATATTACCTCTACAATATGCGATATGGCAAACATCGACACAATGATTATTAGACTTTTATAAAACAATAGCGAGCACACCGCAAGCAATAGGAAAGACGCCATTGCCACAAACTGATTGTTTGCCACTAAGTTATAGCGATTTTTAGGAATAAACACGAAATTGATATAGCAACCTACTATTAGCCAAGTATATATCGTAATACTCTGAATAACAGCCAAAGGATAGGCTTCCACCATATTTTTCCCGCCCAATATCAGAACAGCCCAATATCCAAATGCAGCTATCAAAGCTATTATTATCAAAGCTATATAGGTTTCGTATCGCATTATTCGGCGTACACGCTCAGTAGTACAATTGCCTACGACAGCAGGGAACAAGGCTCCGTTGATACTCGTGGTAATGATACGCGGTATAACGACGAGTTTGTTTGCCAAATCGAGGACAGCCACGCTCTGCATATCGAAAAAAGCCCCGACGATAAAGGTAAGCGACTCTTTTTTTACAGTACCGAAAGCCGTAGTCCAGAAAAAAGGCAATGCGTTGCGGAAAGTCGATTTCAGTCGTCGTAACGAGATGAAACGAAGTTTAATTTTTTCTTTTACAAGCAGATAACAAAAAGCGAAAATACCTCCGACAAGAGGCAGCAACGAGACAATAACCACATACAACAGCAAATCGCTCGGAGAACGCACAAAGATGAAAATCAATGGGATAGAGGACAACCTAATAATCAGATTGGTATAGGTAACAAACTTCATCTTCTGTATTCCTTGGAAGTACCAGGTCGGGAATAATATTTCGACCAATTGCAGCGAAAACAATATGTAATACAGCAATATATGTTTTTGCAGAAACGGAATAAACCGACTGACGACAGTGAGCACAACAAGACTTAGGCAGAAAAGCAACGACTTGGAAATAAGCACCTCAGACACCACTCTACTCTTGACCTCTCGGTTGTCGGGGAAAAGTGCTATTTTTTTCAGAGCAGGGGTGTCGAAACCAAAAGTGGTAATCAGCTGAAACAGTTGTACATTGGAGAAGACAAAGACATAGATACCATAAGCCTCTTTGCCCAAAACCCGCACGGCATAAGGATATATTATAAGTCCGATAACGAGTGCCGACGAGGCGAGAAAAGTCATAAAAAAATAGTTTTCGGCTACTTTTTTATTATTATCGAATTTGCTTTTCAGTGTATCTATCAACGCCATCATCACAGAATAATTCTTTCGAAATCAACATCGTACAACTTAGCTGCATACATAGGCAATTCGCTCCGATACATCTTGTCGGTAGCAACCGAATAGACACGACTACTACCTGCAATAAGGTAAAAGTCGAGTAATAACCGCATAAAAGCCTCTTCTTTATTGGCATTCATACGGTTATCGATATGTTGGATATCTCCCGACAGAGCATAGACATTACCGATATGCTTGATATTATCTATAAAAAAACTACTGTCGGAGGCAACAAAAATTTTTCGGTCTGTAAACTTCTTCGCCATATCATCGAGAAAATCTATATTAGCCCTGAGAATATGCTCTTTCTGCTGTTCGGATATATCTACGAATGGCGATTCGTTGAAGTCGCCAAACATACCCACAAACCGAAAATGTACTGCTACATAATCATCGCCCAAAATATTCGAATGATAATCAACCTGTTGCTGTAATTTGGCAGACGGTTTAAACAGCCGATGATACAATTGTCCCCAAGTATAAGAAGTGCCATAAAACTCGTTCAATAAATGAGTTACATCACGATTGGCGTATGCCACAACCGATTTTCGGACATTCAACTTCTTCAGTCTGTCGATAGAAGCGTCTCCCACAAGGTTTACAAACGATGTACGAAAAAAATTCGACGGCACGCTTTTATCGTCAATAAGCCAATTGTATTCGTTAGGCTCGAGATAATCCGACAGTTCGAAAGGAAAATTATATAAAACCCTGAAATCCACATTTTTGACAAGACAGAAATGAAAAAGAGAAACTATTCCTTTGATGCGGTCGGTAAAGCCTCCGTGAAAATTACGACCATCTACCAAGGCTACGACCATAGGCGACTCGTTATCGTTAGGAGCAAACAGACGAAAACGTTTTACTCCCCGCAGGAAGTCCTGTACCTTCCGCTCACAAATGCCAAAATCTCTAAAATCGTTTTTTGCCATAATCAATCACTCAATCCCTTCCGAGAGCCTTATTGTATTCATTTATAAACTGTTGTCCGACATACCGACTGCGGAAAACCTCTGCTACGGCTCTGATAGAAGAGCTGTCGTAACGGTCTAAATGGTCGAGCATCATATTCATTTTTTCGGCTAAGGCATCAACATCGTTAAAATCAACTATTTGCCCATTGTTATCTTTGATAAAATCGGGAACAATACCCGTCGGAGTCGCTACCACCGGCACACCTGCGGCAAGGCTCTCCATGACTACTACGCAGGCTGTTTCGTAGTTGGAGAACATCACAAACAAATCGCTCCTCGACAACCAGTCGGCGACCTCGTTCGGGGTCTGTTCGCCCGTAAAAACGAGCATACCTTGCGGAATATCAAGTGTTTGAGCAAAGTCTTTTATCGAGGCAAAGTCTACTCCCGTACCGACTATAACAAGCTCAAAATCGCGACGAGTGCGGCAAAGCAACTCTACCGCCCGCAAAATTCCCGAGATATTTTTCTGCCTATCTAAAAAGCAGGAAACGTGCAGGATACGTTTTTTATCATTATCACGTTCGGCTCGGGGTGTGGTGTAGAAAAAATCGTCTACTATATTGCTAATCACCCTATAACGCCCCTTGATGCCCTGCTTTAGCATAGCCTGCCGCAACATACTCGAGACAGGCATTATCACGGCAGCATTACGTGCAACGAGTTCGGTGGCACGTCGGCGTAAAAAGCCTGTGTACAGGAAGTTATCTGGTAGATAACGTGTCCAATGCTCCACTACGACGTAAGGTATTCGATGCAGCATCTTCAAAAGCAGGGCAAGCACCCCATTACGTGTCAGGGTATTGACCTGACATATATCGGGCTGCCCAAAGTGTGCCCGTACGCGACGATAGCCGAGTCGGAAGCCTTTGAGGAGATTGAACGCCAGAGATAACCGACTATTTTTCATAGGAATATAAACGACAATCTCCCGAACGTCGTTATAACTCTGCTCCACAATCTGAAAGTCGTCTATTTTATCGTCCAAATGCAGATATAGCACAGACACATCGGCATATTGGCTGACGGCTTCGGCGTGTTTGCGAACGAACAAACCTGCCATAGCATCGTAACGATTAGGATACCAAGCAGATAAGAATAAGACTTTGGTTTTGGACGACATCGTTTTTTGTGTTTTTTTTGAATATCAAAGCTAATAAAATTTTTTCAATCGGACTTGCTGTAAAAATTCAAGATACACAAACAAATGTTTCAAAAACATATATAATTCATTAATTTTGCAAAAAAATATCTATAACAACTTCGCAACAAAAACAATGAAAATCAGAGTATTACATTTAGTGTTCTTATTGACCATTTCGTCGACAATCGCAGCACAACAAGCCGGCGGCACTATCGCACTCAACACCTACGAATCGATAACACCGCCACAACAACAAACTTGGTGGAACAAAAAACTCTTACACAGAGGTTATAAAGGATACTTAGAGTTTTTTACCGAGCCATACTTCGAGGAAAATACGTTTTTATTTGGAGCGTCTACATCACACGGTCGTCAGTTTTCGTCAAAAATATTTTTAGGTGCGGGGACAAGTCTTATCTTTATGAAATATGGTTATATTAGGAATACTTCAAGTTATGGACTAACAGTCACAATTCCAATAATAGTATCTTTCATCGATTTCCGATACACTCCTTTTACCAAGCGAATAACGCCTGTATTGGGTCTGAAACCGGGATATCTTATTTTTTTCAATGCACTGAAAATCTCTCCTTATGTGGGTATCCGTTGGGGACTATGTGAAGGGTTCGGCGTGAATCTTGGAGTAGAATTTCCCACTCTTATCTCGCCCTACGATAAAGAAGAGATGACTGCGGTTAGATTAAAAATTGGCATAGACTTCTGAACATCAACGCACAAAAACACACAAAGCTAATATACAGCATATTATTAGCATTCGGATATTACAATGAAAAGTATTAACCGAAACTCAAATGGGGTAAAGAGATAATTATTACCTTTGCACAAAAATTATCCACAAAAAAGCACTGTCGGGATAATGTGGCAGACAATAAAAAAGGAAATCACACTAATAACAAGGGATACAGGCGGTTTGGTGATACTGTTTCTGATGCCGTTGTTACTTATACTGATAGTTACATTTGTACAAGACGGCACTTATCGCAATTTTTCGAAAGAGAAGATAGCCATATTGCTCATAGACAACGACAAAGACGAGATTTCGCAGAAGATAAAAGAACATCTCGATTCCTCGGCATTGTTCAATATCGTTAGCGGCAAAGAGGGAAAGCCTTTTACGGAAGAGATGGCACGTCGGCTTGTTTTACAGGGCAAGTACGTAATGGCTATTGTAGTGCCCGAGAAGCTATCGAGCGACACCAAGCTGCGTGTTAACCAAAATGTTAGTCGTATGGTAAGCCTTTTTTCGGGTATGTCTGCAGAGGATACCACTGACAACAAGCAAACACAGGCAAAAAACATCCGTCTGTACTTCGATCCTACGTTGCAGGCATCATTCAAAGAGACGGTAAAAGGAGCCATACGCAATATGATGGCTGAGGTGGAGACCCACTACATATATCACTCGTTGGAAGAGTATATGGAAGCCGAAGACAGCATCGGCATAGACCAGCAATCTATTGTTTTCGAAGAGATTAGTCCGAAGTCGACTGACGAAAAAATCATACCTAATTCCGTACAACACAATGTCCCTGCTTGGGCACTGTTTGCCATTTTTTTTATAGTAATACCGCTATCGACCAATATCATAAAGGAAAAGACACAAGGTACAGGGTTACGTGTGTTTACGAGTCCACAGCCGTACAGTCTGTTCCTAACAGGTAAGATAATGGTTTACATTGTAGTAAGCCTAATTCAATTTGTCTTGATGTTGCTCGTGGGGCTGTATATATTTCCATTGATGGGGTTACCTTCGCTTGTGGTTACAGGCAAAATCACATTACTTGCAGTAATGGCTGCCGCATCAGGACTGTCAGCAATAGCTCTCGGCGTACTACTCGGCACATTAGCCAAGACACAAGAGCAGGCAGCACCTCTGGGAGCAACCATAACGGTGATACTGGCAGCAATAGGCGGAGTATGGATACCCGTATTTGCTATGCCTCACACTATGCAGACAATAGCAAAAATATCTCCGATGAATTGGGGACTGCAAGGGTTCTACGACATTCTACTCCGCGATGGCGGCTGTAGTGCTATTGCTCCGGAGATAGGCTTGCTATTGGCATTTTCGGCTATATGCTTCTGTATATCCATATATTACGAAAAGTTCAAAAAGAGTGTCTGAACAATAGATGTCCGTTCGATTATTTCGGGGCAAGATGTTGAAAACATAAATCAAACCGACACAACTAAACAAAACATAATCAATATCATATACAATTATCTTTTTTAGAAACATTGTTTGCAACTCCCTGTATTAAATACTACAACATCGAGATAAAAAAGATAATGTAATAAAAACAAAGTAAATATAAGCTAAAAGGCGATATATGATAAAAACTTTTTTGTATCTTTGCCAAATCTAATTATCGTCGGTAAAAACGCAGATAAAGAGGCACTTTGTTTTAATTAAAATTTTAATAATCAGAGACATATAAAATGGGACTATTTCCTTCGCTAACCCAAGAGATTGCAATAGACTTAGGTACGGCAAATACAATTATCACCAGTAACGGGCGCATAGTTGTAGACCAACCTTCGATTATTGCAATAGATACAAGGACAGAAAAATTAGTAGCTATCGGAGAAGAAGCACGTAAGATGCACGAACGCACACACGACAGGATAAAAACTATCCGTCCACTGAAAGACGGCGTTATTGCCGACTTCCGTGCTGCCGAGTTGATGATACGCGGTATGATAAAGATGATACCCAAACGCAGAGGGTCGCTGTTCAAACCGACGCTGAAGATGGTAATCGGTATACCTTCGGGTAGCACCGAAGTAGAGATACGTGCCGTCAAAGACTCTGCCGAGCAAGCAGGCGGACAAGAGATATTCCTGCTATTCGAGCCGATGGCAGCTGCTCTGGGAATAGGTCTCGACGTAGAGGCACCCGAAGGAAATATGGTAGTGGATATCGGTGGAGGTACTACCGAGATAGCCGTAATATCGCTCGGAGGCTTGGTAGCAGACCGTTCGTTGAAGATAGCAGGAGACGAATTTACTGCCGATATTATGGAATATATGAGTCGTCAGTATAATATGAAAGTAGGCGAAAAGACGGCGGAACAAATCAAAATAAATGTAGGAGCGGCAATGACCTCGTTGCCAAAAGACGAAGAGCCCGATACATACATCATACACGGACCTAACCGTTCGTCGGCTCTACCGATGGAGACACCCGTAACATACTCGGAGATAGCCCACTGTCTCGATAAGTCTATTTCGCGTATCGAAACGGCTATTTTGTCGGCATTGGAGGCAACCCCTCCCGAACTGTATGCCGACATAGTACACAGCGGTATATATCTCGCTGGAGGCGGAGCCCTGCTCAGAGGTCTGGCGAAACGTTTCTACGACAAGATACAAATACCCTTCCACGTAGCGGAAGACCCTCTGAGAGCAGTTGCACGCGGTACGGGTATAGCTCTGAGAAATACACAGAAGTTCCAATTCCTCCTACGATAAACGACTCACAAATACATTGCTGAGGATATGAACAGAGTAACGGAGTTATTCGGGATAGAATACCCCATAATATTGGGAGGAATGGTATGGTGCGGCGGTTGGCGGCTGGCGGCTGCCGTAAGCGAAGCCGGCGGACTGGGTCTGATAGGAGCAGGCAGTATGCACCCCGAAGTATTGCAGGAGCATATAATCAAATGCAAAGAGGCTACCCACAAGCCTTTCGGAGTCAATGTACCGTTGCTGTATCCCGAGATAGAGAGGATAATGAAGATAATAATCGCCGAGAAGGTACCGGTGGTATTCACGTCGGCAGGTAACCCGAAGACGTGGACAAAGACGTTGAAAGACGAGGGCATAAAAGTAGCACACGTGGTATCGAGCAGCAAGTTTGCCGTCAAATGCCAAGAGGCAGGAGTAGACGCAGTAGTAGCCGAAGGGTTCGAAGCCGGCGGACACAACGGCATAGAGGAAACCACCACGATGGTACTCATCCCTCACGTACGACAAGCCATAGACATACCTCTGATTGCTGCCGGCGGCATAGCCACAGGCGGTGCTATGCTGGCTGCCTTTGCGTTGGGAGCCGAAGGGGTACAGATAGGCACACGGTTTGCACTTACAGAAGAAAGTTCGGCAAGCGACGAATTCAAGCGGTTGTGTGTGAGCCTAAAAGAGGGCGACACTATGCTTGCTCTGAAGAAAATAGGTGCTACTCGGTTGATTAAAAACGAGTTCTACGATAAGGTAAAGGCTGCCGAAGACAGCGGTGCGTCTGCCGAACAGATGAAGGAGCTACTCGGCAAAGGAAGAGCCAAACGCGGCATATTCGAGGGAGATTTGGTAGAAGGGGAGCTTGAAATAGGACAGATAGCCTCACTCCTGAATGACTTGCCTCCGGCAAAAGAGGCACTCGGACAGATAGTAAAAGAATACAACGAGAAGGTGAAGGCTTCTTTCGATATGTTCTGAGGATTTTCTATAATTTTATGTTTTTGAGGCTTGTTGATGTCTTGTTTTGTTAGACATAATAAGCCTTTTTCGAATAAAGAAACGGACAATGGCACGATTGACTTTGAAACAACGGTACCGACACATTATCGATTGGTTCGTAGCCAATAAAGGCATACAACAGACGGAACTGGCTTATGCGAATGATTTTCAGTTGCTCGTGGCGGTGATTCTATCCGCTCAATGTACAGATAAGCGTGTGAATATAGTTACGCCTGCCCTGTTCGAGAAATATCCCGATGCGGAGACAATGGCTGAGGCTCGGTACGAAGATGTTTTGGAGTTGATAAAATCTATCTCGTACCCCAACAGCAAATCACGTTACTTAGTTGATACGGCAAGACAGCTGATAGAGGACTTCGGAGGACGTGTACCAGAATCTATCGACAAGATGATGATGCTACCCGGTGTGGGACGCAAGACCGCCAACGTAATAGCCTCGGTACTCTACAAACAGCCACGAATGGCAGTGGATACTCACGTCTTCAGGGTATCGCGGCGGCTCGGGCTGTCGGAGGGGAAGACGCCTCTACAAGTAGAGACAGACCTTACGGCGAATATTCCCAAGCAATACATAGCAGATGCTCACCATTGGTTGATACTTCACGGACGCTATGTGTGCCAAGCACGTCGCCCCCATTGCGAAGAGTGCGGTATATACGACTGGTGTCGATATGTAGGCAATTGAACGGTTATTGATGTTTAATCGTTTAATCGTTTAATTGTTGAAGCGAGAATTAATAATTTTAGGATTTACTGATTCTATGAATAGAGCGAAGTTGGCGGAGTGCTCCACCTTTCTTACTCAGAGCCGTTTTACTTTTTTTCGAGCCTTCTCTTCTGCAAAAAACGCTCTTCCTAAGTGTTGAATCGTTAAACTTAAACTGTTGAAGCGTTTAAGATAATTGACGAAAAGTAGAGGTGTAGTATGTGGGATAGGAGAAAAAAGCAGAGACGCTCGAAGTGGGCATCTCTGCAAGTATAATCGAATGAATTTCAGCCGTTTATTTACTTCTACTTTATTGCTTTTCGGCAATATCGAAGTCTTTCCATTGGTCTGCTTTGCTATAAGCAGTTTTCGAGTTTTTCGGCACGGTCAATTTCACTTTTTTACCTTCGTGGTCTTCACCGATACGTTCAAATACAGACTTGCCGAGTTTAGGCGGTTGTACGGCATCGCATTTAATATTCGTTACAGCATACATAACAGCAAAAGCCTTTTCGCCGATAGCAGCAACTTTTGCGGGTAAATGTATCGATGTAACTGCGGTACAGTCGCTAAAAGCAAGTTTACCGATTGTTGTCAACTTCGACGGGAGGTCAATCGATGTCAGTTCGCTGCACGAATAGAAAGCTCCGTCTTCTATTTCGGTAACATTCGAATTGGTACCCCAAACAATATTAGTAAGAGCTTCGCACTGATAGAAAGCATTTATGGGTATTTTGGTTATTTTACCGTTAAGCTCTATTCGAGTTAAATCGTCGTTATTGGCAAAGACGTTATCTCCGAAAGAAGCCACGCTTTCGGGCAATTTGACAGAGGTGAGTTTAGTCTGACTGAAAGCGTGTTCGCCTATGTAAGTAACGCTATTCGGTATCTCTATCGAGGTAATGCCTGTATCGTAAAAAGTAGCATCTTCTATTCGGGTAATGCTGTTCGGAATAGTTATGGACGTCAGTATATTGCAGCCGTAGAAAGCCTCTTTGTCTATTTTCTTTACTGAGTTGGGAATAGCAAACGATGTTGCAGACTTAGCTGCAGGATACTGCAAGAGTCTCGTCTTGTCTTTGCTGAAAAGCACTCCATCGGCAGATACGAAATTGGGATTGGCTCCTTCCACCTCGATGGAGGTAATCTTTTCGCAGGTGGAGAATATACCGTAACCTATCTTACCAACCTTAGCGGGGATAACGATGGAAGTTATCGGGCAACCTGCAAAAGCTCTGTCACCTATCTCTTTGAGGGCAGGCGATAAACTAATCTTTTGCAGGGCGTCGCAGAATTCGAAAGCCGATTCTTCGATTTTCTCCACATTGTCGAGAAGTTTTACTTCCTTGAGGACATTGCAGTTATAAAATGCTTTTTTGCCGATAGAGGTCAGTCCCTTTGCGAAAACGACACTCTCCAAAGAGGTACAGCCCGCAAACGCACTTACTCCGATAGATTTCAGGTTATCGTTGAATGTAACAGACTTCAGAGAATAGCATCTGTAGAATACCTTTTCGGCAATTTCAGTTACCGGAGCAGGTATTGTTATATGTCCGTCGGCAGGTATTTTGTCGCAGTCCCAGCTTACAAGCACCCCGTTTTCTATTACTGCACCGTCGGGGATATCATTGGGGTTAGTAGACTTCGGAGTAACGGTAACTTTTATTTCCTGTGCCTTCTGCGAGTTGTTTTTCGCATCAAACACTTTGATAACTGTTTCGCCCACTTTATCTTTTGCGGATATTACTACAGTTTTACCCTCTACCTTTGCATCGGCAATATTTGCATCACCCGATGCCGCACTATAGGTGCCGTCGCCGACAATATCCACCTTAGCTGTCTTGTTAACTTCTATTTGTACAGCATTTTTAGATAATTTAAAACCATTGCCTTTGTCAACGATAGGTGTTTGTTTCTTACAGCCTGTGGCAACAAAAGCCACAACGAATGTGCATACCATAAGTATGCGATAGATTTGTTTGTTCATTTCTTGATTGATTATTTTTTATTTAATTTGTAACTAATAATAAAATTCCGATTCTCGGAAATTCCGAAGAGTACATCAGTAACACTCTTACGATTAAAATCGGTATCTTTTTTTCCTGATTGAATTATATATATTTATGATTAATTTTTATTCTGTGAAACGAGGTTAATTTTATTCGGGGACATATATTATCTCGCCGTTCTCCAGCTCGTATGCTACACCGACTTTACGTCCTTTTTTGCCTGTACTTTCCTGATTTTCGGAAGGCTTGTATCGGTTTATTGTCTGCCCCTCTTTGGTGATTATCTCCATATTGTCTTTGCCCGGGTTTTTGACGATAGTGTAGTCTTCTTTCGAGAAAATCTCTGTCATATTGAATTTGACCACCATCGCCACCATCAGAGCCACGGCGAAGACCATTGCCACATCGAACAGATTCGTCAGCATAGAGACGGGGTCGTGGTCGTCGGCAGAGTTTTTTATCAATCGGTTTGTTCGTCTCATAGCTATTTGTCGGTAGTGTTTGAGGTGTTTTGTTCTTTGAGGTCGGCTATAAACTCGAGGTCGGCGAGTTCAGCAACGAACCATCGTTGCTTTATCTGCAAGAGCACATAACCGATAGCCCCTACAAACAGCCCTACGACAGTGGTGGCAAAGGCTATCTGCATATTGTACGCCATAGAGGCGACATCGCCCGTAGCCAGCCCTGCCAGAGCAGGTCCCATAGGTATGAGCGTCCCCATCAGTCCGAGTATAGGACCGAACTTGGTGAGTAGCTTGTATTTACCGAGTTCGGCATCGGCTCTTACCTCATAGTCTGCAAGCAGACGGTTGGAGTACGCCTTGCTCGGTGCCTCTATTATATTGTGTAGGAAGCCTGTGAAATTACTCTGGGGGAGCTTGCCTGCCTCCACCTTGAGTTTTTCCATATCGTCGGCTCGGAGCGAGTCCAATGTTTTTTTGAGCAGTTTGGTCTGTTTGGAGTGAGTGAGATATTGATTGAAAAAAATACCCAACAACAGAATACTATTGACAAAAAAGTATAACAAGCCTACTATGACGGGCACCAACAGCCCGTTCGAAATCCAGAACAGTACGTTCGAAACGTATTTCATACAAAAATATTATTTTTTTTTCTTTTTATTATTTTTCGAATATTACTAAAAATATAACCTGCCAACATAATGATAATCAACAGACCCAAAGTTGTAACACACTCTATCCAATCGACAGGCGTACCGCTGCCGTAGACTGTAGCCGAAGGGTGAAACACCGTACCGCACACCGTAAGCATAAACAACAACAGAGTAAGTATGAGGATTATCTCTATGGGCAACTCTTTCTCTGCAAACAGCCGCCGCATAAACAACGAAGCGACAACGAACAGCAGAACGACTAACAACGCCCAACCTGACGTTATGAGCATAAAGTCGGTAGCTACGATAGAAAAGAACAGGTTGACGTGAATGTAAAATACGGCAGGGAAAACCAACAGAGACGGCATATAACGCAAAACAGACATATACCGTTTGACCTTGCTGCTATCGCTACCGCCAAGACGAGCCACACAGAAGTAGACCGACAGGATACTGTCTATCATCACTACGAACGATATATTGAGCAACGAGTCTTGTGTGGAGAGCAATTGCTGTACTTGCAATTTGTTGAGCTCTATGGCATAGCCGTGCGAGACGAAGACAAAAACACCAAGCAGCAGACAAAAGCCGAGCCTATACCAACGATTGGGCAAAAGAGCCGTCATAAAAAGGCTTTTTACCAACGCCAACAGAGAGAGTATCAGCAATATATTTTCCATACAGTATTATGCAGACAATATCAAAACAGTAGTTACATCGTTCGTAAAAATTTCTTGTACAGGATTGCCCTGTACAAGAAATTGATTATAATATCTTTAACAATAAAAAATACATTAGAACTTATTTTCTGACAAACGGATATTCGTACTCGAACTTAGGATAGATTATTTTAGCTTCATCATTCTCAAATCCTAAAAACTTAACCTTTGCATACGTTTTACCGTCGGCACATCTTATTATAAATACATTTTTATTTTTAATGCTATATACAGGAGGCATTTGATTGAGATCCAAATCGAGCCATTTCTGTAACTCTTTGTTGTGGGAAGTTACAATAACCTGCATTGACGGCGTTAATTGTCCAATTTCGTCTGTAACAAACTTATCGTCTTCGGGAATTTGAGCCTGTTCCATACTTTTTACCTCCGACATAACTACTCCTCCTTTACCGTTCTTGTCGCTATTGCTGTCGCCGCTATTGGTACGTGTATAGAACCTGCAAAAAGCAATGTCCCAACCCAATCCCTTGGGAACATCTTTGATACCGTCGTTATCGACCGTTACCTGCTTTCCGGTAGCAAAAGAGAAATACGTCCATTTCTTCTGAGATGATGCGTCAATCTGTACGGTGAACTTTTGAGGTTTTACCTCTTTTTGTACGGTTACTTTGATATTCTTCGTATCCGAAGTGTTTTTGGTATCCGTTACTTTGACTACGGCTTCGCCCGTTTTGTCTTTTGCCTTTATAAAAACAGATTTACCGCTTACCATTACGGAAACTATCTCCTCGTTGCTCGAGGTTGCACTGTAAGTGCTGTTCCCGGTAATATCCACATATACGTTCTGTCCTACACCTATTGTAAGTTCTTCTTTAGACAGAGTGAAACCTTTGGCAGGGTCTTTTTCTTTACAAGACGTTGCCAATCCAAGTGTCAGGCACACAAAAAGTGCTGCCGTAAAATAAGATTTTAACTTCATAATTTTGATTTTTTTATTTTTGTTTATAAATTTATAAAATATTTTTACTTTTTTCTTTTTCTGATAATTACAAATGTTACCAACAGTACGGCAATAGCTATCGCCATCACGAGCAGGATAGCACCGCTATTGGTTTTGGACTCGTCGACAGCAGGGTTGTCGGCATTATCTTTTTGCAAAACGACATTCTTGGCGTCCTTATCTGCCACAGCGACCTCTCTGGCTTGTGCTATGCTCTGTTTATAGTCTTTTGCAGTAGCGGGGTCGGTGTGTGAGGCAATAAAATCTTTGAGCTTGGCATTGTCGCAGACAAAACCCGAGCACGAAGGCGAAAACTGTTTTACTGACCGAGTATGTTCGGCGACGATGTCACGTATCTGCTCGTCGGTTGCTTTCCAATATCCTTTGCGGACGGTCTCGAGCATAACGGCAGTGATTTCCTGCATAGTAGCAGGGTTTTGCTTTTCGAAAAACTCTTTTACGCCGAGGTCGAATTTGTCTTTTACGTATACGTTGTAAATCTCGTCCCACAGTTCGTTGTCGATAGCCGCAGGCTTCATCACGTTCCAAGCGTACGTATTGCGTACTGTTTCGGCAAAGACGGCAGCCGAAGAAGCTTCGCCTTTCATCTTCTCTTTGATATAAGTGGGGTTGAGTATAGTCGTACGAGCCTCTACGCCGATAGCCTCTTTGACCTCCTGCATCCTTACATTGCTACGGTTGCGGTAGTCGCTCAGGTAAGCGTCGGGGTCTTTGCCCGTAACGTTGCGAGCCGCCAAGTTGATACCTCCCATAAACTCATAGACGTGGTCGAGGCTGAGAGCTCCCCAAGTATTGCTCTGGCGAGGCTGTATCACCACATCGGTGCGTGTGAGAGCCGCACGGAAAGCAAATTTTCGGAATTGCTCCCAATTCTTCTCGCTACCGTAGAAAGCCCCCATATTATTGATGTAAGTATCGGCTATCTCCGACTCTTTCTCCCAACGGTCGCCGCTCTCTACCATACCCTGTATACCTGTGCCGTAGTTGCCGTTAAGTCCGCCGAAGACGCGGTACGTGGCAATCTCTTTGGCTTCTTTGGGCGACAGTCCGTTGTCGAGCAGCGTACGTTGTGCTTCGGCTACTCCCTTTGCCACAAGGTTGTCGTACTCGTCATTTTTGGCTTCGGCAGCCATCTCTACTGCCCTATTGACGAGGAATAGACGTGAGGCAGCCAAGTCTCGCAGCTGTCCCGAGGTCTGCACCACGACGTCGATACGCGGGCGACCAAGCTCTGCCGAGGGGATAAGTCGTATATCCGACACTCGACCGAAAGCATCGCGTATAGGCTCTACACCGAGCATATACAATATCTGTGCTATGGTAGCACCTTCGGTCTCGATAAATTCGCCCGACCACAGAGTATAAGCTACCTTGCGGGGATATTCGCCGTTATGACGCTCACGATAGAGACGTATAGTATTGTTTGCCAACTTCATACCCTTATCCCAAGCAGCCTCCGAAGGTGTTGCCTCGGCGTTGATAGAGTAGAGGTTGCGTCCGGTAGGCAACGAGTTGGGATTGGCTATCGGGTCTCCACCGGGCGAGGGCGACGTATAACCACCCGCCAAAGCATTGATATTGCTTCGCATTTCGGCTTCGGGGCTTTCGGTAAGATATTGTCTGTATTTGCCTACGTTTTTAACAGTACGCTCTATCTCGAGTATAGCCTCGAAGAGCTGTTTGTCTTGCTTGGAGTAGTTTTTGGGTTCGGGCATAGAGCCTCCTGCCGCCATCATATTAGACGGCATACCGGCACCCTTAGCGTTTGCAGCTTTTTTGCCCATATCGGCAGGGTGCTGAGGCTTGGCAGCCGAAGCGGATTTTCCCGATTTAGGCATATCTTTGGGCATATTCACAGGGTGGCTTGCCGACTGCGGCATAGTGCCTCCCATCGATTGCGGTTGTTGCTTCGGCATATTTTGTGGGTGCTGCCCTTTGGGCATATCCTTCGACATAGCGTGTGGCATATTACCTTGCTTGCGTCCGTCGGTCATTCCTTTTGTCATCATACCATTCGACATAGCATTGCCTTTTTTCGACCCGCTCATACCCATCATAGCTGCCATCATACTGCGGGGACGGTTGCCGGCTTCGGCATATTCACGTGCAAGCCTGAGCTCGTCGGCAGTTATCTTTGCCGTACGACAGATAAACTCGTCTGTCGCCAACGAAGGCTGCTTGAGTAGCTTACCGACTACCTCGCGTGCAGGGTTCAGATATTGTTTCGTAAACAAAGCCTTATCTTCGGCAGCATCTATCGAGGTGCGTTTCTTTATCTTGTCGAGCGACCAGAGGCTGTAAGCTATCGGATCGGTAGCCATAGCGAATACCGACGACGTGATGCGGGCAGGCTCGTAAGGTACGCCCATTGTATATAACTGTCCCGTTATCTTTTCGGTGGCTATCTCTTCGGCAAAGTTTTCGATGCGTCTTATCTCCTGTTCGGTATACGGCTTGGAGAGAACGCTGTCGAGTTCGAGGTCGCGGTGAATACCGAGTTTGACGGCATATCGCTTGACGGCAAGCGACGCTTTTTGCAGTTCGGCAGGCACGGATTTGTCAGATGGTTTGGGAGACGTTTTATTTTTGCTTTGCTTAGCGGTATAATCTTCCAAATCGTTGTTGTAGATTTTCAGAGCCTCGGTAAGTTCGCGATACAGTCCGCGTACATTGCTTTCGAGGAACGGCGGCGTAAGATACGAGGTAAGAGCAGCATACGAACGCCTTTTGGCGATGATGCCTTCGCCGACATTACCGATAGTATATATATACACGTGTGGAACGGGACCTACCAATCTGTCAGGCCAGTCGTTGCTCGACAGAGCAATCTGTTTGTGAGGAGTAAACTCGAGGCTACCGTGCGTACCGAAGTGCATAAGCACATCGGCTCCGAAGCCATAACGTGTCCACAGATACGAGGCAATATATGGATGAGGCGGGGCTGCATCGGTACCGTGCAGTATCTTGAAAGCGTTGTTACCCGACCCTGCGGCGTTCTGCGGGAGTACTACGACATTACCGAACTGTACGCGAGCAATACCGAGCTTACCGTCAGCGGTAGCCATATATTGCCCGGGGAACTCGCCATTGGCGTCTACTACCTCTTTGTACTTGTCGGGGCGAAGGCTCTTGGCTACCCACGCCTCGTAATCTTGTTTGCTGATAAGCAAAGGGTTACCTTTTTTCATAAACTCGGCTATTGCCCCTTCGGCATAAACACCAAGAACAGCACCCTGCTCCATTATCATTTTTTCGAATTCCTTATGATTGGAGGGCAGATTGTCTACCTTATATCCTTCGGCTTTGAGGCGTTTGAGCAAGTTATACAGAGAAGGAGCCACCTCCATTTCTCCTGCACTCATCACGGCACCGTGTCCTGCTCCTTTGTAGTAATAGATAGCTACGCGTTTTTCGCTGTTCGGCTTAGTTTTCAGTGCCAGGTAGTTCTTTACCGTCTCGACAAACGTCTCTAACCTCTCGGGAACGGCAAACGAGTGCTGATAGCCTTCTTTGTCTTTGTACTGTGCAAACAGTGCAAAAGAGCGTATGCCGCCGTCTATCTCGGGCATAGCCACACTCTGCGAGAGGAATCCGCCCGACATACCCATAGGGTCGCTCTCCCACTCGTCTACAAGGCGTGTTACGGTAAGAGGCGTGATGAGGAGTATATTGCGTGCCTCGAGCCATTGTACCATATCGTCGCCCATACGCCCGTGAGGCAGGTTGATGACCATATCGGGATTTATCTCGGTGATATACTCTTGCAGCTTCCTGTATGCCGCTACTGGATAGACATTCATACCCGCTTTCTCGAGAGCCAATATCAAATCACGAGGGTCTACTATCTGTCCTGTAATCACTATCTTGGAAGCTCCCTCGTGCCAGAGGTTTTCTTTCTTGAGCCAAGATTCGTAGTCGGCTACCGAATTAAACTCCGGGTCGTCGGCTGAGTCGTCGTTGCCGAGATAGGGATGATAAATGATGTCGAAAGTCTGTTCGACAGGAGGTTCGGGGTCGTAGACGGATACCTTTTTGCCATCGATGTACTTACGCACATAGTTTAGCAGACTGCGGTAATTCTTTTTGCTGCCTCCGCCGATATATTTCTTTATTACGGATACTGTTGCCGTGTCGAGGTTACAAATATCATTATCGGGATTTGTAGCCATAGAGGTGTATATAGGTATTCCCTTCTCGGCAATTTTACGGAGTTGAGCCCGCTGTTCTTCGACTATACGCAATCCCATTCCGTTGACAAATACCATATCGTAACCCGAGAGTTTACTTAGGTCTTCGATAGATACCTCTTTAACCTTAATCCACGAATTGTTGTTTAATTTGTGGTATTTGCCCAGTGCTGCAGCCTGATAATTGACAAAGGCTATTTTTGTGGGCGACACCCATTTACAATACCCGAAGATGGCTGCCGCAAGTACAACGGCAACGATAATTATCGATATATATAATTTCTTCCTCATATAAATATTTTATTTTTTCTTGTTTTTTTAGATTCCTACCAATTCTGCAATATTAATAGATAGATTTGCAATCAGTTCCATACCTCGCGACAGAGCTGAATAGGGGTCGTTAGATACGTTTTTGCTTATGTTGTTGAATAGATTGTCTATCCCGACATTGAGTCTGATACCGCGAGGGAATAAACAACCCATATTGAGTTTCCATATCATCTGCGGCTCGAAGTAGCTCATCACCAGCGACTTTTTACCCCCGACCACTACATTCGACCAATACGAGATACCGCTCAGCCATCTGCCGTTGAGACCACCCGTAATAAGAAATTTGCCGAACTTACGGTTGTAGTTTGCTCCCAAAACAACCGTATGCGGACGAATCATCGAGTAGCGGCGTCCGTCTATCGTCGCATCGTCGTTTACATACGAATAGGCTCCGCGTAAGGTTATATTAAACGGGAGGCGAACCTGCATATTCACGTCGGCACCGAACACCTTCGATATGCCGTCTGCATTTTTGTAGGTCTGGTCGGGGTATTGACCCGGTCCTTTGGATATGCTCGTATTGACTATCAGGTTTCTGTATTGTGTGTAATATCCCGATACGGAGGTATTGAGCGAACCGACCGTGTACTCGGCAGATACAGAGAGTTGGTTGCTTGTCTCGGGTTTCAGGTTGGGGTTGCCGAGCAACATAAACATATCCTGATGATTCCATTCGGTATAGAGCTCTTTGAGCGACGGCGAACGGAACCCGCCGGCATATCCTCCGCGAAAAGCCAAATTGCCGAGCTTGTACATAGCAGACAGTTTCGGACTCAAGTGCATTCCGTAACGAGAGTGTATATCCATACGCAATCCGCCAATGATACTCAAACGGTCTGTTATCTGGTAATCGTCCTGTGCGAAAAGTACATAGTTTTGCACATTGTGCGAGGTTGTGTCTTTGAAATGATGATGAAGAAGACTCTCGGCGTACGCCTCTGCTCCGATATTAAGATAATGACGGTCGAGGAAAAACAGTTTGTAATTCAACTTGATGTTATTCTGAATATTATCGTAATTCCTTTGAATACGTTTCGTTATCGGGTAATAGTCTTCTTTATAAAAACGGTCGTGATTGACGGAGGCTTCCAATATATTATTGTCGTCGAAGATGTACCTGACTTTACCATTGAAGGCAACACCCCAGAAGCGGTCGGTATGCTTCTCTTTTTCTCCGATGTCGAGGAAATCTCTTATCCTGTTGAAGTATCCGTTTACTTTTAATTCCGTACTAAGACGCTGTGTAAAGTCATATCCTATTTTTTGTTCGATAGACATATTCTCGTAGCCTCTGACCTTTACCGAGTCTTTTACCTTTACAATGGAGTCACGTCCGTCGGGCAACTTAAAAGTCAATGTAGCCTCTTCTCTGTCTCTTATTACATAAGGATTATGCTTGCTGTACACAGCCGAGGTAAGGGCGGAGAATTTCCTCAGACGCGTACCGAGCGACAAGGAGTATTTTTGATCCCAAAATCGAGATAAGCGAGCCGATACATTGCCGACGAATGGACGATTAGCTTTTTTGGTAATGATATTGACGACGCCGCTCAGGGCATTAGACCCGTAGAGTGTAGACATTGCTCCCTTCACTATCTCGATTCGTTCGATATTGTCTATCCCTATCCGATTGAAGTCTATGGTCTCCGAAGCGCCTTCGCCCGCAATACGCTCTCCATCGATAAGGAACAGCAGATAACGTCCGTACATTCCCTGAAAAGACATCGCAGGCAGACCAGAGCCGTGTGCCCGCCCGAACTGCAAACCGGGCAACTCGTACTCGAGCAGACTTTTGAAGTCCTGCGGGTCTACTCGCTTTATCTGTTCGGCTGTGATGACACGTGTTATCACAGGCACGTCTTTGAGCATCTTCTCCGACTGCGTACTGGTAACCACCACTTCCGACAGGTCGTTTTCGGACATATCGAGCGTAATATCGAGATTGAGGTTTTCGGTTACGTCTATTTCGAGCGTCTTGGTCTTGTAGTTCTGATGCGATACCCGCAGACGGTAGCTACCGCTGTTGAGTTTCAGATTAAACGTTCCTCCCACACCGGTCGATATAGTAACATTGGTACCAACCACAGCTACCTGTGCATAAGCAACGGGCTCTTCATTGACATCTTTTACTGTGCCCGCAACAATATATTTTTTCACTTCCGCATCTGCATAAACAACAATGTTGCAGAGCATTAGCAATGCAATTAATATATATTTTTTCATTTATCTATTTTGATTTGTAATGTTTTGCAAAGTTCGTCAGTTTGACATATATGGGCAATACTCACTTTTAGGTATTTTTATACTGTTTTTGTATGCGATATGGTAGATTAACGAACAGTGTCTATTCTCATTTAAACACACATAACCAACCTATTAAACACAAATGTAGGTACAATAACATCTTGAATGTTTTTTATTAAAAATTTTTACGCTCAGTATTTTCAGATGCAGAAACCGTTTTTACTCTTCGAACGAATAATGATTTTGATTCCCACAGGGTATTATACTTTAACTTTAATAAAATTGCAGAAGTCGAAATTTATGCCTACTTTTGTCCCGAAAAATTTTAGGGAGAACCAATCTCGACTTACTTAAAAACACGTTTTAATACCCACAACCGTATGGAAATACCAAAATATAAACTTGTTATATTCGACCTCGACGGCACACTGATAGACTCTGTCGGCGACCTTGCCTTGGCAACCAACTACGCTCTGGAGCGATTCGGACTGCCACAACACACGGTAGACCAATATCGCTTTTTCGTCGGCAATGGCGTCAATTTATTGTTGTACAGAGCATTACCCGCAGAGCATAAGACCGACGAATGGGTACAGAAGATGCGACAAGTGATGATGCCCTACTACTTGGAGCACTGTATGGACAAAACCGCACCGTACGCAGGTATCGCCGAATTGCTCGGCAAGATAAGTAAGGCAGGCATCGCCATAGCCGTAGCTTCGAACAAATTCCAGTCGGCTACGACCCCGATGGTCAAACACTACTTCCCCGATACGCCTTTCGTAGCGGTACTCGGACAACGAGACGGCATACCGACCAAACCCGACCCGTCGATAGTAGAAGACATACTGAAAATAAGCGGCATAGACAAAAACGATGTTCTATACGTAGGCGACTCGGCGGTGGATATGCAGACGGCAAGAAACGCCGGAGTTGCAGCGGTAGGGGTTACTTGGGGCTTCCGCCCACGCACCGAACTGGAAGCCAAGAGCCCACGATTTATAGTCGATAACGTCGACGAACTCGGCAAACTGATTTTTGGATAAAAGAGCCCCAAAGCAGATGACTCTCCTATTTTTTTTCGACTCAAATTATTCAACGATAAGATGTTATTCGTCTCCCTCGCAATAGTCTCCATTTATGCAGTATTTATCCTCACTTGCCTTGTAGGATGGCTTCGTAACAGGTCTTTCACCGGCAATAGCGTGCAAAAGACAGATATAACACTGTCTTTGATAGTATGTTGTAAGAACGAAGAGAAGCGCCTGTCGGGCTTATTGGCGTCTATCGAAGGACAAATCGAAGCAATCGATGAGGTTGTATTTGCCTCCGACCATTCGACCGATTCAACGGAGAGTATCCTGAACGCCTTTGCACGACAGTACTCTAATATAACCGTTTTTGCCACAGAGGACAACGGCAAAAAAAACGCACTCCGAGAGGCTATTGCCAAAACCAACAGCGACTATATCCTATGTACCGACGCCGATTGTATACTGCCCGACGGTTACTTGAACAGGGTAAAACAATTCTTATCGTCGCGCCTGCCCGACCTTATGATAGGAGCAGTAAAATACACCGACGACGGCAGCACATTCGGCAGACTGCAAGCTCTCGACTTTGCCTCGCTGGCAGCAACCACCGCAGGAGCAGCATTGGCGGGCTGCCCGATAATGTGCAACGGAGCCAACCTCGCGTTCGGCAGAGACGTATGGGAAAAAGCCAAAGGCGACCTCGTAGACGACGAGCGGTCGGGCGACGATATGTTTCTAATGCATTCCATCAAAAAAAGCGGCGGTACGATATCGTTCCTAAAAAGCCCGGAGGCTTTCGTAGAGACTGCCCCTGCGAGAACCCTTGCCGACTTTTTGGAACAACGCAAGCGGTGGGCGTCGAAGAGCCGACACTATACCGACCCGCAAACTATCGCAGTAGCAATATTGGTGGCGTTGGTAAACGTCTCGGTGATAATATCGATAGCAGCTGCCTTCTGCGACGTGCGTTTTTTATTGGTATTCGTTCTGAAATTGATAATAGACTGTTGCCTGCTGATACCTTTTTTGTTTTTTTCCCGCCAACGACATCTGGTGAAGTTTATCCTGCCTCTATCCATAATCTACCCTTTCTACACAATACTGACGGTCATATTGAGTACCTGCGGCAGATACCGGTGGAAAGAGCAATGAAAACACTGTAATAACAAACGATTAGCAGGAAATATTAACAATAAATTCCACACAAAATGCGAATAGAACAACTGACTTTTACAAGATTTCTGGCTGCCATACCGATAGTATTGTTTCATTATAGCAGAGAAATTTTCCCGTTCAACACTCCGGCACTTAACTTCTTGGTAGTAAATGCCAATATGGGTGTCAGTTATTTTTTCATTCTTTCGGGGTTTGTTATGGCTATTGCCTACGGCAACCGACAGAGTATCGACTTTGGTGACTTTGTAAAACGGCGTTTTGCAAGGATTTATCCCGTACATTTTTTGGCAATAATATTGCTGTTGGTATGCTTTGTTGCAAGAAATTCGCCTTGCTCCGACTATCGGGGATTACTGCTAAATCTTACCCTGCTGCAAAGTTGGGTGCCGGGGTTCGCTCTGTCATTCAATGTACCTGCTTGGTCGCTATCGACAGAGATGTTTTTCTACCTGTCGTTCCCATTTATTTTCAACCGCCTGTATCGTATCGAAGGCAACCGTAAATACCTGATATACATTACAATATTTTTCTTCATCATTGCTCAGATATTACTGCATATTGCCATCAAGCCAACTCCTCTGGGCGAGGCTTCGACGCAATTCTTAGGTTTTGCTATGTATTCGCCAATAACGCATATAAACGAATTTCTCATAGGCAATATAGCAGGTTTCTTTTTCGTCGAAAAAAAGATAAAAACACGCAACTACGATTTACCGATAATAGGACTTCTCGTTTTGTTGATATTGACATTCAAATACAACACCTTCTTTATACTTCACAATGGTCTGTTGGCTTTTATATTCGTTCCATTCATACTATTATTATCTGCAAACAACGGATTTATCTCCAAGTTTGCCAATATGAAAATCCCCGTGTTTCTGGGCGAAATAAGTTACAGTATCTATATCTTGCAATATGCGTTTGTTACACTGTGGGGCGAAAATTCGGTCAGAACCAATGCTACGTTTTTTTATCCGTATCTAATATCGCTAATCATTGTGGCAGCTCTTAGCTTCAAATACATAGAGACACCGCTGAGAACCATAATTACCAATATGGATATAAAGCAACTATTTTCCCGAAAAAAGTTTTAACCCCCCAAAGGATGTGGCTAATATGAAGGCAATCTGCTTTTTGAAGGTGCCGATGCACCTCAATTAAGTTTAGAGGACAAAATCCAAAAGTTTTTAATAGACAACCCTTTAATGAACTTATTTTGAGCAATATGGAGAAAATCATAAATGATTTAAATAGTTTAATTCCCTTACTGAAAACAGAACTTCAGAGAGAAGGAAGTCTCTTTCCTGTTTATCAATTGAAACGTACTTTGCTTGTTCTTTCGTCTATACGTAATGATATTATATCTAAATCGTATGACAAGAACTTATTGCAAGATTTGGACGCCATAGAACATTGGTCAATAGACTCTTGGCCTTGGGATAGTTTGATTACAAAAAAAACTTGGTCTATCATTGAAGAATATAATAAAATCAAAAAAATAACTGTCCTTGCAAAACAACGCACAATGAAACACCATCGGTAATACTCTAAATTAGCAGTTCCGATTGTAAGAATCAAGTAACCAACCACATACTTTTTTTTAAAGTGCAAGTATAAAGGCAGGGATATTTTCCTTGCCTTTCGCTGTTTTTGCTCCTAAATCCAACAGAAAATAAGCTGACGAGAAAGTCTCGGAGCTTTATGCTTCGGAGTGGGAGTTTGACGTCTACAGAAAAATTCGTACCTTCGCAGGACGTTCTTTGAATGATTGTCCGTTCCGCTATCAAGGGCAGTATGAGGATGAGGAGACGGGATTGTACTACAATCGGTTCAGGTATTACGACCCGAATACAGGTGGGTATATAAGTCGAGATCCGATAAGGCTGGAAGGTGAAAATCCTACGTTGTATGGGTATGTGTCTGATACAAACATGTGGGTGGATATTCTGGGATTGGATGTTATTCGACTACGCCATTATACGAGCAATAAAGGGCTTCAAGGCATTGAAGAGTCGATGACCATCAAGGCAGGTGACCAAAACGCAGTCTTTGCAGTAAAGGCTAAGGGAAAACCATTTAGTATGGCTGATGCTGCTAAGAAATATAAAATTTCAACTCCCAATCATACGAGAAATTATATTGATTTTGATATAGATGACAGTCGTATTGAATTTAGAAAAAATGATTTGGGCGTTGAAGAATATAAAATTAAGAGAGACGTTGAATTAGACCATAAAACAACAAAATTTGTAAAACGCTGTAGATAATGGGAATAATAGTATTAAATCAGCATGAGTATCAGGAAATATTTCGCATTCTTAATGTCACAATAGGCTATATAGACAAGATCGCATCTGGTTTTTATGGGACAGAAGAAACTGCTTTAGCTCTATTACTGGGATTTAAAGAGAACAAAACATTAGATCAATTATCCCAGATTAGATATATTCTTCAGATTGCTATGGAAAAGCAATTATCAAACCAAGAGTATGATGAAATTATAGAAAAAGAAGTGGAAATATGGAAACCTCCTTATGATAGTTCTAAGGAGGAGTTGTTAGATATGATAAGAGAGTAGGTCTTGATAAATGCATAGAATGGATTCGGTAACAAATCAGAACCACTACAACAGACGATTTATTACGCCAATGGGTCTGTCTTAGGACAAATAAACCGGACTGTACTACAATCGGTTCAGATATTACGACCCAAGTGCTGGTGGGTATATAAGCCAAGAACCGATAAGGTTGCTGGGCAATAACCCTACGCTGTATGGGTATGTTTGTGATAGTAATACAGAGATAGACCCGTTTGGGTTGGAGTGTGGTAGAAAGGTTAAACCTTTAAAAGAGGGAGACAAAGTTTATAGGGTTTATGGAGGAGATTTAAAAGCAGGTGGAGCTTCATGGGCAAGAGTCAGTCCTAACAAATATAAAAATTACCGAAATTCGGCAGGACTTCCTCCCGGAAAAGAAAGTGAAGTAACGAACACGAGGCGTTTTGTTATAGAAGGAATTATAAAAGACCCATCCAAAGTTGTTAAATCAAGAAAAGCCATTCCTCTAGATGGAAATAAAGGGGGTATAGATGAATATATTATCCCTAATTGGGAAAATAATGGAGCAATAGAAATAATAAGAGTAAGTGGAGTAAATCCCGAATTTTGAAATGGAAAAATATTATTTATCTTCTTTAGATAGTTACATATTTGAAGAAGTCAGAGAATGTATAATTAGAAAAAAAATAGTTTTAAATAATGGTCGTCAGCTTCTTACGGCTACTATAAACCCACCTGTTATTATCCATAATAAGGATATTGGTAAGATAAGTCTAATAAATAGATATGAGGATGAAAGTCTATTCCCTATTTTGGAATTTCCTTGTTTCGTTAATGTTTTAGTAGATATGAAAAGCCATTTTGATAATATTGATTGGAGAAAAGCAAAAGCGTCTGATTTTCAGTTTGTTGCGGCGTGTGAATTATATAAAAGTAGAGAAAATGCAGAAAAGTATTTTTGTGGATAATAAAAACTAATGCTCCATATTGAGAGTTTGACATCTACGGAAAAATTCGTACCTTTGCAGGACGTTCTTTGAATGATTGTCCATTCCGTTACCAAGGGCAATATGAAGATAGTGAAACAGAATTGTATTACAACCGTTTCCGCTACTACTCGCCCGATGAAGGGATGTACATCTCCCAAGACCCGATAGAGTTAAACAGTAGAGTGATGGAGCAAGGTTTGGTCAAGGGGATACCCTTCAAAGAAAAACGGATATTGGGACTGACTATGATGCAGTAAGAGGAATTGCCGAAAAAGATTTGCTCAGTAGGAGAAATGACAAGGTTAGCGGAAATAAGAAAAATAGTATTTCAGCAACAAAACAAAAAACTCGCATCGGTAAGAAACGATTAAGCGATACCGACAAATCCTTAACGACAACAAAATCAGCAAGTTACCCGCATTGGAAGAACTAAAATTTAGAGGAGATTGCGAATGATGGGGTATTTAAAAACAAAAGAATATTTAACGCACGATGAACTTATTGAGCGAATCTTTCAAGAATATAGAGACTGTGATAAAAAGAAATATACTTCATTATTTTTGTCAAGTTTAAGCAGCAATAAGCTCAGTTATAGAAGTGGTTTACCTGTTTTTGCCATAATGCAAAGTTTTCCTAAGCATTCTTTTACTCCATGTAAAAAATCGGCTTCCGAAAAGGCACTATTTGATAAAATGAATGAGGAAGATAAGGCTTTCGTAATAAGTCGGATTCCTTGCAAATATTGCTCTTCTTTAAAAAATATTGAAGTAGATATAGAATTAATTGAAGAATGTTTTTCAGAAGTAGGAGGTCTAATTGGGCATAATCCATTAACTTATTATCACTACTTGCTGCAAACCAATAAATTAGAAATCGTTAAGCCAATTGAATCCGATTTTAGAATTTTTTCGGAAATAATTACCGTCCTCTTACAAGCAAATGAAAAAGAGACAGTTAAAAAAACAGTTCAATCTAAAATCGGTAAGATTAGAGGGTTTAAATCCAACACAGAACAAAGACAAGTTTTATTAGAAACTTTGGGCTATTGCAGTATTTTAGAAACCAAAGAACATAAGGGATTGCTTGAACATTATACGAACTGTGCGTCAACTCCTCGAAAGACTCATAGTTCCGATTGGAATTGCCCTGTAGATTTTTGGTCGGGTAAAGATGGTATAAATAAACAAGCCTTTAGGTTTTGGTTTGAAGAATATAAAGAATTGGAACAATTTTGGAAATAAAGGGTTAATACACTATATTTGTTATTTAAGTAATATTTATAGATTAGCGACCACTTAGATACCCCGATTTTAGCTACCGACGAGCAAAGCAATAAAGTATGAGAGCGGACATTAGATATTTACGGAAGAGTCCGTAAAGAAGAATGCGAAAAAGACTTCTGCAATATGCTTTCTCAGTTGATAAATGGATATAAAAAATTAGGTCTTTCTTCTGAATTTCAAATTGATGACACAAATAAATAATGAGTTATGTTTACAGGTGTTGATTACATTTTATATACACAGAAAAAGCAAGAGATGTTTGTCCAAGAAATGAAGAAATCTTTTTCATTATGGGACAATCCTTATTTTATTATTGATAATGAAGACAAAACAACGGATATATATGTAGCTAAAAATAAAATTATGTTTGACCTTATGGATAAAAAGGGATTTTATACCAATAGAGGTTCCGGGGAAGGTCCTTTTTTACTTATATTTAATAGCAACTATACTTCAGATTGTAATAGAATAACTTTGGTTCTTCCCAAAGATATTGAAACGTCAGAATTTGCAAGAAGGGTATTTGATTGGCTTAAATCTATTTTATAGATAAATACTAACTATGTTTTTCATTCAAAGTTCTTTGAAATCTTACTTTTATATTTTGGGGAAAAGTGGTGAACTTGTTTGGAGTTCCGATTACAACATATACGGCAGGCTGAAAAATGTAAAGGCAAACGGACTTTCAAATCAAAATGGGCAAGCCCTAATAGTATGAGATTATCAGAAAAAAATAAAACATTTAAATTAACACCTGTTTATAAAGAAGATTATTTGAAAGATGAAAATGAAATTATACATGAGTACCGTCAATTGCCTAACAATCACATCTATAAGACGAACCTATATATAAATATACTGAAATAAAAATATGGAAGATATAAAAAAATATATACAATCCAAGCTAAACAATATCGAAGCAGAACTGAAGCGGGCTAAGTCTAATAAAGTAAATTTCATAGCACAGAAAAATCAATTATTGGATATGCTGTTTTTGATAGAGATATATGAAAAATATGATATAAGTAGAAAAAATATTGATAAAATAGTTATTTTATCTAATACAAAGACCGATATTTCAGAATATAGATTAATGGAAGATAATGATTTAGATGATAGACAATATTGGCAAGAGCTTGTGATTGAAGAAGAAAAAATTAAATTACATTCAAATGATATTATAATTAAAAAGAAATAACGCTCTAACTTAGAGGCTCTTTACTATAACTGGCACAGATGGTATAATTCAGAGACAGGCTGTTATATAAGCCAAGACCCGATAGGGCTGGCTGGAAATAATCCTACATTGTATGGATATGTGTTCGAGTCCAACATACAGATTGACCCATTTGGGTTAGAATGCAAAAATGTAGCAAAGAAAGGCCCCAATATTCCTGACTATCATAGAAAGAATTTTACAGATGGAATTGTTAGTATGAGACAAGTCAGTGGAGAAGAAACTTTCTATAAGTATCATGGTAAGTCTAATAGGTTAGGAAGAGAATATAACTATGTAACAAATAAAAAGTATACTTCAGAGAAAGCATTACGTGAAGATTTAGCTATTCTTAAGGAGTGGGGTGTTGAGATAAAATCTGTTACCACATTCAAGCCTCATGCTGGTACCTGGATAGGAGAAGGGACCGCAGCTCGACAGGTTAGCCGTGATGGGACAGAAATACTAACAGGTGGAGGCTATCAAGGGATAATAGATGTGAAGAACTTGCCAAAATCAACAATTATAAGAACTGATAAAATTAATTTTTAACTATCATGGATGAACTAAAAAGAATATTGAATAATTTAATTTCAGTAACCGATAATATATATAGGCTCGAACTGTATAAAAATTTTCTCAACGACATATCTGACATGGCTTTTACGACAGAAAAGGATATGATAAACAAAATGTATGTAAACTTTTCAGGGTTGTTCGCACATTCAGAATTAGATAAAAAAGAATATGGTATATTAAAACAGTTGCTACAGCATTTGGAGAAAGTACATTGATTTTCCGTTGAGGCTATCGAAAATAGTGAGAAGAGTAAAGATTACTTTCCATATTTTCAGACAGACGAGCATACACGCAAAAACTTTGGAGGCTTAACCACCCACTTCGTGTGGGACGGCAACGTGCCACTGCACGAATGGACGGAGACGACCGAATCGGAAGAGAACGTAATTACTTGGCTCTTCGAGCAAGACACGTTCGTACCTGCCGCCAAGCTGGTTGCCAACGGTGAGTGTTTTTCCATTGTGTCCGACTACCTCGGCACGCCCCTACAGGCCTACGACAAGCAGGGCAACAAGGTGTGGGAGCAGGAGCTGGACATCTACGGGCGGCAAAGGAAACGTCCATCCGCGTTCATACCCTTTAAGTATCAAGGGCAGTATGAGGATGAGGAGACGGGATTGTACTACAATCGATTCAGGTATTACGACCCGAATACAGGTGGATATATAAGTCAAGACCCGATAGATAGGGTTGGCGGGAAAAAATCCTACTTTATACGCTTTAGCAAAAAATGTGAATACGGAAGTTGATGTGTTGGGGTTGGATTGTTCCAAGAAACCTAAAATTTTTAAGAAATTTTCAAATGAAGAACTAGAAAAAGTAAGAAATGACGCACATGAACTTAAAAGAGATATTTTTGGTAAGAATGCTAAAATTGTCCACTATGACATTTATAAATATTCAAATAATAGAAAAGTGATTATTTTGAAAAAAGGAGGAAAGGAAAAACCAATAGATATATAGATTATCCGTATGACTAGTATTAAATTAACTTTTATCGTTTATGGAGACATTTTTGATGTCGATGAATTTTCTAAGATAATAGGCAAATCTCCTACTGATTTTGCTTATAAAAATGATATACTAAAATTCAGAAGAAATACTGAAACTTTTTGGGAATATTCATTTCAAGAAGTTGTAAGCCTTTATATAGAAGATAGTATAAGCCTTTTTGAAAAAATCATAACCCCAAGTCTTGAAGATGTTTCTTCATTTATACAAAAAAATAATTTGACGTCTAAAATGCTTTTCAAAATAAAAACAAACAAAGAACCATCGCCCGCTATTGTATTTAATAATAACATTATTAACTTGCTTAATAAGATAAATGGTTGGATTGATTTAGATTTATATATTAATAAATAATAGGATAATGCTTCAGATGTATTGTTAAAATCACAACTACAACACTCTCATTAAGTGATGATTGTAAGCCTCTTTATACTTTCCGTCAGTTGGGGCATTATGAGGAGGACGAGAAGACGAAGCTGTATTATAATAGGTACAGATATTACGACCCGAGTACAGGAGGGTATATAAGTCAAGACCCGATAGGGCTGGCGGGGAATAATAATCTAACGGAATGATTTAAAAGTTAAACAATTATGGACTTATATGATAAAATATTAAACAAAGAAGATATTGAAAGTATTATTGAGTTAATAAAAGAAGATAAAAAAATAATAACTCGTTTATATTCTTATGAAACAATATTTTCAAAAACACTTAACTACCTGTTGGTTAATAGAAATAAAAATACTGATTTGGAATATCTATTTACTATATTTATTGATATACTTAGTGGAAGTCTTATTAATAAGCCAAGCGATTTATTAAGTTGTATTCAAAAGATAAAAAACAAAAACAACCAAATACTATTTTTAAAAACAATAATACACCATCGATTAGTAAATGATGACTTTTTAATTTCCCTTGGGGTGAATAAATTTGTATTCGAACATTTACCTTACGATTTGTCATGGATAGAAATTCCGGTAATAAAATATGGTTCCAAAGCTATTATATCTGCAACAGAAAAATTATCCATAGTGCAAATTTGTCCTCTTATAGATTGTATAGAAGATACTTCCTTAATCGAATATTTGGTAGGATGGGCATTTGAAGAAGACAAATTAAATGACAGTGGTATTGATTATTTTATGCAAAATTATGAGAAGAAATACAATTTAATAAGAAATATAAAACAAAAAGAGAACAATATTATCCGTTAAGCATGTTGTAGATTCAACAGGTACTATTGATTTTAATTAAAATGATATTTTATGGATGAATTATTAGTTTTTTCGAACAATAAGACAGGCGATAAGGTCGGTGTGTATTATAATGCATGGCTATTTATAATCAGGTGTATATTAGCGAAGTATGCACATAAAACGCCCAAAGAGGCAGATGAGATTCTAAAAAAGCATTATTACAAGAAACCGGAAGATTATGATGACATTATATGTATAAGTCATGAAACGGAATACCATTGGGCTATGTTGGGGGCTTATGGTGAACAATATTGGCTGAAAGGAGTTAGTGTCCAAATGCCAATTGACTATAACGAATGGTATGATGATTGCATAAAGGAAAACAAATTGCACAACCCTTTTAAATGGTTTTGAAACCCATAATAAGAGAATAAACTATGGCAAAATCTTCTTTTTGTATCTGCTCTGTCTCCGTTTTCACACTACCTCGACGTTTATACCATTTTAAGTACCAAGGATATTACGAGGGCGCAGGAGCCCCCCTAATAAGAATAATTAAAGGAACATGTTCATGGATAAAATAAAAACATTTATAGAGTCGGATATCTATAATTCAGTTTTGAATACGGTTGAGGATAGTTTGAGGATCGAAGTGAACAAAAAAACTCCACCAATTACTATGCTAAATTACGACCTATCACTTCTTAAGGCTTCAAATCTATCCATCGAAGCGATAAGTAGCACTATATCCGTAGATGATAAAGTATGTCAATTTATTATTTCGAAAATTGTGTTTTACATAAACCGGAAAAAAGAGGATAATAATGAGTATCCGGAAGGAGAGAATTTAGACGAAGATGAATTGCCAATAACGAGAGAAGTATTGCCCTATTATAAGGACTTTATGTTCAGCTCTTTGATTGAGTACTGTTTATTGAAAAGTACCTCGTCAGAACTATTCGCATATTTAAGAAAAACAAGAATGCCTCATGCAAAAAAATACGAAAAGGAACTAAGGGAGATTTACAGTAAACTATGAGAGCAAAAAATTTTTTTCTGGTTCATCCAACATTTCGAGTGATAGAGCCCCAAAGAAGAAAACCGCTGAACGAATTGTATATTTTAATAACTACAAGCAAATGTACAGTTATGAACAACAGTTTTCTATACCATACGTGGGGTCTATATAACCACAAAGAGGTAATGAAGAGAACGGCATACGAATTTAGAAATGAACGCTATTTCTTAACAACAATAAAACTAAAATGAATATTAATTGGCAACATTATCAAGCACCGTACAAGGAGGCAATTG
This sequence comes from Bacteroidetes oral taxon 274 str. F0058, assembly GCA_000163695.1. Classification (GTDB taxonomy): domain Bacteria; phylum Bacteroidota; class Bacteroidia; order Bacteroidales; family Paludibacteraceae; genus F0058. The sequence continues at coordinate 33,845 of GG774889.1, forward strand.
AAGAGATACCTCATCAATTACAGTATCTTTTTTCTACCGAAGACTCGTCAGAAGATATTGAGTATTTCCTTTATAACGAACTGGCTCCCAATATAAGACATCAATATAAAATATATAACATAATAGAACCTGTAATTGAAGTTATGGAGTTCAACATTCTCCAAAAAGGAAAGATTCAATACAAAATTGAGATTTTAAACTTTTTAGGATATATCTTTCAAGAGTATATCCGAGACGAAAATTGTATTTTGGTACCCCCTATCGAATATCAGGTTGCTGCACCAAAGTTATCATTACAATGTTCTGACGAGTTTAAATTATATAAACGATTTCAATCCTTTGTAAAAAGAGTATTCCCCGACAATACTGAGACTCAAATACCGGAAGTCATTTTTTATAAATCCGTATTGGATAACAGTCAAAAAACTTTTGAAACGCTGATGCATAATGCTAACTTACAAAATATAGGAGCGTCTCTTTTTGCATGTGGATTGATGAGTTTCAAAAATCCCAATTTGAGAATCCATAACCTAAACATAACTCAACAGAATAGCATTACTAATTTGGGATTATGCATAAATCGAATGGAATTTGACGAAAGACTTGCGATTAATTCACTTTCTACACCCACACGACATTCATTTGTATGGGGGAATGGCTATGAATGTGTATTGGCAACATCATCAATGATGATTGATAGTTTACATAAAGATTTAAGAAAGCAAAAAAACACTATCAACAATATAATGAATGGGTACGAAACAATAAAAAGAATAAACATTGATGAAGAAATAGATTTTCCACCCCATAGGTTTATGTTAGAAGATTTGAGTAGTGTTTTATTTCAAGAACATCTTGGTAAAGGGATTTTGATCGACAAAAACGATCTAACCGAAATACAATTATACTTTTATAACTTACTATCAAAAGAGTATCGTACTCACACTTACACGCTCCTTTATGCTGGAATAATTCCCAATGGGATGTCAATTGAAGATGCTAACAATATAGATGATATTTACAATTGCTACAACTAAAAGGGACATGGGTTAATAATGGTAAAGTAACACTCAAAATCGGGAGTCATATCTGTAATAAGAACTATAAACAGTAATAAATTTTAATGCACAAGCGTAAAGGCAGGGATATATTCCTTGCCTTTCGCTATTTTTGCATCTAAAACCAACGGAAAATAAGCCAACGAGAAGGTTCGTGACTTTATGCTTCGTAATGGGAGTTTTACATCTACGGAAAATTTCGTACCTTCGCAGGACGTTCTTTGAACGGAATTGCCCGTTACGCTACCAAGGGCAGTATAAGTGTAGATGATAAAAATGTTTGATTTATGAATAATTATTATGATAATATCTTAATTAAATATGTAGAAGAACAGAAAATAAATTATACCATTATTTCAAACCTTTCTTACTACGTAGAAAACCTAAGTAAGCACTTCCTATTTGCGGGAGGGCGAATTGATTTTAGTAATTTAAATAATAACAAATTTGTAAAATCCGATCAAAGGAATATCTCTTTTGATGCCGCCAATTTTATTAAGAAATTAATAGAAGAGAAAAAATGTAGTAAGGATGACGTCATAATTTATATTGGAGATAGTTTGACGGAGAATGGGTATGAGTTTTTGGGGGAGGATTTATTAAAGATTGTTCCTTTTTTAGTAAATGAAATACCTCAACATCATTATTTATTATCTAAAGATTTCAAAAAGATTATTTGTATATCATTTGAGAATGAAATAGAATTTGGTGAAGTTTCTCGGTAATATTCCAGACTATGAGTTTTGACCGCAACAATCGGATAAACAGCTATAAATTTTAAAGCAAAAGTGTAAAGGCAGGGATATTTTCCTTGCCTTTTGCCGTTTTTGCATCTAAAACCAACGGAAAATAAGTCAACGAGAAGGTTTCAGGGCTTTATCCTTCGGAATGGAAATTTGACATCTACGGAAATTTTCGTACTTTCGCAGGACGTTCTTTGAATGGGATTCTCCGTTCCGCTATCAAGGGCAGTATGAAGACAGTAAAAACAGGCTTGTATTACAACCGTTTTAGGTACTATGACCCAAGTACAGGAGCATACATAAGTCAAGACCCGATAGGGTTGGCGGGTGGAAGTAGATTATATGGGTATGTTCATGATACAAATAGTTGGCTTTATATACTTGGACTACATAAGAATAATAACAGTACAGTCGGCGATTGGGTTCTTTATGATATAGTGGATGCAAAACTGGGGAACACGCAAAAGTAGGTATTGGCAAAGCTGAAGACGTTATGGCTAATGGTACAAACAGACGTGCACATACTATTGCAAGACTTGCCAAAAAAATTCGAGATTTAGAAATGCTGAACCGATAATAATTTCTACTTATAAAGGCATTACCAAAGGGGAGATGAAAGAAATTAAAGCTGCGAGGGTTCGAAAACTGAGAGAGGAAGGACTTGAATTACCTCTAAATCGGGAAAAAGATAAACGTTATAAACCAAATAAATCAAGAAAATTAAGTAAAGGCTGTTATTAACAATGCGAAAATAGTTATGGATGAGAAAATTAAAGTTTTTTTACAGATTGAAATTCCTCGGCTTAATGAGGATGTTGATATAGCTTCTATACGACAAAGGTTAAATGATCATGTAAAATCTCTTATTCCTATGATCAATATTCAAGATTTAATGGATTGGAGTCTTTTGATATGTGTAACTTTTCGGTCTACAAATGGAATTGGCGTTTTTAAGCGAGCAAGACGTTACTCTTCAGATAAAGAATTTGAATTTTCTATTTCTGTTACTATTCCGAATGACAATCAGGCTTTGTATGGGCTTTCCAAAGTAAAAGAGGCATTTTATACACCACTGAATGACAAGAATTTTTATATATTAAAGTTTAATTTTGAAAATTACAATAATTTACACGAATACATTCTTGAAAGTTCTAAACTTGCAATCGATTTGGCTTTTACAAAAGGTATTACATGTAATGGCAAAAAAATTAAGTTTCAAAAATAAGGATTCCAAACATGTTAATGAGTATAAAAACTTTACATCTACGGAAAAATTCGTACCTTCGCAGGACGTTCTTTGAACAGGATTCTCCGTTCGCTACTACTCGCCCGATGAAATGTCTATGAAGTTGTAAACCTTTTGAAGTAGAATCTTCCACGATAGCTCCCGCATTTGATCAAATAGGACTCGGGACTCAATACAAAGCACCTCTCTCAGTTGGAAATTTAGTTAAGCGTGGAATATTAAAAACCGGTAAAATGAATAAAGATGAACTGAAAAAAGAATTGGACAGATTAAATGTCAGCCAAGATAAATATTCTTTGGAGGGTTCTATTGCGAATTGGAATACAATAGTATTAGTTCAGGACTATAAAAGATGGAAAGTCATTTATGTAGATGAATAAGGGCATCAAGAAGAGTTAAAGGTATTTGAAAAAGAAGATGATGCTTGTTTGTATATATACAATAAATTCAAACGGATAATAGATATGTAGTATAGATTTTGCGAAACAAATGGTTTAATCAAATATAATTAATTATGAACAAAGTTGCCAATATTAGTTTAGGCTCATCATTCGCCGGAATAGGTAGAATAGGAGGAAATATCCCTGTTTGTTTTCTTGAAAAAATGGAAGACATAGAGGGCTTTAAGTTTTATCTGACAATTCAAAATCCTGATAATACAGATGAATATATATCTATCTTCATACCGGATAGCTATGATACAATGGTGGATAATAATATTTATCCCAATTGTTCTTTAAAGGTTTTCACCCATTCGTTTTCAGATGAGAGCAATAATAGCTTTTACACATTGGAAGGGCTTCATAAATCATCTCTTACAGAATATAAAGAAGTAGAAAATGGAATATTCGGTTTCGTTACGAAAGCTCAGCGACCTCAGTTAATCCAAGATGAAGATTATTTTTTTAGAAAATTAGAAGAAGATGAGTTTACTTTCTTTTTGCAAATAGATGAAGATTATTATCCTGAGAGTTTAATTTCAGGGAACTATATATTGGGGTATGGCGCAATATATTTGTACAAGCATAATATAAATGGTAAAATAATAGCAGGCTTTTGGCAATATTCGTAATTTGTCAATAGCACCCACCTTAATATGATCGTTCGTACCTTTGGGGAGATGATTTTCGCCTTTTAGAAACACTCAATGTAATAACGGTAAGACCGTGCAGTTTGAATACGCCCCACTCTGTCGCTGAATCTCTAAGAGCTACCAAGGCATCACCAAGCGCTGGCTCTGGAACGGCAACACCCCGCTGCACGACAAAAACGAGATAACAACCTGGGTCTTCGACGAAGGCACGTTACGACCCGCAGCAAAGCTTGTCGGCGATAAGGCGTACAGTATTATTACCGATTATCTTGGTACATCTGCGGAAATGTATGATGCTGAAGGCATAAAAACTTGGCAGGCGGAGTTTGACGTCTACGGAAAATTTCGTACCTTCGCAGGACGTTCTTTGAATGATTGCCCGTTCCGCTACCAAGGGCAGTACGAGGATGCAGAGACGGGATTGTACTATAACAGGTTTAGGTACTACGACCCAAGTATGGGGACTTACATAAGTAAAGAACCCATAGGATTCGTTGACAGTAATCCTACGTTGTACGGATACACTATCGACAGTAATACGATAATAGACCTTTGGGAATTGGATTGTGAGCTGCCACAAAGAAAATACAAACACATCACACAATTCCTATAGCGGTTTATAAAACTTTTCCTTTTTATGGTAACCATCAAAAATATAACGAGTATATCTATAAAAAGAGAACTAAACTTACACATGAAGACGACTTAAAATTAGATGACGTTAAGCACATTGCAAGATGAGTAGAAGGAATTAGATAGGCAAAACACGGGCTTCCGACAAGAGTCTAAATGAGTATTTTGGAGAACTAAAACAAAAAGACAAATTATGTATAAAAGAGTATGGATAGAAACAGACCCGCGAATTATGGGTGTAAAGAATGGAGTATATCAAGTAGAACTAAAAGAGAATAAGTCTTTCGTTTCAAAGGAAGAAAAGGATTACTATGAGAGTTACTTTGCTAGTGATATTAATGCATTTTTATTAGAAGGCTTTAAAAAAATTAACGAAAAGAGGATAACATGTATCACCTATTTCCCTTTAAAAGGGGCACGCGAAACGGACTTTATCGTAGGAGTACCACATGAACGAGGAATAGACTTTCTGGTAACTGAAAAATGTCTGGACGTGTTAGAAAGCTTCAAACTACCCACTTATAACAAGTTCAAAGTGAATATCGAAGGCTTTTCAAGTAATTATTTTGCGGTCGGTTTTCCAATGGTGCCTAATCACTTTGTTGATTATTCGAATAGTATATTTGTGGATTTGGCAACAAAAGAACGTATACAAATAGCAGATAGGGAAGAATATAAAAAATCCTTTTCTATAGGAGACAGGAAAATTGCAGTAAAGTACAGGCTTGATTATGATATAATCGCCATACAACCTTTTGGCTTGTTCTTTTCTGAAAAATTAATTAATGCAATCGAAATGAATAAGTTAATCGGACTTCAAATAGAAGATACAGAGATGATATTAGAGTAGGTCAACCTCCATTGGTGTGTGCTCCCTAAAAAAGGAATGGGAAACAGGAGGAGCTACTCGAGATAACGGTCAATTAGCAAAAGATATAGATATTTCAAAAGGCAATGGAACAACTTGAGGTGGTAAACAAGCAGATAATTTTGAGATAATAGATGTGTCGAAAGGAAGTCTAACCGGTTCTATAAAAACAATAGAGGTAAAAATGTGCTCCGCAACAGGCAAAATATTAAGGCAACAATAAAATGAATATTAGTAGAAAATCGATAGAGAAAGAAATAGTTAAAGAATTAAGATCACGATTAGCCCCATTGGGATGGAGCTTGTTGAAGTCAGATACAAACTATTTTGCAAAAAAATATAGTGAGGATATAAGGTGGGGATTCACATTTTCGTTATATAACAAATGTCCTTATTCTTGTTTTTTTAAAGTTTATATTACATATATAAATTATACGGCGATAATAAAAGACTTGTTGACAAATACCCCTGAAGCTGATTTTATCCAAGATGTAGGTTTAGTGTCTTCCAAAATACCGCAGAAAGCACCCATACTTTCAATATCAGAACTTCAAGAAACTTCACAATTTGTTGACAAACTAATAGATTTTCTTAATAAGTCGGAACAAGAGTTTTGGATTCCATATTCTAATATAGACAACACAATTAGTAACTTCAAACAAGACAATCATATTTATTGGCCTGTTTCAAATTTATCACAATTTACGGCTCATATGGTTTGTTTTGGTATTGAGCATAATCGAGTAGACATATTAAATATGGCAAAAGAAAAAGCAAAAAAATTACTTGAAACGGGCAATTATGAACGGGATAGAAATTTTGTCGTTTCACTAATAAATGCGGCTGAGAAACGTACTTTTGCACGAAATAAAAAAGGAGGTAAAACGAGAAGATGAACTAACCACTTGGGTGTTCGAAGGCTTTGTACCGATGGCAAAACTTGTAAACGGCAAAGCGTACGGCATAATAAACAACCATATAGACAAGACCTATACGTTCGATAGATGACAATGGCGAACTTGTTTGGAGGCGACATCCCATATAGTAAAGTATAAAACAATGATATAAAATAGATGGGGAAAAAAGAATTTGAAAAATATTTTAAATCTCAAGTAGAAACTCTATTTGAAAAATTTAATTCAACTCAGATAGTTATAGACTATTCTAAGAATATTGCCAATATAAAGTTTATGAATGAATCTGTCGGGAAAATAGAATTTAATTTCCTAACAGGAAGACAATTGTCAATGGGAGCCATAGCGAGTATATTCATAACTGCAAATATCTTCGGAGGGGAGATCTGGAAAGAAATTTTAGAAAGTACTGAGTTTAGAAAAAAGAGCTCCAATATTTACACCAACTACTTGTATTCTTTTTATTCATCTTCATCTCAAAATCATCTTTTTAAGGGTTCCAAAACAGACTTCTTTTCGTCTGACAATATAGAAGAGAAACTATGTGGTTTTTTCGACTTTATTTCCAAAGAATTGTTAAGCAAAATATTTAACATCCTTATGAAAAGAGCAATGGCAATAGATGAAATACTGAATACCCCCCATTATTATGGGCAACCTGAAATATCAATGCTGTTGTTGTGCAGAGATAACCCCCAAGAACTATCGTTATCAGCTATTGAGAAAGATAAAAGGTTTCTAAACTCATCTGATATTAATAAGAGAATTTGGGAAGAGAATAAAACTATTATTTTTTCAAATAAAATATGAGTACACTTTAAAAATGGACATATATAAGGAATCTATAAATTTAGCTGAAAACTTAAACAAATATGGGCACCAAGTTATCTCACAAGAAATATTTGATGCCATTAATTATAGTTCTACAGGGACGGAAGCACTCATGCGAATAAGATTTGTCTTAAAAGACTTTTTAGGTCACGATGTAGATAGCAACTTTCAGCTTTTAGAAAGAGTAAAGAATGTATTGAACAAAATCAATGCAATGATAGATTAAGACGACCTGAAAAGAGAATACCTGCGCGATGGCCGCTGGCGGGTGGTAATCCAACACTGTATGGTTGTGTTTTCGACCCTAATAGTTGGGTGGATGTGTTAGGGTTGAGGTGTAAAAAGATTGTTATTGGAGAAGGTATGGATAGAGTAAAAAGTGCAGCAAAGCGAGAAATAGGACGCAGTGAATTTTTATATGAATACAATACTCCAGAAAACTATCGTCCTGAAACACCACATACAAATAGGAGTCATAAATTAGAAGATAAAACTTAAACCTTCAAAAAATAACATATTAATTTATCACATAAAGAATTTGCAAAACAAATAAATAGTTCGTAATTTTTTAAATCAAATAATATAAATATGAGGACTGAACCAACGAAGCAACAAAAGGAATTGTACAAAAAAATAGCTCCAATATTAGGTGCCGATTCGAAAGTAATTGAATATGGTGACGACAGTAATACAAATAGCATTTATATTTTGAATTGTCCTGACCCCATTGATAATAAAGTTATGTTTTATTGTTCTATTGGGTTGTTTGAGTATCTGATAGATGATAAAAGATATGAAATATTGATGGCTGGGTATAGTAAATATGATACTATACCGAATATTTTAAGTACTTGTGCATTTTTTGTAATCAAGAATAACTGGAAATGTACATATGGAAATGTTTTTGAAACATTAGTAGAAATGTATTGTAAAAATACGGAAATGAAACATATTCTGTTTACCTCTCCATTTTTATGGGAAGATAAGTTGGTTGATTTTAATATTGAAGGAAAACCTATTTACTTTGTATTGGCTATTCCTATTTCAGATAAAGAGTTGGAATATAAAAACAAATTTGGTACAGATGCTCTCGAGACATTATTTGAAAAAGAATCGATTGACATTTTCGATATTAATAGAAAATCGATTGTATGATTATAAAGGTAATGCTCCGGATTGGGAACTCTGATTGTAACAACCAGACAACCAATCATATATTTTTCTATACACAAGCGTAAAGGCAGGGATATTTTCCTTGCCTTTTGCTGTTTTACACCTAAATCCAATGGAAAAATGTTATGATAATCGGGTAAAATGCCTGCGTAGTGGGAAATCGATCCAAATCCCCTTCTCTCTACCGATAGTTTTTTACACCTGGCTGTAACGGTTCGGGACTATGAGAAGTTGGCGGAATGCGAGCGAGTAGCTTTCAATATACCACTAATGTTTATACGAATCAAAAAGTTTGCATCTCGCACTAAATCAGCCACTTCACACAACCTATGTTGCCTGCTGAAGTTGTTTAGTCTTCTTTCAATTCAAATTATTTCTAAATTCTTCAATTACTTGGACTGTATAGTTTTCCATATCCCATCCCTGAAGTTGTTTGATGTTAAAGTTATGTCAATAAATTCAGGAATGGAATATGGTTTTAGATTAAAACTCTGGTCTTTGATTTTGTGCCGAACAATAGAATAATCGTAAAACTCTTTTGTGTCTTGATGAATGATTGGGGCTATAAATGAAAGATACTTTGAAAGATAATTATTGATTTTATTGTCTTCCAAAAAGTGTCGGATTACTGACGTTGTTTCGCTGTTTAGTTGTTGGGTTTTATTTCTGATTAAAGTTACTTCAATCAACCAATACAGTTTCTTTGAGTAAACCTCAATATCTCCTGTGTTTCCAGGTGCGTGTGAAATTGGCAACCCCATATAATCGGCTTTATAATTTGGTCTTATTGCAAATTTTTTACCATATTTTAACGCCAAAATTAAACTCAAATAAAATTCCAATTTCAAAGGCTCTGCAATGTATTTGAATGCAGGAATAATGTTTTTTGATGTTCCAATATAACCAATACTTTCAACAATTTTTTCTTCGTCAAGTTCATACATTTTTATAATTTCCGACACTTTTTGAACATATTCAACGCCATCTTTTTCAACTACTTTTTCTCTATGTTCGCTAACAATTTTAAGTAACTGATTATTATATGTTTCAAGTTTTGTAAAATATGAACTCGGAATTTCTTTTTCTTTGTCTGTCAATTCAACATTTACCGAAAGTAAATCGTTTATATAATCATCGTTTGCAATGTTTCGGTAAATAAAAACTTTACCTCTGAATTGAATGGACACAAAACCTGTAATAATCAAAAGACGAAGGACAACATCGGGATAATCACGCAAAATCGTCTGTGTTTTTAAATTTGCACCATATTTAGCTCTTAAAAATGTTTCAACTTCTGACAACTCACCGAAACTGTTTTTATCGATTATTTTAAGAAAATCTTTTACATTTCCGTCATTGCTGAACGTAGAAATAATAAACTGTTCATAAGAAATACGCTCACGCTGTTTCAAAACTTCCAAAATGAATTTGAAATAGTTAAAATCGTTTGAAACATTGCGATATGGCGAACGGCGATTGTATTTCATTGCCTGAATTGAAAACGCCTCTTGTTCGTCAATTTCGTTATCTATTAGCTTTTTGGCAATTTCCGAAAATTGAAGAGGTTGTTGATATTGAGCCAAAACAAATCCCGTTTCCGACAGAGTTCTAACATAAGTCCAAAACCGAGATTGATACCCTTGCGGAAAACCGCCATCCGCTCTGCGTGTGCTATTAACAGCAATTACAGCATCCGAAATACTCTCAATAGTTGAATTTTCATCAATTTGAACACCTCCACTTGATACAATCCCCTTCAAATACAATGAAGAAACAACCTGTAAAAGCATTTCGTCATTCAACGTCTCATTGATAAATGGCGAAATTGCAGTTAAAATTCCTTTGTATCGTTCAGGATTTCTAACAGCAGTTTCAAAAGCCATTTGCTTGTATGTTGCTACTCTTTTTATCTTTCTATCTGCCATTATGTTGTTGTTTCAAAATTAATTTGTTTTTGTTTTGGGATAAAAACTTCGGGCTTATAATTTGTAACTAAAACTTCATTAAAAACTTTGTTCGAATTATCGTGATAACTTATATAATTACTTTTTATCCGATAACTATTGTATTGCTTCGCCCAATCGATAAACAAAGTGTTTTCCTTTCCTTTGTAATGGGTTACATTTGAAATTGCAAATTTAATGTTTTTTTTATTAAGACTATCAAGCGTTTGCAACAGTTCATTTTCGGTTTGTTTGTCCCAAAGTTTGTTGTATTCGCTGAATGTTATTAAATAAGGCGGATCTAAATAAACAAGATCATTTTCTTGATAATTAATTGAATGAAGAAAAACTTTAAAATCTAAATTATGCCAAGTTAGTTGTTTTGTTTTGTTTAATTTAAAATAATCGGAAAGCGCATTAAAAACATTTTTATTAAAATCCACATTTCCCACAGGTAAATTATAATCGCCTGCACTATTGAAACGCAACATTCTATTAAAACCATAAATCAAAAGCACATATAAAACAGCAGTATTTCTTTCTTTTGATTGGTTATAATCGGTTTTTAATTTATTAAAATTTTCTTTGTTGAAATGGGCATAGTAAGTTTTTTTATACTGTTCTTTAAGCTCAATAGGCACAATATCTTCTTCATAAGAAAAGGACAAATTATATTTGCGGATAATTGAAAAAATTAAATTGTAAAATTCACTTTCTTTTTCGATAAATGAGCACAAAAACTTATGAATATCAATAACATTTTTGTCAATATCGTTCAACAAATACCTTTCTGCTTTAACATTAAGATATACAGAGCCACCGCCAACAAAAGGCTCAATGAATTGATTGATAGTGGCAGGAAAAAGAGTTTTTATTTCCTTTATTAGTTTATGTTTATCACCAACATAAAAGAGAGGAGAACGATTTATTTTTTCTTTTTTCATCTACTTTGGTAATAAATAACAACTCTTTATGGTCGTCAAATTCAGTTTTTCCTGTATTGAAAAAGCGATGCGAACACTCAAAAACTTTTGTATCTCCGCACTTATTCAAAATGTTTTTAATTTCTTCTAATTTAATTTTATTTTCGGAAGAATGACTTTTTGCATTGTAAGTATTGTTGTAAGAAACCACTAAAAACCTTGCATTTAGCTGATAAACAAGGTTTTCAAATGCATTTTTTGCTTTGGTAGTGCAGTAAAGACTGCTATTTTCGGGTGCGGGTTTTAGAGCTATGCCGTAAAGTTTGGGTTGGTTCCATTTTACAAGCGTTTCGTACAAATGATAAAATCTATTATATTGTCTTGAATTGTATGGTGGGTCAATGTAAACCAAATCTGATTTTATTTGTTTGGCGAGTTTGTTGGCATCTTCGCGGTAAATTTTAACATTTTCAAAATCTTGTGCATCAATCAAACGCAATCGCAATGGCTGTGATTTTATCGGTTTTTTGATGTATGCGTCAAAGTGTCCGACTGTATTAGCCAATTTGTCGATATTATAAATCAGCGTGGCTAAAAGTATATTGTATTCTTTTTTAGAAAGTTCTGGTTTTAAATCTTCAATATCTTGGCGTATATATCCTATTAGTTTTGCAGTATTATGTTCATAGAATTTTCCGCCAAAATTTTCTGAAAAATAATTTTCTTCAATCAAATCAACGTTTATTGTGTTGTAATTGGATATAATATCGTTTAATTTCTCTTTGCTCCAATTACCTTTTGCAAAAAATCCGTTGTAAATTACATTATTTGCGTACAATATATCATTGATAATTATACTATTATATTTTTTTATCGCTTGATTTGAAATGGAAGCTGTTCCCGCAAAAATATCTACAAAAGTGCCAATATTTTCAGTTTCTTTATCTATCAAATCCATTATCCAATCGGTAAGTTTGGCTTTACTGCCAATGTATCTGCGACTTTCTAAAGATATTGGTTTTGGGTAAATCGTATCTTGGAATAACTGAATGTATTGATTCCCGTATTTTATTTTATCTTCGGCGACTTTAAGTGTTTCTATGGCAAATTCCGGATATTCAAAAGAATAAACAATTTTGTCGCTTTCACGCTGAATAATCAATGCTTTGTTGTCACAATTGTAAAATTTAGCCAACTTTTGCAACTGCTCAACAGTAGGCAACCGCTTACCGTTTTCAATTTTGCTCAACTGTGTTAAATCAATGTCTAATACTTGCTGAACTTCTTGCAAAAGATGTCCTTTTTCCTCTCTTATCTCTTTTAGTATATGTCCGATCGTGCGCATATTTTATTTTTTGACTTCAAAGGGCAAAATTACAAATAAACTCTAATTATTCGCACAAAAAATCATTTATTTCTGTGTATAAAAAAACAACTAATTTTCATTCAACGCACTACCGCCGCTACACTTGCAGGCAACTTTTAGGCGTATAGATTTCTGTACCAAAATTATACCAAAAATTTCAATAGTACCAATGATTTTATATGAAATCCTAGCAACACTCCAAACAAATCGCTGTTACACAGCAAAATTAAACACATGTAATATTGCTTGAATGTTCAAGAGAATCCCCCCTCTCTACCGATAGTTTTTTGAAGCAAATGGCAAAAAAACGAGACAGTGTACTATCGGGTAGTACACTGTCTGCTTATAAAGTATTATGAGAATATTTTACTTTTTGTAATACTCCAAATCCTCTATCTTGAAATTGTCGATATAGGCTTTTATCTTAGCTATCTCAGCCTCACCGTAGCGAACATAAACTTCTGCCGAAGTTTTATATTGCTCGTCGATAGTAGCGTCTCTGAGAAGCAGATAACCGAATACGCAGTGCGAAGCAGCCTCTACCAGACGACGTGCCATAAAGTCGAGCAAATCGGTATTCTTAGCCTCAGCTACCTTGCCTGCCAACTCTTCGTAGACATTAGTCATAGCTATCAGACGTTGCTTGAGCGGATTGAGGCATTCGCAGTATATCTCCTGTTCGTATGTACGTATCTGAGTGAGGTATGTACCTGTCGTAACGTGGCGAATAGCAGCAATGACCTGCAACTGAGTAGTTCCCTCGTAGATATTGGTGATACGTGCGTCGCGTGTGAGGCGTTCGCAGGCATAGTCTTTCATATATCCCGAGCCGCCGTGTATCTGAATACAGTCATAAGTATTCTGGTTGGCAAACTCCGAAGCCATACCCTTGCCCATCGGAGTGAATGCATCGGAGAGCTTAGAATATTTCTTCATCTCCTGACGCTCTTCGGGTGTAAGCTGGCGTTCGCGGGCAATATCTTCGAGAGCCTTGTAGACATCGACAAAACGAGCCGTCTCGTATAGCATAGCACGCGACGCATCGGCTTTGGCGCGTATCAGAGAGAGCATCTCGTACACAGGCGGGAACTCTATGATGGCTTTGCCAAACTGTCGGCGTTCGAGAGCATAGGCATACGCCTCGCGGTAAGCAGCTTCCGACAGTCCTGTCGATTGTGCTATGATACCCAGACGAGCACCGTTCATAAGCGACATAACGTATTTGATAAGTCCCAGACGGCGTTCGCCTACGAGTTCGGCTTTTGCGTTTTTATAGACGAGTTCGCAGGTAGGAGCTCCTTTGATGCCCTTTTTGTTCTCGATACGACGCACGTCTACGCCTCCGTTGCGTTTGTCGTATACAAACATCGAAAGCCCGCGTCCGTCTTTAGTACCCTCTTCGGAACGGGCAAGTACGAGGTGAATATCGGAGTCGCCATTGGTGATGAAGCGTTTGACACCGTTAAGCCGCCAGCAGTTCTCTTTTTCGTCGAAAGAGGCTCTGAGCATAACAGCCTGCAGGTCGGAGCCTGCATCGGGCTCTGTAAGGTCCATCGACATCGTTTCGCCCGCCGATATACGCGGCAGATAACGTTGATGTTGATCAAGGCTGCCCGCCTCGTAAAGCGTCTCGGCACAGTCTTGCAGCCCCCATACGTTCTGGAACGAAGCGTCGGCACGCGAAATCATATCGGCAATCATCACATTGACAGTGATAGGGAAGTTAAGCCCGCCGTAAACACGCGGCAGGGTAACACCCATAAGGTCTGCCCTACGCATTGCATCGAGGTTTTGCGATGTGCCTCGGGCATAGGTAACGCGGTTGTTGTGCAACGTAGGTGCTTCGTGGTCGACGCTCTCTGCATTGGGAGCAATGATGTCGCCGCATATCTCGCCGGCTATCTCGAGTACCTTGTCGTAACTGTCGATAGCATCGGCAAAATCTATCGGTGCGTAGTCGTATTTACCGCGGTCTGTATAGTTTCTCTCTTTTAGCTCCACTATGCGTTTCATCAAATCATTTTTCAGATTGAGCCTCAACGCAGGAGTATCTATATAAAAATTTGCCATATCTTAGTTTTAAAATTTTTATTAAACAAACAACAGATTATTTGCTGTTCTTCTTATAATATTTTATCATTTTGGGTATCACCTCCTCTACCGTGCCGTTGATGACATAGTCGGCAATGGCGTTGATAGGTGCGTCGGGGTCGTTGTTGACCGATATTATCATAGCCGAATCCTGCATACCTGCAATGTGCTGTATCTGACCCGATATGCCACAAGCGATATATAGCTTCGGGCGAACTGTTACGCCTGTCTGCCCTATCTGACGGTCGTGGTCGACAAAGCCTGCGTCGACGGCGGCACGAGTGGCGCCTACTTCGGCGTGTAGCTCCTTGGCAAGCGAGAAAAGCATATCGAAGTTTTCTTTCGAGCCCATACCGTATCCGCCGGCAATCACTATGGGCGAACCCTTGAGGTTGTGCTTTGCCTTCTCTACGTGGCGTTCGATGATATTGACTACAAAGTCGGCATCGGATACATATTTGGCGACATCGTGTTTTACAACTTCGGTCTTGTAGGCGGCGTCGAAAATCTCTTTTTTCATCACACCCTCGCGGACAGTGGCCATCTGCGGGCGATTGTCGGGGTTGATGATAGTTGCCACGATATTGCCCCCAAAAGCGGGACGAATCTGGTAAAGGAGTTTCTCGTAGGTCTTACCTGCCTTTCGGTCTTCGTGCGAACCTATCTCGAGAGCTGTACAGTCGGCAGTGAGTCCCGAAAAGAGCGACGACGACACACGCGGTCCGAGGTCGCGACCGATGACGGTAGCTCCCATAAGGCACACCTGCGGCTGCTCTTGTTTGAATAGATTGATGATGATAGAAGTATGCGGCAGCGACGTGTACGGATACAGTCTCTTGTCGTCGAAGAGATGCAATATGTCTACTCCGTAAGGAGCCACTTGGCGTTCGATACCGTCGAGATTGTGCCCTATTGCTACGGCTTCGAGTTTGCAGCCGAGCTGAGCGGCAAGTGATTTACCTTTTGTCAGAAGTTCGAGGCTGACGTCGAGCACAGCACCGTCTTCTATTTCGCAGTATACAAATAGA
Source organism: Bacteroidetes oral taxon 274 str. F0058 (assembly GCA_000163695.1). Taxonomy (GTDB): domain Bacteria; phylum Bacteroidota; class Bacteroidia; order Bacteroidales; family Paludibacteraceae; genus F0058. Next base: position 49,755 of record GG774889.1, read on the forward strand.
TTGTTCATTATATTCTTTTCTGTTTTTTTCTGAATAAATTAAATAATGCCGTAAAAATCAACCGATAGTATGGTTCTCTATCAGTTCCTTCATCAAATCGTCTATCTCGTCATCGGCAGACGAAATCACTTTGCTCTCTTTGGCTTGGAAAACAATATTCTGTATGGTCTTGACCTTTGTCGGCGAGCCCGAAAGCCCACATTGCACCACATCGGCATCTACATCTGCCACACTCCATTCCTCGATATTAAGGTATGGGTATTGCTTGTAATCGTCCTCGTAAGGCAGGGGCTGACCCGCCTTGGTTATTTCGGCTTTTTCCTGAACGCCCAGAGCACGTTTGTACTTCTGCACAAGTTTTGCATTACGCGGGCGGCACTCGGCAGCCGAGCCATTTACGGTAATCAGTAGAGGCATAGGAGCTTCGACCGTCTCTACTCCGCCTGCTATGCCGCGGCGAATGGTAATCTTGGAGTTCTCTATCTTCATTATCTCCTCGGCGTATGTTACCTGCGGCAGACCGAGCTTCTCGGCTACCTGAGGTCCTACCTGAGCCGTGTCGCCGTCGATAGCCTGGCGTCCGCCTATGATGAGGTCGAAGTCGCCTATCTTGCGGATAGCCATACTCAGAGCGTAAGAGGTAGCCAAGGTATCGGCACCGGCAAAGGCTCTGTCGGTAAGCAGGTATCCGTTGTCGGCTCCTCGGAACATTCCTTCACGGATGATTTCGGCGGCACGTCCGGGACCCATCGTGAGCATTGTTATGGTAGTGCCGGGGAACTTGTCTTTTATGCGAAGGGCTTGTTCCAATGCGTTCAAGTCTTCGGGATTGAAGATAGCCGGCAGCGCACCGCGGTTGATAGTGCCGTCTTCTTTCATAGCATCTTTGCCCACATTTCGAGTGTCGGGCACTTGTTTTGCTAAAACGATAATTCTCATATTATTAGAACACTTATATTTTTAAAATTAAATTCTCTATTTCAAAAAGCCAACTGCAAAGGTAAGCAAAATTCTTAAAATACCAACCACCTTGTCAATATTGGCTGATGTTTTTAGACGGTCATAGGGTAGAAATTCTTCTAAAAAAGCAATCTTGAGCAAAAAACAAAAATGTCTATTAATTTGTAAAAATATATCGCTACCTTTGCAGAAACGTTTTTTACATGTCTAAATATACAAAAATATGCCCAATATCTTATTACAACAATTAGAAAACGCATTGCCCGAAGGAATGCAAATCCCCGAGGAATTGCGAAAACTCTATCAGTGGATAGAGGACAACTGTTATTATGAGGACAGAGACGGCGTGCGTTACGGCTATCTCTATCCGCAAGATAAGCTAAGAGACAGCTGGACAGACGACGAGCGAGAAGGCGGTACCGATATTACTTTCAATGTAGATGAAGAATCCTATCGTAATGATCTGTTAGCAATACTATACCAACAGTACGCAGAGGAAGTGGGACGCCGTTTGTTGTCTTTTGCCCGCAGTGGAGGCGATGGTTCGGAATGTGCCCTGTGGCTGGACGATGAAGGGCGTACCCAAATCGTGCATATCGGGTCGGGTTCAGGCTCTGTGATGACCTGTATATTGGTGAAAAACGGTTTGGATTTCTTGAGACTCTTAGCTATCGGCTACGACGAGATTTGTTGGGACGAGTATTATCCGCTACCTCCTAACAGTAATGAGAACGAAATGTTCATCCACCCAAATACAAAGTACCAAGAGTGGGTACAAAATACCTTCCGTACCACTATCCCCAAGACAGGATTGGAAGTTGTAACCCCTCACGGAATGGATGGCGAACCCTCTGACGACCCTTTTTTGAATTGGTTTTTTGAGATGACAGATGTGTAAAAACATTTCATAATCAAAGCGTCAAACAAACAAAAGAATTTCAAAAAAGACTATATCATTATGCTCTCAAGAGAAAACATTCAAGAATTGAACGACCATTTACAGGCGTTCCCAAAGGCAGAAGACATCTTTACGGAAGACCAACAATGGCTCAGAAAGCATTTTCTGCCCCTGATGAGTATCGATTTGGTAGAACTCAACCCCGAATGGGCAGGGCAAAAGGTATATATACTCAGTCCGTTTGAGCCTTACGAGGTTTATATAGGCTATAATACTACCGAATATCATAATGAATATACTGCTACGAATTGGTTAGCCTTTAAATTGACTGATGATAATAAGTTTGAGTTTCTGGGAAAAGAAGGATTTTTTGAAAGAACAGCCATTCACGACTGGGATTTCAATTCCGAAGAAGAAAAAGAATTTCAAGAAATGCAGAAAGGCTACGAGAAAAGTAAAGCAAATTTCGAGAAATACGGTTCATTAATTAATTTATATTCTCTTGAATACGATGGAAAACTGAATAAAGTGAACTATTTAAACAGATTTGGGGGAGATATATGGGACGGAAATTGGACTACAACTATTGAAAGTGATGAGTATCCGAAAGCATTTGATATGAAAATAGAAATAGGTAATGACCTCCCTAACGATGGGATTAGTATAACCTATCAAGGAAACCCTTTCTATTTTATTGCAGAAACGGCAAGTTACGATTGGTATGGTGGCGGTATCGATGCTATCATTATGCTTTACGAGCCCGTAAGCCGTATCGTGCTATTCACTTTTGATTATTCGTAAATTGATTAAGCAATTTAAACATATTAACAATTTAATTAAATCATTAATTGCCCGTGCGGCTCGTATCGAATGAAAACACTCATTATAGTAACACACCCTCATATAGAGGATTCTCTCATCAACAAGCGTTGGATTGAGGAGCTCGAGAAATACCCGGAGCAATATACCATACATCAGTTGTACAAAGTATATCCCGACGAACATATCAACGTCAGGAAGGAACAACAACTGATAGAGCAGTACGACCACATTGTATTTCAGTTTCCGCTCTATTGGTTTAGTATGCCCCCATTGTTAAAGAAATGGCAAGACGAAGTCCTTACCTACGGTTGGGCTTACGGGAGCAAAAGCGGTTATAAAGTAGGTGGCAAAAAGGTAACGCTTGCCATTTCGGCAGGTATTGATGAGCGTGAATATGCGCATAACGAAAAATACAAGTACACCCTTAAGGAATTGTTGCGTCCTTTTGAACTCACGTTCGAATACATTCACGCCGATTTTCGTCCGTTTTTTGCCTATTACGGCATCGAGCTGAATAGTACAACCGAATGGATTGAGAGAAGTGTACCATTATATAGGCAGTTTTTAGAAGAATTCTCTAAGTAAAACAGAAATCAACACTTTGTACTTTATCCAATAAAAATTATTCAAAATACTCGTTATGAATATCGAAGATTTACGCACATTTTGTCTGTCGTTTCCTGCCACAGAGGAGCGGCTGCCGTTCAACCCCGACTATCTCGTTTTCTTTGTATACGATAAAATGTTTTGTTTGATAGACATCACCGACCCGCACGACATCAACCTCAAATGTGACCCCGAACGTGCCATAGAGTTGCGAGAACGCTATTCGGAGGTTACTCCCGGCTACCATATGAACAAAAAACATTGGAATACGGTACGAATAGACGGTTCGCTACCCGACAGTCTCATCGAAGAATGGATTACAGACTCATATAACCTCGTGGTAATGGGCTTGCCCAAAAAACTCCGTCAAGAGCTATCCTCTTACAAAAACCAATAACACAGTATAATATTATCTAACACAACCCCCTTTACAAGAAAATGAAGCGATTGCTATATTTATTAATATCCGTAATGCTTCCGTCTGCATCGATATATTCGCAGATGTTATTCTCGGAAAATATGACGATGTATATCGACAGCACCAAAACCATACAGGGAATGATATCGCCTATGATGGAGTTCAAGACCGAGAAAGAGAACGTTTTGACGTTAAAAAACACTGCCAACTTCAACCTGCTCATAGGTCGTAAGAGAGTAATTAACGTCATAAACAAGCTTGAGCTGTCTACATACGGCGACAAAATAACAGTCAGCGGCGGTTATATACACGGCGAATTTCGTTACTTGCTCCACCACTCTTTCGAGGTGTATCCTTATATAGAGTCGCAGTGGGCAGAGAGTCGGGGCATGCTGTATAAGGTATCCTCCGGTCTGCAAGCTCGCTATCGTCTGGTGAACAGCAACAGCTGCCTTATGTTCGCCAACGGAGCACTGTTTTTCGAATACGAGAAGTGGCAACACCCCGTACCCGACTCCATTACAGGCAAGTACGCTATCAGCCGCAACATCAAGAGCCATCTTTCACTGAGCTTCCGCCACCGTCCGAACGACCATTGGGAGTTCATCGCCACCGCAATCCATCAGGCAAACCCCGACAGCTACCTCACTAAGGCACGCTTCGGAGGAGCCATCGATCTCAAATACCGCATCACACAGACCACAGGCATACGCATAGCATACCGATTCATATACGACACCGACCCGATAGTAGACGTACGCAAATATTACCATAACTTAGAGACTGCCATAGATATTGTTTTTTAGCAAATCATAGCGAGCAAAAACAAAATCCGCTTAAAAGCTTATTTCGTCTTCTTACACTCTGTCTTTTTGTTGTAGTTGCCTTCGGTATCGGCAATAAACTTACTTTTCAGGTAATACTTCCCTTTCTCGTAATACAAGCTCACTAAGGGCGAGGTGCTGCCGTCGATACTTGGCATAGGTTCATCTGCCGACAGCGATTTGGCGAAATCGAACACAAGGCTGTTGTCTGTCTCGTTTTTTATACGACATTCGATTTCAAAGCAGGTCATATGACCATTACCGCTGAAAACACAACGGTCGGCAGACACACTCAACGTATATTCGACAAAAAGCGATACGGCGACGGTTGTGTCCGAGATATAATAGTTGTAGTCTCCGAACCATTTCGAACTTTTGACATATCTTGCAGACGTCCCCTCCAATTCGTCTTCTTCATCTAAATTGAAGTATTGGCGTATTATACCGACATCCGCATCTTGGACAACAACATGTTTTTTGCCGTTGTCATATAAAATGACGTTTGTCCATATCGTTTTTACGACAGACGTATCGGCTATGTTTATATCACGATTGCCTAATTTTACGACTTTTATTGTTGTATCCGCATAAATAATCGGTATATCGTGCTTTTCTAAAAACGCTTTGATACGGTATTTGTCTTCTGCGATACCGTCTGCGTCAGCATAGAAGTCCTCTTCGTTTTTATATTCCTTTTTTATATCGCTTAACTCCGTCGGGCTCAGCTTGAAGAATATTGCCCCTCTGCCGCTATCCACGCATAAAGTATCCTTTCTGTTTTGGAGACGGCTCTCCTCAGACTCTTGTCTTGGCGAGCAGCACATACAACCTGTTATTATGATCGCTATGAATATTGCCTTTCTCACGTTTGTATCAATTGATTTGTCCTGTAATATTTCGGTAGTTTACAACGGCGTTTCATTCATCTCGTTTTTTCATATCTTCATACAACTCGGTATATTTCTTTAACTTTTCGTACCCGTAATAATTTTTCTTTTTGTAATGCTTCAACAGATAAGGGTACGTATCGTACATATTCCCTATTGTCTCCATAGTATTCATATCTATATAATCACATTGTTCGACTTTCGTATAAATCTTATCTATCATATAAGCGACATCTTCTTCCAAATTTCCGCCATACTTTGATTTATACAGTTCTTTAAACAGATATTTATTGATATAAGTATCGAAAGGTTCTTTTATTCGACACAACTTACTTGTGGTCAGCTCGTTAAAACTATGATTGTCTGTGGTCGGCAGAGCACTCAGATAAGCATCAAGTACGTAACGGCGTAATTCCCAAGTACCATTTATGCCTTTACGACCAAAAAAGGATGAAAAATACAAATCACTGAATTCCTCTTTTGGGGGTTGGCTAAGCATCTTATTTATCGCAAATCTCTTAATTTCTTCATTCCAAAATCCGAATTCATTTAATAATCTGAAAATCTCACTTCCTTTTTGTAAGTAAGTGAATGCCTCTTGGTTGCGATAAAAGATATAATCGTTATACGCTTTCAGATAACGATAATCATAGTATTCATCGGTCTGAATATCTGTATCTATAAACCTATGCTTGGTAGAAATAATTAAGAAATCAGGCTCATCTTCGACTATCGGCGGCAACTCTAAATAGATAACCCCTTCTTTTTTATCTTTTTCGGTTATTTCATATCCGAAAACCTCTTTAACTCTACGTCTAAACAACTTATTGTCAGGCACTTTATATCCAAGCTGTATTATTTCTTTTGCTCTTGCAGCAAAGGTGTCGTCATCTTCGTACAAATTAATCGTATCTGATTTTATAATGTTCTGTTTATTCGTACCATATCCTATGGTCAATATCGGTAGAGACACAAAACAAAGGATTATTAACCTATTGTATATACCCATAATTCTTTATTTCTATATTGTCTGCAAAGATATATAAAACCCTCCATATCGCCAACATTCTACTTACAAACACGGTCTCTTTTTTCGTCTCAAACACAATCAAAAGTAAAAGATTTATAGCCGATTATCAGAGATAAGTTTCTATAAGATTAATATACAGAGACATTCAAAACTTGTTAATAAGTTTTGTCGCCGAAGCGTGTCATACTTCGGAGTTTTTTAGTATCTTGCGTGTCGTTTTCCGACAAAAACAAGAGGCTAATAATCACACATATAAAAAGCATATAGAAGAGATGAGTTTTGTTCATTTGCACGTTCACAGCAGTTTTTCGGTACTCGACGGTATGAGCCGTATCGAAGACCTTGTCGATAAAGCCATTAAATACGAAATGCCGGGAATAGCCCTTACCGACCACGGCTCTATGTATGGCATAAAAGAGTTTCTGGATTACGTCAAGAAGGTAAAAAAGAGTGCGAAAGAACAGTTACAGAAAGGCAAAATATCCGAAGAGGAATGTGCCAGGATACAGAGTTTCAAGCCTATATTGGGCGTAGAAGCATACTGTGCGGCACGCACTCTGTACGACAAAGACAAAAACAAAAAACTATTCTTGGAACGCAAGAACAAAGATATAATAGTGGATATGAGCGGATTTCACCTCCTGCTGTTAGCCAAAAACAAAAAAGGCTATCAGAATCTCTGTAAACTCGTATCCATATCTTGGGTAGACGGCTTCTACCAAAAACCGCGAATAGACAAAAACGTATTGAAGACATACAGCGAGGGGCTGATAGTCAGCTCTGCCTGCCTCGGTGGCGAGATACCGCAATATATACTGAACAACGAGATAGACAAAGCCGAAGAGACTATCAATTGGTTTCGCAGTGTGTTCGGCGACGATTTTTATCTCGAGGTACAGCTACACAAACCCACGCGTCCCGAGATAAGCAACGAGACATACCTCAACCAACAGAGAGTGAACGAGGAGATATACCGACTTGCCCGTAAAACAGGCACCAAAGTGGTAGCCACCAACGACATACATTTCGTCGAAGCCGAACACGCCGATGCTCACGAGCGTTTGGTATGCCTGAGCACAGGCAAAAAAATCAGCGACACCGACCGAATGCTCTACACGAAAGAGGAGTATATGAAGACACCCGAGCAGATGAGAGAGCTATTTGCCGAACACCCTGAGGTGATAGACAATACTCTTGAGGTGCTGAGCAAGGTAGAACTCTTCTCACTCGACTCGAGCCCGATTATGCCCAAGTTCGACATACCCGAAGAGTTCGGTACTGTCGAAGGGTACAGGCAGCAGTTTACAGAACAAGACCTTATAGCCGAGTTCTCGAGAACGGCAGAGAACAAACCGCTGGACGAAGAGCAGGCTGCCAAACGAATAGCCGAGCTGGGGGGAGTAGAGAAGCTATACCGCATAAAGCTCGAAGCCGACTATCTGACCAAAATCACCTACGACGGTGCAAAAGAACGATATGCCGACATAACAGACCAGATACGCGAACGTATCGACTTCGAACTGAACACCATAAAATCTATGGGATTCCCTGGTTATTTCCTCATAGTGCAGGACTTTGTGGCTGCAGCTCGGCAGATGAACGTCTGGGTAGGTCCCGGACGAGGCTCGGCGGCAGGTTCTGTCGTCGCATATTGTCTGAAAATAACCAATATAGACCCATTCAAATACGACCTTCTCTTCGAGCGGTTTCTCAATCCCGACCGTATATCGTTGCCCGATATAGACATCGACTTCGACAACGACGGTCTGTCGCAGGTACTCGAGTGGGTTACACACAAATACGGCAAAGAGTGCGTCGCACATATCATCAACTACGGCACTATGGCAACAAAACTTGCCATTACCGACGTAGGACGAATACAGGAAATACCGCTGAACGAAGTAAACAACTTCAAGAAAATAATCCCCGACAGCTTGGAGAATTACAAAGACGAGAAAACGGGTAAGACTCCCAAAATGAACATCTCCAACATATTGAAATACAGCAAAGAGGTACAGCGTTGGTGCAAAGAGAAACCCGCCATCGCCGAGATGATGAAATATGCCGACCAGCTCGAAGGCACTGTGCGTCAGACAGGAGTGCACGCCTGTGGAATAATAATCGCTCCCGACGACCTTACTAACTTCGTACCCCTATCGACAGCCAAAGAGAAAGACAAAAGCAAAAAAGACACCGAAGTGCTTGTTACTCAGTACGACGGACACGTTATCGAACAGATAGGACTGATAAAGATGGACTTCTTGGCGCTGAAAACACTATCGATAATGAAAGAGACTGTCGCCAACATAAAAAAATCGAAAAATATCGACCTCGACATAAACAACATAGACTGGAACGACAAGGCAACTTTCGAGCTCTTCGCTCAGGGCAATACCATCGGGGTATTTCAGTTCGAAAGTACAGGAATGCGTAAATATCTGATGCAGCTAAAACCGACCTCCATCGAAGACCTCATAGCAATGAACGCTCTGTACCGTCCCGGTCCTATGGATTATATTCCCGATTTCATCGACCGCAAACACGGCAGAATGCCTATCACGTACGATATTCCCATAATGGAACAATATCTGAAAGATACCTACGGCATCACCGTCTATCAGGAGCAGGTTATGTTGCTGTCGAGGCAGCTGGCGGGCTTCACACGCGGACAGTCCGACCAACTGCGTAAGGCTATGGGAAAAAAGATAAAGGCGATGCTTATGGAGCTGAAACCCAAATTTATAGACGGCGGAGTAGGCAACGGACACGACCGAAATATCCTCGAAAAGATATGGGAAGACTGGGAAAAATTCGCCTCCTATGCATTTAACAAATCGCACTCGACGTGTTACGCAGTACTTGCATATCAAACGGCATATCTGAAAACCCACTACCCTGCCGAATTTATGGCGGCAAATCTTACTCTGAACAAAGGTAAAATAACCGAAGTAAATAAGTTTATGGAGGAGTGTAAGATAATGAAAATCCCTGTATTGCTGCCCGACGTAAACGAGTCGGATATGTTGTTTACCGTCAACACGAAGGGCGAGATACGCTTCGGACTCGGAGGAATAAAAAATGTGGGCGAAGCCACTGTCGAAGGGATTATCGAAGAGCGGAAGAATAACGGCAGCTTCAAGTCCATCTTCGACTTCCTCGAGCGTGTCAATCTAAAATCGTGTAACAAAAAAGCTATCGAAAGTTTTGCCCTGTCGGGAGCGTTGGATTCGTTTACCGATATGAAACGCGAAGACTACTTCCAGTCGGAGGAGACCATAAATAACCTTATGGAATGGGGCAGAAAGGCACAAGCCGGCAGGTCGTCGCTGCAGAACTCTCTATTCGGCGAAGAGGAGTTCGACCACACATATCCGCAATTCCCCAAAGCAGAGGCTTGGAGCGATTTGAAACGGCTCAACTCGGAGAAAGACCTCATCGGCATATACCTGTCGGCACACCCGCTCGACGAATATCGCAGCATTATCCAATACGGCTGTTCACACTCGATAGCAGAGCTAAAATCGATAGAGACAGAACTAAAACAAGAGCTCGACACCATACCGAACAACGAGATATTATCCGCCAGAATAAAAGCCCGTCAGGTGGACTTCTGTGTCGGAGGGATAATAGTACACACTTCGATACAGACCTCGCAGAAGGGCAACCAATACGGTATCTTTGTATTGGAAGACTACACAGACCAGATAGAGTTCCGACTGTTCGACAGCTTCAGGTTCGACGAAAAATATTTCTCCAAATATGCAGAGTTTCTCAACAAAGACGCTTTCGTCATAGTAAGAGGCACCATACGACCCGAGATAAAGCCCGACAAGGCGAACCCCGAGAAGATATATCGCCGAGTGGATATAAGTGTAAAACAGATAGAAGCCCTCAACAAAAATTCGTCTGCTATGCTCAAAAATCTACTCATAGAGGCACGGCTGAAAAACATCAAGAAACCGCTGGTAGACAATCTGTGCTCTACGTTCGAAAACAATAACGGCAATGTCGAGATAATGTTCGACATCTACGACGAAATCGAGAACCGACATATAAATCTTAAAAGCAACAATCGTATTGGATTGAGCAACAGTCTGCTAAGGAAACTCGAAGAACTTGCAGACAGTTCACAGATAGAGTTTGCCGTCAACAACCGAAGATACGTGCCTCTGCACGAACAGTTGGAAGAAGATGAAGAAGCCACACAGGAAGAAATTGTCGAAGATTTGAACTAAAAACACATATAAACAAAAATGGTAGAAATAGAAAGAAAATTTTTAGTCAAAAATCTCGATTTCGTCAAATACGGCGTACCACACCGTATAAAACAGGGTTATATCTGCTATGACGACGACAGAGTGGTACGTGTGAGGATAATGGACAAAAAAGCTTTCCTGACGCTGAAGTCTGCTTCGACGGGTTTTGCCCGATATGAGTTCGAATACGAAATACCCGTAGCAGACGCCGAGAAGATGCTACAAGAGTTGTGCCGTAAACCGATAATAGACAAGACACGCTTCGACCTGATACACAAAGGCAAAAAATGGGAGATAGACATCTTCAATGCCGAAAACGAAGGTCTTATCATTGCCGAGATAGAGCTCCAAAGCAGAGACGAAGAGTTCAAAATACCCCCCTTCATCGACAAAGAGGTTACAGACGACATACGATACTACAACACATACATAGCCCAGAACCCTTTCTGCACGTGGCAGAGCAAGAGGTGATTGTCAGCCTGCAACGCCCCCCTACGGCTTCGGCGTCCTATTCCGCTTTTTGTATCGAAGAGGCTCCAGAGAGTTGTACTCCCGATAAATCGGCATTGCCTCTGTATCTCAGCTTGGAGGCTCCCGAGAGCTTACCCGTAGCCCGTTCGGTTATCGTGATGAAAGCGTCCGACGAGCCGTTGAGATATATTTCCAGCGTCTTTGTCGTGAAATCGGGCATAGTTGCCTCCGACGAACCGTTTGCCTCTATTTTTGCCCTTTCTGCCACTCCCGACATATTGCACCGAGACGCACCGTTTAGAGTCATATCTATGTCATTACCACGATAAGTCAGGCTATTTATCTTCGAAGCACCGTTCAGTTCTATTTTATTGGCTTTGCCCTCGAATACGCCCTCCGAGTGGATATGCGATGCCCCCGAAGCTTTTATATACTCTATCTTGGGGATAGTTACGATGGCTTTCAGGTCATCACGAGTAATGCCTATGCTACGTCGTACTTTCAGGTACAAATAACCGTCGTTGTCTACTCGTGCTTCTATCTTATCGTCGAGAAAGGCGCTGTATTCTATTTTTGCAGAACTCTGCTCGCCCTGACGTAGATAGACAGACCACGAACCTTCGACCACAATACCTCTGATATTCTGAGCATCACTTATCTCCCTGCTATGCTTGGTTCTATCTTTTTTGCAATTGGATAACAACATTACACTCATAGCAAATACTGCCAGACAAAAAATCGATTTAGCTTTCATCTCTTATTACTTTTTTATTGATTATTAAATATGTGAATTAGTAAATTGATGGATTATTTTTCCGATGCAAAAGTAAACAAAAGTAGCTTCTCCGATACGATATTTTTGACGAATAGCCCGTATGTATTGACCAAAAGTAAATCGATTATACTTCTATTTCACTACCTTTGCCGACAAAAACAACGATATTATGAACAATACATCTTATCCCCGATATAAATGGTCTATCCCGATATTTTGGGTCATTATCGTACTGACTCTGTTTATTCAATATCTGTCGGTAGTTCCCTTTTGGGGAGCTGTATTTGTTGCCTTGTTGTTCTTCATAGTATCGTTCTTTGTCGTAACTTTTGGCAGTAACCATTTGTTGCATAAATATCTAAAAAATAAAAACTTATGGACTTTCATAACTGTTTTTATTGTCGCATCTGTGTTTTTGGCTGTCCTATATATGATTTTGGAGCAAGCCATCAGATGGTTCGAATACCGCAGGATATTCCCACCCGTTATGTCAATAGACCCTGTTCGCCCTCTTTACGTGCAGTTCTTTACTTATTTGGTGTCCGCCTCTTTGATTAACCTTGGTTTTTATGCTCTGAATTTTTTCGACCATCACATAAAAATGATTAGTGAACACAACAAACTCAAACAAGCACATCTCGAAGGACAGATACACCTGCTGAACAGCCAACTGAATCCGCATTTTATGTTTAATATTCTCAATCATATACATATCCTTATGAAGAAAGATGTCGAATTAGCCGACAAACTGCTATTACAATATTCCGATGTACTCCGCTACCAACTGTATGAGTGCAAGAGAAACAGTGTTTTACTGAAAAGAGAAGTCGATTTTCTGGATAATATCATAGCAATAGAAAAAACAAGATGGGGCAAAGAGCTGAACGTGGTATGGGAGTATGATATCGAGGACGGCAAAAAGGAAATAAGTCCGTTGCTGCTTATCCCTTTTGTAGAAAATGCCTTCAAGCACGTTTCGAGACCATATACCGGTATCGGCTATGTAATAATCACATTGATACAGAAGACAAATACACTATCCTTGACTGTGGAAAATTCCATATTACAGAGCAGCCGCACAACCGAAAATAGCGACTCCGGATTGGGGCTGGAGATAGTAGAGAAACGACTGCAAATCTTATATCCCGAGCAACATAGACTTACTGTCGATAAGACCGATACGTACTACAAGACAATATTAACCATCTCTATATAGCGTATTATTTATGGAAATATATTCAGGAACTAACGAGCATACTCTACAATGTCTGGTGGTAGACGACGAGCCTATTGCACGCCAAGGGATAATGGATTTAATACAAAGAACAGACTTTTTGCACATTACTGCAAGTTGTGCCTCTGCTATGGAAGCTATCCGTTTTGTGGAGACGAATAAAATAGATGTTATATTTCTCGACATAAATATGCCTTCGATGAATGGATTGGAAATGCTCGATAAAATGAAATCACCACCCATCGTCATAATTACAACGGCATATTCCGAATATGCTATCGAGGGATATAGATTGCAAGTAGCTGATTATCTGCTGAAACCCATAGAATACAACCGTTTTCGCCAAGCAGCCCTTAAAGCACTACAAATATATCGACAACGAAATATAGTCGAACAACAGGATAATGTAGAGGATAGATACATATATGTCAGACAAGAGGGCGGTTTTCTAAGAATATTGCAACAAGATATTCTGTATATCAGGAGTATGGAAAACTATGTAAATATTAAACTTACCGACAGACAGTTTATTGTACATACTACGATGCAGTCTATCGAAAAGGTGCTGGATACGAATCGTTTTTTCAGGATACACAGGTCGTTTCTCGTCAATGTACGTCGTATAGAATCTATTTCGGGCGGGCGAGTAATTATCGACGGACACTCGTTGCCATTGTCGCGACGTAGGAAAGAAGAGTTGCTCAAATCTATTGTTTATAAGAATATTGCAGACTAATACGACGATAGTCGAAAGCGATAAAAAATGGTCGGTAGTGACCGTGAGAGTTATAATGGACTCTTGTTTATATATTTGGGAGTATAACAAAAATGCTATTATCTTTGCAACATATTTATCATATAAAATATTTCATTAACTTGAATGAATTGCGAAAAAAGGCGATTTGTAGATTCAACAGTCAAAGTTATAAAAAGAGACAAAGGAAATTCGAATAAAAGCGACTTTCGCGGTCTTTGGTTTAACAAATATTGAATACCGAGTAATTTATTATAGGATAATTGACTAATGTTCATTGTTTTGGGGATGTATTGTCGGATAAGTTTATTTGTGCCTTCGACCGTCCACTCGTGTCGGAGCTTCTGTTAAATTTCTTACTTACAATAGCTTGCGATGCTCCGATGTAACGAGCTATCTCGGATTGTGTTTTTTTGTCCTTTCTCATACGACGAATTGTGTATCTTTGCAACTCATTTAAATGTTTCATTTGTGTTAGTGTTTTTTTTGAGAACGCAAATGTCGCATTTTTTTCGGTTACTCCCGTCGTACGGTAGGAGTAACTTTTTCCCCCACAATTTTATAACTTTGTAAGTTGAACTTTTGTTTTCATCTGTCGGGAAACGTCCACAAAGTATCGGGAAACTTTTACAAAGTGTCGGGAAACACCCGTAAAGTGTCGGGAAATATCCGCAAAGTATCGGATATCCTCCGCAAGGTGTCGGGGAGGTATCGCATCATAATTTATACGATAGCGACAAAACGACGTATCCCGACAATCGTCGATATAAGACCGTAGACTGAACCGTGGGCGAGAGTATTTTCTTTATCCACTCGTTACCTCGGAGGTGAAATACGTTTTCGCCCGTAAGTTTGATGTCGAATTTATTCAGTCGATACCTGAGAGAAAAGTCCAAGTCGCCAAACGAACGTTTTACTTCTTCGTCTTCGATTCTACTGGATTTTCCGGAGACGGACAGCAAGACATTTCCTACGCTCAAGTGCAGCGTTGCAATGCCTTCCAGTTCTCGGTTATACAAAAAGATATTGCTATGGGTAAATTTCTGGTCGAGACGATTGAATCGTAACCCGACTTCGAAGTTAATAGGACTGCGGTTCAGTCGGGATACAAAGTCGAGTTTGGCGTCTATACTTTTGTTGTTGAGTACATCCGTTTCATCTATACGAACCAAATTATATTCGATAAATGTGTATGCACCCGATATTTTTACGTCGAGCGGTAACGAGCCGATACCTTTGCTTATATATAATCTTGAGGTCAGTACGTCGTTCCTTCCTCCGCCCCGATAAAATGTATTCGTCAACAACCCTTTCGATGTCGTTACGGCGGTCTGACAGTCGCGGTCTCCGATATAACTCACGATACCGTACATCGAAAGATGGTTGAACAGACTCAAATAGATATAAGACAGGCTGCTCTCGAACCTCTTTGCAAAAGGGTCGGACACAGTAGAAGCCAACCGCAGATAGTCATATCCATCTGCCCACACCTGACGCGAAAGGTACTCGACGGGCAAAGGCGAAACGGATTCCGAAGCCGACAGCGTCAAACGGTGTTGATTGCTCATCACCAATTCCAACGAGGCGTACGGTTCGATATGGAATATCGTGTTTACACTCAGTACCGATGGGTACATTTTTTGTTTGTACGAAGAAAAAGAAACACCGACGTCGAACCGCAATAGTCCTTTGTTCTTCATCAGTCCTATGCGGGGGTTGGATGCTATCAAATCGAATGTTTCTTCATTCGGATTCTCATCCTGATGTGCCACAACGAGTCTGTCCGAACGCAACGAATAGGAAAACTCTCCCTTCAAATGTATGTTCTTTAAGATGGGATACATTACACCTGCATAGAGATTTAAGCCTGCCCCCGTATTCTTTTTCTCCGATTCGTATAAATAAGGGTATTCTATATTAACGTTCTCGAAAGGCAATGGCAATAATAAGGTATCGATATATATATCGCTGTTTGTTTTTCCGTTGCCGAGATCGAGATTTCCACCACCGAAAACAAGCCCTCGCCCCAAAAGCCATTTCATTTCTACATCCTGCCTAAGTCCTTCAAATCGATTACGAGGTTTTTCCATAGCATTGATACCGGTATTGTCGAATTTATTGGCGTGCAGATTAAGTGCTTCATAATTGCGTATATCCAGTTTCGTTCCGACATTGACGGAAAAAGTATGCGAAGGCATCCACCTCTGGGTCAGGTATTGCGATATGAATTGCGTATTCTTTCGTACATAGCCTGTCGATATGTTCGTAAATGAGTTATCGGGCAGAGTGTAAGCGTCTGTCCTCATATGTGAACCTTCGGATTTACCTTTGTTGAACAAAGTATTTGAACGGAGGCGATACTTACTGTTAGGCGACCAGGTTATGTTGACATTCGCCAATCCTGCCGTGCGGGCGTGTTCGTTCGTAGGGGGTAGCAACAGTTGTTGTTCTTCCGACGATAACGAAAAAGATGTCATACTCGAACTTCCGCTTCGGAGTGCTTCGATATCTATGATATTCGACACATAGTCTTCAATAGAAAATACGGCTTCGCCCGTATTGTTGGCGTTGACTATAGCACTAACAGAGGTTTTGGGTAAAATGGAAATCAAAGATGATTTTGCGACGAATTTGTCCATTATCCCGCCACCGCCTTCGATAGAGCCACTTAAGGTCGCTTTTTTACTCGATTTCAGGTTCAGGGCTAACTGTTCGCCCGCTCTGAAAGCATGAGCAATATCCCCATCCGTATAATTGGCAAGTAATTCGACCGAGCCCGCAAAATCGGGAGGAAGCGTATTCATAGCGACACCCGACGAGGAGGCGAGTATATCCTGCCCGTCGACCAGTATCTTCTTGATTCTCTTTCCTTGGTATGTAACATTGCCCTTGTCATCTACTTCCATTCCCGGCATTTTCTTGATGACGTCGCCGAGATTACGTTCATTACCTATGATATAGTTGTTGCTACTGAAAACGAGCGTATCTCCTTTGGTATATACATCGCTTACCCTCGCCGTAATGGCGACCTCGCCCACTTCGAAGGCTTCTTCCATAAGTGTGATGGATAAGGATGTTTTTATCGTATTAAGAGCAATCCGTTCGCAGTGGGCTGAATATCCCATCGAACGCACACGTAGCCACCTACGGTTGGGTTCGGCAGAAATCTTATCGATGACAAACCGTCCGTCATCGCTTGTTACAGCATATAGAACATCCTTTTGCGATAAACTGTCGGTAGAGATAACGACACTCGCATACGGAACGGGCTGATTCTTTTCATCGACTACCTGCCCGCTCAGAGTAACGGTTTGTGCACGAGACACCCCGTATACCGATAGAAATATGCACAAATAGAAAACAGTACGCCACCTAAGAGTTCGCAACATATCTCATAGGGTATTACATTCAAAGCCTTATTATCTGAACGCCGCCCTTTTCTTTCGAGTCTACTCCCATCTCTTTCAGTTTCTTTTCCTGCAATCGGTCGAATTTCTCTCTGCTTAGAATTTGTCCCTTCGACGGCGGAACGATTTGCAGGTTCGAGGAAGTATATTCGACATTTCGGGCGGTATAGACAAAATTGTTATCCTCGGCTTCCATAATCAACCCCGGCAACCCACAATATCCTGCAGGACCTACCTGTACGGGAATTTCTTCGCAAAACCAAGCGGTAAGTTCAGTTTTACCGACAAGAGCGGTAGCCTTTATGCAGTTTTTTCCCAAAATAGTCTTCGTTTCACTACCTATCGACCAACTCAACGGACTTAAAGTGTCTTTCACTATAAATTCTTTGTCTATGATAGTTTCTTGAGAGATACGTTCTTTCTTTTTCATATCCAAGAAAACACCGAGTTCCCCACCTACGACGAAATTATCTCCCCGAATAGCATCAGAAAGGGAGGAGAATCCATAAGTTCCGTCGCGGAAATACATCGTATATTCGAGATTCTTTTCCTTTAATTGTTCTATTACAAGCATCCGGATATTTTCATCCTTCATATCTTTAACTTCATCGGGGATTTTCATTTCACAGAAGTATGACGCCTTTATTGCCTTAGACTGTGAAAAACACGACAAAGCGCTCATCGCTAAAACTGAGATTAAAATAAATTTTTTCATGGGAAACCTAATTAAGTTGTTTACTCAAAATATCGGGGCGTGGGAAACTATTCTCCGCCCCGATAAATCTAAAATTTTGCTATTTTTTTACAATAACAATAATAGTAGTAGTGCCACTTTTATCTTTAACAACGACGACAATAACAGTTTTGTTATTACGTTCAACCGATGAAACTTGGTCTACCGATGCAAAATTTTCAACTACCGCTTCCTGTTGAAGCATTACACTCTCCGTTGCTCCTGCCTTGGGGGCAAACAACATAGCAGTTGCTATTACTGCTAATGATACAAACAGTTTTTTCATTTTTTTGATTAAATTTATTTAGTTAATACTACAGAGGTATTATCAATACCTCTGGTTACAAAGATAATACAAAAAATTTTTTTCACCAAATATTTTTTCGTTTTTTATGCGATTGTAGATTCAACTGACAAAGCTATAAAAAAGAGGGTTCAAGATAACTTTAAGGGGTGATTTCTGAAATTTTTGAGCAAAGTTAGGTATAAATTTTGATTTCTGTAATTGTATCTAAACTCACACTCCTTAATATGTAGGTAAAATGTATGCCTGTGCACACCTCTGAACTTTGCCAATCGTACTTTACAAAGCCCCCAAAAGTTCTCTATTCCATTGATATGGTTATGTCCCAAAGCAAATTCATTTTCTCCATGTTTGACTCTGTAATGCCTCTTATAGCCGTAATTAACCAGCCCATCATAGCTTTTAAAACCGTCGGAATAAATAATT
>GG774889.1:68910-173204 GCA_000163695.1 Bacteroidetes oral taxon 274 str. F0058
CGGCGTGCCCCGAAATAGCTTTCGTCCAACTCGACTTCTCCATTTGTAAATGGGCTTTCCGCCTCGCATAATTCAGCTATACGCTCTCTAAATGCTCTATAAAACCTTATTGATGGTAGGGCGAGAAATACTTGTTAAAACAGACGTCTTTTCTGCCTCGATATCGAGGCAGAAAAGACGAATAATCTCTCTCGTTTTTCTCTCTGAAATGTGCGTCACTTTTATGTACTTGTTTCTCATTGTAGCAAAATAACTTACAAAGATAATTCTTTCGTAAAGTTATCTTGAACCAAAAAGAGAAATAGGAGATTCGGGAAAAAGTGACTTTCGCGGTCTTTGGTTTAACAAATATTGAATACCGAGTAATTTATTATAGGTTAATTGACTAATGTTCACTGTTTTGGAAATGTATTGTCGGATAAGTTTATTTGTGCCTTAGACCGTCCACTCGTGTCGGAGCTTCTGTTAAGTTCCTTGCTGACAACAGCTTGCGACACTCCGATATAACGAGCTATCTCGGATTGTGTTCTTTTGTCCTTTCTCATACGATAAATTGTGTATCTTTGCGACTCATTTAAATGTTTCAGTCTTAATTTTCCTCGCCCCCTGTTTAAACGATTAAACGATTAAACACTTCGTAATTCCTAATTCCCCCGTCCTACGTGTATCTTTGGGAGTATAACAAAAATGTTATATCTTTGCAACATATTTATCATATAAATATATATATCATGAACCGGAATGAATAACTAATAAAACACTCAAACAAAATGAAAAAATCAGTCTTTTTTCTTGTTCTCCCCATAGTACTTGTATGGAGTGCCTGTTCTATATTCTCGCTTAAATTTGAACAAAGGGATTTGACCATTACGAATCTCGACGGCAAGACTGTTCCCATAAGAGTTGAACTTGCCCGCTCCATACGAGAGTTGTCAAAAGGTTATATGGGTCGCGACAATATTCCCGAAGGAACGGGCATGCTTTTTATCTTAAAAAAAGACGAAAAATTAAGCTTTTGGATGAAAGATACGCCTACACCTCTTTCGATTGCGTTCATCAACTCGAGTGGCGAAATCCGCGAAACACGCGATATGACGCCGTTCAGTCATGAAAGCGTAGAGTCGTCGGAGCCCGTGCGTTATGCCCTCGAAGTGCCGCAAGGATGGTTCAAAAAGAACAACATAGGAGCAGGTAGCACTATCGAACTGCCTTAAGCCGTCGTTTGTCCGATTTTGTACACAAAAAACAAGCCCCGACTAAACATCGGAGCTTGTTACGGTCTTTTTCGTCGTAGAGCGTCTATTTCCTCAGGCTCTTGATACGTTCGGTCAGCAGCGGCACTATCTTGTGCATATCGCCTACGATACCCAAGTCGGCTACGCTGAATATGGGAGCAAACTTATCTTTGTTGATGGCAACGATATATTCGCTCTCTTCCATACCTGCCAAGTGCTGTATAGCTCCCGATATGCCGCACGCCAGGTACAGTTCGGGACGCACGGTCTTACCCGTCTGCCCCACCTGAGCACAGTGGTCTATGACGCCTGCGTCGACCATAGCACGCGAGGCTCCTACCTCGGCACCTATCTCGGCGGCTAAGGCTCTGAGTTTGTCGAAGCCGTCTTTTGTGCCTGCACCGCGTCCTCCCGATACTATCAGCTTGGCTTCCGATATATCGGCTACACACTTGCACTCTTTGACCTCTTCGACCAGACGCACGCGTGAAATCTTCTCGTCGTCGAAAGCGATGTTGTAGTTGACTACCTCGCCTTTGCGGCTACCGTCGGCAGTGGCTTTCTGCATCACACCCGGGCGGACGGTCGACATCTGCGGACGATGATTTTTACACAAAATAGTAGCCATCAGGTTACCTCCGAAGGCGGGACGCGTCATAAGCAGTTCGCCCTTGTCGCCTATCTCGAGCTGAGTGCAGTCGGCAGTAAGCCCTGTGCCGATACGAGCCGACACCCTCGGAGCGAGGTCGCGTCCGATGACGGTGGCTCCCAAGAGGAATATCGAGGGCGACTGTTCCCTTATTATCTGGCTCACAGCCTCGGCGTAAGGCTCGGTAAGGTATGTCTTCAGACGGTCGTCGTCGACCACGAGCACGCGGTCGGCTCCCGCTGCGATGAGTCCTTGAGCCTTGTCGGCGATATTTTTACCGAGCAGTATCGCCACTACCTTTTCGTTGAGTGTATCTGCCAATTGGCGGGCTTTGCCCAGAAGCTCCAAGCCGACGCTCTGGACGGCTCCGTCGCGTTGTTCTACGAATACGTATACATCTTTATATTGAGAAATATCCATCTTTTTGCTTTCTGTTTTTTGAGGGTTAAATAATATGTCTTTCTTTAAGTTTGCCGACGATAATCTCTACCGCCTCCTCGGGCGATACCTCGAGTGTCTCGCCCGCAGGCTTCAGACTCTTGGGGAATGCTTTCATCACACTCGTGGGCGAACCCGTCTTACCGATTTTATCTTCGGCAACATCTATTCGGTCGGCTCCCCACACCTCTACTTCTCTGTCGTATGCTTCGACAATGCCGCGTACGTTCATATAACGAGGCTTCACTGCCGATGCCAAAACGGTAACGAGGCAAGGGGCGTCTACCTGCAACACCTGATAGCCGTCTTCGGTCTGTTTGCGGAGGGTGAAGGTCTTCTGCCCGTCGAATTCGAGGGCTTCCAGATACGATACCTGAGGTATGTCGAGATGTTCGGCTATCTGAGGACCGACCTGAGCCGTGTCGCCGTCGATTGCCTGCCTGCCGGTAACGATAAGGTCATAGTCCATAGTACGCAGAGCACCTGCCAGAGAACTCGACGTAGCCAGCGAGTCGGCACCGCCAAGCTTGCGGTCGGTGAGCAATATGGCTCGGTCTACACCCATAGCCAGAGCCTCACGCAAGATAGCATCGGCTTGCGGCAGACCCATAGTGATAACCGTAACGTGTGCTCCGTATTGGTCTTTGAGCTGCAAGGCAAATTCGAGACCTCCCTTATCGTCGGGGTTCATAATACTTGGCACACCTTCGCGGATAAGAGTACCCGTCTGAGGATTTATCTTCACCTCCGTAGTATCGGGTACTTGTTTGATACAAACTATTATATTCATAAGTTTTTCGGTTTTTCTGATTATACGTTTTTTATTAAAAATAAATGAAATGCTGTTCGTCGGGATACGTTTTTTGCGTAGAAAATATATTTCCGTCGTATCCGCCCGAACTATTAAGACTTAGCGACGTCTCCGTTATTTGAACAATTTGCCTGCAATCACCATTCTCTGTACCTCGGACGTACCTTCGTATATCTCGGTAATCTTGGCGTCTCTCATCATTCTCTCTACGGGATACTCGCGGGTATATCCGTATCCTCCGTGCAGTTGGACGGCTTTGGTGGTAACCTCCATCGCTGTTTCGGCAGCGAATAGCTTCGCCATAGCCGCATCGACCGAATAGGGCATACCGTTGTCTTTCTTCCAGTGAGCCGAACGCACGAGCAGACGTGCTGCCTGTACTTTGGTCTCCATATCTGCCATCTGGAACTGTGTGTTCTGAAACTGCGATATGCTGCGACCGAACTGTTTACGCTCTTTGGTGTATTTTATGGTTTCGTCCATAGCTCCCTGTGCTATGCCGAGAGCCTGAGCCGCTATGCCTACGCGTCCGCCGTCGAGGGTCTTCATAGCAATGGCAAACCCCTTGCCCTGCTGTCCGAGCAGGTTCTCTTTCGGTATACGGCAGTCTTCGAAGACAAGCTCTGTCGTCGCCGAGCCGCGTATACCCATCTTCTTCTCTTTCTTGCCGATAGAGAAGCCGGGCGTACCCTTCTCGACGATGAAGGCAGATATGCCTTTGTTGCCAAGCGACTTGTCGGTCATCGCAAAAATAACGTATACGTGGGCATATACGGCATTGGTGATGAAAATCTTGTTGCCGTTGAGCACGTATTGGTCGCCGTCGAGTACAGCCGTTGTCTGCTGCATAGCGGCGTCTGTGCCCGCATTAGGCTCTGTCAGCCCGAATGCACCTATCCACTCGCCCGAGGCGAGACGTGGCAGGTATTTCATTTTTTGCTCCTCTGTGCCGTTTTCCATAATAGGGGCACAACATAGTGATGTGTGTGCCGAGAGTACCACGCCTGTCGTACCGCATACTCGCGACAACTCTTCGACAGCCATGCCGTACATAAGGTTTGTACCGCCTGCACCGCCATACTTTACGGGTACCGGAATACCCATCAAACCTGTCTTTGCCATTTTCTCTACGGTCTCCAGAGGGAAACGCTCCTCTTCGTCGACCTCGGCAGCCAAAGGTTTTACCTCTTTTTCGGCAAATTCACGTATCATCTGCAGAAAAAGCTCTTCAGTTTTCGATAAGCTAAAATCCATATTAAGTATTTATTTTTTATGTTTTAATAGCGTTATTATTACAGTATTATTGCTATATACATACTTCTGCCACTGCCTCGAAAAAGGCAGACAAAGATACAAAATTTTTTGCTAAAAAAGTATTTTTTTCTATTAAAACATAAATTTTTCTAACTGAATTTACGTAACTTACGGCTATCGGTGCTCTCCTTGGTGTTGTTGCCCGACGACGCAAACGAGTACAATCCCCTCGTGTCTCTCAGGGGGGCGAAAAACAGCATACGAAAAAGGAGTCATACCCTTTTCGGACGTACAACTCCTTTTCCTGTATCGACTCTCTGCTCGTTTACCAAGCAAACAGAGGCATATCTTTCATCAGCGAATTGACTTTCTGTCGTACGGCGGTGATAGTCGCTTCGTTTTCGTGGTCGGAGAGTACGGTATCGATAAGCTCTACTATCTGAGGCATAAAGTCTTCTTTCGCTCCACGCGTAGTGATGGCGGGCGTACCGAACCTCAGACCCGAGGTCATAAACGGACTGCGGCTATCGAAGGGCACCATATTTTTGTTCGTGGTGATATCGGCAGCCACCAACGCTTTCTCGGCAGCTTTACCCGTAAGGTCGGGGAATTTGGAGCGGAGGTCGAGCAACATACAGTGGTTGTCGGTGCCGCCCGATATTATTTTGTATCCTTTATCCACGAATGCCTGTGCCATGACCGATGCGTTCTTTTTCACCTGCTTCTGATAGGTGATATATTCGGGCTGCAGCGCTTCGTAGAACGATACTGCTTTGGCGGCGATGACGTGTTCGAGCGGCCCGCCCTGTACACCGGGGAAGACGGCACTGTCGAGTATTGCCGACATCATCTTGACCTCGCCCTTCGGGGTAGTCTTGCCCCAAGGGTTGGGGAAGTCTTTGCCCAAGAGTATAATACCTCCGCGGGGACCTCTGAGTGTCTTATGGGTGGTAGACGTTACCACGTGTGCGTGTTTGAGGGGATTTTCGAGCAATCCGGCAGCGATGAGACCTGCGGGGTGAGCCATATCCACCATAAAGATAGCACCGATTTCGTCGGCTACTTTGCGGATACGTGCATAGTCCCATTCGCGAGAATAAGCCGAGGCTCCTGCCACTATCAGTTTCGGGCGTTCGGCTTTGGCGGTCTGTTCGAGCTGGTCGTAGTCGACACGTCCGTCGGACTCTTTGACGTTGTATTCTAATGCTTTGTAGTTAAGCCCCGAGAAGTTGACGGGTGAGCCGTGCGAGAGGTGTCCGCCGTGCGAGAGGTTCAGACCGAGGAATTTGTCGCCTGCATTGAGGCACGACATAAACACAGCCATATTAGCCTGTGCACCCGAGTGTGGCTGTACGTTAGCCCATTCAGCTCCGAATATCTCTTTTATACGGTCGATAGCCAACTGCTCGCTCATATCCACTACCTGGCAGCCGCCGTAATAACGTTTGCCGGGGTAGCCTTCGGCATACTTGTTGGTCATAACACTTCCCATAGCCTGCATCACCTGCTCGCTAACGAAGTTTTCAGAGGCGATAAGCTCTATTCCGTGCAACTGACGGTTGCGTTCCTGCTCGATTAACTCGAAGATTCTTGTGTCTCTTTTCATATATAATTATTTATGATTTATAAAATACTTGTTACTCAACTACTTGAAAAACTTTGCAAAATTAGAATATTTTTTCCATAAAAACAAAAAATAAAACATATTTCACCGAACCCCCAAAATACGCCTTCGAACAGCGACGAATAATTTTTTCGTTTGCAGGTTCAAAAAAAAGTATTACCTTTGCCGTTCCATTTGATTTGAGAGGAGAGATGGCAGAGTGGTCGATTGCGGCGGTCTTGAAAACCGTTGACTGTAACAGGTCCGGGGGTTCGAATCCCTCTTTCTCCGCAAAATAAAGATAATTAGAATAATTTTTTTTAAATACTTTGTCATAAAAATGAAAAAAGGAATTCATCCGGAAAGTTATCGTCCCGTAGCTTTTAAAGATATGTCGAACGACGATATGTTTATCTCGCGTTCTACCGTTGCTACGAAAGAAACCATCGACATCGATGGGGTAACATACCCTTTGGTAAAACTCGAAATTTCGAACACTTCGCACCCGTTCTATACGGGCAAGTCGAAATTGGTAGATACCGCAGGACGTGTCGACAAATTTATGAGTCGTTACAAAGACAGAGCCTCGAAAGCAAAAAAGTAACAACAAACGGTGATACGATAACCAAAAAGAGCTCAAACAACCATTTGGGTTCTTTTTGTTTTCCCCCCTGTCCGATATTTGCCCCAAACAAGCCGATTAATTGGGTGTTGGGTGTTGGGGATTAGGTTTTGGGTATTGGGTATTAGGTTTTGGGTATTGGGTATTAGGTTTTGGGTATTGGGTATTAGGTTTTGGGTATTGGGTATTAGGTTTTGGGTATTGGGTATTAGGTTTTGGGTATTGGGTGTTGGGTAAAATGATAAAAAACTAAAACCGTCGGTTTCCGCCTTTGCACATCGCAAAGAAGCGAATCGCCTGTCAATCAAAGACGAAAAGCGTAAAGTACATAAGAGTGCCTTACACCATATCTCGACAATCATAACCATATCGCAGCAGCCGAGCGGTTGCCTACGGCTGTGATTTTTCGGAAAACACGTAGAAAAACACGTAGATTCTTGCAAAAAAAACTTCGGAATTTACTGATAAAAATACGTGTTTTTGCGTATTGCACAGTGTGTATGTTTATATTAATTTTGCCAAAAATTAATAAGACATACGGCATTGATTAAATTAATATAGTTTATTAAGCTTTATAATATTCCAAAGAAATATAGCAACTTAGCAATGCCAATAAAAAGAAATATTGTTTAACTAAAAAAATATCATTCTATGAGAAAAACATTTTTGATGGTAGCTGCCGCAGCAGCAATGTTAATAGCAACAGGCTTCACTGCCTGTAAACCCAACTCACCCCAAACGCCCAAAGAGATAGACATCTATGTGGCAGGCTATGAGAATAGTGGAACTAAGGACGCAGCCAAGGTGTGGAAAAACGGTAAAGAGCTCTACGAACTTACCGACGGCACTAAAGATGCCGGAGCCTACTCCGTATTCGTAGTAGGTAGCAACGTATATACCGCAGGGAACGACGGCGATGTAGCCAAGGTGTGGAAAAACGACAAAGAGCTCTACGAGCTTAGCTCTAATAATGCCAACGCCCGTTCCGTATTCGTAGCGGACGATAAGGTATATACCGCAGGCTACGAAGGCAAAGTCGCCAAACTTTGGAAAAACAAAAGTGCCACAGACCTTACCGATGGCTCTAATGATGCCATAGCCTATTCCGTATTCGTAGCAGGTAGCGACGTATATACCGCAGGCTATGAGAGCAATGGCGCAAAAAATGTAGCCAAGGTATGGAAAAAAGGCAGCGAACTCTTTGCTTTTACCGATGGTTCTAAATATGCCGGAGTCCTCTCCGTATTCGTAGTAGGCGAAGATGTATATACCGCAGGCTATGAGAGCAATGGTACAAATATGGTCGCCAAGGTACGGAAAAACAAAAAGGAGATATTCCATACAGACGGCTCTAAATATGCCAGTGCCAATTCCGTATATGTGGTCGGTGATGATGTATATGTGGCAGGGTACGAAGATGATGCCGCTAAAGTATGGAAAAACGGCGAGGAGCTCTATGAGCTTGCCGGCAAAGGCGAAGCCAAATCCATAGTGGTACACAACGGCGATGTATATGTGGCAGGGTACGAAACAGAGGGCGCAAACGATGTAGTCAAGGTATGGAAAAACGGCAAAGAGCTACACTCCCTTGCCGACAAAGGCGATGCCTACTCCATATTCATAGTAGAAAGGAAGTAAGTCGGGTGTTGGGTTTTAGGTGTTGGGTGTTGGGTACTATAATTTGTATCAATCCAAGTAAATAAAACTAATTGTTTAATATTAAAAAGACGTAAAGTGATATTTTTAAGAGGAGAGGGTGTATCGGAATGATGCACCCTCTCTTTTTACGCGACCTGCGGTGTAGGCGGGTCGTCTGCCGACAACGACACCCGATTATCTGGCGAGGGGTATGGGCTTACGGTTTACGTATCTCCTTGGTCATTCGCCGTAGCCACGCTCTCTGTCGGCTATCGAGGTGCGGCGATAGCTTCCGATAGCATTCTCGGTGATAGGCATTGAGCCATTCTATCTCGTCGGCAGTCATCAGCGAGAGGTCTATTCCCCGCCTGTCGAAGGGGAAGAGCGTCAGCGTCTCGAACCGATAGAACACTCCGAAGGCCGAACGTCGTTTGCTTGGCATCACGGCGATGAGGTTCTCGTGTCTTATACCGTATCTGCCTGCCACATAAACGGCGGGTTCGTTGCTCGTTACCATACCTGCAAGCAGGGGTTGGGGGTTGTCTTGCATACGAATACTCTGAGGTCCTTCGTGTACGCAGAGATAATGCCCTACGCCGTGCCCCGTACCGTGTCCGAAGTTTTTGAGGTCTGCCCAGAGATATTGCCTTGCCAGCACGTCGAGCTGTGCCCCGCGTGTGCCTTGCGGGAATATGGCTTGCGACAGGGCTATCATACCTTTGAGCACAAGCGTAAAATCACGCTTCTGCTCTCGTGTGAGCCTACCCAGAGCAACGGTACGTGTGATATCGGTAGTGCCGTCTGTGTACTGCCCTCCCGAGTCGAGAAGGAAAAGCCCTGCGGGACGCAGAGCGACGTCGCTCTGCGGTGTGGGCGAATAGTGTACAATAGCTCCGTGTGCCTCGTAGGCAGCTATCGTCTCGAAGCTCTCGCCAACGAACCCTGCCTGTCGGCAGCGACACCTGTGAAGCATAGCCGAAGCGGTAAGCTCGGTTGCTTCGCCCTTGGCGACAGCACTATCAAGCCACATAAAGAACTGTACGAGTGCCACGCCGTCTTTGACCATAGCACGGCGGAAGCCTGCGAGCTCTACGGCGTTCTTCACCGCTTTCGCCTCCGTCGTCGGCAAGGCGATGTCTTTCGGGCTGTTACCTGCCGACAGTGCTTTGAATACCTCGTAGTTGGCTTTGCGGAAATCGACGCCGACGGTCTGCCCTCCGACGCTGTGAAGGAAATCGAAAAATACGCCGTAATCGGCAATCTCTATTCCGTTATGGGCAAAATATCGCTTGGTAGCGTTATTTAGCTTTCTGTCGTCGACGAAAAGCACCGCCCTGTCGTGGGCGACATAGAGATACGACACCACTACGGGATTGTAGTCGATATCGCTACCGCGTATATTGAGCAGCCAAGCTATATCGTCGAGCGTGGTAACGACGAACGCCCCGACGTCGAGAAGCCTCATCCGGTCTCTAAACCATAATAGCTTGTGGGCAAGGCTTCTACCCGATTTGCCGAACACGGCGACCTGCCCTTGGGGCATCGGCGGGCGGGCAGTCCATACCTCACCGACGAGGTCGCAGTCGGTAACGATGGCGATACCTTTCTGTGCGAGCTTCGTCTGCATATTCACGAAAGCGTTGATAGAGAACATCTTCGCATCGAGAGCGATGACCGCCCCATCGGTCAGTTGAGCCAGTAGCCACTCTTCGACAGAGGGCGTCTCGAGTAGCCCGTCTCTCATCAGCTCTATGCCCGAGCCTGCGAGTTGGTCGGCTGCCTGTATAAAATAGCGTGAGTCTGTCCAGAGGGCTGCCTTCCTCTGCGTTACCACGAGTGTGCCCGCCGAGCCGTCGAAGCCCGACAATTCGCTGCGAGCCTGCCAATGGTCGGCTACATATTCGCTGCCGTGAGGGTCGGTACTCGGCACTACGGTCGCCGCTATACCCCGATTAATCATCGATTGTCTGAGTGCTGCTATCATATTCATAGTTGTAGAAAATTATTGTTTTTTATTATCATTCCATAAAGCCCCCACAGTCGTTACGACAAACGACTGTTGGCTCCTATTCGTTTACCTCCGACCACCACACACACACTCTCTCTCTAAGCCAATCCTTTGAGAGTTTGCTCGATAGTTGCCATCTTGGCTAATGTATCAGCTTCTTTTTTCCGCTCCATATCCACTACTTTGGCGGGGGCTGAGTTTACGAACTTCTCGTTGGCGAGCTTGCCGCGTACCGACTTCAAGAAGCCTTCGAGGTAGGCGAGTTCGTCTTCGAGCTTCTTACGCTCCTCTTCGACATCGATCATACTGCCCACAGGTACGGAATATTCGTTATTGCCCACCATAAACGACACTGCCCCTTGCGGCTTGTCGGCGGTGCGTTCGACGGATACGTTGGCAAGCTTCCGTACCGTGTGGTCGAATGCCGAATCGTGTCGGTCGTCGACGAGCAGCGTGAGCGGTTCGCGTGGCGATATGTTTTTCGAAGTACGTATGTTGCGTACGTTGGTTACTATCTCCTTCACCTTCTCGAAGAGGGCTATCGACCTGTCTGCCGACGGTTGGTGGCAATATGGCTTGTCGTAGACGGTATTCATTATGCTGTCTCCGCCCAGAAGGCTGTCGGCGTCTGCTATCTTCACATTACGCTCGGCGGCAATATCTTTCAGACCGTGCCAGAGATGCTCCGATATAAACGGCATAAAAGGGTGTAGCAGCCTCAGCAGACATGCCAGATAATACAGGGTAGCCTCGTAGGTGTGGCGGTCGATTGGTTTGCCGTATTCGGGCTTCACTATCTCGAGATACCACGAGCAGAAATCGTCCCAGAAGAGCTTGTAAACGGTTGTTACCGCCTCCGAGAGACGATATTTCAAAAACAGGTCGGCTATCTCCGATGTCGTCTTATCGAGCAGGCAGTCGAACCACTCTATCTCTGCCTTGTTGTCGCCACCTGCTGCGGTATCGTCGGCTACCTGCCAACCTTGCACGAGGCGGAAAGCGTTCCATATCTTGTTGCAGAAGTTACGCCCTGTCTCGCACAGAGCCTCATCGAACGGCAGGTCGTTGCCTGCGGGAGCTGTCAGCAGCAGTCCCATACGCACGCCGTCGGCACCGTACCGTGCTATCAAGTTGAGCGGGTCGGGCGAATTGCCGAGCTGTTTCGACATTTTCCGTCCGAGCTTGTCGCGGACTATTCCCGTGAAGTACACATTGCCGAAACACTCCTTGCCGCGATAGTGATAACCTGCCATTATCATACGTGCCACCCAGAAGAAGATGATATCGGGAGCTGTTACCAAATCGTTGGTCGGGTAGTAGTAGTTTATCTCTTTGTTGTCGGGGTTGACGATACCGTCGAATACCGATATAGTCCACAGCCACGACGAGAACCACGTATCGAGGCAGTCGTCGTCTTGTCTGAGCGAGTATCCGCCTACCATATCGGGGTTGCTATCGGCGATACGGCGAGCCTCCTCTTCGGTCTCGGCAACTATGACCACCTGCTTGGCAAGGCTGCCTGCGGGCGGGTTGAGCTGTGTGGCATAGTATGCCGGTATCTGATGCCCCCACCAGAGCTGCCGACTGATGCACCAATCTTTTATATTGGTCATCCAGTGGCGGTATGTGTTTTTGAACTTTTCGGGGTGAAACCTTACGGTATCGCTCTCTACCGCCTCCAGAGCAGGCTCAGCCAGACCGTCCATCTTCAGCCACCACTGCATCGAAAGTTTCGGCTCGATAGGCACATCGGTACGTTCGGAGAACCCTACTTTATTCGTATACGGCTCGATACGTTCTATCAGCCCCGCCTCGGTGAGGTCTTTCTCTATCTGTCGGCGACATACGAAACGATCGAGACCTGCGTACATCGCTCCGTTGTCGTTGAGAGTGCCGTCGTCGTTGAAGATGTCGATACTCGGCAGATTGTACTTCTGGCCGAGCATATAGTCGTTGACGTCGTGTGCGGGGGTAACTTTGAGGCAACCCGTACCGAACTCGACATCGACGTAATCGTCTTCTATGACGGGTATCGTGCGATTGATGAGCGGTACCACGACGCTTTTTCCCCTCAGGTGGGCTGTCTTCGGATTGTTCGGGTTGATACACATTGCAGTATCGCCCATTATGGTCTCGGGGCGTGTGGTGGCGACAACGGCATATTCGTCTGCCCCATCTTGCGAATGCTCCGATACAATCTTGTAACGGAGATAATAGAGTTTGCCCTGCTGCTCTTTGTATGTTACCTCCTCGTCGCTGAGGGCGGTCTGTGCTTTCGGGTCCCAATTGACCATTCGGATACCGCGATATATGAGTCCCTTTCGGTACAGGTCGCAGAATACGCGTATTACCGACTTGGAGCGTACCTCGTCCATAGTGAACGCCGTGCGGTCCCAGTCGCAGGAGCAGCCGAGTTTTTTGAGCTGTTCGAGTATTATGCCTCCGTGTCGGTGTGTCCATTCCCAAGCGTGGCGTAGGAATTCGTCGCGGCTGAGGTCGTTTTTGGCAATACCTTCCGAAGCGAGCTTAGCCACTACCTTTGCCTCTGTGGCAATACTTGCGTGGTCGGTGCCAGGCACCCAACAGGCGTTTTTGCCCTGCATACGTGCGTTGCGTACGAGTACGTCTTGTATGGTGTTGTTGAGCATGTGCCCCATATGCAGCACCCCCGTAACGTTGGGCGGGGGTATCACTATCGTGTAAGGCTGGCGGCTGTCGGGTTCGGAATGAAACATTTTGCCCTCGAGCCAATATCGATACCACTTCTCTTCTATCTCCGAAGGGTTGTATTTGGTTGATAATTCCATCTTGATAATATGCTTTTTGTACAGTAATAAATCCACTAAAACAGGGTGCAAAATTACTGATTTTTTAGAAAAATAAAAAGGAAAAGCAGTCAGGCAATATCGCTACAAGCTGATTTACAGACATATATCGATTGCAAAGAATAATCGATTAATAAACATACTTATCGTATCGAGACACAGGAGTATGTCTATTGTAGGGCGATTTGTAATGTTTTCGCACAGAAGCGATGACACATTTGATAGCACATTTGCCGCAAAAAAATATTACCTTTGCCGAAATCTATGTATCTACAATAAGTTTCATTATCCTAAACACCAAAACTGTATGAAAAAGTATCAGACCGTTACTCTGCCGATAGTATTTTTCGTGCTATCTATCTCACAGACATACGCTTGGGGGCTGCAGGGACACCGCATAGTAGGAGAGTTGGCAAGCGGTATGCTGTCTTGTTCTGCCAATAAAAAAATAACGCGTGTGCTATCCAATTCGTCTATAGCTATGGCAGCCAACTGGGGCGACTTCGTAAAATCCGACTCCGTCTACGAAAAATTCAGTATATGGCACTATACCAACCTCGATGCCAATCTGACGCGAAGTGGGTTCAATTCGGCGGCTCTCTCCACAGACAACGGAGAGTGTATATACAGGGTTATCTACCTTACAGACTACCTCAGACAAAATCCCGACGACGCCCAAATGCTCAAACTACTTATCCACATCGTGGGCGATATGTTCCAACCGCTACATCTGGGACGAGCAGAAGACTTGGGAGGTAACAAAATCGAGATAAAATGGTTCGGACAGCCCACCAATCTGCATTCGCTCTGGGACAATAAGTTAATAGACGGACAGAAGCTAAGCTACACCGAATACGCTCAATATCTGCGAAGTATATATAAGCCACGCAAAACGAAATATTCGGAGAATGTCGTTCTGCAATCGGCTTGGGACACATACACCGTAACCAACAGGATATACGATACCATAGCCGAGACATCTAAGCCATACCGATATATATATGATTATGAGAGTGTTTGGGAAAAGCAACTCGTCGAAGGAGCTAAACTGCTGGCTACCATACTCGATTATATTTATTAAGAAAACGATATGGCAAACACCGATATAGAGCAGCAAATCATCAAACTACGTAAGGAGATAGAGGCTCACAACCACGCCTACTACGTAGACAACAACCCAACCATATCGGATTTCGAGTTTGATATGAGACTCAAGCAACTCGAAAGTATGGAGAAGGCTTATCCTGAATATTTCGATAAAAATTCGCCCACACAACGCGTAGGCAGCGACCTGACAAAAAGCTTCAAACAGATTGTCCATCAATATCCTATGCTGTCGCTTGCAAACACATATTCCGAAGGCGAGGTTACGGAATTTTACAACCGTGTACGCAAGTCGCTCAATACGGACTTCGACGTCGTCTGCGAACTAAAATACGACGGAGCCTCCATATCGCTCATCTACGAAAACGGCGAACTCGCCGCTGCCGTTACTCGTGGCGACGGCGTACGCGGCGACGACGTAACCGCCAACATACGCACGATACAATCTATCCCCATAAGGCTGTGCGGCGATTTTCCATCGCGTTTCGAGATACGCGGCGAAGTGCTTATGCCGTTCGCCGTATTCGACGAACTGAACAGAGAAAAAGCCGAAAACGGAGAGCCACTCTTTGCCAACCCCCGCAACGCCGCTTCGGGCACGCTCAAGCTACAGAATCCGTCGGAGGTAGCCCGTCGCCGCCTCGACTCGTATCTGTACTACCTGCTTGGCGAAGAGCTGCCCGCCGAGACACACTACGACAATATGATGGCGGCAAAAACGTGGGGCTTCAAGATATCGAACGCCATACGCTGTTGCCGTAGCCTCGACGAGATATTCGACTTCATACGCTACTGGGATACGGAGCGACGCAACCTGCCCGTAGCCACCGACGGCATAGTGCTCAAAGTCAACGACTTGCGGCAGCAGCGAAATCTCGGACTTACAGCCAAATCGCCACGCTGGGCTATTGCGTACAAATACCAAGCCGAGCGGGCTCTGACACGACTGAATTCGGTAAGTTATCAGGTAGGGCGTACAGGTGCCGTTACCCCCATAGCTAACCTCGAGCCCGTACTGCTGTCGGGTACCACCGTAAAACGTGCCTCGCTGCACAATGCCGACATTATCGCCGGCTTAGACCTGCACATAGGCGATATGGTATTCGTCGAAAAAGGAGGAGAGATTATCCCCAAGATAACGGGAGTAGATACGGAAGCAAGAGAGGCCTATATGCCAAAAGTAGTTTTCCCGCAATGCTGTCCCGAGTGCGGTTCTGCTCTTGTCCGCAACGAAGACGAAGCGGCACACTACTGCCCCAACGAAGACCATTGCCCGCCACAGATAAAAGGAAAGATATTACACTTCGTATCACGTAAAGCAATGGACATAATAGGGTTAGGAGACGAGACCATTGCTCTGCTTTTCGAGAAATCTCTCGTGGGCAATGTCGCCGATATCTACGAGCTAAAAATCTCGGATATCGCCCCACTGGAGCGACTCGGCGAAAAATCGGCACAGAACATCGTCGACGGCATAGAGGCATCTAAACAGATACCCTACCCTAACGTTATCTTTGCCTTGGGCATACGTTACGTAGGCGAGACTGTCGCCAAGCGTCTGGCAAAAGCCTTCCCCTCGATAGAACAGCTCGAAGAGGCTACACTCGAACAGCTGATACAGGTCGATGAGATAGGCGAAGTCATAGCCCGAAGCGTAGTCGATTATTTTGCCAAAGAAGAGCATAGACAGCTGATAAGCAGACTAAAAGCGGCAGGCATACGATTGGCAGCCGACGAACAACCCGGTCACATATCCGCCCTACTCGAAGGGAAAACCGTTGTCATAAGCGGAGTATTCGCCAAACACTCGCGCGACGAATACAAAGATATGATAGAGCAAAACGGAGGCAAAAACTCGGGGTCGATATCTGCCAAGACATCTTTTGTGCTTGCAGGCGACAATATGGGGCCTGCAAAACTCGACAAAGCACAAAAGCTCGGCATACGGCTGGTTACCGAAGATGAATTTTTGGAGATGATTGCCAAACAAAAAGACTGAATGAAAATGTTGCTATAATTTTTATTAATTTTGCCACAAAAATAAAATAAAACTGTTGGCTACAAATCAATATATTATATATGCAAGTAATTGACTTATCCCAAAACAACTCCGTATTAAACAACTACATACGCGAGATTCGCGACATAACGATTCAGGCAGACGCAATGAGGTTCAGACGCAATATGGAACGCATAGGCGAAGTAATTGCCATAGAGCTTAGCAAATCACTGAAATACAAGAAAATAAAAACACAGACCCCGCTTGCTGTCGCACAAGTAAACATACTGGACGAACAACTTGTGATTGCCTCCATACTCAGAGCGGGTCTGGCTCTTCATAATGGTATATTGGCAGTATTCGACCGTGCCGAAAACGCATTCGTCTCTGCTTACAGGAAGTATCTGAACGACCGTCAGTTCGATATACACGTCGAATATATCTCCGCTCCGAGCCTTACGGATAAGACTCTCGTACTGGCCGACCCGATGTTGGCAACAGGCGGCTCGATGGAGCTGTCGTACAAGGCATTATTACAGAAAGGCACTCCTACAAACATACACATAGTGAGCACAATAGCCTCTAAGCCCGCAATAGAACACCTACAAAAAGTAATGCCCGCAGCCACGACATTGTGGGTAGCTGCTATCGACGACACAATCAACGAACACGCCTACATAGTACCCGGTCTGGGCGATGCGGGCGACTTGGCTTTCGGCGAAAAACTCGATTGACGGCAATATCGGCATTTTCCACCACATCGCCACAATCAGTCGGGCGTATGACCGTTTAGCTGTAAAACCGTTCAGGCAAAAAAAACCTGTGAAAGCAGGCTATTCAGATTAAATCTCATCTTGTATATCTTCATTTCGCCCTCAGCGTTGTCCACCCTACCGACAGGAAGCTCTTTCCGCTCTATGTCGATAGTCTGTTATGCCACGAGATTACAGAAATTTTCCATACGATGAGCGAATTCTGCAAGATTTTTCGACAATGGAATATTTGTTAATTGTTACGGGCTCGACGTCGAACCGACGTTAAATTATACTATCATATCGTTGTCATATTACAATTATTTTCTAATTTTGTAATTCATAATCAATAAAGGAATAAAATTACAAGTAAAAAAACAGTATATCGTATGAGAAAATTGTTTGTATTGGGAGTGTTGTTATTGGGCATTTTACAGTCTTATGCACAAGAGACACAGATTAGAAGCAATAAAAATCACCTGTTCGAAGAGGGACAGTCGCTTTTCGTACAGCAGAAATACGGAGCAGCCCGAAAAGCCTTCGAAGACTACCTGAGCGTAGCCGACGAAAGAGCCGCCAACCGTATCGACGCAATGTACTACATAGCCTGTACCGCCTACGAACTGAACGACCCTAACGCCGAAGAGATATTGAAGAATTTCGTCGAAAAATATCCGTATTATCCGATGCAAAACCGTATCTCGCTAAATCTCGGACAGATGTATTTCGACAAGAAACAGTATCAACAGGCGGCAATGTACCTGGCACAGGTAGACCCATACGACCTCAACGAGAAAGAAGCCGAGAGATACTACTTCATCAACGGATTCTGCCTGCTGCAAGAGAAGAATTACCAAGCGGCTAAGCAGAACTTTATGCGTATCAACTACTCGAAAAGCTATATAGACGACAAAACCTACTACACAGCCTACTGCGACTACTGTCTGCACCAATACGACTCGGCTCTCGAGGGATTCGAGCGATGCAAAGGGACTAAGTACGAAGAGGTAGCCTTGTACCACACCATACAGATTTACGAACAGAAGGGCAACCGCAACAAAGCCATACAGATGGGCAAAGAGCTCATAGCCCGATACCCTTCGAACCCGAACAACGCCGACGTATATCGTATACTCGGCGAAGCATCGTATAACGAAAAAAACTACAAAGACGCCATAACATATCTGACTCTGTACGCCAAAAACGCAAGTAAAGTACAACGCGAAGATATGTTTATTCTCGGCATAAGTCTCTATAAGGCAAATAAATATGCCGAAGCGATACAATATCTGTCGAAAGCTACGACCAAAGACGACGAATTAGCCGAGAACGCATACTTTACGATAGGTCAGTGTGCCCTGAAAATAAACGACATACAGCAGGCAAAAATGGCTTTCAAGTCGGCATACTCTACGGGATTCAGCAAAAAAATACGCGAAGAGGCTCTATACAACTACGCTATCGCCACATACCGTACAGGCTCGGTCTTCGGAGAGACGACAAAAGCCTTCGACACATTCCTCAACGAATACCCCCTCTCCAAACACGCCGACGAGATACTGAACCTTCTGGCGACGGCATATATAACCGAAGGCAACTACGCGGAAGCTCTGAAAGCCATCAACTCTATCAACAATCCGAATCAGAAAATCGTTCAGGCAAAAGAATACGTGCTCTTCCGCCTGGGAGTCAATTATTTCAACGAAAGACAGTACACGCAGGCAGAAGACTATCTGTCGCAATCGATAGCGCTCAACAACAGTCAGTCTATCACACAGCAGGCGTATTTGTTCAGAGGTGAGACACATTTTCGACAAAAAGAGTACAACAAAGCTATCGACGATCTGAAAACATTCACCACAAAAAACAAAAACAACAATACTGCCGCCGCATCGAAAGCATTTTATACGGCGGGCTACAGCTATTTCTACCAAGAACAGTGGGATAATGCACGTCAGTGGTTTTCGCAATATCTGGCAAAAGAGCCCGACAAGAAGTCCAATCTCTACTACGACGCTCTAAACCGTATCGGCGACTGCTACTTCTACCGACGCGACTTCCGAAACGCCGTCGATGCCTACTCCAAAGTATCGGGCTCCAACTCGACCGACGTAGACTATGCTCTGTATCAAAAGGCTTTCATCAAAGGATTACAGAAGAAATACGGCGAAGAGATAGCAGACCTGCAACGCCTCATAAAAAAATACCCGAATTCCGTATATGCTCCCAAAGCACAGTACGAGATAGGACGTGCATACGTGCTGCAAAACAAATACAGTAAGGCGATAGAGGAATACAACACCGTACTGACCAACTATCCGCAGACGCCTATTGCTCGCAAGGCAATACTGGAAACGGGTATGCTCTACGAAAATATGGGACAGACGGATAAAGCCATCGCCGCATACAAAAACGTCGTAGAGAAATACCCCGGCAGCGAGCAGACAAACGTGGCTTTGGAGAGCATACAAAACCTATATGTCGACAAAAACGACGTTGCCTCGTATGTAAACTACTCCAAATCGCTCGGGACGACAACCGTATCTAACGTATCGGCGTCGAAAGAAGACTCTCTGTCGTACATAGCTGCCGAAAGAGTATATGCCAAGAAAGATTACAAAGCTGCTGCGGACAGCTGGGAGAGTTACCTCAGTAAGTTCTGCAAAAACAACAACACGCAAAACTGTATCAACGCCACATACTATCTGGCAGAGAGCTACTACGAAACCAAAAATATGAATATGGCTCTTAGCCAATATCGTGCTCTTGCCTCTCTCGAGGGTAACCAACATCAGGAACAGGCTCTGCTGCGTGCTGCCGAAATATCGTTTTCGCAAAAACAATTCGATGCGGCAGCCGAATATTTCGGTAAACTGAAAACGATAACCGCAAGCAACGACACCAAGTTCAAAGCACAACTCGGTATCCTACGCTGTTACTACCAGACCAACGAACACGAGCAGGTAGTAGATAACGCCACAATACTGCTCAACAATCCCAATATGCCCGACGTAGAACGCGAAGCCCGCTACTGTCGAATGAAGTCGCTAATAGCCCTCAAAGACGACAAAGAGGCTCTGACAGATATGCAGTATCTACAAAACGACGCAAACAACGCTTTCGGGGCAGAAGCTTCGTTCCTATTGGCAGAGTATTACTATAATCACAACCAACTCGACAAGAGCGAAGAGGCTATAATGGCTTTCATAAACAAAAAATCGCCGTACCAATACTGGATAGCTCGCTCGTTTGTATTGCTGGCAGATATATACATCGCCCGCAAAGACGACTTCCAAGCCAAACAGTACTTGCTGACGCTCAAAGACAATTACAAAGCCAACGACGACATAGCACAAATGATCAACAAACGACTTGCCGATATAGACACCCGCTACAAAGAAACGGTGTATTAAGGCACAAAACTCTATATCTCACAATACATTAGAGACAGCCATATCGGTTGTCTCTATGTGTATATAGACTATCGGGAGCAGAGATAAACCAAGAAACGGCAATGCTGTCGATTTACTATCGGCATTTCCGCTCGGGCAGAGCCTATCCGGTCAAGGTTGTTTTTATGTCTCCGTGGGACATAATGTGAAAGTTCAACTTATAAAGTTATAATATTATGGGGAAAAAGTTACTCCCGCCGTACGGTGGGAGTAACCGAAAAAAATGCAATATTTGCATTCTCAAAAAAACAACACACAAATGCAACATTTAAACGAGTCGCAAAAGATAATATTTTTTTTTCGCAAAAACTAAATATTGTTTTTTATTTATAAATTTTTATTAACTTTGCACGCAGAATAAAACACTTTTTCAGGGGAGATATGAAACCGCATACAGAGACATCGACAGACAGCCACGGCAACGCTACGTATAGCCGTAAATCTCTTTTGCTTAGTGCTTTACTCCTCATCAACGTTCATTCACAATTCGAGACTAACGATATACTCCGCAGACGACACTCACCGTGCGGCTTTCGACGTGTTTTCGACTGTGTGGTGGGGCAAGCATTAAAGAATTTATTGAGAACAAATAATATAAAAATAATTAATTAAATGCAAGTTAAAACCATGAAAAGTATTAACAGTGCAGAATTGAAATTTCAAATTTTATCGGTTTTAAAAGAATCGAAAAGAGGGCTAACTCCAAAAGACCTTACAGACAAACTTGCCGACATCTTTGGGCTTACAAAAGAGGAGCGGGAAGAATTCCATTCCGAAAGACCCTACGATAAGGTTTTTTATAAAAAGGTAGCAACCGAAGAACAGCATTTGCAAGCTGCAAAATTGGAATGTTTTGATAAAAAGAAGAAAATTCATTCCATCACAGATAGAGGTATTCGAGCTCTCGAAGAAAATGCTAAGAACAAAACTATCGAATATGATTTTCTCAGGAAATTTTCTGAATATGTTCGATGGTGTAATCGTTTCAAAGAATCGAAGCGAGATGAAATAATAGAGCCGAATTTTTTCGACAGATTTGATAATGATAATATCAGGTTTAATATTTTGTTATATCTAAGCGATAAAGAATATAGCTCTCAATCTGAAATAGTAGAATATCTGAGCAATATGTACCAACTTACAGAAGAAGAGTTGGCAGCAAGATATAGTAATGGCGATCTGAAATTTTACAAATTGATTGCAGGTTTAGAGCAACAATTGAAAAGAGCCGGATTCGAAACCATTGATAAAAACAGACATCAAATTACTGACAAAGGTATAGATGTTTTGTTAAAGTGCAAAATGGAATCTATTAGCCACAAAAAGTTGAAAATAGTATCAAAAGGAATTAGGAAACAACCTATACAGACAAATCCATATATTGAAAATGGTAAGGAACATTATGCAAATATTCGAGAAAGGAAATGTACTCTGTATATCATTCCACATGATAGATTTAATAGAAAAATAGATAATGATATACTCAAATATCCTTGCCTATACATCCTTACTAATTCTTTAGATAATAATGCTGAATGCTATATCGGTTATTCAGGAGATCCTATTGAAAGAACAAGTAGTCATAAAAGTGAGAAAAAATTCGTAAATGGAGGATATGCTTTGATTATAGGATATCATGATAATTCGACTGATAAAAAAACTGTTAATCATTTCGATATATGCGATGTAGCGTATCTCGAATATTTGGCTATTAATTTGGCATTTGGTTTAGGCTACCCAACTATTGTTAATAGCAAGGGAGCTGATGAACCCTATATAAAAGAGCATGCAAAAAAAGAAATGGACGAAGCTTTTAAAGATGTTAAGCGTCTTATTTCCAAAGTGGGCTTGACTATATTTGACAACTAAATAAAAAGGAGACAGAATTATGACAAAATTTACAAAAATCTTAGCAGCCGTAGCTCTGCTATGGCTCGTAGCGGTGCACGCTACGCCTCTTATGGCTCAGCAGTACTACGACTTCCAAATAGGGCAGCTATACTACAAAATCACCGATACCACAAATCACAAGGTAGCTGTGGTAAGTGGAAACAACAAGCCAACAGGAGCTATCTCTATCCCTGCTACGGTAGTAAACGGAGGCAATACTTATAGTGTTACGAGTATTGGAGAGAGGGTTTTTTCCAGTTGTAGCGGACTTACCTCTATCAATATCCCAAGCAGTGTTACAAGTATCGGAGAGAGTGCTTTTGCCGGCTGTAGCGGACTTACGGCTATCAATATCCCAAACAGTGTAATGAGTATTGGAAGGTATGCTTTCTATGAATGTAAGGGACTTACTTCTATCAATATCCCAAGCGGCGTAACCAAAATTGAAAAATGGTACTTTCTT
Organism: Bacteroidetes oral taxon 274 str. F0058; assembly: GCA_000163695.1. Taxonomy (GTDB): domain Bacteria; phylum Bacteroidota; class Bacteroidia; order Bacteroidales; family Paludibacteraceae; genus F0058. Next base: position 91,654 of record GG774889.1, read on the forward strand.
AGGCTGTCAAAGACTGACTTCTATTAATATTCCAAACAGTGTAACGAGTATCGGAGAGTGGGCTTTTGCCGGCTGTAGCAGACTGTACTCTATCAATATCCCAAGCAGGATAACCAAAATTGAGAATGGGACTTTCTCTGGCTGTAGCAGACTTACGGCTATCAATCTACCTTCCGCATTAGATTCTATCGGTAGCAAAGAATTCGATTCTTATGATAAAGGAGTTTTTGAAAACTGTACGAGACTTACATCTATAAATATTCCAAATGGAGTAAGGTTAGTGGGTAAAAATACTTTTAAGGGCTGTAACGAGCTTACCTATATAAATATCCCAAACAGTGTAACGTGTATTGGGAAAAGTGCTTTTTCTGGTTGTAGCGGACTTACATCTATCAATATCCCAAGCGGGATAACCAAAATTGAAGATGGTACTTTCTTGGGCTGTAAAGGACTGACTTCTATCAATATTCCAAACAGTGTAACGAGTATTGGAATGTTTGCTTTTGCCAATTGTAGCAGACTGTTCTCTATCAATATCCCAAGCGGGATAACCAAAATTGAGAAAGGTACTTTCTCCTTCTGTGAAGGACTAAATTCTATCGATATCCCAAATGGTGTTACGAGTATTGGAGCGGAGGCTTTTCGGGGCTGTAGCGGACTTACATCTATTAAGATCCCAAGCGGGATAACCAAAATTGAGAAAGGTACTTTCTCGGGCTGTAAAGGACTTACATCTATCAATATCCCAAGCGGTGTAACAAGTATCGGGAATAGTGCTTTTTACGATTGTAAAGGACTTACATCTATCAATCTACCTTCCGCATTAGATTCTATCGGTAGCAAAGAATTCGATTCTTATGATAAAGGAGCTTTTGAAAACTGCACAGGAATGACTTCTATCAATATTCCAAACAGTGTAACAATTATCGGAAATAAGGCTTTTAGGAATTGTAGAGGACTGACTTCCGTTGCTGTCAGTTGGCAGACACCACTTGCGATAAACAATAGTGTATTCGAGGGAGTTACTTTGAATAACGTAAAACTGATAGTACCTCGCGGCAAAAAAGCAGTCTACCGAGCAGCGGAGGTATGGGAAGAGTTCAATCCGATAGTAGAAGACGCAGATTATACAATCACATACAGCCAGCCTGCCAACGGCACATTGAAGGTAAAGAACGGTACCCAAGAGATAACCTCAGGTAGCACCGTAAAAGGAGGGACAATACTTACCATAGAGGCTACCCCCGACCAACACTACAAACTCGATAGCATAAGGGTCAATGGCAAGCGGTCTGACAAACTCAGTATCATGGTAGAAGAAAACACTCGTATCGAGGCATTCTTCGGCAAAGAAAAACACTCGGTTACCTATGTACAATCTGTAGGTGGTACGCTGACGGTAAAAGACGGAGGGCAAGAAGTATCTTCGGGCAGCACCGTAGAGTACGGCACTGTACTTACCATAGAGGCTATCCCCGACCAACACTACAAACTCGACAGTATCTTGATAAATGGCAAGCGGTCTGACAAGCTAAGTATCACGGTAGAGGAAAACACTCATATCGAAGCATTCTTCGGCAAAGAGAAATATACGGTCAAATACAACAACCCGTACGGAGGTAAACTGTATGTAATCAAAGGCACCGACATAGTAACCTCAGGCGAAAGGGTAGAGTACGGTACGGAGCTTACGGTAAAAACCGCTCCCGACGCAGGCTTCAAACTAAAAAGCCTGACTCTCAACGGACAGACTATCCCCGACAACTACAAATTCGCTATCTCCGAGCCTGTAACGATAGAGGTAGTCTTTACGTCAGTGGGGACAGGTCTCGACGAGACGTCAGCCGCAGCAGGTATAGTCGTATACCCGAACCCCGTCGTAGACATCCTACGCATAGCTACCGATACTCCGATACGCACCATACGTGTATTCAACATCTACGGGCGTGAGGTAGCACGTGCTACCGACACCGACAGAATAGACCTGTCGCACCTGCCCGCAGGGGTCTATACGGTACGAGCCGACGGCAAAAAGGCAAAAGTGGTCAAAAAATAGGTATTGGATATTAGGTTTTAGGTATTAGGATAAAGGCGAACGAATGTTCGCCTTTGTTTTTGCATGGTGTACCTTTGCGTAAACTCTGTGTTCTTTGCGGTAAAAAACACACATCCGCTTAAACAATTACACGATTGAACGTAAAAGTGCAATCCTTGTGGTTGCCCCTTTTTGTGTGTCCGAAACGAAACCGTATTTAATTACAAATTAAGAATTACGATTAAAAACTATTCACACAAAACGCCCGTCTGCCATATCGAGTACTCGGTCGGCTATTCGAGTCAGTTCTTTGTCGTGAGTAACGATAAGTATCGTCGTCGAGAAGTCGGAACGTATCTTAAACAAAAGCTTATGCAGCTCTTCCTTGTTGTGGCTGTCGAGGCTACCGCTCGGTTCATCGGCAAAAATCACTTTCGGTGTATTTATCAATGCTCTGGCTACCGCTACCCGCTGTTTCTCACCGCCCGACAGTTCGTTGGGTTTATGGTCGAATCGTTCGCTAAGGTTCAGATATTCCAATATTCTTGTCGCCTCATCTTTTGCCTTGCCGAAGTCGCCCGTTTTTATCAGATACGGCAGCATTGCATTCTCCAGAGCAGTAAACTCGGGCAATAGTTGATGAAACTGAAACACAAACCCGATAGTATTGTTTCGAAACTGCGACAGCTTGTCATTGCTGAGGCTGCCCGTATCTACTCCGTCTATTGTTACTGTTCCTGCATCGGGTTTGTCGAGCGTACCGAGTATTTGCAGAAGCGTAGTCTTGCCCGCCCCCGAAGCCCCTGTGATAGTAACTATCTCATTCGGTGCTATATGTAGGTTCACTCCTTTGAGCACTTGGAGCGAACCGAAATTCTTTTGTATATTCTCCGCCCGTATCATCGTCGTTTTTTGTTTATTTTGTCTTAATTATATCGAAGCCTTTGCCATAAACACCGATAGCCGATGTCTGCGAGACAAACGCATTAGGGTCTATATCTTTGATGATTTTGAATATTTTTACCGACTCGTTTTTACGGGCAAGGGTAGTGAGTACTTTGACGTGTTCTTTCGAGTACCAGCCTATACCGTCGAGCACGGTAACTCCGCGTCCGAGTTGATGAGTGATGGCATCGGCTATCTTTTCGTATTCCGAAGAGAAGATAAAAAACTGTACACTCTGGCGGACACCATTGACAACCATATCTATCGTAAGAGTAGAGACTGCCATACATACCAGACCGAATATCACCTTTTCGATAGAGCCGTTCGGCAAGAGCAGCGAAGAAGAGATGATACAAATATCGGTATACAGGATCACTCGTCCGAGAGTGATGTTACGTTTTTTCGTTACGAGCTTGGCTATGATATCCGTACCTCCCGTACTGCCATTGCTCAGAAATACGATACCCAGACCGGCTCCATTGAATAAGCCTCCCAAGATGACCGACATAAACGGGTCTTTGATGTCCACTACCTGCGGATTCAATGCAAAAGCAAGCGTCAGTACCAATACGGCAAAAATGGTTTTGATAGAGAAAGCCCACCCCAGATTCTTGATGGCAAAAACAAGTAGTACCATATTAATAACCAGATACGAGACGAAAAGAGGTATGCCGAAACCGAACTGTATGATGGCAGAGAGACCTGTGGCTCCGCCTCCCGTTATCTCGTGAGGTATAATAAACCACTTCCAACCGCAAGACACGAGCAATAGACCGAACGTTATGCTTATATACTCTTTTATAGTCGGATATACCGATTTGGGCACGATATTTGTCGGGAAATTATGGAGTTTCATATAATGATATTTTTTGTTATATGGAATTTACAATGCACAAAAGTACAAAAAATTGATTAATTTTGCCCCAAAACGAAACGACTATAAAAAATAAATTCAATTTATCGGAATGCAGTTTCTCGACCTTGTAGCCAAAGATATTATTGCCAGATTCGGCAATGATTTGTCGGAAGTGGTTATGGTTTTTCCAAATACCAGATCACGGATTTTCTTCGACGAATACATAGCCAACGCTACGGACAAGCCTCTGTTTTCACCGAGATACGAAGACTTCGATTCGCTTTTTCGGCAGGCATCTTCGCTACGAGAAGCCGACAACCTTATGTTGATTTCGATTTTATACAAAATCTATGTAAAACACTTCTATCGCAATAGAGAGGAGACGGAAACATTCGACGAGTTTTTCTTTTTCGGAGAGACATTGCTCCGAGACTTCGACGAAATAGATAAATATCTGATAGACGCCAAAAAACTGTATCGGAATATCGCAGACCTCGAGCAACTCAGCGATGACTTCGAGCATCTTACACAGGAGCAGGTAAATCTTCTGAATAGGTTTTTTGCAGATATAAAAACCAACCCCACTCGTATAAAAGACAACTTCATATCCGTCTGGTCTATCCTTGCCGACGTTTACAGCGACTTCAAAGCCGAACTTACGGCAAAAGGCTTGGCTTACAACGGCATGATATACAGAGATGTAATAGAGAAGTGGAATATCTCTGCACCCTCCTACAACAAGGCAAATTACGTATTTGTAGGGTTCAATGTCCTGTCGGTCTGCGAAGAGAAGCTTATGGAAAATCTTCGCCCTCAAAGCCTCTACTATTGGGATTACGACGAATATTTTTTCGATAATCCGTTTGTAGAAGCGGGTAAGTTTATCAAAAAAAATATGGAGAAGTTCCCTCCGGCAGCAGTATTCGAAACACATAATATCGAAAAACCGAAAAACATTTCTATTATTTCGACATCTACCGAAGTGGCACAAGCGAGCTATATACCTACATTCATCGATAGTCTAAAAAAAAAGGAATGGCTTGCCCCCGACACGGCAATAGTCTTCTGCAACGAACAGACTCTCCTGCCTGCAATGCGGTTTATCCCCACGAATGTGGACAAGATAAACGTAACAATGGGTTTCCCGCTCAACCAAACACCTGTGTACGACTTTATTATCAGATTACTCAATCTGCAACAAAAAGGAATAAAAAACGGAAAATTCCATCACACACACGTATTATCAATTATAAACCACTACTATACTTCGCTCATAGTCGGCGACACAGAGTTGCAAGATTTAAAAGACAAGATAATCGACAACAGACTGTTTCTAAGCACCGCCGAAGAATTAAATATTCCGTTGATTTTCCGTCGCATAGAGACATCTGAGGATATGATAAACTATCTGCTCGAGATAGTACAAGCCGTAGGCATAAAAGCCAAAGATGCAGATGCGGATTTTGCACGAATAAATCTGTTAAACGAAGCCATATTCCGAGTTTTCCGAATACTCAACCGTATATCAGACCTCACCTCGCAGGGATATCTGGATATTAAATTACCGACGCTTATATCCCTGATAAAAAGGATATTGTCTGCTGAGAGCGTTCCTTTCCACGGCGAGCCTGCACGAGGACTGCAACTGATGGGAATGCTCGAAACCCGAAACCTCGACTTCGATAACCTGATAATAATGTCATTGAACGAGGGTATTATGCCAAAGGCAGAGCAACAAGCCTCGTTTATTCCCCAATTCATTCGTAGAAGTGTGGGTATGAGCTGTCTCGAACATCAAGATGCCATTTTTGCATACTATTTCTATCGACTTTTGCAGAGAGCCGATAATGTGGCTCTGTCATACAGCACAGCTTCCAACGGTATAGTAAAATCCGAGATGAGCCGATTCTTGATGCAGATTATCACCGAGCTGCCAAACCACGAAAAGATACGGCGTATCTCGATACAAAGCGATGTCTCGCCTACGGTGAATCAACCCATCGTAATAGAGAAGACACCGTCGGTGATGGAACGAATAATCAATAAATTCTCCATTACGGGCAAGTCAAATATACAACTATCACCTACGGCTATCAACTCATTTATAGACTGTCCTTTGCAATTTTATCTGCGATATATCGAAGGCGTCAAAGAACCCGACGAACTGACAGACGAACTCGATAACAAGATTCTGGGGACTGTCATACACCGTACGATAGAGATAATCTACCGCCATCTGGGAGGGATAGCTCCGTTGATTGCCGAAAAAAACCGTAACTCGTTCACACCCTTCGAGGTAAGCAGAGCAAAAATAGAGCAATATGCAGGCAACCATAAACTTATAGACGAATTGCTCGAGAAGGCTTTCTCCGTTGAGTTTTTTGGGCGACCCACCCCCAGAAGCCTCTACAACGGCGAACATCTGATATACTTCGGTGTAGCTCGGAATTTCATACGAAAAATACTACTCTTCGATGCAGCCAACGCCCCTTTCGTGATACACAAAATGGAGGGATACGAGCGACATACCATCTCCCTTGCCAACGGAATATCCGTCGATATCGGCGGATACGTAGACCGTATGAGGATAAAAGACAATACCCTGTTCGTAGACGACTACAAGGTGTCTACCGCCGAAAACAAACTCGGGACACTGTCGGGACTTTTCGAAGAAAACGCGAAGAAACATCCCAAGCATATATTGCAAGCCTTTTATTACGGGCTTATTATGTCGAAAAATTACCCGACAAACGATATTGTACCTCTACTGCTGTATCTGCCGAGGATAAAATCCGATATACCGTATATCAAAATCGGCACAGGACAAAACGCTATCGGTATCAACGATTTTCGCCTTATCGCCTCCGAATTCGAAGCTATGCTTTGCTCTAAGATAGAGGAAATTTTCGACCCGACAAAGCCTTTCGAAGCAAACACTTCGACCGAGAGCTGCCAATGGTGCGACTTCAAAAATATTTGCGGCAAATATAAATAAGTAACAATGAAAATGCTATCTTTGTAAAAATTATTGCAGCCTAATGTATCTCAAAAAAATAAATATACTCAATTACCGAAATATCGAGGAGAGCGAGCTTGTGTTTTCGCCCAAGATAAACCTATTCTGGGGCAATAACGGTATGGGCAAAACCAACCTGCTCGATGCAGTATATTATTTGAGTTTCTGCAAGAGCCATCTCAATGCCATCGACAATCAATTGATACGTCACGATACGGATTTTTTCATTATACAGGGCGAATATGTTTTTCCCGACAGTATCGCCAAAGTGTCGTGTTCGGTGAAACGGCGAAGAAAGAAACAGTTTCTGTACAACAAAAAAGAGTACGAACGTCTGGCAGACCACATAGGCAGAATACCTCTTGTATTAGTCTCGCCCTCAGACTCTTCGCTCATAAGTGAAGGCAGCGACGAGCGACGGCGGTTTATGGATATTATAATATCGCAATACAACCGAGAGTACCTCGACAACCTCATTTCGTACAATTCGGCTCTGAAATCGCGTAACGCAATGTTGAAAAACAATGACTACATAGACGAAACGATGCTTGAGGTATTCGACGAAAAACTGTGTGCAAACGCCGCCCCCATTTTCAGAGAACGTACGGAATTTATAACAAACTTTATACCTGTTTTCAAAGATTTTTACCGAAGAATATCTAACAAAAAAGAGGAGGTAGACCTTCGATATCTCTCATCGCTCGAGCATACAGAATTGAGAGACAAACTATTACAGTCGCGAGCGAAAGATAAATATCTCGGTTTCACTACGGCAGGGATACACAAAGACGACTTGGATATGACCCTCGACGGTTTTTCGTTGAAACGTACTGCATCGCAAGGGCAGAGCAAGAGCTATCTGGTAGCGATGAAGTTGGCACAATTCGTTTTCCTCAAACAAATATCGGGTAAAACACCGATATTGCTTCTCGACGATATATTCGACAAACTCGATGCCGAAAGGGTCGAAAATATCATCCGCGAAATATCGGAAGACGACTTCGGACAGATTTTCATCACCAACACCAACCACGAACATATAGACAAATTAATATCTAACAACAGTCAAGACTTTCGCCTATTTGCTATCGAAGAGGGCAAGGTTACAAATAAATGATTTATCGAAATGAAAAAACATATTTTATTGTTATTCTTAGGATTATGCAGCATCGCTGCCAAGGGGCAAACGTACGAGACACGGATTTTCAACCCCGATATAAAAACTTTACAGATATACCCAGAAGGCAGGCAAGACGGATTCCCAATATTAGAGATTAACGGCAACGGAAGACTCATCGTAAGTTTCGACGAGATGGTATTCTCCGAACGAACATTCTACTACAAGATTGTCCACTGCAACAGGAATTGGCAAAAATCTCCATTATCGGAGATGGAGTATTACGACGGCTTTACCGAAAATAAGATAACCGAGGTGAATCTTTCGGAAAATACCGTGAAAAACTACACCAATTACCGATTCGAAATATCGAACAAACCCTTCAAAGCGTCAGGCAACTATGCCGTACTAATATCCGGCAATAGCGACTTTACGCGTCCCGACGCCGTAGCCTGCTTCTATGTATTAGACCGCAATATATCTATCGATACAAAGGCTACGTCGAAAACCTCCATCGGTCTGAATACGCAATACCAACAGCTCGAGATAGAGATAAACAACTACGGATATAATATCCAAAATCCGTTCTCAGAGCTAAATCTGTACGTAATGCAGAATCGCCGAACGGACAATATGGCAAAAGACATAAAACCGACATTCACCACCATCGACAAACAAACATACAGCAACAATAACAATCTCATATTCGAAGGTGGCAACGAGTACCGTTTCATCGACTTTTCGGACGAATACAGTTATAGCGGAGAGGTCGAAAAAATCGACATAAAGCACGACCGTTACAACCTCTTCACAATGCCGGCATACCCTCGCAACAGGCAATTCGTCCCCGAAAATTACGGTAATGGTTACGGACATTATATAATAAACCGTAAAAATTACCGTCAAAACGACTACAACGCCGACTATATGCAGGTCAATTTCGTATTGCCCGACAATCTGGATTTTTACAACTACGATATATATATTTTGGGAGATGTTTTCGGTAATCGTCTCGACGAGACATCGAAAATGGAGTTGATCAGAGAAGCGGGTATCCGCCACAAAAGCGTCTTGCTCAAACAGGGAGGCTACTCTTTCTTATACGCTTTCGTCCCCAAAAATTCGTCGCAGACAAAAGCGACACTTATACCTTTCGAGGGAAGTTTTTGGCAAACTTCGAACGAATATATCGTTCTGGCATACCACACACCTTTCGGAGCCAAATACGATCATTTGGTCGGGGCACAGATTTTTTTCAGCAAAATGTAACAAAACAAAAATAATATGGAACAAACAATTGGTTTTTTGGAACGATTCCCGTATCTTACCTCGCTGATAACCTTCATAATAGGGTTAATTACTATGCCTTTTGTATTGAACTTTGCCAAAAGTCGCAATATGGTGGTACGCCCCAACAAACGAACCTCGCATACGGGCAGTGTCCCCAATATAGGAGGACTCAATATTTTTGCCTCTCTAATGCTGATTTTCATCATAATGTTAATTGGAGGGAAGATGAGACCACCGTTTTTTATCGGATTTTGTCTGATTTTCATCATCGGTTTCATCGACGACAGGCTCGTACTTTCGGCATATTGGAAGATTGTCGGCGAAACCCTGTGTGCTTTTTTTCTAATATATTTTGCGGATATTCGGATAACCTCTTTATACGGTATTTTCGGTATCTACGAGCTACATCCTATGATTAGTTATGCCTTATCGTATTTAGCTTATATGGTCATAATCAATGCACTTAACCTCATAGACGGTGTAGATGGCTTAGCTTCGGGGCTTAGTATCCTATATTTTCTGTTTTTCGGGATATGGTTTTTACTTGCTGGTATAACTTACTATTCCGTTATATGCTTTGCTGTCATAGGTTCGCTGACGGTATTTTTTCTGTACAATGTCTTCGGGCGTAGCAAACGTAAGATATTTATGGGAGATTCGGGGTCGCTTATGTTGGGATATATCATAAGTGCTACGGTGATTATCTTCTTGGAAAAGAACAAAATTCCAACAGACGACAGCATATTGTATTTCCCCAACGCCCCTGTTACGGTACTGACAGTGATATTCATACCCATATTCGATGTATTCCGTGTATCTATTACTCGGTTGAAAAACAAAAAATCCATCCTCGCCGCCGACAAAAACCATATCCATCACCTACTTCTGAGGTTAGGTAGGTCGCACAAACAGGTTACTTTTTTACTTTTGGCAATTACGCTTGTCTATTTCTTCATAGCAATAGTACTAAAAGACTACAGCCTGTGGGTACAACTCTTTATTATTCTGCTCATTGGTTGTATGATAATATTTATAATTTGGAAATTCATTAATATAAAAAATCAAAAACAAAACAATGAAACACTCAATTAAAATAACATCATTATTTATCTTATTAATTATCTTCTTTTCGAACAACTGTGTATCGCAAACTAATAAAAAAGATAAAACTAACAAAATAAACTACAAAATAATGGAATACAACAAACTAACTCCCGAAGAAGAACGGGTTATCATACACAAAGACACCGAACGCCCCTTCACAGGCGAATATCTGAACAATAAGCAGGAAGGCACTTACGTATGCCGTCGATGCAATACACCGTTATATCGGTCGGAAGATAAGTTCGACTCGCGATGTGGCTGGCCCTCGTTCGACGACGAGATAAAAGGAGCCGTAAAACGTGTGCCCGACGCCGACGGACTACGAACGGAAATCGTATGTAACAACTGCGGGGCACATCTGGGACACGTCTTTCTGAACGAAGGATTTACCGAAAAGCAGACCCGCCACTGCGTAAACTCCATATCGATGAAGTTTATCCCCAAAGCAGACAAAAACTTACGAACGGTATATTTCTCCTCCGGCTGTTTCTGGGGTACGGAATATTACTTTATGAAAGCCAAAGGAGTCAAACACACTACCGTAGGTTTTATGGGCGGACACGTAGAAAATCCCTCGTACGAAGAGGTTTGCCGGCAGAACACGGGACATTTGGAGACAACCGAAGTAATGTTCGACACCACCAAAACTTCTTACGAAGATTTGGTGAAACTGTTCTTCGAAACACACGACTTCACACAGACCAACGGACAAGGTCCCGATATCGGCTCACAATACCTCTCATGCATATTCTACTCCACTCCCGAAGAAGAGGCTATAGCCCGTAAATATATCGACATCCTTACCTCGAAAGGTTACAAGGTGGCTACAATGCTAAAACCCGCCACTAAATTCTGGCGTGCAGAGAATTACCACCAACAGTACTACGAACACAAAGGCAGCAAACCATATTGCCACAAATACACCAAGATTTTCTAAGAGACAGCAAGGGGAATAACAACAAATCACAATAGGCATTACAAAAAAGTAGGATAAAATTATCCTACTTTTTTCATTTTCCGAAATTTATATAAGGAATATATAATCGTCCCTTACATTGTCTTGACGAACTCTACCGATTTGGCGATAAGCGGGTACATTATCTCGTCGTTTTCCACAAACGGCACGGTACGACGGTAGTTGGCATAGAGTTTCTCAAGCGTTGCCGACGATTTCAGCGGTCGGCGAAACTCGAGTGCCTGAGCCGCATTGAATAGCTCGATACCGAGCACACGGAAGGTATTTTCCACCACGCGGTAGAGTTTGGTGGCAGCGTTTGCTCCCATTGATACATGGTCTTCTTGTCCCTGCGAGCTCTCTATAGAGTCCACACTTGCGGGTGTACAGAGTTGTTTGCTCTGGCTTACGATAGAGGCAGCAGTATATTGCGGTATCATAAAGCCCGAATTGAGTCCGGGGTTAGCCACAAGGAACGGAGGCAAATTTCTTTTGCCGCTGATGAGCTGATATGTGCGTTGTCCCGAGATAGAGCCGAGTTCTGCTACGGCTATTGCCAAAAAGTCCATTACAAGAGCCAAGGGCTGTCCGTGGAAGTTGCCGGCAGATACTATCAGGTCTTTTTCGGGGATAACGTTGGGGTTGTCGGTAGCCGAGTTTATCTCCGTCGTAACGACGCTTTTCACATAAGCGATAGTATCTTTCGATGCTCCGTGCACCTGCGGCATACAACGGAACGAGTATGGGTCTTGTACGTGTGTTTTCTTCTGTCCGATTATTTGGCTGCCTTTCAGTAGTTCGCCGATTCGGGCGGCAGTCTGCAACTGTCCGTTGTGAGGGCGGATAAGGTGCACCGCTTCGTTGAACGGCTCTACTCTACCGTCGAACCCTTCGAGCGACAGCGCCCCGATAGTATCGGCAGCAGCCGATATCTGTTCGGCTCCAATCATACACCAGACGGCATATCCGCTCATAAACTGAGTACCGTTGAGCAGAGCCAACCCCTCTTTAGATTTGAGGACTATTGGCTGCTGTCCTCTCTGAGCCATTACTTCGCTTGCTGCACGCACCTCGCCGTCGACATATACTTCGCCGAGATTGAGCAGAGGCAGGCTCAGGTGTGCCAGCGGAGCCAAGTCGCCCGAGGCACCGAGCGAACCCTGTTGATAGACCACAGGCAGTATGTCCTCGTTGAACATATAGACGAGCTTCTCTACCGTCTCCAGCTGCACGCCCGAATATCCGTAAGAGAGCGACTGTATCTTGAGCAGCAAGATTATCTTCACTATCTCTTTCGGTACTCGTTCGCCTGTACCGCAAGCGTGCGACATAACGAGGTTCTTCTGAAGCTGCGAGAGTTCCTCTTTGCCTACCGAGATATTACACAGCGAGCCGAACCCGGTAGTAACGCCGTAGATGGGTTCTTTCTGAGTTTCCATCTTGCGGTCGAGATAATCGCGACAGTCTTGTATGCGTTTACGTGCTTCGGGGCTGAGGGCGATTTTGTAGTCTTCACTTACAATACGTTTTACATCGTCTATCGACAGATGTTTGGTTGAAATCTGATGAATCTTCATATATTTATTCGATTTTTGTTAGTTTACTGACACAAAAATGCAATTACCTTACAGGCAGAGCAATAATTCGGAGTGCAAATTTACAAAAAAATGTCATTCCCCGTATGTCGCACTGTCAAACGGCTGCATACAATCGGATACTTCGGTTACGGTAAAGTTATAATCGAAACTGTCGAAATATATGTTGCCGCCTCTCCACTCTACCTCACCTCGTTGGAAATCGACGCATTCGCTGCGTTCGAACGTTTTTGGAGGCGACAATTCGCCAGATATGCCCCTGTTTACAACCAATCTGTAAGCGTCTATTCCCATAAAATAAAAATACCTGATATCTTCGTCTTCCGAATATCTTTGTATCCCAAAAGATACGTCTACCGGCACCCAACCCTTAGAGTCGAGGTATATTTCGCACCAATCGTGCAGATTCTCGTATGCGGGGTGTAACATAAAACCGCTTACCCATCGTGCAGGTATACCGTTGTATCGACAGAGCGTCATAAAAAGCAGTGTTACCTGCCCACAGTCGCCGTGCCTGTTGTGTAAAACATATTCGGGGATATTGTCTATCGTAGAGTATTCTCGAGCCGCTGCCCACGGTATATTGTCCGAAATCCAAGTGAAAATCCGTTTGGCTATTGTATGTTTGTCCTTTTCGTTACCGACTATCTCCTCCGACAGACGTCGTATCGGTTCGGTAAATACGATATGTGGCGGTTGTTCCACAACAGATTGACTATCAAAACTATCATATTGATTCCGATCATCTGTCTTGTAGAAAAAACTCCTCGAGCGGAATCTGAACCGAGTAGAAAAAACCGTAGGTTTGCCTCTCTGTGCTGTCTGCTCATAATATACGGTAGAATGAACGGAATTTTTCACATTTTTATGTGGCGATATCAATGTCTGATATTTGTATTCGGAAGGCGATGGCAACCAACAGCGAATTGTTTCGCCTTCGGGCACTACATCGGGTTTTACGGATAGGGTAAAACGGAAATCAAAAACCTTTTGGTCTGTTTTACCTATTATCTCAGGCAGATACTTTGCCAAAAATTCTGCTCTGGCAGCTCGGTCGTCTCCATATTTACCGATATAGTAGCTACTCGCCCTACTGTCTATCCTGAATAGATTACGGACAGCTTTCCTAAAATACATTTTCCGACCATCTATAACGACATATTCCAAAGCTTTACTATTCTCCCACAATTTTATCTGCTCTTCTGAGACGTCAGGCATAATATCTATGATATTCAGCAACGTACAGTCATAATCATTCGGAAAATCTATCTTGATACGCCGTTCTATTTCGGTTTTTGTAAGTTTGCACATCTGTTTATGTATATTTAAACAACTTTACGAACAAGTATACGTACAAAAGTAGCAATATTTTGCAAAATAACCATACAAATTATCTTACACAATATTGTTTGCAAAAAATTATGACAAAAAACTATTGTTTTTATTTTATTTTTTTATATCTTTGCAAGTGATTTTTTTATAACATCATTCATAAAACAAATAAATTATAACATAGACACCTTAAACAACAGAAACACATATAAATTATACTATAAATATCAATCGAAATTAATTAAGAACTTAAAAAAAATGGATAGACATGAGTACTTATAAAAAATTTGGATTACTGATATTATTATCGCTTCTTACAATGGGAGTTTTTGCTCAAGAGTTAGTACGAGTAAGTAATAATATCAATGAAGTAAGGGTTATAGAAGAAGACAACAATGGATTGCTTCTTAACGTAGAGATTGGTAGCTACGTCAAAAATGACGTGTCTATCAATGGTAAAACTTATTATTCGATTACCAACGATGAAGGTAGTCTTATTTACGAAAAGGGGTATCCGGACTTACCCAAGATAACCAAGAGCATTGCAATACCTAACAATCGTGGGGTGAAAGTATCTGTTGTCTCTTTCAAACTACAAGATTATAAAATGGAGGTAGCTCCTTCGAAAGGTATTTTGGATAGGACGGTCAATCCCAATAATGTACCATACGAATTTGCAAAGGTATATAGTACCGACGAATTTTATCCTAAGTCTTATTATTCCTTGGGAGAACCGTATTTGCTGCACAATCAAAGAGGTATTACGATAGACTTTTATCCATTTGTATATAATCCTATCACACATACCCTGCGGGTAGTCAGCTCTATGGTAATCAAGGTAGAATTTGAGGGACAAGATACCAGAAACAGCACATCGAAACCAAAAGACAGCAACAGGTATTTCGACGCCATATACAAAGAACACTTCATCAATTCGTCAACACTCAAAGAAAACAGACACAATTATGGCAACGAAAAGATGCTGATTATCAGCAAAAAGGACTTTATGGACGAGATGCAACCTTTCGTAGAACACAAGAAAAGAATAGGGCTTAAGACCGAAATGGTAGCAGTCGAAGACATAGGTAACAACAGCGATAAGATTAAGGAATTTATCAAAAGTAAGTATGAAGCAGACAACAAACTTACTTTTATTCTTTTAGTAGGAGACTACAAACAAGTAACCACTCCTTTCTCCGGAGGTGGAGGCTCAGACCCTTCTTATTCTTTGATTAGCGGCAACGATAACTATCCAGACGTAATGATCGGACGATTCTCTGCCGAAACCGAACAAGAGGTTACCAATATGGTAAATAAAACCATAAAATACGAGACCGCCAAGAAAAACAACGAGACTTGGTTTAAAAAAGGATTAGGAATAGCCAGCAACGACGGTAACGGAGGTGGCGACGACAATGAGTACGACTGGGAGCACTTGAGGAAAATAAGGAAAGAACTGCTAAAATGGAAATACACTTCGATTGCCGAATTGTACGATGGCAGTCATGGGGAAGAAGACGCCCCCGGAGACCCTAACCCGTCAATGGTAGCAAAAGTAGTTAATGACGGTGTCTCCATAATCAATTATACGGGGCACGGCAGTGAAACCAGTTGGGTAACGACGGGCTTCTCAAACTCGGGAGTTAAGGCTTTGACCAATGCCAACAAGTTGCCGTTCATTTTTTCGGTTGCTTGTGTCAATGGTAACTTCACATCGTATACCTGTTTTGCAGAGGTTTGGTTAAGAGCTAATAAAAACAACGAACCTACCGGTGCTATCGGATTTTACGGCTCTTCCATAAATCAATCCTGGCAGCCGCCAATGGAGGCTCAGGATAAATTCAACGAGCTGTTTTACACCGAAAAATTCACCACATTCGGACAATTGTGCTTCAAAGGTTCTTGTTCTATGATAGATAAGTACAAAAGCGGTGGCGTTGCAATGTTCAAGACGTGGATCTATTTCGGAGACCCTTCTGTGTCTTACGTAGACAACGGTCCAACCGCAGCAGACCTCCTCATACGCGATTCTGAAGACGATAGCGGTATCGAACCTTCCGAGTGCAGCGATATCAACAGCCCCGACATTAATTTGAGAGACCAAGATACAAAACAACCTATCACAGACATCACAGGATACTCCAAAAACAATTATATAACCAACATCACTATAAAAAACATAGGAGGCAGTGCGTCGGAAGGTAACGGCAAAGAACGCCTACATCTGTTTATGTCGTATCCTACAATATCGGCTTCGTCGAAAATATCCTCACTCGGATATGTAAGACTTACCCCGACCGATGGTCTGGCAATAGATAAATTGGCTGCCAATGAGCAGAAAGTTGTAGAAAGCACATTGAGTTGGGATATCCCGAAAAAGCAAATCCAAAGCTACGAACAACGTATCAAAAACTCTTTCGAGTCGACAGGTTTTGCCCCCCGAAGATTCGATATCTTAGCAGTAGCCGACGAAAATGGCAATAGCATAATACCGTCTAAGGATGAGGTTATACGCCTTACAACGAACGAAAAAGAGTTTGCCAAACAATCTAACAGCGTATCTATCGGTTCATTAGGAAATAAGGCATTAGCCGACGAAAATTTCAGCCAAGTAATAGAGTTATTGCCCTCTGCCGATAAGTCGTTCGTTATATCTTTGGATAAGAGTGCAGCAATACAGGATTTTGCAGAGACAAATATACTATTAAGTAACGACCTGATGGCAAATCTTATCACAGACGGCAATGAGAAAATAAAAGTCATTGACAAAAACAGAGTACGTATCTTGTCGTCGGACGCAGCACTCGAATTCCGACCTCTGACAAACGACCAAGGCAATTACTTTACAGGTATAGAGGTACATTTCTTTGGAGACAGTATCCCTGCACAGAAAAACTTCGACTTGGACCTGAACTATATCGAACAAGGTAGCAATACCGTAGCCGAGCACTTTACCGCCGTACGTAACTCTGCCGTTTACTTCAAGGCTAAAGCCAAGGCAAGTAAGGCTCAAGACGGAGGCAAAGACGTGATTGCCCTTGAGGCAGACGACATCGGAGTAGAAGCCAAATATACCTGGTACAACAGCTTAGGCAATGTAGTGGGTACAGGCATAAACATAAATATAGCTCCGATATCGACTGATACTTATACCCTCGAGGTAGAGCGGGCAGACAACGGCTACAAATCGTATGCCAAGGTGAATGTGGCAAACTTAGCCCCAGAAGGAATCTCGCTTTCGCCCAACCCTGCCAGCAGCAGTGTGAGAGTCAATTATAAACTGCCCGAAAACATAGCAAATGCAACCCTCTCGATATCAGATATGACAGGCAAAGTGTCTAAGACATATACAATACCGAATGCGGTAGGCGAGATGTTCATAGAAGTAACCGACCTTTCGGCAGGTGTTTATATTGTACGACTCGCATCAGGCAGCAAGACCATCAGCTCACAGAAACTTATTAAAAAATAAACGGTTCTGCTAAACGAAAAAAAACAGCAGTCTTTTTCGACAAAGGCTGCTGTTTTTTTTATAACAGGCACATAAAACTCCTACATTTTTGTATATTAAATAGTTGACGGCGTCGATTGCTTATTTGATAATTGTTTTGTACTTTTGCAATATTTTTAGAAAAACAAAAAAATTATTATGTCTATACACACACCCGACGACAGTCGAAAGGTTACTACTTTCCGCCTGAGCGAAATGAAAGAGCGTGGTGAGAAAATATCTATGCTCACCGCCTACGATTACACGATGGCAGGTATCATCGACCGAGCAGGCATTGACGTGATACTCGTAGGCGACTCCGCCTCTAACGTAATGGCAGGCAATATCACCACTCTGCCTATGACACTCGACCAGATGATATATCACGGCAAGTCGGTGATGAAAGCCGTAAAACGCGCCTTGGTAGTGGTCGATATGCCTTTCGGCACATATCAGGGCAATTCGAAAGAAGCCTTAGCCTCGGCTATACGTATAATGAAAGAGACACACGCCGACTGTATCAAGATAGAGGGCGGAGTAGAAATCATCGAGAGCCTGCAACGTATACTTACAGCAGGGATACCCGTGATGGGTCATCTGGGGCTTATGCCGCAATCTATCAACAAATACGGTACTTACGCCGTGCGTGCCACCGAAAAGGACGAAGCCGAAAAACTCATTGTCGACGCCCACGCTCTGGAAAAAGCAGGTTGCTTTGCTCTGGTATTGGAGAAAATACCTGCTGCACTCGGAGAGCAAGTGGCACACGAACTAAAAATCCCCGTAATCGGTATCGGAGCAGGTAAGACCGACGGACAAGTGCTCGTACTCCACGACATGCTGGGTATGACACAAGACTTCTCCCCCCGATTCCTACGCCGATATGCCGACCTCAACGCTATTATGACCGAGGCGGTGCAGAGTTATGTAGCCGACGTCAAAAATTCCGATTTTCCAAACGAAGAGGAGAGGTATTAACTCTTTGATATTCTCAACAATAAACAAAAAAAGAAAATGATATCTTCCGCTTTTATAATATTGATTACTCTGTGTATTCCGAATATCGATTGTATTGCGCAATACAATACAGACAATCAAGAATATCATACCTCTGTAAAAATAACGAATGTCAGAGTATCAAGGGATTCGCTCAGCAAACAACTAATTGTAACAGGTAATGTTTGCGAAGTAATACGATTATATTTATTAGACGATACCGAAAAAGAGAAGATTAGAGAGATATCGAAAAGCATACACAGATTTATTATCGACGACTCTGTAGAATATCATTTCTATTCGGGCAATAATAAGTTACCTCCGAAGGAAGGTGAACAATATTTTTTATATTTAATAAAAAAAGTACCGAAAGCCGTCATAATATTACAATTAGATACAAAGACCCAAAAGGTAATTGGTGTTTCCAGAGCAGAATATTTAGAGGAGAGCGATTAGCTTCCGATATACTATTTACCGAAAAAAATGACAGAAGACAATAAATACAATCACGAAGAAACCCAAGATAATACGCACGAAGACTCACTGCCCGAACTGTACGAACATCACCGTATCGTAGTAGACAAAGGTCAGGGGCTTATACGTATCGACAAATATCTGACCAATCTGCTGGGCGGGGTTTCGCGTACAAGATTTCAGAATGCTGCGGATTTCGGGTTTATCACTGTCAACGGAGATACCGTAAAATCGAGTTATCGCGTCAAACCACTCGACGAGATAGTAATATCGCTCGAAACGCCTCCGAGCGACTACACGATAGTACCGCAAGACATACCGCTATCGGTAGTATTCGAAGACGACGATATTATGGTCGTCAACAAAACACCCGATATGGTGGTACACCCTGGTGTGGGCAACCTCGACGGCACGCTGCTCAACGCCATCGCCTGGTATCTGCGAGACAATCCCAAATTCGATGTCAATAATCCTCGTGTAGGGCTTGTACACCGTATCGATAAAGACACCTCGGGGCTGTTGCTCATAGCCAAAAACGAACAGGCAAAGTCGTTCTTGGGCAAACAGTTCCAAGACAAGACTACGAAGCGAACCTATAACGCTCTGGTATGGGGCATAGTGAAGGAAGACAACGGCACCGTCGACGGAGCATTGGCTCGAAATCCGAAAGACAGAATGCAATTCTGCGTCTTCGACCCAGACGAAAACCCGTTGGCAAAACACGCCGTTACTCATTACAGGGTATTGCGTAGATTCAAGTATACCACACTCTTGGAGTGCAACCTCGAGACGGGACGTACTCACCAGATACGAGTACACATGAAACATATCGGACATACGCTATTCAACGACGAACGTTACGGCGGCAACGAGATACTCTTCGGCGAACGAACGGCGAAGTACAAACAGTTTGTCGGCAACTGCTTCGAGGTGTGTCCACGGCAGGCTCTGCACGCCAAGACACTGGGATTTGTACACCCCACGACGGGCGAGGAGTTGTTTTTCGACACCGAACTGCCCCACGACTTCCAAGCGCTTCTCGACAAATGGGAGAGGTACTCGGGGCTTACCGGCGAGGAATGATTTATATTATTTTACAAATTTCAAAATTTTTACTAATTTTGAAATTTGATTATACAAAAGCTAAAAGACAGTAAATCAATGCAAAAGAAATTATGAAAAGAGAAGAAATAGAATTAAAAGTAAAGAATTTTCTGATAGAAGAGATAGAAGTAGACGAAGCAGTAATCAAATCCGACGCCCTGCTCAAAGAAGACTTAGGTATCGATAGTCTCGACTTTGTAGATATAGTGGTGATTGTAGAAAAGACATTCGGCATAAAGATAAAACCCGAAGAGATGGCAGGAGTAAAGACATTCGAACAGTTCTGCGATTATATCGAAAATAAGGTAAAATAACTCTCCTTCGAAGAGTAAAGTCTGTTTTTTCAACAGACATTATTATGGAACATACAGACAAAGACAAGCAACGTCAGTGGCAGGGTCATACCGGCGGCGGCAGCTTCGGACAAAGGGCACTGGTGATTATGCTCCGTATAGTACCTCTAAGGGTGATATATGGCTTATTGGCATTGGTAGTACCCTTTTATATGCTTTTTGCCCACAAGGGTTACAAAGCGATATACCATTATTTCAGACGGCATTTCGGGCTGTCGCCGATAAAAGCTTTCGGTAAAACATACAAGAATCATTTCATCTTCGGACAGGTAGTAATAGACAGGTTCGCTATATTTGCGGGCAGAAAAGACGACTACCGAATAGAGGTCGAAAACTACGATATTTTCGATGCTCTCAATCGGTCTGCAAAGGGATTCGTCACAGTAAGTGCACATATAGGCAACTACGAGATATCGGGTTATATGCTACAATCCGACACAAAACGACTGAATGCTCTTGTCTATTCGTCGGAGACGGAAATTGTTACCGAAAATCGAACGAAACTTATGGGAGGCAACAACATTCGTCTGATACCCGTACGAGACGATATGTCGCATATATTCGAGGTAAGCACGGCATTACAGAATGGCGATATTATTTCTTCGGTCGTAGACAGGATAAACGGGTCGGGCAAAAGCCTCGAATGCCATTTCCTTAACGGAGTAGCCGATTTTCCCATCGGGTTATTCGCCCTCGCCGCTTCATTCGAAGTGGAGGTACTTGCGGTTTTTACCCTGAAAGTAGCGGCAAACAAGTACAAAACAATAATACGGCGTATCGATACAGCAACCGAGACATCTCTGTCGAAACGACAAAAAATAGAAAAGATGACACACTGCTATATCTCTCATATAGAAGACATTCTCCATCAATATCCCGAACAGTGGTTCAACTTTTACGAGTTTTGGAAACAGTGAGCAAACAACACTCTTTGTCAGAATATTCCGTAAAAACTTGTAGTATTTCTCCTATCTGTTAATTTGAGTCAAAAAGCATCGCTAAACGCCTGTAAATCGACGTAGAGCAATGCTTTTATTCTTTCGTTTTTTATCGGAAAATGATATTTATGCGCCCGTCGTATTTTATTTATGCAGTTTATAGCTTTTTTTACCTCTATCGGTGTCGATAACCAATACATAAACATCCATAGGCAGATTACCCATATCAATCTGCCTGTCTCGGGTGCTTACAAGTAATGCCCCCGTTTTCGAGTATAGATAGGCTGCAATAAAATCTCCCTGCACCGTCAGTAATTGTCCCTCTTTCTTATATCCTACCCTTTCCTGTAAGGGCTCGTCTGCAGACGTATTGACGGGTTGTTCTATCTTAAGGGACGATATTTGTAAGCAAGAATACCTGTCTTGCGGAACGGGAGATACCAAATTAATACCGATACACATTACTCCTGTTTCGATAGGGAAATCCACCTCATAATCACGGAACGGAATACTTTCACCATCGGACTTTCCGGGCGGAATCAATATCTCTTTGATAATCTGCTGTTTATCGACAACATTAGCTTTCCCTTTTGTTATAAGGATTTTTTCTTCTTTAAGGGAGCGTGCTCTAATCGTAATCTTGCAATTTTTGCCTGCCTCAAATAAGATAGGAGGGGTAATAAGCCATTCGTCGGCATTGCCCTTTACGTAATCGGGCGTAAAAGTAGGATTTATGATATATTCTGCTCCCTGTGAGTAATCACCGAAAATCTGAGAACTCATACCTACATTAAACATCCAAGAATAATTGTCTTTGTTATTATCGACCGCATTCCATTGCGACCAAAAAACATTTTCGTCCGAGAAATCCTGTACCAACGGGGGCAATAGGGCTTTTCCCAACACGGCACTCGGGCTTAAAGTCTCGGAATATCCGTATTTATTTGTAGCAAAAACCGTATACCAATACCTACCGAGGTTATCTATTTTATTATCCGTAAAATCGGTAGCCGTAAGGTTTTCTGCGACAGTCGAATTGTCGGAACGTACTATTTTATAAGTAATGGCATCGTTGCTCAATACTCCTCCGTTCAGTCCTGCTGTGGGTCTATCCCAACTAATCTTTACGGAACTGCATCCATCGGCGATATCAAGCTTAATATTAGGCACCTCTGCCGGAGCGTCGAAGCCTATAAATCGACTGGCAGAGGCAGTTTGTCCGTCGCCCGAATCGTTGCTTGCGTACACTATATATTTGTATTCTCTGTCTTCGGGTAATCCTGTGTCTTGCCACGTCATTTTTTGTCCTACACCGACACCTGTTAGCTTTGCTACCTCCTTATCGTCTCTTATTATTGTAACGGTATTTATAGCCGAAAGCTTTTCTCCTCCGAAAGTACTATCGGGATTAGTCCAGCTGACAACTGCCATTTTCTGCCCGCTCTCGTCTGCTTTAATCGATAATTTTTTAGGAGCTCTCGGAGCAGCCTCTCCTCCCAATGCAAACGGAATATACATAGCCTGTACCGAAGCACGGCTGCCGATTACTCCAATATCTTCTAAAATACTTTTACCCTGTTTCCCCGCATTTTTAACATCGACCCTTATAAGGTGTGCCTCTTTGGCATTGTCGATAGAAGAAGTGGCGGCAGCCCAATACAGCATACCGTCCGTATGGTCGAACTCCATTGTCTGGTTGTGAAGCAATCCTCCCAAATCCGTATTTACGACAATACTCATAGAACCTGTTGCTTTATCTATTTTATATAGAGTCGAATTTACCGATAAGGCATATAATGTACCGTCTTTGTCTGCCGCCAGAGTACCGGCAGTATGTTCGAGTGTACACACTTCGGTCATTTTACCTGTTTTGACATCTATTTTCTTAACCATAGACCTACCGCCTTCAAACATAAGTCCATACAGAGTCCGAGTAGAGTAATCGAATG
Organism: Bacteroidetes oral taxon 274 str. F0058; assembly: GCA_000163695.1. Taxonomy (GTDB): domain Bacteria; phylum Bacteroidota; class Bacteroidia; order Bacteroidales; family Paludibacteraceae; genus F0058. The sequence goes on from GG774889.1 coordinate 115,203, forward strand.
TCATATCCTGAAGTCGGAGCGAATAATTGTTGTCTTCTGTCCATTTGCCTATATTTTTTCTCTTGCCCGTATTCATATCGTAAGAGATAAAATATCCCGGTGCGGGAGGACCTCCTGCACGGTTAAAATAGGTACAGGCGTAATAAATACCGTCTACTGCTGCCCCTGCATAAACACCTTCTTTGTCGCCGAAAGGCAACAAAAGTTCGGTCTTTGCAGGCGAATCGATAAAAAATTTCCCGAAGCCGTACTTTTTGTTGTTATCGAAATTCTTGTTGCTAAGGAAAAATCCGTAAATCTCACGATGGGGCAGTTTGCCCGATTCTCTGTCGACAAACAACTCTCCTACTGATGTTATTTGTGCGAATAACCCTTGCCAAAAACATATTATTGTCAATATAGATATTATTCTTTTCATATCCTCGATTTTTTTAATTAATATTAATAGGTGTATATTGAAGACTACACACAAAAGTCTCTTTATGTATTTTTTTTATAAAAAAGATGCTCCATTAGCCGAAAGACACATTTGATACACAAAAAAAAACAATTGTCTTTTGCCCTTAGTAATTTATATTACAAACATATAAACCCTAAGCAGAGCGGGGCGACAATGCCGAAACGCGGCAGGTATCTTACAAATTTCGACAAAAAATATACCCTACAGACTACAAATGTAGGGAGACGAAACACTGCCAACCACGCACACAACGCGATATACTGACGGTCTGTCGGATATGATACTGTCGTATTCATCTATTCAACGTTGTATTTACAACCAGTTTGAAAATTGCCCCACAAAGTTATAAAAAAACGGGATAACCCCTCACAGGTATCCGTAAAACGACAAACAAAAAACCCCTACATAAACAGCGTATGCAGGGATTTTTTATGAAATTTACCGTAAAACGTCAATCGTCTATTCTAATAAAGTTTCCTTTTTTGTCGAATTCTATTGTAATATCTCCCGACAACTCTACCTCGTATCCGTAGGTCTCGTGGTCTATCTCTACGATAACGGCATTGGGGAAGTGTGCCTTACAATATGTCAATATGTTAGCCGGCAGTAGCGCCAATACAGAGGCAGGCACAGCCGACCCTTTACAATCGATATGGTCCCATTTACCTTCTGCCGTAAACTCAATCTCCCATCCGTTGACAAAATCCACCTCCCAACTGTGGGTAAAACTGTCAATATCTTTGACTACTCTGCTTACCTTCACGTTGGGGAAGTGTGTTTTTATAAACTTTTGGCTCTCCTTAGGCAGATTGCTAAAAGTAACTACTTTGTCTCTATCGAAGCCGAAGCAACTTATCGATACCAGCACCAAAGATGCTGCCAAGAACAATTTCATTGATTTCATTTATTAAATCCTCCTACTATTTTTTAATTAGAACTTTTTGCAAAGATAGCACAAAAAATAAAACGACAGTGCGTTTTTGTATATTTTATGTTTCATTTGATATTGATAAAATCTATCACAAGAAATACTTTGCTTTTCTTTGAAAAAATTACTATTTTTGTATTTGTTTATATACTTACAGGAGAGTAAAAAACATATTTCTTATGCACACATATACGAAAGAAGAAGAGGATAAAATGATTTTAGATGCCTTCCACGACTTACAGAAAGCTTATGGGGCATCGAATCATAAACACAAATTCGAACTCGTTGCCAAAGCCTTCGAGTTTGCCTCAAAGGCACACGAAGGGGTCAAACGCCGTAACGGAGAGCCGTACATACTGCACCCCTTGGCAGTGGCAAAGATATGTGTCGAAGAGATGGGGCTCGGCTCCACCTCCATCTGTTCGGCTCTACTGCACGATGTGGTAGAAGATACCGAATTTACATTAGAAGATATCAAAGACCGATTCGGCGAGACAATAGCAAATATCGTAGACGGTCTTACGAAAATATCGGGTGAGGTATTTCACGAATCGGCATCTAAGCAAGCAGAGAATTTCCAAAAATTGATACTTACCATACCCTCCGACGTACGTGTGATAATGATAAAACTTGCCGACAGACTGCACAATATGCGTACTCTCGACGCAATGCCTACACTAAAACAACAAAAGATTTCGGGAGAGACGATATTTATCTACGTACCGTTAGCCGAAAGGCTCGGTTTTTTCAAGATAAAAACCGAACTCGAAAATCTATGCCTGAAATACCAACAACCCAAACTCTACCGCGAGCTCGAAGAGAAAATAACAAAAATCACACCGAAACTCGAAGAAAAAATAGACAGTTTTTTGGCTCCAATCAAAGAAAAACTCGAACAAAGGGGCATACGATACGAAATAATAAAGCGTATTAAATCACCCTACTCCATATATCGCAAACAGGAGAAAAAAGAGGTTAATTTCGATGAGATATACGACCTGCTGGCTGTACGTATCATCGTAGAGCCTCAACCCGACAAGAGCGAGGAGGAACTTTGTTGGACGGTTTTCGGAATCGTTACCTCGCTATATCCCGAGCACCCGAAGCGTACCCGCAACTGGCTGTCGACACCGAAAGCAAACGGATATCAGGCTCTACACGTTACGGTGATGAGACGGGGAAACAAGGGCGAAATAGGTTCGTGGGTCGAAGTACAGATACGCACGAAGAGAATGAACGAGATAGCCGAACGCGGCTTGGCGGCTCACTGGAAATATAAAAACGGTATAGAAGACAATTCGGAATTTGACGAGTGGTTCCAATCGGTCAAAGAGCTGCTCTCTACGGAAAATGTAGACACCGTAGAGTTTGTAGACAGATTCAAAATAAATCTGGATACCAAAGAAATAGTGGTATTTACGCCAAAAGGAGACATCAAAAAATTGCCGCAAAACGCCACCGTGCTCGATTTTGCATATTCGTTGCATACGGATTTGGGCAATCACTGTATCGGCGGCAAGGTAGACAACCGCCTCGTACCAATATCCGAAGTGCTCAAAAGCGGTAATCAGGTAGAGATACTGACATCTAAGACACAGCAACCAGACCAATCGTGGCTCGACTTCGTAAAAACGCAAAATGCAATCGGCAAAATCCGTTCTTTCTTACGCCCCGAAGTGTCCGAACTACAAAAAGAGGGAGCCGAGAAAATAAACCGGATATTGTCGTTTTTCGGGCAGAAACTTTCCGACGAAAATATAGACACTCTGAAAACATTCTTCAATTACGACAAACGCAACGAATTTTTCGTCGACGTAGCTCGCAAAAAAGTCGATCTCACACGCATCACCAAAAGTGTATTCCAGAAGCATTCGAAAAGTATTTTCTCGTTTTTCACACGCAACAACAAGAAAGCACACAAACTCAATATCAACAAAAAAGAGGTTTATTACATTACCAAAGACGACATCGCTTTCGGTATGGTCAAGCTTGCCACGTGCTGTAAGCCCATCAAGGGCGACGAAATAATCGGATATATCGAAGACGACAACCACGTCGTGGTACACAAACTCGACTGCGACGAGGCACAGCGACTGAAAGCCACTCGTGAAAATAAGATAATTCTCGTCGACTGGCAGAAGAATATGGACAATTCGTATCTAATCTCTCTCTCTATTGAAGGCATTGACAGACAAGGGCTATTACGGCAAATAGTAAAGGTAATTTCCGAAGACATACAGATTAATATCAAGAATGTCAACTTCAGTGCTATCGACGGCACATTCTACGGCTCGATAACTATCTTTGCCCATAGCAACGATGAGATAGAAAGACTTTCGGAAAAATTGTTGAAAATAAACTCGATAAAAACCGTAAAACGAGTAATCAATTAGCATAACTGACAAATGACTATACAGATATGGGTGACTTCCTAACCAAAAACCCGTTCTTAAGGCTCGTAGTAGCCTTATCGGTAGGGATAGTTGCGTTCGTCTGTATAGGATTTCGATGGTGGGTCTTGGTCTCTGTCGTATTTATATCGGTAGCTTTATTTGCAATATATATTACAACAAAAAAACGTCATCGAATAGGTACTATTTTCGGATTATCGGCAGTATTGTCAATAGCCGCATTAGGATATTGGCTTGGATACGATTTCGATAGCCGCATACCACGTTTTGCCGAGAACAAAAAACAAGGTTTCTTCGAAGTAGAGCTGACACGATACCCTATCGAGAAACAAAATTCCGTACTTCTGTATACGAATTTACTACAATATTCCGATAGTACGAGTTGCGAAAATATAAAAGGAAAAGCGATACTGTATCTGCAAAAAGACAGCAACTCTCTGTCGCTAAAAAGCGGCGACAGGTTGATTATATACACGACACTGTCGTTACCCGAAAAGACAGGTAATCCCGACGAGTTCGACTTCGGACGTCATCTGCTTCGCAACGGGATATGTGGTACGGGATATGCCTCTGCCGACAGATGGAAGCGTATATCTGGCGCAGATGGTTTTTCGCTTATGCGGCTTGCCCAACGATGTCGCTTGAAATTACTCGACATCTCACGGAAAATGAATATCGACGGCAACGAATTTGCCATAATATCTGCTCTTACTCTCGGATACACAGATGCAATATCGCCCGAGTTACGAGACAGCTTTTCGGTAACGGGAGCATCACATATTCTATCTGTCAGCGGACTGCACGTGGGCATTATCTACGTGATGCTCGGTTTTATGCTCGGCTTCCTCGACAAATGGAAACGCACGCGGAAAATCAAATGGATAGCCGTGATATTGTTCCTTTGGTTTTATGCTTTCGTAACAGGACTTTCGCCTTCGGTATCTCGGTCGGTATTTATGTTTTCGCTCTTTGCTGTGGCTAAGATAACCGACAGACAATCATCTGTATACAACAATATATTTCTTTCGGCATTTGTTTTGCTTATCATCAACCCGATGTGGTTGTTCAATGTCGGATTTCAGCTATCTTACTCGGCTCTGCTCGCCATACTTTACTTCCAGCCGAAGATAGCAAAATGGTTAGTTTTTAAGAACAGAATTCTGACATATTGTTGGGAACTTACCTCCGTATCTATTGCCGCACAACTTGGAGCAGCTCCATTGTGTCTGTACTACTTTCATCAGTTTCCAAACTACTTCTTACTGTCGAATTTCATCGGAGTGCCTCTGTCGGGTATCATCATATATCTCGATGTCGCACTACTCATAACCAATTCGATACCAATGATAGGCAGCATAGTAAGTTGGCTACTCGTAACGACGACAAAACTGATGTACGGAGGACTGCAAATAATCGAAAATTTACCTTTCGTAACTACGAATATATGGATAGACTCCGTACAATTGATATTGATATATGCTTCGGTATTTGCAATTGGATTGTTAATGTATAAGATTAAATATAAATACTTTTTATTGTTTTTCGTGTCGGCAATTCTATTTTTTGGCATTAATATTTTCCGAGCAGTATCGGATACTAATATAGACGAGCTTGTAGTATTCAACAGCAAACGAAGTGTTACGGTAAATATGGTTAATATCAGACAAAATACCGTTATCACCAACAACGTAGAAACCAGCAAGACTCTGGCGAAAGATTTCTGGCTTCATCACGGTATCGCCGCTCCAGATTATCATATTTTAGATACAATATTCGGCATAGATGCTTTCCGATTTGCAGACAAGAATTTTGTCGTCATTTCATCGAATAAAATATATGACAGATATGCCACCACTCTTCTGACAACAGATTATCTGATAATAACAAAAGGGGTATCGCCATCGGAAAACCTACTCAAATATTATTTTGCCCCGAAATGCATAGTCCTAACTGCTGATGTCGGCACAAAGAGCAAAAAAGTTTTCGAGCGATTGTCAAAAACAAAAAGTATCGGCTACTACTCCATTGCCGAGCAGGGAGCATTCAGAATTCGAGGCAAAAGAATAAAGCCGTCCGCATCGAATTAATTAAGCGTACCCGACTACCCGAAATATCGGACTACATCGACACAAAAGCGTTAAAAAAGCATTTTGTCTTCGAGTTTATTGATTTCGGCAAGCACTTTCTTGATTTTCTCCATCGTGGCCACCGTCGTCGGCACAAGCGGCAGACGCAGATTATTTTTAATAAGTCCCATAACGGACAACATCGACTTGACTCCGGCAGGATTGCCATCGACGAAAAGCAAGTCCATCAACTCCACAAATCGGTAGTGTATCTCGCGAGCTCCTATGAGGTCGCCTCTGAGAGCAAATCTGACCATCGAACCGAACTCTTGAGGGAAGGCATTGCCTATAACCGAGATGACGCCTTCGGCTCCGAGCGTTATCAGTGGAAAGGTGATGCCGTCGTCGCCCGAGATGACGATGAAATTCTTGGGTTTGTTTTTGATTATTTCGTCTATCTGACGGAAATTACCCGAAGCCTCTTTTATAGCCACTATGTTGGAGAACTCTTTGGCAAGGCGGAGCGTCGTTTGCGAAGAGATATTGACAGACGTTCTACCGGGTACGTTATAGAGCACAATAGGCATATCGGTAGATGTGGCAATAGCTTTATAATGTTGATAAAGACCCTCTTGCGAAGGTTTATTGTAATACGGAGTAACCGACAGTATGGCGGTAATGCCCGCGAAATCGGTCTCCCTTATCTGCTCTACCACTCCTGCGGTGTTATTGCCTCCTATCCCTAAAACAACAGGGATACGTCCCGCTACTTTTTCGACCACGAATTGCGTGATGGCTACTTTTTCGGCAGGTGTCAGCGTGGGTGTCTCGGCAGTGGTACCACACACTACCAAGTAGCTCGTATCGCTATATATCTGATATTCTATAAGATTTGCCAAAGCATCGAAATCGATATCGCCTTTGTCGTCGAAGGGGGTTATCAGTGCAACTCCCATACCGATTAACTTGTTTTTTATCATAATATTTATAATTTGCAGTTTAGTAATATGCTATGTCGTTTTTAGCAAAAACAATATTTTCTGTTTTTATTTTACTATTCATTGAAAATCTATTTTTCACTTACGTATAGTTATATTTTAGTATTATCGGATACTTTTATTTTTATTAAAACTCACTCCGATTAAGGCTATATTTTTTTAGAAAAAATATAGAACATTGTTATTTTTTTAATCCGCACATTTCTCCACAAAGCCGAATATCACTTGCCATTCGCAGACTTCCACGTGGAGAGAGGTCTATATTGCCTACTTTCACCCCATCGGGCATACACGAACGTTTGAATTGTTGACTGAAAAATCTTGATAAAAAGACATTTAACCATTTTTTTATATTTTCCACAGAATAATCATTTTCGAAAGATTTTTTTGCGAAGAGCAACATTTTATCGGCATTATACCCAAATCTTAAAAAATGATACAAAAAGAAGTCGTGCAGCTCATAGGGACCTACAATATCTTCGGTCTTCTGCGATATGCTGTCGTTGCTATGAGGAAGCAGTTCGGGCGAGATGGGAGTATCCAACACATCGAGTAGTATTTTGGCAGTCTCCCCATCGCTCTTGCAACGAGCTGCCCACTCTACAAGATGTCTGACCAATGTTTTGGGGACACCGCTATTGACACCGTACATACTGATATGATCGCCATTGTAGGTACACCACCCGAGAGCAAGTTCGCTCATATCGCCTGTACCGACGACGAGAGCCCCTTCTTTATTGGCGACGTCCATAAGTATCTGTGTCCGTTCGCGAGCCTGAGAATTTTCGTATGTGGTATCGTGAATGTCTTTATTGTGCCCAATATCGACAAAATGCTGCATAACAGCTTTTTCGATAGATATTCGACGGGCTGAGATACCCAATGACTCCATAAGAACCATAGAATTGTCTTCTGTGCGGGAGGTTGTTCCAAATCCGGGCATAGTTATACCGATGATATTACTGCGGGGGATACTCAGCTTATCGAAAGCCTCTACCGTTACCATCAGAGCCAGAGAGCTATCCAAACCTCCCGATATGCCTATGACGGCTTTGTCGATACCCGTATTGGCAAGCCTTATTGCCAATGCATTGGATTGTATGTCGAAAATTTCGCAGCATCGTTCGTCGAGCTTATCGCCTGCGGGGACAAAAGGGTGTTTGGAGACCTCTCTGGTCAGGTCAAGCGAACCGATCTCTTTTATCTCAAACGAATGAACCCGCCAAAGATTAGCTTCCGACACATAATTCTTAAAACTATCATTGTGCAATCGGTCATTGCGTAGTCGTTCTATATCTATCTCGGTAATCACGAGTTGTTGGTCGAAAGAAAAGCGATTGCTTTCTGCTAAAATCACTCCGTTCTCTGCAATGATGGCAGACGAGGCGAAGAGCACATCGGTAGAACTCTCGCCAAAGCCCGCAGAAGCATATACGTAACCCGCATTGCATCGTCCGCTATGCTGAGCCACGAGCGTGCGGCGGTAGTCGTTTTTACCTGCAAGTTCGTCGGACGCCGAGAGGTTGAATATTATATGCGACCCCTCCAAAGCCTGCTTCGACGACGGCGGTACAACAGCCCACAGGTCTTGACAAATCTCTATCGAAAACGACAATTCACGAGACCTGAACAGAGTATTGGCACACAGGCAACACTGCTGCCCGGCAAGAGTAATATCTTTCGGAGCAAGTCCCAATCCGCTTGCAAACCATCGATATTCATAGAACTCGTTGCTATTGGGCAAATAGCTCTTGGGCACTACGCCGAGTATCTTGCCTCGCTGAAACGCCACGGCACAGTTGAAGAGTCTATTGTCTGCCGCCACGGGTAGACCGACTATGGATACTATGTTTAAATCTTCGGTCTGCGAAAGTAAAAAAGCCAATGCCCGCTCGGCTTGGGCAACAAACGACGATTTTAGGAAAAGGTCGGCACAGGTATATGCCGTAACTGACAGTTCGGGGAAACATACTATCTCTACACCCGCACTATCGGCTTGCCGTATAAGACCGAGTATCCGCTCCGAATTTTCCTTACAGTCCGCTACCTTCACCAAAGGTACTGCGGCTGCTACCCTTACAAGATTTTGATACATAAATATATCTCAGATTTTTGTGCAAAGATACAAAAAAAGTCTTTTCAACGAATTTCGCAGCTTTCATACGTTTTTACCGATATCGAACTCATACTAATAGAGCTAAGTAGAGAAATCGATGTCTGTACATCACAAGCATATAAACAGTAATACGCTTGTTATCAAACAATAATATATAAGCAAAATATTTACTAATTTTGCCGAAAAAAAATTTTGTGGTCAGTATGAATATTATCGTTGCAGACAACTACGCCAAAGTAAAACCGTCGCTACTCTACCTGCCGTCGTTGATACTCGTTGCAGTAGCCCTGTTTTTGTATATGAACGATTCTCTGAACGACAACGGTTATGCCGAGATTCAGAAGGGGGTATTTTTTTGGCTAAACTCACATCTGTCGCAACTACCTATGCTGCAACACAATCTCACCCAGCTGGGTAACAGTATGATATTTATGTCGTTCTTGGCAATTTTCTTCGTCGCTGCTCCCAAAATGTGGGAGTCGCTGCTCTCTGCGTCGATAATATCGGGGATTTTCTCTAAGGTGCTGAAAATGTTTTTCTCCGTACCGCGTCCCGCACAATATTTCGACAACGACAGTTTTAGTATCATAGGCGAGAAACTTATGGGTTATGCCAGTTGTCCTTCGGGGCATTCTATAACGATTTTCACTACGCTTACGGTATTGATGTTTGCTTTTATGCCCAAGACCGTCTGGTACAAGACCGTATGGGTATTGTCGGTATTCATTGTCGGAGCGGTCATCGCTCTGAGCAGAGTGGGAGTAGGAGCACACCACCCGCTCGACGTACTAATAGGAAGTACTATCGGTTATATATCGGGTCTCATCGGTATTTTGGTCAGTCGCCGATACCCTGTCATCTGGAGATGGATAGGCAACAGAAAGTTTTACCCCGTTTTCGTACTTTTGTTTGTGGGATTCGCCGTGGCTATTGTATTGAAAATCACAAAAGAGAACCTAATCGTATTCGACCTTGCTCTTCTGAGTTTGGCTGTATCAATATATTTTATTATCAAAGCGTATGTTAGACAAATTAAAGAAGTTGACAAATAATATAAGTATCACAAGATTTGCCCTGATAGCGAGCTTGTTGAATTTCGTATTGTTTCACTATCCGTTTTTCGACTTTGTATTTCGCCACGTAGATTACAAGAGCCTTAACGGGATATTGATAATCGCCTGTCTCATAATTTTGGTAGTGATAGCCAATGCTTTCGTGTTTTACATCCTGTGTTATATCTCGCGGTATGTGGGTAAAACTCTGTTGGTCATATTCTTCATACTAAATTCTATTGCTCTGTACTTCGTAAACACATACAACGTGATAGTAGACGAAAGTATGATGGGCAATGTCTTCAATACCAACACGAGTGAAGCTTTTAGCTTTTTCTCGTTTAAATTCGTGATATACATAATATTATTCGGTATACTGCCAAGCATATACTTCGTAAAGGCAAAAATCGTTACGGTAAAGTTCAAAAGATTTATAACGACATTCGGCATTACGTTAGTATTTATCGTAGCGATGATATTTGCCAATGCGAGCAATTGGTTGTGGATAGACAAATATTCGCAACAGCTCGGAGCGTTGGTAATGCCGTGGTCTTATACGGTAAACACTTCGCTTCTGTATATCCACAAGCATAAGCAGAACCGCAAAGAGATACTGCTACCCGACGCTACCGTAAAAGACGACGAAAAAGCCGTTGTCGTACTCGTAATAGGCGAGTCGGCTCGGAGACAGAACTTCTCGCTCTACGGATACTCCAAAAACACAAATCCGCTGTTGGCAAAGACCGAAAACCTATATCATTTCATCGCAAATTCGTGTGCGACATACACTACGGCAGGCGTCAAGTGTATATTGGAACATAAAGACACAGAAAAACTGTACGAGATACTGCCCAACTATCTCTATCGAAACGGCGTAGAGGTAGTGTGGCGTACAACCAACTGGGGCGAACCGCCGATACACATCGAGAAATATCAGAACGCCGACGAATTGCGTAAAGACTGTTCGGGCGAGGGGTGCTACTACGACGAGATATTACTCACAGGACTCAAAGAGCAAATATCGACAAGTACCAAAAATAAAGTATTGATAATATTACATACAAGTACCAGCCACGGACCGTCGTATAGCAAAAAGTATCCTCCGCATTTCGAGACATTCAAACCCGTCTGCAACAGTGTAGAGTTGGCGAATTGCTCATCGGAAGAGCTTATGAATGCCTACGACAACACCATTGTATATACCGATTACATACTGCACACTATCATCGAAAACCTGAAACAGCTCAAAGAGTACAAGAGCACAATGATTTTTGTCTCCGACCACGGAGAATCGTTGGGAGAGAAAAACCTCTATATGCACGGTGTCCCAATGAATTTTGCCCCGAAGGAACAGTACGAAATCCCGTTCATCGTATGGGTATCGGATAGCACACGAGGAGTCAAAGATATCGAAGCAGTGTCGCAGAGCCACGTGTTTCACAGTGTATTGAAGTTCCTGTCGATAGATAGCCCAATATACAACGAAGATTTGAATATCTTCAAGTAACGGCATATAAACAACTTCACAAGTAGTACTCTCGATATTTTATTACCTTTGCACAAATTACTCGACAACAGTATGGAGACAAGAAAAACCGTATATTCAATCATACCTGTCATACTTTTGGCAATCGTTGGTTTTTTGCTATACTTCAAAGGATTATCCTTCGATTTCCTTACATATCGCTTGGATTCACCGAACACGCACAGAGCATTTTTGATATTCGGAGCGATAGCTCTGCCTTTGATACTGCTCCTCGTCTCCGACAAGGCATTTCGTGACGAGCCTCTGCATTCGAAAATATTGATGATAGGGGTATCGTCGTTTGCGGCATCGATGAATTTCTATATACACTTCATCTACATATTCTCTATTGTTTTCACCGTTTGCATAGCCGTGAATCTATATTTCGAACGAAGGCTATGCCGCCCCACCGTATTCCACATATTAATTTTCATATATTTCATCATCAACCTTGCGAGTCTGATGTGGACGAGCGATTGGGTATCGGGAATTCATTATCTCAAAAAAGATTTATCGCTGGTGTACGTGCCGCTGTTTTTTTGTATGTTCAGCCTACGTAGAGAGCAACTGAGAGCTATTCTGATAGCTGTGGGGCGATGGCTTATGTTCTTTGCCTTTTTGTCGGTATGTGCGTGGATTCTTGAGAGCAGAGCATTGGGGTTGCCTCTCTCCGAATCGTTCGGTCTGACCAAGCATTTCTTAGGCAATATCGTTACGCCGTTTGCCGTAGTATTTTCGTGGTCTAACTTCGACCACCCGACTTATGTCTCGATAGGATTGATTCTCGGCATTTCGATTTTATGGTACTATGTCGGCAAAAAGAGGGTAACAGTATCGGAACTGGTTTTCGGCATCGTCATAGTTCTGTTTCTTTCCGTCATAACACAATCGAGGTTTATGCTACTGGCTTGGGCTGTGGCAAACACCATATTCGTATTGTACAGCCTACGAAAAAGGAAAAAGGCGATGATAATATTAATTTGTATATCGGTTGTCTCTGTTGCAGCATTGCTACGGCTCAGTCCGAATATAACGAAGAGTCTCTTCATGGACGATGTAAGAAAGATGCATTACAGTGCTGCCTTCGAAGCTATCGAAGAAAATACTTGGCTGGGTACAGGTATAGGAGGTATGACAAAATATATAAATAAAGATAACCCTATTTACACTCCTCCTATCAGCACATTCTGGGCAGGGCACTATCACCCACACAATCAAGTAATTGGCGACCTTATGCAGACAGGAATTTTGGGGCTTCTGTCTATTATCTCGTTAATAGTCTATTCGTTGTATACTTCTATTAGTCAGCGCAATATATTATTTTTCAGTTTTGTCATAATGTATCTGTTGTTGATGTCGATAGAGATGCCTCTGATGGTAGACCAAGGTCTATATTATTTTGTATTCGTCATAAGCCTGTTCACGGCAAATAGAACGGAGAATGAAAATTACTACAAGGCTATAAATATATGGAAGGGAAATACATAGAGTCGCCACGTGGAAAAGTATATTACGAGATAGAGAAAAATATCGACAAAAAGGCTGCCTGTATATTTTTCTTGCCGGGATTAAGTGCCGACCATCGACTTTTCTGTTTTCAAACACCTTATTTCACGTCGAAGTATACGGTTCTGACGTGGGACGCTCCTGCACACGGCAAATCGAGACCTTACAAAGATTTTTCTTATAGCAATTCGGCAGACGAATTAAAAAAGATTTTGGACAAAGAAGAAATAGAGAGAGTCGTACTCGTAGGGCAATCTGCCGGTGGCTTTGTGGCACAGTCATTTGTCGCAAAATATCCGGATATGACAAGCGGTATACTTACCATAGGTTCTTCTCCCTACGGCACCAAATATTACAGCAAGTCCGACATATTTTGGCTTCGGCAGACAAAATGGATGTTCAAACCTTTCCCCGACAGATCGCTCCGACAAATGATTGCAAAAGCGTGCTGTACGACCGAGCGAGGCAGAGAGAATATGCTCTCAATACTTAGCTGTTATACCAAAAAAGAACTTTGTCATCTGCTTTATTTGGGCTTTGCGGGATTTATCTCCGAAATCAGAGACATAGAAATTCCTTGCCCCGTCTCTCTTACTTTTGGCGAAAAAGATAGAACGGGAAAAGTACGCAAGTATAATATGTGTTGGCACAGCAACGAAAATTATCCCCTGCACATCATAAAAGGTGCAGCTCATAATGCCAACGTAGACCGACCCGAAGAGATGAACCGTATTATCGACGAATTTATAGAAAGTATTTCGATGTCTTCAAAAAAAACGGACATCAATAAGACATTTGCATAAATATCGCGCCATCGGGATAAAAAGAGCTAAGCCCATTAAAGACAACCTAACGGACTGTCTGTGCAAAAACAAAGCCTGATATCCGAAACATCTTCCATTACAAAAGATTGGCAGATGCGGGCGATTATTTTCGTCAATTTATACGTAATTCGAAAAATTAATGTATATTTGCAAACGATAAATTTTCTGTCAGAAAAAAGATGAAAGCAAAAGAGATTAGAATTGCGTACTGCTCTGTCGACATCGGCGAGCTCGACAAAGATTTACAGCGACTTGTCGAGGAGGCGAAGCGTCAGACCGATTCGGCGTACTGTCCATACTCTAATTTCAGCGTAGGTGCCGCAGTATTACTCGACAACGGAGTAATAGTAGGCGGTAACAATCAGGAGAATATCGCATATCCTTCGGGATTGTGTGCCGAACGCACGGCTATGTTTTATGCCAATTCGCAGCATCCCGACCATAAACCTATGGCAATAGCCATTGCAGCCAAAAACGGCGGACAGTTCTTAGACAAACCGATATGTCCATGCGGGGGCTGCCGACAGGCTCTATTGGAGGCGGAGTTGAGATATAAATCGCCGATAAGGGTAATATTATATGGCACACAGGATACTTTGGTTATCGAAAGCATAGCAGATATGTTGCCCTTTGCCTTTGTATCTTTCGATTAGAGCTAATTTGTTTTCTCCATAAAAATTCCAAGAACGATATGGCAGCTAAAAAACAACAATATCAACTCGAATTTGTACTGAGTTACAGTTCCTTCTCGGCTCTGTGGGATATGATATCCACTCCCGAAGGGCTCGAGGCGTGGTTTGCAGACAAGGCGGAGAGGACAGAAAACAACGCTATTCGTTTCGAATGGGGCGGGCAGCAACAGACTGCCAACATAAAAAACATAAAAACAAACGAATATGCCCGTTTTCACTGGGAAGACACACCCGAAAAATACTTCTTCGAGTTCAGACTCGCCAAAAACGAACTAACAGGCGAACTGACACTGATAATAACCGATTTCGCATTCCCCGACGATATGGACGACGAAAAGCAGCTATGGGAGAGTTGTGTCTCCAATCTGTGTCGTGTGTTGGGTATGTAATACGGTGTCTGCCACCGCCCTACATCTGTAACTTGATACGGGTGATTACTTTTTTCGTATACAGAGGGAAGTCACCGTTCATCATCCACTGGTAGTAGTTCGGGTCTTGTCTGAAGACGTCCTGTACAAGCATACCTTTATATTTTCCGAAGTTGAATACCTCACGCTTCCGGCTGTCGTATATGATACGTCCTGCGTAGTCGGCGTGCTTGTTGTGAGACGAAAATTCCGACAAGAAGTCGACCGAATTTTCCAAATCGGGGTACTTGTTTAGTTGTTCTTCAAGTATCTCGAATGTTGCCAACGTATCTGCTTCGGAGCTATGGGCATTTTCGAGAGTCTTGTCGCAATAGAATTTGTAGGCGGCTGCCAGATTGCGAGGCTCTTTTTTGTAGAAAATTACCATCACGTCTACAAACTTCCTCTTTTTTAGATCAATGTCTACCCCGACACGCAAGAACTCTTCGACCAATAGCGGTATGTCGAAATTGACTGAGTTGAAGCCGGCAAGGTCACATCCTTCGATATCTTTTGCGAGGTTGGCGGCAATCTGTCGGAATGTCGGGCAGTCGGCTACATCTTGGTCGTAGATGCCGTGTATTGCCGACGATTGCTCGGGAATATGCATCTCGGGATTTATCTTTATCGTCTTCGACGTCTTGTTGCCGTTAGGCTCTACTTTTAGGTATGTCAGCTCCACTATTCTGTCTGTCGAAACGTTGATACCCGTTGTTTCGAGGTCGAAAAAGACGATAGGATTTTTCAGATTCAGTTTCATTCCGGTTAAATTATTTGATGATGATAAACAGACTGCAAAGTTAGTGTAAAAAAGAAAATTTTGATATTAAGTTCATTTTTTTTTCTACCTTTGCACTCTAAATCAAAAACGTAATTTACAGTAATGAAACACAAATTTCTTTATTTGACCTTTGCTTTGGGGCTTATACTTACATCTTGCATCGGTGGGCAAACGACCGGCCGTAGCAATAATCCCAAGATTACAACTTTTCGCCTCACGAGCAAGAACACCAAGATTAGTCTGTCTGACGTAAAATACAATATACAAGACGCAAACGACAACAACGGTACTATCACCGAGAAAGACTCACTGCCATACGGCACTAATCTGGATTCGTTGATAGTAGTCGCCACAGGCAACAAACTTAGTTCGGTCAAAATATTCGAATCAAAAAACGGAGTGAAGACAAAAGAACACGACGGAGCAGACAGCGAGCCCGATACCGTTAACTTCTCAGAGACGGTATATATAGAGACTGTAGCAGAAGACAAAAAGACAAAAATGACCTATACGGTCAATATTCACGCACACCGTCAAGACCCCGATTTATATGATTGGAAGATAGTAAATTCAGAGCCATTCAATACTTCAGGTATAATGCAAGAGAAGGTTGTCCTTAACGGCGGTAACGCTTTTGTGTGGCTCATAAAGACAGCGAGCGGCATATCCGCATATTCGAGCAGCGACAACGGCAAAACGTGGCAGCAGAAAACCGTAACGGGGCTACCTAACGACATTGACCTGCAATATACCCTCAAAGCTAAAGACGGACTATATATCGCCAAGCAAGAGAACCTTTACAAATCTACCGACGGCTTGTCGTGGCAGTCTTCTCTTGCAGGACAGAAGGTAAACAACGCTCTGTTCGAGATTAACGGTGAAATTTTCGGCATCAACAGCACCGAACGAAAGGTATACAAGATGGCAGGTAATCTCTGGCAAGAGGTTGCAATCAAGACCACAAGCGGTCGTCTGCCCGAAGACTTCCCCGTAAGCGGAGCAAGCGTTTGGACAGACATATCTGCAAACGGTATTGCAAAAGTATACATTGCAGGCGGCGAAGACAAAAACAGCAAATTACTCAACACTGTGTGGCTATCGACCGACGGTGCTTATTGGATAAAACTCGACAACTCGAGCACGTCGCTCTTCTCTCCACGTAAAGGAGCAACCATATTCCAATACGACAATACGTTAATGTTAGTCGGCGGACAGAACGCTTCGGGACTTATCACCTCGAAGTACCACATCGTTTCGCCAGACTACGGCATCACGTGGGCTGAGCCTGCAAGCAATGTGGCACTACCCTCTCCGATGTTTGCACCGAGATACGACGCTCAGATAATTGTCAAAGACAAACGTATATATATCTTTGGCGGACAGACCTCGGCAGGCACATTCAAACGCGAGGTATGGACAGGGGCAAAAAGCATCCTTTTGTGGAAGAAATAGGCAATCCTATATCGCTACCCGCCTCTAAAAGCATAGTAAACAGACTGCTGATAATAGAGGCTATAACGGGTAAAAAAATCTTAGACCAAAAAGATATTTCGTGTGGCGATACGCGGGTATTGGCAGAAGCCCTATCGTCGCCTACAACGAGAAAATATATAGAGCAGTCGGGAACAGCAATGCGGTTCTTGACTGCTTTTTTGTCGATACGGAAAGGTGAAGAGTTCGTCTTGGAAGGCGACGAGCGTATGTCTGCCCGCCCCGTAGGTGCTTTGGTAGATGCCCTCCGACGCCTTGGGGCGGATATCGAGTACTTGCAGCACGAAGACTATTTGCCGATAAAGATAAGAGGCGGCAGTCTACACGGAGGCACGATAGAGATAGACGGTTCGCAGAGCAGCCAGTACGTATCTGCCCTGATGTTGATAGCCCCTACACTCGAAGGCGGGTTGCGTATAATCATACGGAAACCCTCTTCGCTACCCTATATACTGCTCACTGCCGACGTAATGAGACAGATGGGAGTCTGTGTAGAGATGACTGGCTCGACCATATCGATACCGCAATCCGAGTACCGCCCCAAGAAGATAAGCGTGGAGGCAGACTTCTCGGCTGCCGTGTTTTGGTATGCACTTTTCATCGTCAGCCCGCGGCAGACAATGGAGCTACGGAATCTTACCACAGAGAGCCGACAGCCCGACAGCCGCATAGTAACCATTGCTCACGACTTCGGGGTAACGACGCACTGCTCAGACAGCAGCCTGATACTCGGCAAGGAGTCCGTACGCCATATACCCAAACGTGTAGAGTACGACCTGAGGCATACGCCCGATATAATGCCCGTACTGACAGTTATGTGTTGTATGCTCGGCGTGGAGTTCGTATTGTCGGGCTTGGCAAACCTGCGGATAAAAGAGAGCGACCGCATAGGGGCAATGGTCGAAGAGCTCGCTAAGTGCAGATATATGCTTCAAGCGACTGACGACACGGTGCGATGGCACCCCCACTTACAAACCGAAATCACGAAACCCGTTACCATAGACACACACTCCGACCACCGCATAGCAATGGCTTTCGCCTTGCTCCGCGAGCAAAGGGATATAACAATATTATCGCCTGAGGTGGTAGAGAAGTCGTATCCCAACTTTTGGCACGATTTGGCAGCATTCAAAGCTAAGTAACAGGTAACAGGTAACAAAAATTCTTCTGTATCACATTATTTGACTTCTTAAAACAATTTCTGTTTTTTTAAGATGTTTAAAAAATTTTTTATTTTTGCGGATAAAAGCTACCAATATTATTCCAATAAATATACAATTAAACAAACTAATAAATATTATGAATAATAAATTGTTTTCAGAACAACTAAGACAGATTAAAATCGACGTAAATGACAATCATCAAAAATTTGCCGTATTCGAACGTTTTTCGGATTTTGCTCCTTTCGTAGCTGAACACTACGGCAGCGATAAAAAGATATTGCTCATCTGGGAAAGTTACTACACTACAAGCAGCAAGAGTTGGGATATAATAAATTTTCCCGAAAAATGGTACTTCGACTCTCCGCAAGCAGATATAGATGGGATAAAAGAATTTGCCAAAGTAAAAGAAAAAGAAGAATATTGCCGTCATTGGAACTTTGCAAGTAAAATGCACCCCAA
Organism: Bacteroidetes oral taxon 274 str. F0058; assembly: GCA_000163695.1. Classification (GTDB taxonomy): domain Bacteria; phylum Bacteroidota; class Bacteroidia; order Bacteroidales; family Paludibacteraceae; genus F0058. The sequence continues at coordinate 134,082 of GG774889.1, forward strand.
AGGCATAGACCGAAAAAGCCGTACTTTCAGCAATGTGGAAAATCTTTTGAAGAAATATTTCCCAAAAGACAATAATCCATTTGAATTCTGTGCAGGCTACAATTTCTACCTGCGTCCGGCAGAGACATCCAAGACTATTGGAGAGAAGTCTATAGACAATGAGATTGCCGCCAAAACTCTAAAAGAGGTGATAAGGATATTGACGCCCGAATATGTGGTGTTTTTCAGTAAAAAGTCGTATGAGGAGTTCAAAGACTACAAAAAAGAGTTTCCTACGGTCGTTTTCAAAGCCTTTACGCACCCCGCATGCAGATGGTGGAACAAAGCCTACGGCAAAGAAGGACAAAGTGGAAAGGATCGTTTCAAAGATTTTCTGGAAAAAAAGGTTTTCAATACAACGGCATAAAACACAATAATACTATTTACACAAAATAACCGTTTTTCCAAACATGACACACACCATAATTACACCAAAATACAATCTAATTACAAGCTTCAACAATCAATTGTCTCATACTAACTTACATCGTCAGGGCGGATTCTCATAAATTTTACTATCTTTGCCGTCGAAAATCACTAAACTTACAAAAGTATGGCGACTACGAAAAAGATTTGTGCTATCACTATGGCTCGCAACGATGCCTTTTTCCTCGAGCATTGGATTGCATATTACGGAGCAATTTTGGGGAAAGAGAACTTATACATATACCTCGACGGCACCGACCAGCCGATACCCCCGACGGCAGGCGAGGCTACCGTCGTACACTGCGAGCGTATTCCGGGGCAGGTGGTAGCTTTCGACCGACGTAGACTGATACTCCTGTCGAATATGGCAAACGAACTACTCAAAAAATACGACCTTGTAATAGGCACCGACGCCGACGAATTTCTGGTATTGGACCCCGACGTCGACGAGTCGTTGGTATCCTACCTTAGTAACCTCGACATAAACCCTTCGGTATCAGGGCTTGGCGTAGACGTGGGGCAACATTTGGACGAGGAGCAGACCATAGACGGAAGCAAACCTTTCCTTTCGCAGCGTAGCTACGGACAAGTATCGTCGCGGTACACCAAGCCTGTAGTGGTATCGAAGCCTGTGCGGTGGGGAGCGGGTTTTCATCGTATCAAAGGACATAATTTCAAAATAGACCGAAACCTTTACCTCCTTCACTTCGGCGTGTCCGACTACGAAATGGTGAAGGCTCGTTTTCGGGACAAAGACCGTATGGCGGCAGGCTGGGAGCGACACATGAAAAAACGCTCCAAAGTAATCCACCTCGTTACAAACAAAAAAGCCAAAGATGCCGACAGATACTTCCCCATAGCAAGAGTAGTGCAAAACATTTGTCGTCCGATATTTGCTCTAAACAAGCCGAGTATGGGGCGTTGGAAGTTGGTAGTTAGGTTGCCCGAACGGTTCAAACGAATAAAAATTTAATCAGCATCTGTTTGATATGGCAATGAAAATACTATTCGTAACACGTGGTCTGCACAGCCAGGGAGGCATAGAGAGAGTTACTTCGGTCATAGCAAGTGAGTTGTCTAAAAGAGGTTACAAAATAGGTATTGTCTGTTTGCAGCAAGGAAAACCGTTCTTCCCGCTACGGTCTGAGGTAAAACTCCATTACTTGAAAAAAGGTAGAGCCCTGCGTATAAGCCGACTCCGACAACTGTACAGAGTCGAGAAACCCGACGTCGTAGTCTTCCTCGGCTCGCACCGACTCTTTATGAATGCCCCCGCAGCGAAAGGCTTACGCTCGATCACGTGGGAGCACTTCAATAGCAACATCAATTGGCATCCGCTACATAAACTATCGCGTAAGATAGCCGTTCGTACCTCGCAGCGCATAGTTACGCTTACACAACGCGACGCCGACAACTACAAGAGGCTTTTCGGTGCTACCAACGCCGTCTGTATACCCAACCCCATCACCATAAACGACATAGAGCCATCGCCGTTGACGGAGAAGAGAGTGCTTGCCGTCGGGCGACTTGCAGGACAGAAAGGTTTCGATATGCTACTCGATGCATGGGCAAAGACCACCGAACGCCACAATGGTTGGCAGCTGCGTATCGTAGGGTCGGGTAGCCACCTGCGACGGCTCGAAAGACAAATCTCGGAGCTCGGTATCGGCGACAGCGTCGAGATAATACCCGCCACCAAAGATATAAAGGCACAGTACCGGCAGGCGTCCGTTATGGCGATGTCGTCCCGATACGAAGGGTTGCCGCTCGTACTCATCGAGGCAATGGCGGCAGGGCTGCCGATAGTGAGCTTCGACTGCGATACGGGACCTACCGAGATAGTAGAAGACGGTAAAACGGGCATACTTGTGCCGCCTGCCGACACCGACAAGTTAGCCGAAGCTCTCGATAAGCTGATGAGCGACGAAGCAATGAGGAAGGCATTTGCCCAAGAGTCGCTTGTGAGCGTAAAGCGATTTGCGGTAGATAACATCGTAGCCCGCTGGGAAAAATTGCTAGCAGAGGTAAATGCTCGTTGATTTGCCAACGAAATATCAATAGGCTGTGTGATAATGAACCATTATCTATATTTTTTCTCAACATAAAATATTAATATATAATACATAAGGTGTTTTTCTAAAAATATTTTCCGTCGTCAAAATCTTACTTTCGGGCAAAATAAATTCCGTAGTATAAACGTTAACAACAAAAAAATCACTACTATGAAGTATCTCAGAGCAATACTCGTATTATCCGTAGTTTGTATTATTCCCCGTGCAATGCTGTCGCAAGAGGCAGGCAAACAGATAGTGTACACCATAAAAGGAGCTGCCGTAGACTCCGCAGGCAATGCTGTCGCCTATCCCACACTATCTATCCGAACCGACAGCACGACGACCAATTACAAGGCACGTTATTCGGGAGACGGCAACGGGCGATTCGAGGCAGAATACAAGTCGGCAGCCGACACCATATACATAACCGTCAGTGCGGCAGCTAAGACATCGTACAATAAGACAGTCGTACTTAACGACAACAAACCGATAGATTTAGGCAAGATAGTGCTAAAAGAGGGCGAAGAACTTGCGGGCGTATCGGTAATAGCATATAAACCGCTTGTAACACAGACATTAGACCGTATCAACTACGATGTAGAGGCAGACCCCGAAAGCAAAACAAACACGGTAATGGATATGCTGCGTAAAGTACCGCTCGTTACGCTCGACCAAGACGAGAATATAAAGGTAAAAGGCTCATCGTCTTTCACCGTGTACGTCAATGGCAAGCCTTCGAATATGGTTGCCAAAAGCCCGAAAGACGCATTGAAGAGTATGCCAGCTACCTCGATAAAGAGGATAGAGGTCATCACCGACCCGGGAGCGAAATACGATGCCGAGGGTATCGGTGCTATACTCAATATCGTTACACAGAGTGCATTGCAGGGCTATCGGGGAAGTGTCAGAGTATCGGCAGATACGAAAAAACGTTTCAATACGGGAGCATTCATATCCTCCAAAATAGGTAAAATCGGGCTATCGGGTAACTACAATTACAGATTGTATCATAACGACCTCAACAGAAGCCAAGGCGATTTCGAGAATCATAGCGACGCCGCTCCCTACAAATATTCCGAAAATGGTAGTAGTAGAAGTTACAAAAGCAACGACAATTATGGCAACATAGAGATAAGCTACGAATTCGATACGCTAAATCTTGTAAGTGCTTCATTCGGAGCAAGCAGAAGTATCTACAACTCTCAAAACGATGGCTATTCACAGTTTTACGATAAAAACCGCAATATCGTATCTGCTTACAATACGTTGTCGTCGTCGAACAACACAAGCTTATCGTATTATGGTAATATAGACTATCAGAGGTCGTTCCGCAAGCCCGACCAACTACTGACCGTATCGTATAATTTCGGCGTATCGCCGCCCGAAAATACGATAACGTTTTCCAAACTGAAACTCGATACGACTCAGCCCAACACCTTGGCGACCAAAGAGCGAGATGTCCGCTACACCAAGGCGGAAACAAGCAATTCGCATACATTACAGATAGACTATACCGAGCCGTTCGACAGCAGCAAGCACGTCGTCGAAGCAGGGATAAAGTATATATTGCGTTACAACGCCTCCGACAACCAATATCGCCGTTATAATCCCATTACGGGAGAATACGACCAAGACGACTTGGACGACAAAGGTAATATACGCAAAGAGAACGATATGGACTACTATCAACACATAGTAGGAGCATACGCCTCGTATACGTTCAAACTGAAAAAGTTTTCGCTGCGTCTGGGCGGACGATTGGAGGGAACGTACCAAGACGTACGTTTTGCAGACGAGGCAGCGAGGAACTTCAAGGTACGGTTTTTAGACCTCATACCATACGTATCTACAAGTTTTAAGCTCACAGACGCCTCGAACCTGCGTGTGAGCTACAACAACGGTATTTCTCGTCCGAGTATCTGGTTTCTGAACCCATACGTTGACAACACAGACCCATACCTCATATCTTACGGCAACCCTAATCTTAAATCGGAACGCAGCCACAACTTTTCGGTGAGTTACGGACTGTTTTCTCAGAAATTAAACCTCAGCATATCGGCATACTCCTCTATCGTCAATAACTCGATAGAGAGCGACGACTCAGTCGATAGCAAAGGCATTAGATATCATACCTATGCCAATATCGGTAGCAACGGTAACTTAGGCGGTAGTTTTTACATAAACTACAATCCTATTAAGTGGTTTAGCTTCTGGACGTCGCTTTCGACGGGCTACTCACGCTATACAAACAGAGCAAGTATATCGGAGGGGGCGTTTTTCAGCGGGTACGGAGGTGTCAATTTTCATCTGCCTTGGAAGATGCGATTACATATAGGCATAGGCGGTAATCCCGTCTCTACCTCGTACCGTTACAAGGGCACCGGCTGGTACTACTACTACACTTCATTATCGCGTAGTTTCCTCAAAGGCGACAAGCTATCGGTAAGTATTAGAGCATATAACTTCTTGGAGAAGTACAGAGACTATCGCTCTACGTCGTGGGCAGAGGGCGTATATACGTCGAATTCGGTATCGAGGTCGCCTGCTCGTTCGTTTAGTATCTCCGTATCGTGGCGATTTGGCGAGATGAAAGCCCAAATCAAAAAAGCGGAACGAGGTATCTCCAACGACGACGTCAAATCGGGTGGCGGTAGTGGCGGAAATGGTGATAATTAACAACATATAACATTACTTTCATCCCTCCCAAAAGCAAATAAACCAATATAAACACTAAATAGGTAACATAAACAACCTGTAAGTTACCAAAAAGTATTAACTTTGCGGAAAATTGTTGTTAACAGATAATCAGAGACAATGAAAAAACTTTTAATAGATTTGTCTGCATTATACAATATATACAGCGGTCTGGGGCAAGTTGCTCTGAGTTACGGTAGGTATTTTGAAAAGCACTATAAAGCAGACAAGACAGGCTATCGGCTATATCTATTGCTTCCGAAAAAATATTTCGGTGCATTCGGCAACGAGATACGTTACATTTCGTCGGATAGTTGGTGGCGACGACACAGCCGATATCTTTTCCCGAAAATAGACGTTTGGCATTCGATAGACCAAATAACTAGATTCAAGCCATACTCTACCAAAACAAAACATATCATTACCATACACGACTTGAACTATCTGTACGAGGAAAAGGATGCAAAGAAGCGAGCTACTGCACAACGACGAATACAGCGTACAATAAAAAGGACAAACCAAATAGTATGTATTTCCGACTTTACAAAGCGAGAGGTAGAGCGTAACTTCCGCCTCGACGGTAAGCTGTGTCGGGTAATATACAATCACGTAAAACCGCTTGACGTATCAAAGGCACGGAAACCAGATATAGATATCCGAACTCCGTTTTTCTTTGCAATAGGAGTTTTGGCTGAGAAAAAAAACTTCCACGTTCTACTCGATTTAATGAAGCTACTACCGGAAAAACACCTATATATTGCAGGTAAAGACAACTATGTAGGCGGACTCCCTGCTCCTTATGCCGATATGATAAGAAAACGTATCGACAGCGAAAATATCGATAACATCACGCTTATGGGAGGTATCTCAGACGAAGAGAAAATATGGATGTACCAACATTGCGAAGCGTTTCTCATCCCGTCGCTGCTCGAAGGGTTCGGGCTGCCCGTAATAGAGGCAATGCAGGCGGGTAAACCCGTATTTTCGTCACCCAAAACAAGTCTCGAGGAGATAGGCGACCGATTCGCTTTTTTCTGGAACAATTTCGATGCCCAAACAATGAAAAAGGTAATAGACGACAACCTTGAGGAATTTTACCGAAACGCCTCACTGATAGAAGAGCAGAGAAAGTATGCTGCCTCTTTCGCTACAGACAGACATTTCGAAGAATACGAACAATTATATTCTACCATTTAACCGGATGCAAAAAAAAAGAATGCTCGCCGACCTGTCGGCTCTCGAAGATATTTACCAAGGAATGGGCAATATTGCTCTGAACTATGGCAAACATTTCAAAGAAACATACCGCAGAGCGACCGCCGAGTACGACCTTACATTGCTCGTACCCAAAGAATATTTCGGGCAATTCGGCAACGAGGTCAGATACCTCTCGTCGTCGAATTGGCTAAGGTGTCATTGTAGATACTTCTTCCCAAAATTCGACATATGGCGCAATCTACATCATACATCGAGGTTCAAACCTTACGACAAATCGACAATATATATCTACACCATTCACGACTTCAACTGCCTGATGCTCGAATACGAAGGGACGCAGAAGAAAGTAGACCAAAGCTACCGACGTATGATGAGGCACTTGACGAAGGCTAATATCATAGTTACAATCTCCAATTTCGTAGCCTCACAGCTTGAGCAGTTCTTCGACGTACGAGGCAAACGAGTGGAGATGATTTACAACGGAGTGGAAAAAATCGTCGACAACCCAGCCTCGAAGCCTTGCGGCAGCAACGACATAAAAAGCCCTTTCTTCCTATCGATAAGTGCTTGCCGCCCAAGCAAAAACTTCCATATCCTGCTCGATATGATGAAGCTTATGCCCGACAAAAACCTCTATCTTGTGGGCAATGACAACAACGAATATGGTAGAATGCTGCGGCAACGTATCGATGACGAGGCAATCACCAATGTACACCTTACGGGCAAGGTCTCGGAGGCGGAGAAGGTATGGTTCTATGCCAATTGCGAGGCATTCCTATTTCCGTCGTCGTTCGAGGGGTTTGGGCTACCCGTAATCGAGGCGATGCAGTTTGGCAAACCCGTGTTTTCGTCGTCGCAGACCAGCCTGGCAGAGATTGGCGGCAGCTGTGCCTATTTTTGGGACACACTCGAACCGACGGCAATGAAGCAACTCATCGACGAAAAACTGGCGCGATTCTACGACAACCCTCAATACGCCGCCGAAGAGAAGAGATATGCCGACACATTCTCGTATAAGAGACATTTCGATGCATACGACCGGCTTTATTCTACGATATTAAATAAATAGTATGTTTATGAAAAATAATTTGGTTTCTGTAATCATACCCGTATACAACGGCGAAAAGTACATCAAAAATTGTTTGGAAAACGTACTTAGCCAGACGTACAAGAATCTGGAAATAATCGTCGTAGACGATGGGTCTGCCGATAAGTCTGCCGAGATAGCAGCAGGATATCCCGTAAAAATAGTTGCACACGAACGCAACAGTGGACTGTCTGCCGCCCGCAATACGGGCATCGACAACGCTCAGGGCGATTATATACATTTTATGGACGTTGACGACCTGCTCAATACCAACTTTTACAAATCTATGGTAGAGGCTATTGTCTCCACAGGCTCGGACATTGCCTGCAGCGGCGTCATACACGAACAGGCGAGATACAAGACACAACTCTTCCGTAAGCAGAAAGTATACACTTCGACCAAAGATAAGCTAACGGCTACATACGTGGGTAAATGGGGTTATGTGTGGCGGTATCTCTATCGTCTCGATTTTCTGCGTAAGCACAATATGAGGTTCGAGGTAGGACGTTTTGTGGAGGATTTGTCGTTTTCGTTGCCGTCATTGTACTTTGCCAAAAAGATAGTTACAGTGCCAGGAGCAGAATATCTATATGTATTTGTCGAAAATTCCATCATCAACAATCGCGACAAAGCCCACCACGCAAAGGTAAAAGCCGACGCAAAGCACGCACAAAACATAATACTCGACTTCGCCCGCTCGCATGGCTTCCGCATACCGGGGCTCAACACGGGCGTCTGGCGTTATATTCTCCGCAAGGTGTGGGTGAAAATATTCCGCAACAATATAACGGGATTTTCCGAAAAATATTCGTAATTATCAATCGATTGTGTATTTGAACCGATTGTGAGTCCACAGGTAAAATTCGGGCTGCCGATAGATGGTCCGAGTAAGGTGCTCGTAGAATATCTCTGTCAGGCGATAGTCGGGCAGAGACGACGGGTCGGGGTGTAGCTGTACAAACTCTGCCTGCCAATGTCCTCGCTTTATGCGTCTTACATCGACATAGTATGCCTCGAATCCGTATCTCTTGGTGATACGCTCGGTGCCTGTAAGTACAGGCGTTTTCTTGTGCATAAAATCTATAAAATATTTCGATTCTTCTTTCATAGGCGACTGGTCGTACAGATAACCCGTTACCGATACATCACCCACAGTCTTGTGCTGATGGATATGTCGCAAGGTGTGACTCATCTCTATACATTCCACTCCAAATTTGGAGCGATTATCTATCATCAGTCTGTCGGCAATATCGCTGGTAAGCTTCTTGTATATCTGCCCTCCGGCAATATTTTTATCGAGCCAGAGCGACATCGAAGATATCCACTCCCAATTTCCGTAATGCCCAAGAAATAGAGAAACGGAACGTTTGCTGCGTATCAAATCGTTTATCTCCTCGAAGTTTACGAAGGTCATATGCCGCATTATCTTTTTTTCGCTCCAAAAATTCAACTTGGCTGTCTCGAAAAAAAGGTCGCACAAAAAACGATAAAAACGTTTCGATATTTTCGTCAACTCCCTATCGGTCTTTTCAGGATAGGCAAAACGCAAGTTTTTCATTACCACTGCCTTCCGGTATCCTACCAAATAATATACTATTACGTAGAAAAAATCGGATACTCGGTACAATATCCACAACGGTATTGCCGAAAGGATTTTCCACAACATTTTGACCAAAAGATACAATACTTTTTTTCTCATCACGACAGGCAATAATCGAAAATTTTACGCCGAAAAAAACGTAAAACTACTCTTGTAAATTTTATAATTAAGAGCAGGTCTTACGTTTTTTTTCATACCGATTTTTAAAAGGTCAATCCTTCGATAATGCCGTCGTCTACTATATTCGGCATCGTTACTTCGAGATTCGGCGTACGGTTCATCTCGCGTTCGATAGCGAACATAGCACCTCTATTGCGTGCCCAGCTGCGACGGGCAATACCGTTGTTTACGTCCCATAGGAGCATATTCTTCAGCCGTCTGTCGCTGTCTGCAGAGCCGTCGATAACCATACCGAAGCCGCCGTTTATTACTTCGCCCCAGCCGACGCCGCCACCGTTGTGTATCGACACCCACGTTGCTCCGCGGAAGCTGTCGCCGATACAGTTCTGAACAGCCATATCGGCAGTGAACGACGAACCGTCGTATATGTTCGATGTTTCGCGGTACGGAGAGTCTGTACCCGACACATCGTGGTGGTCTCTGCCAAGTACTATCGGAGCCGATATTTCGCCTCGCTTGATAGCGTTGTTGAAGGCTTCGGCTATCCGTGTACGTCCTTCGGAGTCGGCATACAGGATACGTGCCTGCGAACCTACCACGAGACGGTTTTTGTTTGCCTCACGTACCCAATGGATATTATCTTTTATCTGATTGGCTATTTCGGCAGGAGCCGTACGTAGTATCTCTTCCTGTACTTCGGTAGCGATACGGTCTGTAACGGCAAGGTCTTCGGGTTTACACGAGGTACACACCCAGCGGAAAGGACCGAAACCGTAGTCGAAAAACATTGGTCCCATAATATCCTGCACATACGACGGATATTTGAACTTATCGCCTTTCATTATATCGGCACCCGCACGCGATGACTCGAGAAGGAAAGCATTGCCGTAATCGAAGAAGTACATTCCTCGCTCGGCAATCTTATTTATTGCCGTAACCTGACGACGCAGAGACTCCTGCACCGCTTTCTTGAACTCCTCGGGACGTTCGGACATCATACGGTTCGACTCTTCGTAAGAATAACCCACAGGATAGTACCCGCCTGCCCAAGGGTTGTGCAGCGACGTCTGGTCTGAGCCGAGATCGACGGCAACGTTTTGCTCGGCAAGCTTCTCCCACAAATCTACAACATTACCCTGATAAGCAAAAGAGACAGCCTCTTTCTTAGCCTGTGCTTCACGTATGCGTGCAATAAGTTTGTCGAGGTCTGTATGGATTTCGTCGACCCAGCCTTGGTCGAAGCGTTTCTTCACAACCTTAGGATTGATTTCGGCAACGACCGATACCACCCCCGAAATATTACCTGCTTTGGGCTGAGCTCCCGACATACCTCCCAAGCCCGAGGAGACGAACAACATACCGTGTATGTCTGTCTCGCCCGCTTTGAGTCGCATACGGGCTGCATTCATCACGGTAATTGTAGTACCGTGCACTATACCCTGAGGTCCGATGTACATATACGAACCTGCCGTCATCTGTCCGTACTGCGATACTCCCAGAGCGTTGAACTTTTCCCAGTCGTCCTGCTTCGAGTAGTTAGGTATAACCATACCGTTGGTAACAACCACACGAGGAGCATCTTTGTGTGAAGGGAAAAGCCCCATCGGGTGTCCCGAATACATTACGAGGGTCTGCTCATCGGTCATCTTCGCCAGATACTGCATCGTGAGGCGATACTGAGCCCAGTTTTGGAAAACTGCTCCGTTGCCGCCGTAGGTTATTAGTTCGTGAGGATGCTGAGCCACCGCATAATCGAGGTTGTTGTTTATCATCAGCATAATAGCTGCTGCCTGACGGCTGCGGGCAGGATACTCGTCGATGTTGCGTGCCTTCATCTCGTAGTCTGGGCGGAGACGATACATATAGATTCTGCCGTAACGTTTGAGTTCGTCGGCAAACTCGGCTGCGAGCTCTTTGTGGTGTTTTGCAGGAAAATATCGCAATGCATTGCGGATAGCCAAACGTTTTTCGGCTTCCGACAAGATATCTTTACGTTTGGGAGCGTGATTGATACTTAGGTCGTACTCTTTCTTGGGAGGCAATACGTCGGGGATTCCCTCCAGGATTTGTCTCTGAAAATCTGTCATATTCTTCTATTTTTGTATATTTTTTTGCAATAATAAAATCGGACTCCAAAGTTAATAAATTATTAACGCACGGCAAAACCTTCATAGTCGAAAAGCATAAACAATCTACGAATAACAAAAAAACAGATGACACGTTGCCACATATCACAATTGATTGTTTTTTTACAAAAGGCTATTAACTTTTTTGAAAAAGACATACTTTATTTGGTATAATATATGACTCACATACAATAAACACACAATAAAAGACGTTATAGAAAACAAGAACATAGTCAATAATCAAAAAAACATTAATCGAATTATGAAAAGTATGCTTAAAAAAATCTTGTTATTAGTTGCCGTAGGCGCTGTTGCCTTTGCTTGTAAAGATGTAAAACCCGATCCTAAACCCAAGCCTAAACCTGAACCCGAGCCTTCTGTATTTAAAATTGCTATCAACGTAGCAGATGGAGAACAATATACTTCGCAGATAGATTCTGTCGAGGCATATTATTCTACCAAAGAGTTCAATACGGTAGTTCTACGGAGAGTGCCATACAACAACGGAAAATTCGAGTTGGAGCTGCTCGATACGATACAAAACAAGGACTTTCAGACTATTGTGGAATATTATGCTCTTAAATCAGTAATAAAAGACGTGTCTGTAAGCGATGCTACAACACTGATAGCCCCCATAGAAATAAGATGTCTCAAAGACGGCAAAATAACGGGATACTACATCACCCCTCGATTTACGGTAGAGGGAGCCGACCACTCTTCCGGCAAATATTATTATTGCGATAAAAATTGCGAACTGTCTATGGACAAAAAAATAGACGCGATACATTATATTATGAATCTCAAACTCGCAAAAGGATACAATTTCATACAAAGTATCAACTATTACGAAAATAATGAGATGAAAATTGTATTCTCTACAGAGCAGCAAGGAGATTTTGTCTGGAAAATCTGGAAAGAAGAACACGATGATGACGAATTTTAGTTAAATAACAGTATTTTTACTTAAAACACAAAGGAAAGTTCGCGAATTATTTGTAGAAAACGAATTTTATATCTACCTTTGCACGAAATTTTAAATTAATATCATTAATAATCAAAAAAAACTAATTAAAATTATGAGAAACGCTATTGGAAAATTTTTGTTATTAGTTGCCGTAGGTGTTATTGCTATTGCTTGTAAAGATAACAAGCCGAAGACTCCCTCTACCTACAAAATCGAAATCAATATAGAGCAAGGAGAAAAGTATGCTCATATTATGGACTCTGTCGAAATTCTTTACTATGACAAAGGCTTTAAGGCAATACCTCTTCAGAGAGTGCCATACAATAATGGTAAGTTCACCTTCGAACTTGAAGACACTATAAAAAATGAAAAACTAAAAACCATTGTGGAGTACTACAGCGCAGAACAGATTGGTGACTCTGCCGTTATAAGCGATAGGACTACCCTGATAACCGGATTAGTAATCAAAGGCACAAAATTAGGCAAAATGAAAAATATAACATTCAACCCTTTATTTACAGTATACGGGGCGAAATCGTCTTCGGGAGTATATGTACATGTCAATAAAAACTGCGAAGTTACTATGGACAAAGTAATAGGACCGCAACGCTACGTGTTCAATCTTAAATTGGTAAAGGGGTATAATTTTATACAAAATATTCAGTCAGTAGAAAACGGAATGATGAAAACCGTCTATACGACCCAACAACAAGGGAAACTTAGTTGGTCTATATGGCAATAACATCCTTTCGTTAGACGAACAACAGACAAAAAAACGACAAACACTGTTTTGTCGTTTTTTTATTTAATAATATCCCTTTTACCTACGGGATTTTTCGGCTTTAAGACGTCGTATCTCTTCTTTCTGACGGGCTATTATCTCGTCTTGGTTACTTATGGTCTTCAGCAGCGAGTTAAGCTCTTCGTCTTCGACCGACGACGGGAATTGTGCCCCCACACGCTCTATGAAATCGCTAAGTACATTCATATAGTTCATAAAGGCAGCGTATTGCGACTCATAAGGCATAGCGAAGGTATCGCCCTGATAGTTCTTGTTTGCCATACAGAAAAAGTGCGATATATCTTGTAGTCGATACCAATCAAATCGAAGCATCTCGTCGGCAGACAGATTTACCCTCGTCGCCAGTCCGTAAAGCTTGTTTAGTGCCTCGCTTTGCAGTTCATTGCCACAATACGGAGCAAGGCTTTTGTCTTCGCCTACCCATGAAATCTGATATACCGACGACAGCGAACCGACTGATTGGTTCTTATCGACAACGGTATGCGGCAGACCGAAATCTATCCCCTTCTCTATGGCAAAGTATGGCAATGCTCCGAAAAAGTCGAAGATACCGCTATCCTTGTTATTGGAAATACCGATAGCCTCGTATCCGAACATTATGTTGAAAACCTGCTCTTTGTCGGACGATTTGTATATATTGTCGATAAATTTATCTGCCGTCAGCGGAAATTCGCTCCAGTTACACTGCGAGAAACGGTAATTGATGTCGTCGCTTAATTTGCTGTCTCGTATGAGTAGCTTCAACTTCGGTATATATGGGTGATTATAGACATAATGCGGACTCTTACCGCCCATTATATGTTTTGCATTTTCGACGATGACAGCCCTAAAACCCATTTCGGATATTCTTTCGCCTATTTCGTCGGAATATATCATAGCCGAATTGAAAAATACCTTAGGTTTATGTCCAAAAAGTTGCTCTATTTTCTGTGTCTGCCCGAGCACTTGATTTTTAAACTCTTCTCCGTCGAAAACCGATGCCAGCGAATAGGAATATGGTGTTGCCAGAAACTCCACATTTCCCGTACGGGCAAGCTCTATAAAAGAGTCTAAGACTTCGGGAGCGAATTTCTCGAAAACTTCAAGAGCAAGCCCCGTAATAGCAAATGAGGCTTTGAATTTTCCGTTGCTGTTTTTTATCATATCGAGTATAAGGCGATTGGCAGGCAAGTAACATTTCTCGATATTGTCCCTGATGGTACTCTCCAATGCGTCGTAGTCGAAATAGTAGTGGTCTTCGCCGATATTAAAAAACGGATAATGCTTCAATATAGGCGATTCGTGGACAAGAAAAATAAAATTTATACTCTTCATAAGTACAACAAAAAAATTATGATTGATTATAATTTCCAAATATATAAAATATTTTTTGATTTTTCCGAAAAAACAAACGTAAATTTTAATTATCTTTGTTTGCTCGCAAAAAAGAGTCAACAACAACTTAGAAATTTAGACGAAACAATGAAATCTGTTTGGAACATACGACAAATAGGCAACGAAGAACATTCGGCTATCAATCACCTGTCGGCAGTTCTCGGTATATCGGCAGAGCTATCTAAACTATTGGTAATAAGAAATGTAAAAACTTTCGATGAGGCAAAGGCTTTTTTTCGTCCCTCACTCGACAATCTGCACGATCCGTTCCTGATGAGAGATATGTCGACGGCAGTAGAAAGAGTAAACAAAGCACTGAGAGAACAAGAGAAGATACTCGTCTACGGAGATTACGATGTAGACGGCACGACAGCCGTATCGCTCGTCTACGGATTTCTGAAACAGTACACCAAAAACATTCGTTACTACATACCCGACAGATATACGGAAGGTTACGGTATCTCATTCAAAGGTATAGAATTTGCCAAAGACAACGGTTTTTCGCTGGTAATAGCCCTCGACTGCGGCATAAAGTCGAACGACAAGATAGACCTCGCCAACAGATACGGAATCGACTTTATCATCTGCGACCACCACACGCCGGGCGTCGATTTGCCCAAGGCTGTTGCCGTATTAGACCCTCACCGTGCCGACTGCGAGTATCCCTACGAACACCTATCGGGCTGCGGCGTAGGATTCAAACTGGTACAGGCTCTATGTATGTCGAATATGCTCGATATCGACGAGGCTTTCAGATATCTCGACCTGGCAGCGGTCAGTATAGCCTCAGACATAGTACCGATAACGGGCGAAAACAGAGTATTGGCGAGTTTCGGGCTGAAGAAACTCAATTTCAACCCATCGGCGGGGCTGAAGTCCATCAAAGACGTTTGCGGGTTGAACAAAAAAACCGTCGATATATCGGATATCGTATTCAAGATAGGTCCGCGTATAAATGCCTCTGGCAGACTACACAGCGGAGCCGAAGCAGTGCAGCTGCTTACGTCCACCAACGACGAGGTGTTGCAACAGAAGTGTGCCGACATCGACGGATACAACAGCGAGCGAAAAGACATAGACAAATCGACAACCGAAGAGGCAAAGAGACAATTTGCCGAACAACCCGATTACAAAGAAAAAAAATCGATAGTACTATACAACCCCTCGTGGAACAAGGGAATAGTAGGTATTGTAGCATCGCGTATCGCCGAAGAGTTTTGCCGACCCACGATAATACTTACCGACAGCGACGATGGTCTTGTGGCGGGTTCGGGTAGAAGTGTCGTGGGCTTCGACCTCTATTCGGCTATCGACTCCTGTGCCGAACTTCTTGTCAATTTCGGGGGACATCCGTACGCCGCAGGACTTACCTTGCGTCGCGAACAACTTACGGATTTCGCAATCCGTTTCGACAATTTCGTATGTCGGAATATCTTACCAGAACAGCTTATACCGCAGATAGACATAGATACGGAAATAGACTTCACCAGTATCACTCCTAAATTTATACGTATACTAAAACAGTTTGCTCCTTTCGGTCCCCACAATATGAAACCCGTCTTTTGCACGCACGGTTTATCCGACTTCCACAACCAAAGCCGCCTGATAGGCAAGGACAACACCCACGCCAAACTCGTACTGACGCAAAACGGGCACACGTTCTTCGACGGAGTAGCTTTCTGTTCGGGATATATGCGGAATTACAATATGGCAAATATCATAGACCATATCAAAAACAAGGGACAGATAGACATCTGCTATACCATCGAAGACAACAATTTCAACGGCAGCATCACCAATCAGCTGATGATACGGGATATAAGGATAATTTGCTAACGGATAATTTCAATTTAGCAACGACTTCACTTTGTCCGATATATCACGTCCGTCGGCTTTGCCTGCAAGCGTGCGTGAAGCGACAGCCATCACCTTACCGAGTTCTTTTACGGAAGTCGCTCCTACTTGTGCTATAATATCCCTTACGGCAGCGGTAAGAGCCTCATCGCTCATACGAGCGGGCAAGTATCGCTGCATCACCTCCGATTGTGCATTGTACTCCTCGGCAAGTTCGGGGCGGTTCTGTTCGGTAAATACCTGTGCTGCATCGCGATTTTGCTTTACTATCTTCGATATTACCTTTACGGCTATCTCATCGGTAAGATTGCCTGCCGCCTCTTTCGATGTTTTTGCTTCGAGCAACTCCTTTTTTATGTTTCGCAGAGCCATCAACTCTATCTTGTTTTGGGCTATCATAGCCGTCTTTATATCCTCGGATACTTTATCGAATATTGTCATAAATCACCTATTTTGTTTATATTATTTATATCAAAAAAACTTATTCGTACTTGCTCAGAACTCTGTTGATTGCCTCGGGGTATAGCATGTGTTCTATGCCGTGTATGCGATGCTCTACCTCTTCCAGCGAGTCACCGTCGTATTCAAACGCCCGCTGCGATATTATCACACCACCGTCTACGGTATTGTCTATCAGGTGTACAGTCACGCCAAATACCTTTACCCCGTATTCGAATGCATCGATAATGGCAGTTGCTCCCTTGAATGAGGGTAACAGAGCGGGGTGTATATTGAGTATCCGTTTCGGATAAGCCTCCAAAAGAGTTTGTCCGACGATACGCATATATCCGGCAAGGCATATCAGGTCGATGTGGTAAGGTTTCAGAGCCTCCAAAACGGCGGTCTCGTACTCCTGCTTGGAGTCATAAGCTTTACGGTCGAAGATAAAATATTTTTTTCCTAACCTCTTGGCTCGTTCCACAGCAAAGGCATCATGATGGTCGCATACGAGAAGAGCCACATCCGCACCTGCTATAGTACCGTTTCGACAAGCTGTTACTATTGCCTCGAAGTTGGTACCGCTGCCCGAAGCAAAGACGGCTATATTTTTCTTTTTCGTATCCATTGATTTACGGTTTTTTCTGTTTGTCTTTATTCAAATCCCGTTCATCGGTGGCATCGCCGTCTTGTCTGAATTTATCGAAATTCAGCAATGGCACTACAACCGATATCGACTTCTCTACCGGAGCGTATGCCGCCGATGAGGCTTGCAGACGATTCTCTTTGGCAGTCATTTTGTAGAAAAAAGATATTATGTTCAGTACAATGCTTACTATCAAAAGCCATTTGAGTCCACCCAGAAGAGCACCGAGCAAACGGTTGAGCCACGACAAGACTACAATTTCCGAAAGCTTTGTCAATATATTAGCCATCATCTTCAGAGCAACGACCGTTGCCACAAAAATCAATATAAACGATATGGGCTTGGTTACCAAAAGACTCCAACCGAATATAGACGACAAAATATCGGCTACAAATGCTCCCAAATAACGAGCCGCAAAAAGAGCGACAACGATGTAGATAATACCGACTAATTCTTTGAAAAAGCCTCGATAAAAACCATACGCTATCCCGAACACTATCGGAGCTATGATGATGAAAGTCAGAAATGTCATTTTTTATCTCGTATAATATTATTATTAATTCGTTACCAATATATTACCTCGTGAGGCATCGTAGTATACCGTATATTTTTTCAGCGGATTTTTCGACTGCCCCTTTTGCACGAATCCCGTGCCGTCGCCCACATAGAACTGCGAACGACAACTGTCGCAAACGACCACACCCAAGTTATTACAATGTACCTTTGTCTCTGCCTTCACTTCGTAAGGACAAGCCATATCGAAGGCATAGAATTTGTCCTCTACCGTATGGAAAATCAATATCCCGCCCAAACCCAAACGTTGATTGATGTTGGCGGGTTTGGTAAACTCCTTGTAGCTGTTCAGAGCCGCAAGTTCGGGAGCCGCTGCGGTAATATTGAACTCCAAAACTACGGGATATTCCGGAAAATTGTCTGTCTTCTTGCACGAGAGGAACAGAATAAGCAGAGGCAGAACCTTAATATATTTCATATTAATCATATTGTAAGTTACATAAAACAACAGTACAAAGTTACAATTTTTTTGCATATCAAAAAAAACACTTGTTGCCGAGGCAATTACAAAAAAATACACCGTGAAATAATAAAAAACCATACAAAACTACAATTGAGAATACATTATAAAAATACACTTTTCTTTCATCATATTAACAAAATATACGAATTATATTGCAATTCATAAAAACAAAAGCAAAAAAACATTTCGATAAGTGAAATAGTTTTTTTACTTTTGCAGAAATTATTTCAACAAATACGGGGAACCTGAAAACCGTATTAATAGAGTAGGGAAAAACTAATATTTAAACTAAACAAAATGAAAAGGTTAATTAAATTTAGCGTGTTAGTTGTATTGATTACAACTATATGTATTTCTTGTGGCAGTAAAATTACAGAAGTTACTGTCAAAAACAAATCAACTGATATTAACGGGTATTTAAATGGTTATTTAGAAGTCGTTGATGGTTCATATAAAATTTCAATGGTTGAAAATAATTTGATACTGAATGTTAAATTAAAGGTAGTTAAGCAATTAGAAGAGTCAGAATTGTATGAAATTTCTGCGGAATTACTTGACGAATCTGATATGCCTTTGTCCGGACTTGGTACTTTTCTGGCTTCTTATATGAATTTTTCTGATGATATAGACAAAATTAATGACGCTCTAAAAGAAGGTACTGGAGAAATAACGGTAAAATTAATTTATTCCGTTGGAGAAGACAATAGTAAAGAGTCTGAGGCTTTAAAAATTGC
Source organism: Bacteroidetes oral taxon 274 str. F0058 (assembly GCA_000163695.1). Lineage (GTDB taxonomy): Bacteria > Bacteroidota > Bacteroidia > Bacteroidales > Paludibacteraceae > F0058. Next base: position 153,294 of record GG774889.1, read on the forward strand.
ATCAGAGAAAGCAAAGAGTTTTTCTATTAATTCAAAAATAAAAGATGATGTAACTATATCTGAAAACAATGGCAATAAAAATTGGGAAAAAATTTTGACTGATTATGAATCTTACACCAACCAATGTATAAAGTTACTGAAAAAAGCAAATTCCGGCGATGTCTCCGCAATGACAGAATACCTTGAGGTGTTACAAAAAGCACAAGATATTCAAGAAAGTTTTTTAGAGGCTGAAGATGACATTACGACTGCTCAAATGGAAAGATTTGTTAAAATCCAAAAAAAACTCATTGACGCTACAAGCGATATGTAAGTAAATAGCAAAAGAAAAACAACTACTTACATTTGGATTCTTGTTATTACGCAAACTTAATATACATAGTGTTTTTTTATAGTATTTTTTAGAGATTGTTTGTCAAAAGCAATCTCTTTTTTTGATTTATCTCAAACTTAACGTTATTCATTTCATTAATTGATCATTTTTATAAAAAGTTTTGACTTGTTGCTTAATCCATTATACTAATGATTCAGACAGATAATTTTGGACAATCGTTGCATTCGAGATATAGCAAATATTAAGCCGTAATATTAGATGAAATAAATTTGTAATTATACATATCGAATATATAAGGAATTTCGATAAAAAATTGTAACTTTGCGGCTGGCTTTTTAAACGAAGAACGTTAATATTAATAATTTATAAAATATCGAAGTTATGGATTTCAAAAAGTATCCTATGGCAGAACCATACAAGATAAAGATGGTAGAGCCTCTGAAAGTAACAACTCGCGAGTACCGCGAGAAAGCAATGAAAGAAGCAGGTTACAATACATTCCTGCTCAGAAGTGAAGACGTTTATATCGACCTACTGACCGACTCGGGCACCAACGCTATGAGCGAAAACCAGTGGGCAGGGCTGATGCTCGGCGACGAAGCATACGCAGGCTCTAAAAACTACTATCACCTCGAAGACGCTATGCACGAATGTTTCGGCTACAAACACCTTATCCCCGCACACCAGGGACGCGGTGCCGAACAACTCGTATCGAAAACATTCATCAAGCCGGGTCAGTACGTACCGGGTAATATGTACTTCACTACCACCAGAGAGCACCAAGAGCTCGCAGGGGGTATCTTCGTAGACGTTATCTGCGACGAAGCTCACGACCCGAACGACAAATCGCCTTTCAAAGGTAACGTAGACCTCAACAAGTTCGAAAAACTCATCAAAGAGAAGGGTGCCAAAAATATCGCTTACATCACGGTAGGTGTTACCGTAAACCTTGCAGGCGGACAACCCGTCTCTATGGCAAACTTGCGTGCAGTAGGCAAGATGGCTCACGAAAACGGTATCAAAGTGGTACTCGACGCCACTCGTGCTATGGAAAACGCCTATTTCATCAAAGTACGTGAAGAGGGTTATGCCGACAAATCTGTAAAAGAAATCCTCCGCGAAATGTGTTCGTATACCGATGCCGCTACCTGCTCGGGTAAAAAAGACTTCCACACCAATATCGGTGGTTTCGCCGCTTGCAACGACGACGACGCTGCCACACAGATGCGTGCATACGTAGTGGTATACGAAGGCTTGCAGACCTACGGCGGTATGGCAGGACGCGATATGGAAGCAATGGCTCGCGGTATGCTCGAAGCCTGCGACGACGAGACAATGCGTCATCGTATCGCACAGAGCGAATATCTGGGTAATAAACTCATCGAAGCAGGTATACCTATCATCCATCCTATCGGCGGACACGGTGTATTTATCGATGCTAAGGCTTTCTACCCGAATGTTCCGCAAAAACATTACGTAGCACAGGCTTTGGCTGCCGACCTCTATGTTCAGAGTGGTGTTCGTTCAATGGAACGCGGTATCGTCTCTGCCGGTCGCGACAAAGTAACAGGGCACGAACACGAACCGAAGCTCGAGACCATACGTCTTACTATCCCGCGTCGTGTCTACACTCAGTCGCACTTCGATATCGTAGCAGACGGTGTTGTCGAACTCTACAAAGAACGCAGCAAGGCACGCGGTTTGAAGATGGTTTACGAACCGAAAGCTCTCCGCTTCTTCCAAGCACGTTTCGAAAAGCTATAAGAAATAATTATTAAATGGTTTTTATTCGAATCGGCGGCATAATAGTTATTTGTCGCCGATTTTTTTGCCCGTATCTCTCTCTGATAAATCGGCTTTTATACTTATTGATTTCAAAAATATTTTCGTAGAAACACCCTATTTTTCTATATAGTCGGATATGGATAAACAGGGAAACCCCATAAGAGACCGCAACAAAAAGACGAGGGATAACTTACTTTCGGTGTACCCCTCGTCTTCATTTTTCGTAATTCGGCTAAAACATTTAACCAATTAAACGCTTTTAAATCGAGTTCTTATTCCTTAATTATTCTTGCTATTTTACCGTCGGCATTTACAATGTAAACTCCTGCGGGCAGATTAGCTACATTGATTCTGTCAGCGTCGGTAGCTTGGGCTACTTCCTGACCGTATACGTTGTATACACGTATGCTGTGTGCGGGTTTGTCTGCCATTATGTACAGTATGTCGCTGACAGGGTTCGGATATACGGACAGTACGGCGGGAGTATCTTTCACTTCCTCTACACCTGTGCCTCCACATTGGTGCGTACCTGTAAAGCCCTTGATATCGGAATAACCTTCGTAATATTGTATCTTCCAGTTTTTAGAAGTGGCGTTATTGCCATTAGTAGCAAGTACCTTGTCTTTTTCCGAAGAAGAAGCGTTTAATAATGGTTTTATCGTACCTGCAAAATGTCCGTTTTTATCGGGTAAGGAACAGTAAATATCGTCGAGAGAGACGGTAGACAGGTTATTGTCAAAACAATACAATGTACTCAACTGTGTATTTTTACTAATATCGAGGGAGGAGAGTTGGTTTGCAAAGCAATACAGGGCACTCAGTTGCGTATTATTACTTACATCGAGTGTCGTAAGTTTATTCGTATGGCAACTCAAAAATACCAGCTCCTTATTATTACTCACATCGAGAGAGGTAATAGCATTTTTTTGACAGGTTAGACGTTTCAACTGCGTATTGTTCCGCAAGTCGAGTGTAGAGATAGTATTATCCGTACATAAGAGCCATATCAGTTTTGTATTTTTACTCAAATCGAGTGAAGTAAGAGAGTTTTTGCTACAATCCAAGAATACCAGTTGTTCATTGTGGCTTGCGTCGAGTGCGGTGATTTTTTTATCGTTCTTATAGCAATTGAGTTTCGCCACATTACCGTATATTGACATTGTACCGGCTCCGGCAATAAACTTTTTGCTTCCGGACCAAGCAGTACTTGCAGTTATGGTCTGTTCTTTGTCTCCGCTAACTATTTTCACTTGTGTTCCGACAGCATCTGCTGCAATGCTGATGTTTATATCATCGCCCTTAGTTACGGTGAGTGTTATATATCTATCCATATTGACGTCACCGCCGCACTTATGCGTACCCGTAAAACCCGTAATATCGGCATCGCCTTCGTAATATTGTATCTTCCAGTTTTTTTCGGTAGCATTACCTCCATTGGTAGCAAGTACAATACTATTGTCGGACGACGAAGCATTGAGTACGGGTTGTATTCGTCCTATGCCATTACCTTTCCTGTCGGGCAACGAACAATATAGTTTGTCTAAAGCCTGCGTACTGAATTTATTGTCAAAACAAAACAATGTCTCCAAAACCGTAGATCGAGCTGCATCCAAAGAGGATAACTTGTTGGAATAGCAAGCCAATCTTTCCAAAGCCGTAAGGTCGCTTATATCCAAAGAAGACAACTGATTTTTATAACAGTCCAATGCCTTCAAAGCCTTACAGCCTTTCACATTCAAAGAAGACAATTTATTTTCGTAGCAAAATAATATGGTCAAAGCTGTAAGTTTATTTGCATCCAGAGACGACAGTTGATTGTTATTGCAATATAATTCTTTTAGTGCCGTACAGCCGTTTACTTTCAGAGACGACAATTGATTATTGTGGCAGTACAATTTGGTCAAAGCAGTAAGCCCGCTCACATCGAGTGATGACAAGCTATTACTATAGCAATCCAATGAAATCAATGCCGTACAGCCACTCACATTCAAAGAGGATAATTGATTCTTTCTACATCCTAATTCTTCCAGAAGAGTAAGCCCACTGACGTTCAGAGACGGGATTTTATTGAAATTGCAATACAATCCTTTTAATATCTTATTGTTAGAGGCATCTAATCCGTATATTTTATCTCCGTTTTCGCTACAATCAAATCCCGTAACATCTCCGTAGATAGTCATAGTAGTTTCGTCCGAAACGAAATTCTTAAAACCCATCCACACAACATTTGCCGTAATATCGGTTGTCTGATTTCCACTCACTACCCGTATCGGCGTATTATCCGAGGCAGCCTTCAGGTCAAACTGTATGCTCTGACCTTTCTGCACGGTAAGGGTTATGTAATTGGACATATTCACCTGTGCCTGCATCGATGAGACACCCCACACTATCGCCAACAGGGCGACAATTACTTTCTTAAAAACACTTCTCATATTATCAATGTTTTATAAAAAAGACGAGCTTCTCCAAGCTCGTCTTTACTTGACGTGTAAAATCTTATTCCTTAATCACTCTTGCTATTTTGCCATCGGCATTTACAATATATACACCCGCGGGCAGATTGGCTACATTGATACTGTTAGCGTCGGTAGCTTGAGCTACTTCCTGACCGTATACGTTGTATACGCGTATGCTGTGTGCGGGTTTGTCTGCCGTTATGTACAGTACGTCACTGGCAGGGTTCGGGTATACAGACAGTACGGTGGGAGCTGTCTTCACTTCCTCTACGCCTGTGCCTCCTCCTGTTACGGTAAGCTCTACTCCGTCATAATTTCCAAACGCTTTGACTAAAAACCTGTAAGTTTTACCTGCTTCGAATACGAAGTCGTCTGCGCGACTCTTATCTGGTCCTTTGTCTCCGACTATCCATATTCTTTTCCCTTTCTGTGGAGCTGCTATTACATAGTCGTAAGTACCGGCAGGCATCTTGATAGTAACCTCTCCGTCCACAACCATATGTTTAGGCGTACAAGAGGGGTCAGCATCGGCAGGAACCTTGTATTCAAATTCCTTGAATAGATCGGCAGGGACATTACAGTCCTTAGTCCACCAATAGCCGGATGCGGGAAAAGCAGTCCCAAACGTATTATGGTCTTTGTCGAGCAGCAATTGGTAACCCGAACCATCTTTCCATACGTCGTGGGCTTCGAGAATAATAGTTACATCTCCTTGTGCGTTTGCGAATCCGCACACCATCATTGCGCCAAAAATGGCAACAATCGCTTTTCTAAAAATACTTTTCATACTGTGTAAAATTTTGAGTTAATAAATTCAAATAAAATATTTTAATTATATATATTAATCTTTTTACATTTATCTGTGGCAAAAATAATAAAAAAAATTTAATCTACAATAAAAAAAATCGATTTGCACAAAAAATTTTTTTTACAGGTATATGAATTTAGATTTAAAATATTATAAATAAATATATTAAAAAAATACTCTATCGATAAAAAATTTTCAATATTTCATTTCCATATAATTAAATACAAATGCACTCGTATTATTTACCAATATCACGCACATAACCAGCAAAATACCTAAAATTGATTACAATCATAAAACAGTATCCGCCCCGACGCTAATATATTTTATTGTATCTTTGCAGGCAAAAATGGGAGAGATACTGTAAAAAAACTGCTAAAACTCATATATGACAAAACAACAATACGACGGCTACAAAGCCGTTTTTACCAAAAAAGACAAAAACAAAACCATACTTATACCTTGGTTTACGGACTTCTTGTCGCCACTGATACCTGCCGTTGCCAAAGTAGCAGGCTACAACTTTGTCAATTGCCCGAAGACATCGAAGCAATCTGCCGAGATGGGACTAAAATACGGACACAACGAAGTGTGCTATCCCGCCACACTCGTGCTCGGCGACCTCATAGCGGAGATAAAGAGAGGACATTATAACATCGAAGACCTTGCCGTGGCTATCACCCAGACAGGCGGGCAATGCAGGGCAACCAACTACCTGTCGTTCATAAAAACGGGACTTAAAAATGCAGGATACGGACAAATCCCCGTAATATCGGTAGCCATAGGCGGAATACACCAAAACGAACAACCGGGGTTCAAACTCCCGATTTTCAGGATTTTACATTTAGTCATAAATGCTTTTCTGTTCGGAGACTCCCTGAACCAAATTTTTGCGGCAGCAGTTGCCCGACAACGAAACAAAGGGCAAGCAGAGCTGATATTCGACAAATATATGCAACAAGCCTCGGAATTGATAGAAAAGAGGGAGCATAAAAAACTGCTGACACTATTGGCAGATGCCGTAGACGACTTCGAACGAATAGACATAGTAGAAGGCAAGCACTTCGAGAAAATAGGGCTTATCGGCGAAATATTCGTCAAATACAACAACTACGGACAAGCAAACATAACCCGATGGCTTCGCGAACAAGGATACGAGGTGGTAGTCCCTCCGATGATACACTTCTTCACACAGTCGTTTATCAACAGCAAGGTGAATGCAAAAAACGGACTTAACAGGATGAATCGCATACAAAAGGTATTATTACCGTTTTTTCAGAGAATATTCGATAAAAAAATGGCAAAATACCAAGCAATACTCGAAAAATCGAAATTCCATACGCCACACAAATCGGTATTCGAGATAGCCGAATATGCCAAAGAGATAATAGACTTATCGAACCAATTCGGTGAAGGGTGGCTCATCGCGGGCGATATAGCCAATTTCTCACGCGAGGGTATCAACCGTGTCGTATGCGTACAGCCGTTTGGTTGCATAGCCAATCATATAGTAGCCAAAGGGATAGAACGACGGATAAAGGAATTTTATCCCGATATGAATCTGCTTTTCCTCGATATAGACGGTGGTATGGCAGAGGTAAATCTCCAAAACCGATTGAAGTTTCTTATAAATTAAAAAAACCGTCCTTTTTTGACGGTTTTTTAATTTTCCTCTATATCTATTATCACTTAGAAGTTACCGTTACTTGGGGCATTGGGATTAAATATATATTTCTCTCTCAGGTCAATATTATCTGCATAATCTGTTTAAGTTCTTGCATATCGGATAATACGATAGATGCTCCTTCGTCGGCAAGTACTTTACTGTCGAGGACACCTGTATTGACGGCAATCGTAGATATGCCTGCAGCAACGGCAGAACGTACTCCGAGGGGTGCATTCTCTACGACGATAGCCTCATCGGCAGCCACTCCCGCTCTTCGGAGAGCTATCAGATACGGTTCGGGATGTGGTTTACCATGCTCTACATCGAAAGCCGAAATAATTTTACCCTCCTCGAATATATCGGGGAAATTGCTTTGCAACCTGTCGAGTAAAGACATCTGTGCCGAACCTGTTACGACTAATATTTGTCGATTTTTCGACCGAACGTATCGCAATACATCGGCAACGGCAGGTATCTGCGGAGGTTCGGGATATTGATGAAAGTAATCGGTTTTTGCCGAGTATATCTCATCTTTTGTACGGCTATCTGCCGTATGTCCGTATGCTCTGATAAAAGCCTCGTCTATCGTGCTGTCGGCGGTACGCCCTTCGTGTAGGTAGGCATCGTATAGAGAGAACGGCAACCCACGTTCGGACAGAGCACGCTGCCAGGCTTGTGCGTGGTATGGCATCGAGTCGAACAAGACACCGTCCATATCGAAAAATACCGCCTTTATATTTTTACCGTCGGCAAAAGACAATAAATTGTTATTTAGCATAATATAGTAATAAAATTTCGAAAAACTTTTTGATATTCCGTTCATTTCCCCTTCACTGTTCGGAGGCTTTCTATGAGGCTTCGTATCCTAAGGCGGATAGAGCCGGGTGAAGCTATCTCGTCTATACGAAGGACAGTATGGTTTTTGCCTGCCTGACGAAGTATCTGTCCGACCTCTTCCATATAGAACGAGTCGGGACCGCAACCAAACGAATTCAACTGTATAAGTTGTACATTATCTGGGAGTTTGGCTACCTCCATAGCAGCGTGTACCACGCGGTTCGGGTACGACCACTGCGAGACCATATTCAGTCGCTTGAATCCGTCGCCGAGCAAATGGAGCAGTCGGTATTTTGCGTTCGGTTTTTCGCCTGCGTGCGGGTCTAAAAATACGTCGTCGGTAAGAGCCGTAATGCCAAGGTCTGCAAGTATCTGACCCACCTTCTGATTCACAAGGCTATCGGCATGGTAGGGACGTCCCGCCACGATGAAGACAAGTTCGCCCGACATCAAACACTTGTCGAGCAGCGCCTTCTGCTCTATTATCATTTCTTTCTTCTTCTTGTTGCGAAAATCCCAAGCAATACCGAAAGCCCTCTGGAAGACATCTTTGTCGATACCCAAACCCGAAAAATACTCGTAAGCAGCACGTCTAAGCACATCGATATCGTGGAAAGAAACAACAGGTTTATCGAAGGGAATACCGTAATTGCCTTCGGGATTTATCGCCGAACGTATCACCTCCGGATAGCCGCTGACAACGGGGCAGTTGTACGAGTTGCTGGAGCCGTCCCATTCCTTTGCCTCCTTCTGCACTATGGGGTAAAAAATCCTGTCGACCTTAGCCTCTATCAACCAAATGATATGCCCGTGAACGAGTTTGGCGGGAAAACATATATTATCGCTCATCACCGACGATATTCCCTTCTGATACAGCTCCATATTCGACTCGGGCGAGAGTACGACCTCAAAACCGCATTCGACAAAAAGCGTATGCCAAAACGGATAATTCTCGTACATATTCAATACTCGGGGTATACCTATTCTAATCATTCTAAGCACTGAATATCAATTTGTTTTTAGAATCGAAAGCATTGACGCCTTTATGTTCGGCTGCGCTGCGGTTGAAGAAATATTTCTCACACTTATTGCCCGAATAGCAGATATTGCCGTTCTCGAAGGTGAATTTCAGCATTCTACACTGATTGGTACAGCCTTTGCACTGCAACTCTTTGGTCTCGTATTTTAGAGAAAAACGGTCTCCAAACGACGATGTCGTATTCGTATTTTCCGTAGCCGAATATTGTTGTTTGGCATATAGAGCCGCCCCGAAAGCCCCCATCAATTCGGGCGAATCGGTAGCTGATACGGATTTTTCGCTCAATAATTCCAATGCTCTGAAGACGGCATCGTTCCTAAACGTACCTCCCTGTACAACGATACGGTCGCCAAGTATATTCAGATTGCTTATTTTGAGCACCTTGAACAGACAATTTTTTATAACCGAATAAGCCAATCCGGCAGCGATGTCGTCCAAAACAGCATTCTGACGTAGCGACTGTTTTACTTTGGAGTTCATAAAAACGGTACAACGTGTCCCCAAGTCTACGGGATTGCTCGCAGTACAGGCGGCACTCACAAAGTCGGCGAGGGTCATATTCATCACCGAAGCAAAATTTTGCAGAAACGACCCACAGCCCGAAGAGCAAGCCTCGTTGAGTTCGATATTGGTTATCATACCGTTATCGACGAAAATAGACTTCATATCCTGCCCTCCGATATCGAGGATAAACGAAACCTGAGGGTCGATAAACTTAGCTCCCATCAGATGTGCAATAGTTTCTACAATACCAAAGTCGAGGTTAAAAGCCTGTTTGATAAGGTCTTCGCCATAGCCCGTAGATGTCGAACCAACGATACGAACCTTAGCATTCTTCTGTTCGGCTTCTTGATAAAATTTAAGCAGTCCATCGTGCACCTGCTTCAAAGGATTTCCGTAGTTGAGGGTATAGTGTTGGAAAAGAATCTTATTGTCTTCGTCGATAATCACTATCTTGGTGGTAGTAGAGCCTGAGTCGATACCGAGATAGCAATTCACTTGGGTATTCGGCTCTATCTCTTTGGTAGCAAGGGATATTATTTTTTTGTGATTCTTCCAGTAAATATACTCTTCTTCGTTACGGAAAAGCGGCGGCAAAGTATCCGAAGCCGTGCTGTGGTTTCTCTCCGACAGTTTGTCTCTGAGTTCCGACAGATTAAACTCCGTCTCTGATGTCTGTGCCAGAAAAGCACAACCCCAAGCGGGGAAGAATTCGCTGTTTTCGGGTAATATTATCTCGTCGTCGCCAAGCGAAAGCAACGTCTGAAATCTATTACGCAGAGCAGGTATAAACGTGAGCGGTCCGCCGATACAGATTACCTTCGGCATCACCTTGTGTCCGCGAATAAGAGTAGTTATCGCTTGGTTGGCAACGGTCTGGAAGATAGACATCGCCAAATCGGGCAGCGGTATATTGCGTGCAATAAGATTCTGTACGTCGGTCTTGGCAAATACTCCGCACCGCGAGGCTACGGGATATATTTTCGTGAAATTCCAAGCTTCGTCGTTCAATTTGCCGATAGGTACACTTATAAGGTCTGCCATCTGGTCTATGAAAGCACCTGTACCACCGGCACACGAGCCGTTCATTCGTATGTCGGGTTGTTTGCCTTCTGCAAAAAAGACTATCTTGGCATCTTCGCCACCCAAATCTATAAGTGTATGCGTATCGGGATAGCAACGCTTGGTTACTTCGATGGCAGCTATGACTTCTTGATGAAACGGAATATGCAGGCGTTCGGCTACCCCCATTCCCGCCGACCCTGTAATACATATCTTGGCAGTAGACAGCGAATATTGCGAAACGAGCTTATCGAGCTGCTGCCCGAAAACCGTCGGAATATCCGCCTTGTGCCTATTGTACGATTTGTAGACAACATCTCCGTTGTCGTCCAAAACGATTACTTTGAGCGTAGTAGAGCCGATGTCTATACCTATATTCATCTATGTATATTTTATACGATTTTGTTGTGGGAGGCAAAGGTATAAAAAAGTTGCCAATAAATAACACATTACATAAAAAGAAGGTGGCTAATAACCATTTTTTTCAAAACTCCTCGAAAAATTTTCGAGAGTAAATTCATTTTTGTCACCCACAAAAAATAGATTACTTTTGTAAAAAATATTCGCAAAAATACAATCACCAAGAATAAAGAAACACCGTAAAAATTTGTATGAGAAAAAGCTTATTTTACAAAATATCTATCGTAACATTACTATCTCTCTCGGGGCTAATAATAGTACTGGCAATATATGCAATTTTACAGAAATACACGGATTTAGCCGAAATCAATTTGTTGAAAATCACACAATTATTGCAACAATTATTTGTTTTTGGCATACCTGCAATAATTGGAGTAAGATTTCTGAACAAAAATAACGGAATTTCAAATACCAACAAAACGAATAATATCTATATAATACTTTTGGCAATAGTATTTGTATTTGTGTCCGTTCCCGCAATCGATATGCTGTTAAAATGGAATGAGGGGCTGCATCTACCGGAGTCTATGAGAGGTATAGAGATGTGGATACGCACACAGGAGACAAATGCAACTATACTTACCGAGAAACTACTTGCGACAAATACCGTTGGCGGACTCGGTATAAATATTATTATCGTTGCTTTGAGTGCAGCCGTGTGCGAAGAGTTGTTTTTCCGAGGATTTTTACTGAGATCATTTACCGAACATATCGACACACATATTGCGGTATGGCTTACGGCAATCATTTTTTCATTCATTCATTTTCAGTTCTTAGGTTTTATTCCAAGGATGGTTTTGGGAGCAACTTTCGGATATATGGCAATCTACGGAAAATCGTTATGGGCACCTATCGCCGCTCATTTCACAAACAATGCTATAGCTGTAGTTGCGTTTTATCTGAGCCACAACAAAATCATCGACATAAAAACCGAAAATTTCGGGACAGCAATTTCTGTCGCCTCGCTGGTTTTAGCTATTGCCACGATATATATAATGAGGTGCATTTCTATAAAAAAAACAGTAGAGATTTATTTGCCTAAATAAAACAAAAAGTCCTCTACTGTATTTTCGTTTTTTTTACCAATCGATTTCGATTCTCTCTCGACAGAGACAGTTCAATAATGTATCAGAGATTTTACGTCTATATCTTTATCGAACTTCTCAATCCCTTTCAGAAAATCGAGCTCTACCAAAAAATTGACGTAAATTTTCTTCACATTAAAAAGCTTCACCAAATCGCACGCTGCTTTCATAGTGCCTCCCGTAGCCAACAGGTCGTCGTGAATGAGGACGACATCGTCTGCTACAAGAGCGTCTTTGTGAAGCTGTATCACATCTGCACCATACTCTTTGCCATAGCTCACCTCATAAGTCTCGGCAGGGAGCTTACCTTTTTTACGAATAGGCACAAAACCTACCCCAAGACGATTGCCTAAAATAGGAGCCATTATAAACCCTCGGCTTTCGATACCTATCACCTTAGTAATACCCTTGTCCTTATAGAGGCGATACATCTCTTCTTCAAAGAACCTCATGCACTCAGCATCTTTGAATGCGGTCGTCAAGTCTTTGAACACTATCCCCTGCACAGGGAAATCATACACATCTCTAATATGTTTTTTTACGTCTTCTATCGTCATTTCTTGTATTATTTTGTGTTTTTATATTTCGTTTCTCAAAATTGTTCCACGTGAAACATTCCACAATATCATCTGCCCAACATCACTATCAGCACATTGATGTCGCTTGGAGATACGCCGGGGATTCGCGAGGCTTGCCCTATCGTTTGGGGCAAATGCTTTTTTAGCTTTTGTCTTGCTTCCGTAGAAAGAGATTGTATGTCGTCATAGTTTATTTCTTGAGGAATATTGACATATTCGAGCCGATTGGTCTTGTTGGCTATCAGCCGTTCTCTGTCGATATATCCGCCATATTTCACAACAATCTCTGCTTCTTCCAAAATTTCCTCCACTCTACTTTGGTCTACTTTGTCTGCCTGCTCTCGTACATCTGGAAGCGTTTCGCACATAGCACCAATAGTAATATTGGGGCGAAGTAGTAAATCATAAAGCTTCGTCTTTTTCGATATAGGTGTAGCTCCTGTCTTTTCCAAGAGGCCGTTTATTTCGGCAGGTAAAACGCTCCTTTGCTTAAAATAGGACAAAAGACCGTCTATGTTATCGTTTTTCACATCTAAAAGCTTTTTGCGTTCGGTAGTAGCCAAGCCCAAATCGAACGACTTCCGAGTGAGACGACTGTCGGCGCTATCCTGACGCAAAATGATGCGGTATTCCGAACGAGAGGTGAACATTCTGTAAGGCTCGTCCACTCCTTTTGTTGTCAGGTCGTCGATAAGTACTCCTATATACGCCTCATCTCTACGCAGAACGAATTCTTTGCCTCCAAAACAGTTGATATGTGCATTGATGCCTGCTATCAGCCCCTGACCTGCCGCCTCCTCGTAACCCGTAGTTCCATTGACTTGTCCTGCAAAAAACAGGTTTTTTACCAACTTTGTCTCCAAAGTGTTCTTCAGCTGAACGGGGTCGAAATAATCATATTCTATGGCATAACCCGGGCGATATATGCGTGCCTGCTCCAGACCTTCGATGGTATGCAAAGCCTCTAACTGTACCTCTATCGGCAACGACGACGAAAAACCGTTTAGGTAATACTCCTGAGTGGTCTCGCCCTCAGGTTCTATGAAAAGCTGATGGGACGTCTTATCTGCAAATGTTACTATCTTGGTCTCTATACTCGGACAGTATCTAGGTCCTATACTCTGTATTTGTCCGTTATACAAAGGAGATTCGTCTATATGACGGTTAAGTATTTCGTGCGTGCGTGTGTTTGTGTGGGTGAGATAGCAGGGACGTTGCCGCAATGTGTTTTTACCGCGTACAAGGAAAGAAAATTTGTGAAAATCGTCTTCGCCGTTCTGTTGTGTCAGTCTCGAAAAGTCTATCGAATTACCATTTATTCGTAAGGGTGTGCCTGTCTTCATACGACCCGTAACAAAGCCTACCTCCCTCAATTGTTCGGTAAGTCCATAAGAAGCCGTCTCCGATATGCGACCGCCCGCTACCTGTATTTTGCCGAAGTGCATAAGTCCGTTAAGAAACGTACCCGAAGTGAGAATTACGCATTTCGCTCCAAATTCACACATCAATCTCGTCTTTACACCTTGTACCGTACCGTCCTTTATAATAAACTCGGTTACCACATCTTGCCTAATATCAAGATTAGGACAGCTATCGAGAAGTTCTCGCCAACGTTGTATATATTTGGCTCTGTCGGACTGTGAACGCGGACTCCACATAGCAGCCCCCTTAGAGCGATTGAGCATACGAAACTGTATGGAGGTATCATCTGTTACAATACCCATATACCCTCCAAGAGCATCTATTTCTCTAACAATTTGACCTTTGGCGATGCCTCCGACAGCCGGATTACAGCTCATCTGAGCGATATTATTCATATCCATTGTCAGAAGCAAAACCTTAGAACCGAGGTTAGAGGCTGCCGCTGCCGCCTCACAACCCGAATGACCTGCTCCTATTACTATTATATCGTAGCTCAAAATCATTGTGCAAAGATAATACTTTTTCGATTATGTTATAATCTTAAATTCGATGATAAAATATAAAAAACCGACAATTTTAACCATAAAATACATACAACTTTTTTAAACAGAGCGAGCGTTGGCAATTTATTTATTATTACCTTTGCAAAATAATAATAACGACAAATAATAAATAGTGCTCTGTATGAAAAGAATAAATCTCACTATCATAGCTGTTGTTGCAACAACGATATTCACTTTCTGTGGCAGAAGAACCGACGGCGACGACGAAAAAACGGCAAATAAAAACGAGCCTTCCGTTGTCGCTGTGCCTGTATTTAATCAGGATTCTGCCTACAATTTCGTCAAGACACAAGTAGACTTCGGTCCGAGAGTACCAAACAGTAAAGCACACGAAAACTGTCTCGAATACCTTAGCGATAAGCTTGGCAAATTCGGAGCAGAAGTTTCTATACAAAAAGGAACGGGGACTCTGTACGATGGGCAAAAAATAGATATAAAAAATATTATAGGAACTTTCAACCCATCTGCCGAACATCGCATATTGCTCGTGGCACATTGGGATAGCCGTCCGTTTGCAGACCAAGATGCAGAAAGGTCTAAACATAAGACGCCTATACTCGGAGCCAATGACGGAGCCAGTGGAGTAGGCATATTGCTCGAGGTGGCACGTAACCTCACTACCCTACCCGAAAATACAGGGATAGATATTATACTCTTCGATGTAGAAGATTATGGAGCACCTTATTTTTACAAAGGAGACAAGAACGAAAACAGTTGGTGCATAGGCTCACAATATTGGTCTAAAAATCCGCATAAAGCAGATTATAGAGCCGAATACGGCATCTTACTCGATATGGTAGGAGGCTTGGGAGCAAAATTCTACAAAGAACAATACTCCGTAAGGTATGCCGACAATATTGTAGAAAAAGTATGGAGTAAAGCAATAAATGCCGGATTCGACGGGTATTTCGTAAACAAAAGAGGGGGATACATAATAGACGACCACCTGCCGATAAACAACATACGAAATATACCTACAATCGATATAATTCAATATGACCCATCATCTGAAAACGGATTCAATCGCCATTGGCACACAACAAAAGATGATATGAACAACATTGATAAAAACACGCTGTATGTCGTGGGACAGACGGTTTTAAACGTTATTTTCGATTTGTAATATAAAATTTATATAACAATGACAGAACTACAACTGACCCTATCACCTGAGCAAAGTGCAGATAATCAATTTATAAAAAAACAAATAGCCAAAAACCTCGATATAGAGACGAATGATATTTCAGAATTCAAAATAATAAGAAAATCTATCGATGCCAGAGGTCGTATACCGTTAGTAATAATGCAACTACGCGTTTTTATCAATGAAAATACCGACAAACATATTTATCAAGAGCCTTTTAATTATCGGAACGTAAGTAACAAAAAAGAAGTAATAATCATAGGAGCCGGTCCGGCAGGGCTTTTTGCAGCCCTTCGACTGATAGAATTGGGGTTCTGCCCGATAATTGTGGAACGTGGCAAAAACGTTAAAGAGCGTAAAGTAGATGTCGCTAATATCAGTAAAAATAAGGAACTTAACGAAGAGTCAAACTTATGTTTCGGCGAAGGCGGTGCCGGTACTTTCTCCGACGGTAAACTATATTCGCGTTCTAACAAACGTGGAAACACAAACAGAATCATAGAAATATTCCATTATCACGGAGCGAAAGACGAGATTCTGTATGAAGCACATCCGCATATCGGTACCGATATTCTGTCGGTGGTGGTAACAAATATTCGAAAAACCATATTAGAATGCGGCGGACAGATATTATTTTCGGCAAAAGTAACCGATATTCTGATAGAAAACGGCAAAGCAAAAGGCGTAAGACTTGCCGACAATCGCGTGTTAAAGTCTGATTACGTAATACTTGCCACAGGTCATTCGGCTCGCGACATTTACCGTCTTTTACAAGAGAAAAATATAGCAATACAGGCAAAGGGGTTCGCTATGGGCATACGTGTAGAGCATCCGCAGGAGTTGATAAATCACATACAGTACAAAGGCTACAAAAGCGAGTTTCTGCCGGCTGCCTCGTACAACCTTACCTCGCAGGTCGACGGTAGAGGAGTTTATTCGTTTTGTATGTGTCCGGGAGGTATGATAGTGCCCTCGGCAACCGAACGCGGGCAAGTGGTAGTAAACGGTATGAGCTCTTCGGCACGTAATTCGCCATTCGCCAACTCGGGAATCGTAGTAGAGCTGCACCCAAAAGATTTCACAGAATTTCATCAATATGGCGAACTGTGCGGAGTATACTTCCAACAACAACTCGAACATTTAGCTTATGCCTCCAATGGCGGACAAAATCAAAAAGCACCTGCACAGCGTTTGACCGATTTTATACGTGGCAGACTCTCGGCAGATATTCACAAGTCTTCGTACTTGCCGGGGATAGTATCATCGCCCATACACTTCTGGCTGCCAAAGTTGATAGGAGATTCACTCAGAGAGGGTTTCAGAGTTTTTGACAAGAAGATGAAAGGCTTCGTTACATCTGAGGCAATAATACTCGGAGTAGAGTCTCGAACATCCTCACCTGTGCGTATTCCACGTCATAAAGACACACTGCAACACATACAAATACAAGGTCTCTATCCGTGTGGCGAAGGAGCAGGCTACTCGGGGGGTATTACATCGTCGGCAATAGACGGACAACGAGTAGCAGAACAGATTTCATTCATTGATAATGAAAAAAATAGATAATAATCTACTGCCGTTCTACAAAGCAGATTGCATAGAAGCAGGTTGCGACGAGGCAGGCAGAGGTTGCCTCGCAGGTCCTGTATTTGCCGCAGCAGTAGTGTTGTCAGCAGATTTCGAATGTCCGCATTTAAATGATAGTAAGCAACTTACCGAAAAGCAACGGCAAAATATACGTCTTGTCATAGAACAGAATGCCTTGGCGTGGGCAGTTGCACGCATAGATGCGGAAGAGATAGATAATATTAACATACTGAAAGCCTCTATATTGTGTATGCACAAAGCTCTCGACAATCTGAGCATAATACCCGAACACATCATTATAGACGGAAACAAGTTTATTCAATACAGAGATGTCGAATACAAAACTATCGTAAAGGGCGACGGCAAATATCTGTCGATAGCCGCAGCATCGGTATTGGCAAAGACTCATAGAGACGATTATATGAGTTATTTACATTTGCAATATCCGCATTATCAATGGAATATAAATAAGGGCTACCCTACTTCGAAACACCGACAAGCTATAAAAGAATTCGGAATAAGCCCATATCATAGGAGAAGTTTCAAACTATTGGACACACAAACAAGTATTAATTTCGATTGTTGATATCGGTACTAACAATGTAAAAACAAATTGTTAATAAAAAACCTTTTCACAAATAAAATTTTTTATCAAATTTTTTTCAACAGAAATCATTAATAAGTTTTAGATACAGCATTTTATATATCAATCAATTGTGAAGTTATTTACACAATTAACAGACATATTATATAACCATTACTTTATAAAATTACTTAAAAATAAGAATATAATAATAAAATAGTTGTACGGTAAGAAAAAAATATATACCTTTGCCACAAAAAAGTGTTAAATAGTTTTTTTCATTAATTTAAAAAATAAATATTCGTATGAAACAAAGAAGTATTATTCTGACAGCATTATTAATAATGTTTGTTGTTGTTGGTTGTAGAATACCAAAAGAGTTTATTTCTCAGGCAGGATTGAAGGCTACTCCTAATCCGCTCGAGTTGAAAGGTGGAATGATAGAATGTAATGTAGAAGGTACTTTCCCTGAAAAGTACTTCCACAAAAAGATGGAACTATCTGTTGTTCCCGTACTGAAATCTACTAAGACAGGTGCTGTTCTTAGAGGTCAGGCTAAGGTTTATCAGGGCGAAAAGTTCAAAGGTAACAACCCTGTAATCAACTACAAAAAAGGTGGTAAATATGAACAAAAAGCAGTGTTCTCTTACGACCCGCAGTTTGACCAGTGCGAATTGTATCTGGAAGCAACTGTAAGAGTTAAGAAAAAAGTTATCAATTTGGAACCTGTAAAAGTTGCAGACGGACTTATAGTTACTCCTAATTTGATATACTCCAATCCTTCTGAATTGGGTTCTAAGGTTATAAAAGACAACTTCCAGAGAGTTACCGAAGAAAAAGAAAATGCCGAAATCAAATTCTTGATACAGCAGGCTAACGTTCGTGCTTCTGAGGCTAAAAACATCAATGCTTTGACAGACAATATTAAGAAATCGGGCAACGACAGTAGCTCTGTTAAGATGGAAGTAGCTTCTTATGCTTCTCCCGACGGTGGTGTAGAACTTAACGAAAAACTTGCACAAGCACGTGAAACTTCTACTAAGAATTATATCAATTCGCAAATGAAGAAATTGAAAAAACAGATTGATATTTCGGGTACATTCACAGCTCAGGACTGGGAAGGTTTCAAACAGTTGATGGACAACTCGGATATCCAAGATAAAGAACTTATATTGAATGTTCTCTCTATGTACTCTGACCCCGAACAACGCGAAAAAGAAATAAAAAATCTTTCGGCTGCTTTCACAGAAATCAAAGAAAAGATTCTGCCTCAGCTCCGTCGTTCGAAAATAACTGTAACAAGAGAAGTTATGGGTAAATCTGACGAACAGATTGCAAGACTTGTGAAAGAAGATCCTTCTAAACTTTCGGCAGAAGAGTTGTTGTATGCTGCTACTCTGACTCAAGACAAAGAAGAACAGAAAGAAATTTACAGAAAGACAATCCAATATTTCCCAAGCGATGTAAGAGGTTACAATAACCTTGGTGTTGTGGAATACGAACTCGGTAATGTGAAAGAAGCAGACAGAAACTTCACGAAAGCTCTCGAAATAGACCCGAACAACCCGGTTGCAAATCTCAACAAAGGTTCTGTACTTTTGGCAGAAGGTTCACTTGGCGAAGCTAAAACTTATCTTGGCAATGCTGCCGGTGCAGGCGACGAACTTAACTATGCAAACGGTGCTATTGCAATAGCAGAAGGTGATTATTATAAAGCTGTTACATTGTACGGTGCTGCTAACACAAACAACTCTGCTTTGGCAAGAATACTTAATAAAGATTACAGTGGTGCAAGAAATATCTTGGCTAACGTTGAAAATCCGGATGCAAAAACTTACTACCTGCAAGCTATCGTAGCTGCTCGTACAAACAATGTAGACGATTTGGTAAAATCTGCTACAAAGGCTATCAACGCAGACGGTTCTTACAAAGAAAAGTTTATGAATGACTTGGAATTCAAATCTTTCTTGTCCAACGAAGCATTCTCTGTATTGGTAAAATAAGTAAAGGTTATAAAATTACATAAAAAAGATTGCCATAT
>GG774889.1:173669-304113 GCA_000163695.1 Bacteroidetes oral taxon 274 str. F0058
TATCAGTATGGCAATCTTTTTTATTCTCATTTGTTTGATTATTAATTATTGGAAAACGTTAAACCGTTTCGACGGCTTCGCATTTTTCATTAATAATCCTCTCACCTTCTTCTATACGTTTCAGATGGCAGAATAGCAGTTCTCCGTTTTTGTCGTTTCTAAGGTGCATTCCGTTTCCTTGGCAGTATTTATAGGATTTGCAGTCGGCGCAGATACCTGTTTTCGTCCATCTTCTGTCGCGGAAAATACCGTAACGATTTTCCCATACGTCGCGTAAATTGTCTCGATATATATTACCCTGTATGAAGTTGTCTCTTAGGTTAGGGCACGCAGATATGGAGCCGTCGGCAAGTATAGAAGCCACACTTATGCCTGCACGGCAGAAAAACATATTGTCTCTTACCTCCATCTCGTAATTGCCGAGATATCCCTCACAGCCATAGTTTAGGTTTATTCTCCCCTCTTTTCGGGTAGATGCTATGAAGTCGAACAGAAGCTTAAACTCACGTGGCTCGAGTTGCAATTCTTTGTGTTCTGCAGCTCTGCCTATCGGGAAAACGGTGAAAATACGCCAACGGCTCACCCCCCACTCTATGAGTGCCTCTTTGAACTCGTTTAGTTGTCCGTAGTTTTTTCTGTTTACACAGGTTACCACGTCAAAAGCTATGTCCGGTGTCTTTGCCAATATCTTGATACCGTTTACTGCGTTCGAAAAACTTTTCGGGTTATTTCGAAGCCAATTATGGCTGTTTTCGAACCCGTCGAGACTGACGGTAATCGAACGCAGTCCCGAGTTCAACAGCGAAGCTATTTTTGTCTCGTTGAGCATCATTCCGTTGGTTACTATGCCCCAAGGGAAACCTCTTATGTATAATTGACGTCCGATTTGCTCTATATCTTTGCGTAGTAGAGCTTCGCCTCCTGTGAGTACTATCATCGTATTGTTCGGCTCCAAGATGTCTGTGATACTATCTAATGCCCCAAAGAAATCTTTGGCAGGCATATCACATACCGACGAGTCTTTTTTGCAGTCGCTGCCGCAGTGCAGACAACTCAGATTGCATCGCAGAGTACATTCCCACAGTATATAATTGAGCCGATGTATTTTAGCCTCAGCTGCCTTATATCGACTAAAAAGGCTTAGTGCCAATTTTTTACGCAGTGGTATGTCCGATATACTCATCACTTCTTATTTAGCTTAATGTCTATGTTTTTGTGATTTTCTCCGTAATTCCATTTACCATCGCTGCCCTTGAATTCACTCTTTTTGAATTTCACCACCGTGTCGAGGTTGGCGTACTGTCCGTTGACAGAGCCGTCCGTGTCTTCGAATTTAAGGGTAAATGATGTATCCTTAGGAAACGTTACGTCTCTTACGATACCATACGAACCGTCTGCTTTGGTAAAAGCGGTATCACCACCCATAGAAACTCTGATATTCTCTATCGGCTTGCCTGTTCCGTTGTCGGTAACCTTGCCGTCGACTACATATCGGGCAGACGGAGTGCCGTATTCTACGGGTTGCACCATACTGCACGAAGAGCTACTAAACAGTCCTACGACGGCAGCTATCAGAGCACTGTATTTTTTGAGAAATTTGATTTTTAACTTTTTCATAACTTTATCTTGTTTATTTTTAGAGGTTATATTGTATTCGTATAATACGACATTTTATTGTTTTTCATATCCTTGTACTATACTCTTGCAAAGGTATAAAATATATTGCTAAAAGTCACATATATAAGACCGAAAAAATGCAAAATGTTGCAGGTATACAAAGAAAATTTCTTCCTATACGGCAAAATACCTGTGAAAATAGACCAAACAGTTAGGATACGCACGGTGGGCTATCCAGCCGCTCTACTCCACTTTCCTTGTTACTATAAGCAAATTCAGCAGGCTGATAGCCGCAAGCAGCGCTAAGGCGGTAGCTATGACTACGGCAGCGACACCTACCGTCGGTTCACTGTCGAGTACTCTTACGATACGCGACATATACAGTGGACGAAGGGCGAATACCGTAAGCACCGACAGCAGCGTTACAGCAGTATTGACGATGCTCGTCAGCGAGAAGTAAAACCCTACGACGGCTCGTCGGGGATAGCCCGCCAGACGCAGGTTACCGATTTTTTCTCTGTTTTTCTGCAAGATAAGATATATGCTCAGCACAAGTATGGCAAACGACAGAGCGAAGATAACGATACCTATCAGTAGGCATACGACGAAGGCTACCCGCAGGAAGTATGCCATACGCCCCACGGATTGGTTTTCGCCCTCTATCTTGTAGCCGTTGTCGCGGAAGAAGGTAGCTATCGCAGGGTCGGTGATGTTCGATATCTCCACTATCAGACGTGCAGGGAGCATTCGCTTGTCGGGGGCGAAGCGGTTGTTTGCCCACGTCATAAACTCCTGGGGCACGAGTATGGTGTTTATCCTGTTCGAAAAACCGACGATACCGCCTTCGAACTTCTCTACCGTGCCGTTGCCGGCTATGTTGAGATCGAAACGCACCATTTGTACCGTGCCGCCCGATATGCTCGGCATCTTACGTGAGGTGGCGAAGCCGAAGTTGTACAGGTCGAGGTAGTTTTGCGGTACTATGATGGGGACGAACCTTTTCTGCGGGTCGAAGTGCCACTTATCGCTCCGTATGTCTATGAATTCTGTGGGTATTGCCTCGAAAAAGAGGTCGGCTCCGAAGTTTATACCCGCAGCCGAGATGCCTCCGTAGACCTCGAACTGCGACGAGGTGAAGCTACCTACTTTGCCGACGAAACTCTGACTCTCGAGCCGGGCTATCTCTTCGGGAGAGAACCCCGAGGAGCCTACCAGAGAGTTGAGGGTAGAGACATTTTTGGTTATCACGAAGTAGTCTTTTTTCATGATACTGTCTTTGCCGTCGAATATGGGGCGGACGTCGAGATATAGCTGTATCGAGAGCAGCACTATGGTCAGTCCTGCGAAGTTGGCGATGGCGAAACCGACGAGTTGTGCCTTGCTGATGTTTTGTCGTAATAGTTTTCGGAGCATATCGATAGCGATTTTTTTGCAAAGATACAATAAAATTGTTTTTAGTAATAGTAGTATATGACTTTATGTTTGCATACTATAAACTGTTTATTTTTTTAGAGACAAAAGCAAAACATATTTTTATTATTATTCTATATTTTTTGTATAAAAAAACACAAACACTTATTTGTTTTTATTTTGTTTTTCGAGTAAATTATTAACATAATTTGCAGTTCAAAAATAATAATACGCCATATCTTACTGAAAAAAGGCAACCGCCTACGGTCATTTTACTCGTTTTCTGCCAATTCACGCTTAGAAATTACCTCTAAAAAGCCGATATTTACCGAAAATATTTGTTGTACGAGATATTCTGCTACGACAGCAAAGATAAAAAAGTTTTGGTTTGTCGATGACATAATAAAAAACCGAGATACCGACGCCCCTTAAAAAATAATAGGTACAATCGATAAAAATTGATTATCTTTGCGCGTTATAAAATACATTTACATACAACTAAAAAAGTATTGTTTTATGAAGAAATCGTTTTTTGTTATTATGGCAGCATTTACACTGTTTTCTTGCGGCGAAAAGGCTTATGTATCAGACCTGAAGACGCCGTCTATCGATGAGTTCGACTATAAGGTAGAGGAGTTTGCCGATATGGGTATCCTTCGCTACAGAGTGCCCGATATAGAGTCGCTCTCTACCGCTCAGAAAGAACTTCTCTACTATCTTACAGAAGCTGCTTTACAGGGTCGCGACATACTTTACGACCAAAATTGCAAGTGGAATCTCCCTATCCGCCGTGCTCTGGAGGCAGTCTATACGAATACCAAAGACCGAACTTCCGACAACTTCAAGGGCTTGGAGCTCTATCTGAAAGAGGTTTGGGTATCGAACGGTATTCATCATCATTACTCTGGCGATAAGTTTACGCCGCACTTCGAGCAAAGCTATTTCGTCGACGAGGTAAGTAAGGTGCCCGCCGAGGCTCTCCACCTGCAAAAAGGACAGACTGTCGACGGTCTGTTGGCAGATATATTGCCCGTTATCTTCGATCCCAAACTATATGCCAAGAAGACCAATCAGGCATCGGGCGTAGACCTTATAGCAACGTCGGCAGGCAATTATTACGACGGAGGTATTACTCAGAAAGAGGCTGAAGAGTTCTATGCCAAGATGAAAGACACCACCGACCGCCAACCCGTTATGTACGGGCTGAACTCTAAGCTGGTAAAACGCGACGGTGTAGTCTCCGAAGAGGTCTACCGCATCGGAGGGCTCTATTCGACTGCTCTGGAAAAGGTCGTTTATTGGCTGCAAAAAGCTGCCGCCGTTGCCGAAAACAAGGCACAGAAGGCAGCTATCGACAAACTGATACAATTCTACAAGAGCGGTAGTCTCAAAGACTTCGACGCCTACTCTATCCTATGGGTAAACGATACCGCTTCGCAGATAGACGTTGTAAACGGCTTCATCGAAAGCTACGGCGACCCGCTCGGTATGAAAGCCAGCTGGGAGTCGCTGGTAAACTTCAAGAACATGGAGGCTACCAAACGTACCGAAATCATCAGTGCCAACGCACAGTGGTTCGAGCGTAACTCGCCTGCCGAAGACCGCTTCAAGAAAGATAATGTAAAGGGTATCACTGCCAAAGTCATCACCGCC
This sequence comes from Bacteroidetes oral taxon 274 str. F0058, assembly GCA_000163695.1. Taxonomy (GTDB): domain Bacteria; phylum Bacteroidota; class Bacteroidia; order Bacteroidales; family Paludibacteraceae; genus F0058. The sequence goes on from GG774889.1 coordinate 178,350, forward strand.
GCCATCCTTGCAGGCGACTGCTACCCCACTACTCCTATCGGTATCAATCTGCCCAACTCGAATTGGATACGTGCCGAACACGGCTCCAAGTCGGTAACCATCGAGAACCTCACCGAAGCATACAGCCAAGTAGCCAAAGGCAACGGCTTTGCCGAAGAGTTCTACTGGAGCCCCGCCGAGGTAGAGCTTGTAAACAAATACTCCAACCTTACGAGCAACCTGCATACCGACCTGCACGAGTGTCTGGGACACGCCTCGGGCAAGCTGCTGCCGGGTGTAGACCCCGATGCTCTGAAAGCATACGGCTCCACTATCGAAGAGGGACGTGCCGACCTGTTTGCTCTCTACTTTATGGGCGACCGTAAAATGGTCGAACTCGGTCTATTGCCCGACACCAACGCCTACAAAGCAGAGTACTATACATATCTTACAAACGGTCTGCTTACACAGCTCACCCGCATAGTACCGGGCAACAATATCGAAGAGGCTCACATGCGAAACCGTCAGATGATAGCCCGCTGGGTGCTGGAGAGATCCAAAGACGACAAGGCGGTCGAAATGGTCGAAAGAGACGGCGGTAAAATGTTCGTTAAGGTAAACGACTACAAAAAGATAAAACAGCACTTCGGCGAACTCTTGGCGCTGGTACAGCTCATAAAATCTACGGGCGATTACCGTGCTGCACACGACTTGGTCGAAAACTACGGCGTACGCGTCGATAACGCTATCAACCGACAGATACGCGACCGCTACGCACAGCTCAATATCAAACCTTACAAAGGTTTTGTAAACCCCGTATATACGCCCGTTTACGACAAACACGGTAAATTCGTCGACATCAAAATCGACTATACCGAAGGCTTCGCCGAGCAGCACCTACGCTATTCTCGCGACTACTCAAACCTATAACGACTATCGGGTACGGACAATAAATAAGGGCGTTCCCAGTAACGGAACGCCCTTATTGTTTGTCGAAATGTTTTTATTTTTCACCATAGTGCCCGTATGCGGAGATAATTCGTACTATCTTTTGGTCTTCAAAAATCTCATATACAAGCCGATGTTTATCGTTTATCTTCCTTGCGTAAGTGGTAGTACTATAGTTTTTCAAAGCGTGAGGTTTTCCTGTGCCTGTTTTCGGCGTAGTAGACAGCTCGGCGTGTAGTATGGCTATCTTTTTTACAAGTTGTTTTTGTCCCGAAGCCTTATGTTTTTCAATATCGGCGATAGCCTTTTCGTAAAACTCGATTATATATGCCATCGTTTATACGGAAAATAGTTTCTTTTGTTCTGATGGCGTAAGTCTCTTTACCTTGCTTTTTTTTGCTTTGTCGAGCATAGAATAAAACTCTTTTTCGCTCATTTCGGTATCGTCTTTTACCTTATGGCGCAAATCGACTTTAAAGGATACATTCCACGCTTCGGCAAGTGTTTTTAGTACGCTCAGATGTTCCTTTTTGGAAATTTCTAATGTTACGGTTGCCATAATATTTAATGATTAAAAAAGTGTAATGAATTTGTACTACAAAAGTAGTAAAAAATATCGTACGGTTATAACAATCGATATTAACTTACGTCAGTCGTCAGGAAAAATGACATAACGCTTACGAAGAGCCTTCACTATATTCAGAGGCAAGCATCTTGCAAATAGGTCGGAACGTAGAGCCGGTTCTAATTTATATAGAATAGCCTCATTTTTGTCCATTATGCCTACTTTTTTGCGAGTTTTCGGTCTTCGGATAGATAATATCGATATTTTTCAGCCGCCGATACCTCGTAATTAAATCATAATACTTCGAAAATGAATTGAAAAAGATAACCTCCGTTTCAAAAATATTTTTTACTTTTGCACTGTTGTTTAGTCAAAGACAAGCAACGACATATATGATTGAATATTAATTTTAAAATAAAAGATATATGAAAAAATTATTTTTATTGTCCGTAGTGGCATTGCTTAGCGTATCGCTATTGGCACAGGAGAAAAAAATGGTGGAATTCGCAAAGACCGTATACGACTTTGGCACAGTAGCTGAGGGAAGCGGCAGTGGCGGTATTATCTCCACTACTTTCAGTTTCAAAAATCTCGGCTCATCGCCTATCTTTATCGAGAATGCACGGACTTCGTGCGGCTGCACTACTCCCAAGGTAGACCTTACCAAACCGATAGCACCGGGTGAGGTAGGTCAGATACCCGTTGCTTACAATACCAACGGTCGTCCGGGTTCGTTCAACAAGGAGGTTACTATTACATTCAAAAACGCTGCCGGCGAGACATCGGTAGAGAAAATTTATATCAAAGGCAGAGTTACTGCCAAAGGTTCTCAGAATGTCGAGCCCGAAGCACGTGAAGACGAACCGAAGAGCGATATGTCCAAACAACAAGAAAGGTCTGCCCGAAAAACTAAAAAAGTAAATGAAGATATAAGATAAATCTCTGACTTATCGAATAAAAAAGAGGCTGATTATCGATGATTAGCCTCTTTCTTTAGTTTGTCCTACTGCAAAAAGCAAACATTTGGAAAGATTGCATCTACACCTCCCACTGCTTCATTACCTCGAATCCTTTGTTTGCGAAATACTCTGCCAGATACTCCTGCTCAGTCTGTCCCGGTGTGGGGATAAGCGTTGCACGGTTGATACCCAAGGCGTACAAGTCCATCAGAGTGGAGTAGCCACTGCGACAGTAGATATTGTCGGCATTCTGAAGTACGAAAGCCAGGTCCGTATCGTCGAGGTGCGATACTACATCTACACCGTATATCTGTCGATGGCGGACGGTGTCGGCAGGTTTCCCTTCTACGATGAGGCTCTTCTCGGCTTTTCGGGCAAAAAGCTTCAACAATCGCTCTTGCAATATGGTGCGGTGGGGTTCCAGACCCGATATCACTGCCACGTTTCGGTAAATATCCATAATATTGATGCCTTAAAAGAACGGGTTACTCTCTATCTCTCTGCCGATGGTGGTAGTCGGTCCGTGTCCGGGATATACTTTCGTATCGGGGGGCAGGGTGAACAGTTTTTGGCGTATACCGCTCGTCAGCAGATCGAAGTCGCCTCCCGGCAGGTCGGTACGTCCTATTGAGCCTGCAAACAGCACGTCGCCCGCTATCAGTATGCCGTCTTGTGCACAGTAGAGGCATACACTGCCCGCAGAGTGTCCCGGCACCGATATAACGCTCAGAGTGGCGTTGCCGAGCTTTATTTCGTCGCCCTCGGCGATGTATCCGCCCAGTGGCTGAGCCTCCACACGTTCGGGGATACCGAATATCATTGCCTGCGAGGTGAGGTTGTCGATGAGTTTCTCGTCGTTGCGGTCTGCACGAGGCAGTACGCCGTACTCGGCGGCAGCCCAGGCGTTGCCGAACTGGTGGTCGAGGTGCAGGTGGGTATTGAGCAGATATTTTACTTTCAGTCTGTTGTCGTCGATGAACTTTTTCAGCTCTCTACGCTCCGTCTCGTACAGACAACCGCAGTCTACGATAGCGGCTTCGAGTGTGGTCTCGTCATATACGACAAGAGTGTTTTCCATAAACGGATTGAAAACAAAGTTTTTTACACTAAGCATCTTTTTGGTCTCTTATTTTTATTTTTCGGCAAAAGTACTAATTATTTCCTTAATGGTATTGATGGAAAAATATGTGAAAAAGAGCCGAAAAACCTTTATGTTTTTATTTCCCTTCCCCACGTATTGATAGAACACCTCCGAATTACACTCCCAATACGGTACGTGCGTCGATATTTAGCTTGTGGCTTATCTTTCGGGCAATCTTCAATGTTGGTTCGCTTTTGCCTGTTATATAGTCACTTATTCTCGAAGGACTTACGTCCAATATTTTTGAGAGCTCTACCTGTGTTATATTCATTTCGAACATACGCAGACGCAAAACGTCTGATAGTGTCGGTTCGCCTATCGAGAAGTGTGTATCGGAGTAATCTGCTACCATATTTGAGAGCAGTTCCAGTTCTATACTGTTTGGGTCGGTCGTCGGGGTATTGTCGTCTACCAGAGGCAGTAGCTCTTCTACCCTGTGCAAAGCCCATTCGTATTGTTGTTGTGTCTGTATCATAGTATCTTTATTGTTTTTAATTTTAAATAGTCGAACAATCTATTTTGTCGTATTCGGTATGCGTCCCTATAAACCTTATATAAACAAACTTTATTGTAGTAACGAGTTTATCACGACATTGCAAAGGTACGACAAATGTTTTGTTTTTCAAAATTTTTGTCTATTTTTCCGAATTTGTGGGGTGTCAACGACACGAATTTCGATTGATGAAAACCGAAAAAAATCGGTAACTTTGCATCCGATGACTACCGATAGCGAACAATACTACAAGATTCTCGCAGAGTACTGGGGATACACCGAGTTTCGTCCGTTGCAGCTCGACATCATATCGTCTGTCGGGCGAGGCGAGTCGTCCCTGGCGCTGATGCCTACGGGCGGCGGTAAGTCTATCACCTTTCAGGTGCCGGCGATGGCTCTCGACGGGCTGTGTCTGGTGGTGTCGCCGCTGGTGGCGTTGATGAAAGACCAAGTCGAGAATCTCCGTGCCAGAGGCATCAAAGCCGCTGCCGTCTATTCGGGTATGACGCACGAACAGATACTGACGACGCTCGAAGACTGCGAGTACGGCAATTTTAAGTTCCTCTACGTCTCGCCCGAACGGTTGAAGACGGAGCTGTTTCTGAATCACGTGAATTTTCTGAGAATAAGTATGATAGCGGTCGATGAAGCTCACTGTATCTCGCAGTGGGGCTACGACTTCCGCCCGTCGTATCTGCATATAGCCGATGTACTCGATATGTTGGATACCGCTGTACCGGTATTGGCTCTGACGGCTACGGCTACGCCCGTCGTAGTCGATGATATTCAGGACAAACTGCGGTTTCCTCAGCATCGGGTCTTCCGAAAGAGTTTCGAACGCAAGAACCTGAACTACGTCGTACGCCATACCGACAACAAGCTCGAGCAGATGCTCAGGATACTCCGCCGTGTAGCAGGGACATCTATCGTATACGTGCGTAGCAGGCAGCAGACGAAAGAGATTTCCGATTTCCTTAACAAAAACGGTATCTGTGCCGATTTTTTCCACGCAGGGCTTGCCTCCGACGACAAGAACCGAAAGCAAGACGCTTGGAAGCGGGGCAGCACACGTGTGATAGTGGCTACCAATGCCTTTGGTATGGGTATCGATAAGCCCGACGTACGCACCGTCGTACACCTCGAGCTGCCCGATTCGCTCGAGGCATACTTCCAAGAGGCGGGCAGAGCCGGCAGAGACGAGCGTACGGCGTATGCCGTATTGCTGTACAGCAAAGCCGACGGAGCCAAGCTAAAGCGACGTGTTTCGGACAATTTCCCGAGTATAGAGTTCGTCGGTAAGGTCTACCAGAGCCTTGCCAACTACTTTACGTTGGCTGTGGGCAGCGGCTTCGAGGCGTGCTATGCTTTTTCGTTGGCAGACTTCTGTACGGTGTGTAAATTGCCTGTCAATCAGACATATTCGGCACTGAAGATACTTGAACTCTCGGGTTACATAGAGCTAACCGACGAGCTGGACAATCCTTCGGTATTGCAGTTCGTCGCCACACGTGACGAACTCTATCGGTTCAGAAGCCAAAATCCGCAGTTGGAGAGGCTCATAGAGGTGCTCCTGCGCTCGTATACAGGGCTTTTTGCCCAGAGTGTGCACATCGACGAAGATACCATCGCCCGAAGGCTCGACACCGACCGCAACAACGTCTACGAAAACCTCGTCCGCCTCCACAAGATGGGCATTGTCCGTTATGTACCGTTCAAGAAGACGCCGCTGCTTATCTACACACAGAGGCGTGTGGATAATGCGGATTTGGTGATACCCAAGTCGGTATACGATGCTCGCCGTGAGCGTTATGTAAGGCAGATAGAGGCGGTGTTGGAGTATGCCGAAGATACCGAGATATGCCTCAACAGCAAACTGCTCGACTATTTCGGCGAAGAAACCAACCGCCCCTGCGGTATCTGCTCCGTCTGCCGAGAGCAACGTGCAAAAAATCCCAATACGGAGCAGATAGAAGACGCCATAGCCGAATTGCTACGCAAAAAGCAGTACGATATCGACGGCATAGCGAAACATCTGCCCTACAAAGAGGCGGATATTGTGGCGACGGTACGTAAAATGCTCGACGAAGGGCGTATCATCCGCAACGATATGATGAAACTGGTGTTGACACCGCCGCAACTCAATTGATAGTTATTAGGCTCTCCCTGAACAACTAATTATCGAAAATACTATTTCGAAAGGATTAACAACTTAATCGTCGGCAGCAAAAACTTTTGCTCCTCCCAAAATAAAAACGCTATCGTCAAATTAAACAAAAGATAAATGACTCAATTCTTCTTGAAATTCTCTTATCCCCTTTGCTATTTTCTTTACTGTCGATGGTTTCGGATGTCTGTGTCCCGTTAAATAGTGGTTTAGCTGTTTGCGATTAATTCCAGTTATTGTTTCTAATCCGGTAATACTTAGTCTTTTACTAAATAATTGCAAAAAACTTGTCGTATCGTAAGCAAAATCGAATGATATGTTTTTCTTTTCTCCATACATCTCTTTTGCCTCTTCGTAGCAGGTAAAAAAATCCTCTTTTGCCTCTTCCACAGTCTTACCACAGCCAATTAGACCTGTTTTTAGTACTTTATTATCTTCCGGCGTGCAATAGTACATACCGTCTGTACTGTGTTCTATAATTACCTTTATGTCCATAATAATTTTTTTGTTTGTTATGAAGGTTAGAGTTCTACTCCCGATGCTTTTGAAATATTTTTCAGTGTGCCTTTGGGTATTTCTTTTGCTCTGTGCCGAGGTATAGCGAAATGTCGCTCTGTAATTGTACTATACCACCAATCGTGATTTGTACGACTCTCTACCAAATGACAGCCTCCTGCCCTCAACTTTCGTAGCAACTCGCTTCCTTTCATATAATGATTTAGGTATATTTTTTATACTGCAAAGATAGACAATTTTCTATCTACGGCAATATTTTGCTACGAGAATCCGCAATGGTTAAAGGTTTTTTACAGAAATTTTTTAAAAATTTTTGCCAATTCAAAAGAATGTATTACCTTTGCCGCCGCATTGGTATTCATTACCTTGTATGCTAAAGTATGGATTTAAAAGGGAATTCGGTGCGAGTCCGAAACTGAGTCTCCAGCTGTGAGTTCCGCTAAGAGTTTTGCCCTGTGAATGTCATTTTTTCGGCGAAAGGCACGAAAAGAGAAGACGGCAAAACGGGAACGAGTCAGAAGACCTACCAATGTGTTTAGATAGAGCTTTCTTGTTTTTTGAGAAGTAACAAACGGAAAGCGGAGTCAGAGAGTATTGTATAGTGTAATAAGTAAAGAGAGTTAGGTTATTTTATAGATAATGAGTAATAAGATATAGCACAGACATAAATAAAAAACATTTTATATCAACACAATTTTAACAAAAAAAATAAAACAGTTATGAGGATAAAAATAATAATTATCAGTGCGTTGACGTTAGCGACGATAAATCTGTTTACGGCAGGCTGTAAGCCGCAGAGCCAAGAACCTAATATAGTAACACCGCCCAAGGATGTATATATGGAACTGACCATAGATGAGTCTACAAAAAATACGGATGGAACATACTCTCTTCTTTTGCATATAAAAGCCCAAAAAGAAGATATGGCTAATGTATGGGTAGACATTAACAACAATGGGGAAAAGGATAAGGAAGAAGAACTCTCTTACTCGGGGGAATATGGTATTCTCAGCCATCGTGCAACTTCACCGAAAGTAACGGTATATGGAAAGGTAACGTACTTTGATTGTAAAAAAAACAATCTTGTTAAATTGAATATATCGACCAATCCGTTCCTTGAAGAGTTGGATTGTTCGTGGAACGATATAAAAGTCCTGATTGGTACCGAAAAAGTTCCATTGGAAAAGGTCAATTGTTCGCACAACAAAATATACGACTTCGATATAAGATCGAAACACGTAAAGTGGATCAATCTATCGGTTAATGATAATAGTGAAGAATCTATGAACAGTCAGGTAATAAAGCAATTGCCCGACTGGACAGACAGCTTATCTAAATGGAACTTCCCCGAACCCAAACTATTAGCGAAGGTAGAGGGAAACGACAACGAAAAAAACGTTATAACTAACGAGCATATAAAACAAATCAATGCCAAGGGTTGGAAGGTATACTTTTATATCAATGGACATTGGACGGAAAAAAAACCTAAATAAACTACAATATCGTTGCTTTACGCACAACCCGAGGGTGAGGAATAGGTAATCCCAACAGCCTTACCTTCGGGTTTTTATAAAAAACTGTCTACCTCGTTGCAACATTTTCGGCTTTTCGGAGTCTTATACATACGTAGCAGACAAAACAAACTCCCAAACGGAAGAAAAAATTTTTAACAAATAAAATAGATAAAAAAGATGAAAAAAAGATTTTCAGACATTGCATTAGTACTCGTCGCAGTAGCGGCAATAGCTTTTACAGGCTGTAAGAAGGATGACCCCAGAATCGAAGGTCAATGGGTTGCAGAAGTTTCTAAGGGCTATGAGATATTCGATATATCTTATACTTTTGATGGATTTGTGGTTTGGGGATTTCAAGACAGCAGTCACCTTAATGCATATAAGGTAGGTTCAGACCACTATTTTTATAATACAGGCAAATATGTCAAGGTTTTTACTCAGATAAATAAGAAAACAAAGACATCAGGCGAAATAATCTTTAAGGGAGGCTATGAAAAGCAAAAAATTGCATATAGAAATTTAACAGAGAAATCTGTAATCCTTACGCTTTTTGCGGATGATGGAAAAACTATCATACTAGAAAATAGAATGATAAAAGCTCCTGTAAAAATCACTTTGATAGATGTAAAAGAAAAGAAGAGCTAAATAAAAACTATAAGTAATGTCAATATTAAGACCGACTCCTCAGCGTAGGGGGTCGGTCTTTTTGTGTGCTTCGCTTACGATACGCTTCTCCGCACTGCGTCCTCGAACCACGCCATAACCACTTTCTGCTGCAGTTCTATATCGAACGAAGAGTTATCGAGCAGTTTGGCGTCTTGGGCTCTGAGAAGCGGGCTCTCTTTGCGGTGGGTGTCGCGGTAGTCGCGTTCTACGACATTGTCGAGCACTGAGCGGTAGTCGACCTTCTCGCCCCTTGCCGTCAGTTCGTTGTAGCGGCGTCGGGCACGTACTTCGGCGTCGGCGTCGACAAATATCTTCAGCTCGGCGTCGGGAAACACCACTGTTCCTATATCACGTCCGTCCATCACTATGCCCTTGGCAGCCCCCATCTCTTGCTGCCGACGAACCATCTCTTGCCGCACAAAATCGATGGTACTCACCCTGCTGGCAGCGTTGCCCACCTCCAGAGTACGTATCCGGTGCTCTACGTCGACCCCGTTGAGGAAGGTATGCTGCTCGTCGCCGACGTTTCGGAATGCGATGCGGAGGTTGCCTATCTCTCTCCGTAAACGCTCGCCGTCTATCGCATTATCGGTTATTATGCCGTTTTGGATACCGAAATAGCCTACGGCACGGTACATAGCCCCCGTGTCGACATATATATATCCCACCTCTTTTGCCAGCCGTTTGGCGATGGTGCTTTTGCCGCACGACGAAAAACCGTCGATTGCTACTACTATTTTTTTGTTCGGCATTGTTTCAGCGTGTTGTTTATGTGTTTGTAAATAACTGTTTTTATTGGAAATGACCTACTTTACCCCGAATCCTTTGAGGTCTGCCGATACGGTGAAGTGTAGCGTCGGGTTGCCGCTCTGGAACTGTGCCAAAGCCATCGACACACGGAAATCTTTCATCCGTACGCCCGCCCCGAACGAGAAGCCCGCTATCGACCTGAATGTCGGTATGTCCATCTCTGCACGGCGTCGGTAGTTGAAAGCCGCCGACAGGTAAAAGTTGTCGCTTGGCAATATCTCTACGCCGAAGATAGCGTGCCTGAACATCATATCGTACCATTTTATGCCGTGCTCCTTTTTGTACTCTTTGTCGGTGGCGGCGGTACGCTCGTAGTTGAGGGCAAACCGCTGCAAATTGTGTAGCGTCAGCGAGAAGCGGAGCGGAGCGTTCCGCAGCTTCTTGGAGATACCTACCAGTATATTGGCGGGTATAGCCTCGCGGTGGTTAGTGCCGTCTATCGAGTAGTAGCCGTCGAATTGGAAACCTATGTTCCTCACCGTCAGCCCGAGGTCGAGCATATTATCCTTGTCGTGATAGTTGGCTCCGAAGTCCACAGCCATTCCCACCGACGAGTATCGCTCGTAAGCCGAGTATATGGTTTTTAGCGTAGCCCCTACCGAAAAATATTTCCCGAACTGTCGCGAGTAGAGCAGACCGAGTACCATATCTTTGGCGGTGAACGTGCCCTGGTACACGTCGAGCTCGTTGTACTGGCCGAAGGTGCCGAAGTCGATGTAGTTGACGGCAAGAGCGAAGTTGTTTTCGCCCCACGTTCTGCCGTATGCCGCCGAGCCGTAGTTGATACCTGCGATATATTTGGCGTAGTTGAGAGTGAGCATATTATGAGCCTTGTCAGACAGTAGGGCGGGGTTGTTTGAGGCAAGGTTGAGGTCGCCGTCGAAGAGCGATACGTTGGTACCCCCAAGCCCTATGGAGCGGGCATCCATCGGCAGGTCGAGTATCTGATACACCCCTTTGCCTGCCTGAGCCGAAGCGTAGAGGCAGGTGGCGAGAGCAATAAGTACCGATAATGTTTTTCTCAAAATAACTTATATTATTTATTAATGTTTGAAATGTCGCGTGCCCGTCATCATCATACTTATGCCCTTCTCGTTGGCTTTGCGTACGGAGTCGTCGTCGTGTATGCTGCCGCCCGGCTGCACGATAGCGGTAACGCCCATCTTCGACGCCAGCTCGACACAGTCGTCGAAGGGGAAGAAGGCATCGGAGGCTAATACGAGATTTTGCGTAGCTCCCTTGCTGTGTGCCTGTCGCAGAGCTATCTCGGCAGAGCCGATTCTGTTTGTCTGCCCTGCTCCTATGCCCAGAGTGGCTCCGTCTCTGACTACACAGATGGCATTGCTTTTGATGTGTTTTACTATTTTTAGCCCGAAGTTGAGGTCTCTCAACTCATCGGCAGAGGGTCTGGTATCGGTAACGCACATATTGGCAACTACTTCGACAGTCTTGTTGTCGGCGTCTTGTACGAGCAGCCCGCCCGTAACGGATACTATATTTTGCTCCGTATCGTCGGTCGGCGTCATATCGACTTCGAGCAGTCGGAGGTTCTTTTTGGTACACAGTATCCCGAGAGCTTCGGGCGAAAAGTGCGGTGCTATTATTATCTCCAGAAAAATGTCTTTCATCATCGTTGCCGTCTGTGCGTCGATTTCGCAGTTGGTAGCCACTATGCCGCCGTATATGCTTACCGGGTCGGCTTCGAGGGTCTTCTGCCAGCACTCTGCGGCACTGCTGCCGATGGCTGCACCACACGGGTTTAGGTGTTTTACCCCCACGCAGAACGGTTCTCTGAACTCGCGGACTATACCGAGGGCAGCGTTTGCGTCTTGGATATTGTTGTAACTAAGCTCTTTACCGTTGAGCTGTCGGGCGAAAGCCGCCGAATACGGTACGGGAGCAGACCGGCGGTAAAACTTCGCCGACTGGTGCGGGTTTTCGCCATATCGCAGAGGCTGTACGAGGTCGTAAGTGAGAAACAACTTTTCGCTAAGCCCTGCTTGGCTACGCATATAAGCAGCTATCTTCATATCGTACTCGGCAGAGTGAGTATATGCCTCGGCACTCAGCCTCAGCCTTGTCTGTTGTGTAGTATTGCCGCCGTGCCGTATCTCTTCTATTATCGACGGATAGTTGTCGGGATTGCACACGACGGTAACGTCTTGCCAATTTTTTGCTGCCGACCGCAACATCGATGGTCCGCCGATGTCGATATTTTCGATGGCGTCTTCCATAGTAACTCCTTCTTTGCCTATGGTTTGGGCGAAAGGGTAGAGATTGACACATACCAGGTCGATAAACTCTATTTCATTGCGGCGGAGAGCAGCCAAGTGTTCGGGGTTGTCGCGTTGGGCGAGCAGCCCGCCGTGAACTTTCGGGTGGAGGGTCTTTACTCTGCCGTCGCATATCTCGGGGAAACCTGTAACCTGACTGATGTTTATTACCTCTATCCCTGAGTCTTGCAGCAGCTTCATAGTGCCGCCTGTGGCTACTATTTCCCACCCCAACTCTCTGAGCTGTCGGGCAAAATCTACAACATCCCTCTTGTCGCTTACACTGAATAACGCTCTCATTTATTTATGCCTGTTGCCTCTTTTTGACAAATTATGTATCGTTTACTAAAAACGAATACAAATTTAATTCTTTTTTTTAAAACAAGAAAAAAGAGAATATTTTAGACTCTCTTTTGATATGAAAAACAAATTTAACGATTGCCGTATAAATGGCGTTTTTTGTAAGCAAACAAAAAAATGTATCTTTGCAGAAAAAAAATAGAAAATGAAACTCGATATCCAGCAAATACGGAAAGACTTCCCGATACTGAGCCGAAAAGTGTTTGGCAACCCTCTGATATATTTCGACAACGCCGCCACCACGCAGAAACCCGACTGTGTCATCGACAGACTGTCGGAGCTGTACCGTACGCAGAACGCCAATATCCATCGTGGTGTACACCACCTTAGCCAAGTGGCTACCGAGGCACACGAGACGGCACGTAAGACTGTAGCCGATTTTATAAATGCCTCTTCGAGCGACGAGATAATATTCACCCGCGGTACAACGGAGAGTATCAACCTTGTGGCGTCGTCGCTGTGTCGGCTATGCCATGCGGGCGACGAGATAATCGTCTCGCAGATGGAGCACCACTCCAATATAGTGCCGTGGCAGATGGCAGCCGAGCAGTATGGGCTTACGCTGAGGGTGATACCGATCGACGAGGCGGGCAATCTGCGTTACGACGTGTTCGAAGAGATGATATCGGAGCGTACGGCGATAGTTGCCGTCTGCCACATATCCAATGTGCTCGGCACTGTCAACGACATAAAGCATATAGCTGCTGTCGCCCATCGCTACGGAGCGGCGGTGCTCGTAGACGGAGCACAGGCTGTGGCACACCTCAGGGTAGACGTACGCGAGTCTGACGCCGACTTCTATGCTTTCTCGGGGCATAAGATATACGCCCCCACAGGTATCGGAGTGCTCTACGGCAAACGCGCGATGCTCGACCGCATACCGCCGTATCAGGGCGGCGGGGAGATGATAGAGAAGGTTACGTTCGAGAAGACGACGTACAATGTATTGCCCTATAAGTTCGAGGCGGGCACACCCGACTTTATATCTTCGTCGGCTCTTGCCGAGGCTCTGCGGTATCTTCGCAGTCTCGATTTCGACGAGGTGATGGCGTACGAAGACTCGCTGCTACAATATGCCACCGAACGGTTGCAGCAGATACCCGACTTACGTATCTACGGCACAGCCGAGCATAAGAGTGGGGTAGCGGCTTTCAATGTAGAGGGCGTACACCACTACGACTTGGGTATGTTGCTCGACAAGACAGGCATAGCCATACGCACGGGACACCACTGTGCTCAGCCGCTCGTGGAGTCGTTCGGTGTATCGGGTATGGCAAGGGTGTCGTTTGCATTCTACAACACATACGAGGAGATAGATATTTTTATGCAACAGCTCAGACGATGCCTGAAAATACTGAGAGGTTAAGTGCCTTCTACGATTTGTGGCAATGACGTTCGAAATAGATATAATTATTAACGTAGGCGAAATATGAATTTTAATATACGAGAGCAGATAACAAAGAGCGATGCCGATATCGAGAAGGCTCTCCGACCGCTTGTCTTTGCCGACTTCAACGGTCAGGGGAAGATTGTCGAGAACCTGTCGGTGTTTGTGGAGGCGGCTAAGATGAGAGCCGAGTCGCTCGACCACGTACTATTGCACGGTCCTCCGGGGCTGGGCAAGACCACACTGTCGGCAATCATAGCCAACGAGCTTGGCGTGGGGCTGAAGATGACGTCGGGTCCCGTACTCGACAAGCCGGGCGACCTGGCGGGGCTGCTCACTTCGCTCGAGAAAAACGATGTGTTGTTCATCGACGAAATACACCGTCTGAGCCCCATAGTGGAAGAATATCTCTACTCGGCAATGGAAGACTTCCGCATCGATATAATGATAGATAAAGGTCCCTCTGCCCGCTCGATACAGATAGACCTCGAGCCCTTTACTCTCGTAGGAGCCACTACCCGCAGCGGTCTGCTTACGTCGCCTCTCCGTGCGAGGTTCGGCATCAACTGCCACTTCGAGTATTACGACGAGAGCATACTGCGAGGCATTGTGCTGCGTTCGGCTAAGTTACTCGGCGTCGGTTGTTCGCAAGAGGCAGCAGGAGAGATTGCTCTACGCAGCCGCGGCACACCGCGTGTTGCCAACGCCCTGCTACGTCGCGTACGCGACTTTGCTCAGGTTCGCGGCAATGGCGATATCGACCTTACGATAACCAAATATTCGCTCGAAGCTCTCAATATCGACAAATACGGTCTCGACGAGATAGACAATAAGATACTGCTGACGGTCATCGACAAGTTCCACGGCGGTCCCGTAGGGCTCAATACCATTGCTACTGCCTTGGGCGAAGATGCGGGCACTATCGAGGAGGTCTACGAGCCATTCCTTATCAAAGAGGGTTTCATCAAGCGTACGCCACGCGGTCGCGAGGTGATGCCGCTTGCATACGAACACCTCGGCAGGAGTAGAGAAGCGGGGCAAGGGAATCTGTTTCAGTAGCCCGAGTTTATTGATTGTCTAATCGGCATTATTTACCGCAAAGAAAAGTGTCGGGAATGTTTAAGTATTGAATCGTAGTAAATTCGATTACAAAAATTTTTATTGGACGCAAAAATTAACTATCTTTGCAAAACTTATAACCAAAATAATATTATAATAATCAATTAAAAAAAACGAAGAGATTAATTATGGACATCAAAACATTAGAACCCAGAGGAATATGGAGCAACTTCGAGAAGATATGCTCGGTTCCTCACCCTTCTCATCACTTGGAACACATCACAAAACTTGTAGTAGATTTCGGTAAATCGCTCGGATTGGAGACTGCTACCGACAAAGTCGGTAAGGTAACGTTATGATACGCAAGCCTGCTACGCCCGGAATGGAAGACCGTAAGGTGATAGTGCTTCAATCGCACCTCGATATGGTGCCTCAGAAAAACAATGAAGTGAAACACAATTTCGAAACCGACCCTATACAGACTATCGTCGACGGCGAATGGCTCAGAGCCAACCAGACTACTCTGGGTGCCGACAACGGTATCGGTTGTGCCGCATCTATGGCTATACTCGAAGACAAGAGCTTGAAACACGGCGAGATAGTGGCTCTGTTTACCGTAGACGAAGAGACGGGTATGTACGGTGCTTTCGGCTTGCAACCAAACTGGATTAAGGGAGACATACTGCTCAACCTCGACTCCGAGGACGAAGGCGAGCTCTTCATAGGCTGTGCAGGCGGGCTGGATGCAAACATCACTTGGAAGTTCAAACCGTCGCCGGCAGATGTAGACGACATTGCTCTGAAAGTCAATATTACAGGGCTAAAAGGCGGACACTCGGGGTTGGATATAGTATTGGGCAGAGCCAATGCCAATAAACTGTTGTTCAGATTCCTCAAAGAGGCAGTCTCTCGGTACGAAGCCCGTGTGGCAGAGATAGAGGGCGGCAATATGCGTAACGCCATTCCTCGCGAAGCTCACGCGGTGATAACTATTCCCGAAGAGACGAAAAACGATATCATCAAACTCGCCGACGAATATCAGACACTTTTCAACGAAGAGTACAAAGATTTGGAAAATAAGATATCTATCTCCATTCAGGACGTTGCCACTCCCGATAACGTGATACCCGAAGAGATACAGGACGACTTTATAAATGCCGTTACGGGCTGCCCCAACGGAGTATTCCGTATGATACCCACTATCCCCGACATAGTAGAGACTTCTATGAATTTGTCGATTATAAAGGCAAATGCAGAAAATATAGAGATTCGTTGTCTCCTGCGTTCGTCTGTGGACAGCAAAAAAGAGGAGCTTGCCTCTATGGTAGACAGTATCTTCACTATGGCAGGAGCCAAGGTAGAGTTTTCGGGAGGCTACTCGGGCTGGAACCCGAATACCAAATCGCCGATACTGAAAGCTATGAAAGAGGTATACAAAAACGAGTTCGGCAAGGAACCGAAGGTACAGGTAGTACACGCCGGCTTGGAATGCGGCATAATAGGAGCCGTAGAGCCTAACCTCGATATGATTTCGTTCGGTCCGACTATCCGTCACCCGCATTCGCCCGACGAAAAGGTGAACATTAAATCGGTAGGAGACTTCTGGAAATTCTTGGTAAAAACCCTCGAACACGCTCCGAAGAAGTGATAACACTCCCTATCGGGATACGAAAAAGAAACGTCCTGCTTATTCGCGGGGCGTTTCTTTTCTTTAGATGTCTGCCGAAAATGTGGCTTGGTATTAGGCGGTTGGGCTTGTACGGACGCTTTGTTTCGGCGTTTTTTCTTCGGCTTTTGACGTACTCACAATCGATAACGTGAGGCGGGTCAGGCACTGCTCAATGCAGTCTGTACGATATGCCTCCCGTAATCCACAGCCTGGGTTGCGGTATATTGCCGAAATCCATATAGGTGCGGTTGAATATGTTGTT
Source organism: Bacteroidetes oral taxon 274 str. F0058 (assembly GCA_000163695.1). Lineage (GTDB taxonomy): Bacteria > Bacteroidota > Bacteroidia > Bacteroidales > Paludibacteraceae > F0058. Next base: position 195,115 of record GG774889.1, read on the forward strand.
GGCATTGACGAATAGCGATAAGCAGCCTACGGAGTAGTCCAACCGTAAGTCCAACAGACCGAACGGTTTGTAAGATACCGTTTCGGCGGGTTTGGAGTTGACATATCGTGTGTACGACCCTGCACGGTCTTGCCAACGGAAGTTCCACGTTGCTCGAAGTTTATCGACTATACGATGACTGAGAGTCGCCGTTATCTTGTGCCGCAAGAAGTTGAAGACATAGACGGATATAGGGTTGTTGGTACTTGCCTTATCGTTGTTTTGGTCGATATATTGGTAGCCGACGCTCAGGCTGCCGAGAGGCTGTCTGCTGCCGAGCAGTTCCTCGAAGTCGACGCCTACGGTGTAGCCGATACCGAAGGTAGCCAGTCGGCTGTCTGAGGCTAAGTTTACCGAGTACCATTTGGAGTCTGCCTGGTTGTATTGCCAGTCTATTAGGTTTTTACCTTGTGTGTAGAATACAGAACTTCTGATGTTTATAAACCTCTCTGTGAATCTTATGCCCGCCTCTGCCGACCGCGTATATTCGGGCAGCAGATTAGGAGAGCCCGTGTGAGTACGAGTGGTGTAGTAAAGCTCTGTAAACGAAGGCATACGCGTAGCCATATCGAACGAGGCGTAGAGGCTGAGGTTGTACGTAGGGCGATACGATACGTTCACTGCGGGGTAGAACGCTACTTTACCCGCAACAGCCGTATTGTGGTTGAGTATGCCGCCCAGCGATAGTGTAAATTTGTCGAGTAGCAGGTTGTGCTCTACGAATAGGCTTGTATTGCGGCGACTGTCGGTTTTGGTATATTTGCCTCTCGGCACGTCGAGCGGCTTGCCGAGCACGGAGCTGAGGATGCTCTCGCCTCGCAGTTCGCCGCCGAAACTCGTGATACCCAGAGGAGACGAGTACAGAACGTTGAGTGTGACTCCCCAGACGTCGCTTCGGTGGTAGTTGTGGTCTTTGTACCAGGTGGGAGGGTTCGGCGTGCCCTCGCGTATGAGTTGAAAGCAGTCGTAGTGCCTGCTCCAATATATCTGCGGGACAAATCTAAGCCGACCGTATGTCTCGGCTTTTACGGAGGCGAACATTCCTCGTGTGTCGTCGTACTGATTTGGATATGCGGGCGAATAGAATGTGTTTGCCCCGTATTTTTTGGCATTGTATCCTGCCTGTATGTCTACCGAGGCGATACGTTGTACCTCCAGTCGGGTTTGCAACAGAGCGTTGAGTATGTCATAATCGCTATTGGCGATATAGCCGCTCGATCTGTCGTAACCTACCGACAGACGACTGACGGTGGAGCGTGTCTTATAAGCCCCTCTTACTTCGGCTCCGAACAGGCGGTGCATACCGACCTCTACCTTACCCGTAAGGTTCGAGGCGGTGTCTTTTTTGGTTATGATATTGATACCTCCCGACAGAGCACTTGCTCCGTAAGCGAGCGAGGTGGGTCCCTGTACTATCTCGATACGTTCTATATCGGACAGATTTATAGGGATGTCGAAACTGTAATGTCCTGTTTGTGGATTGGTGAGGTTTACACCGTTTAGAAGTATTGCCACTTGGTCGGCTGAGCCGCCTCTGAGCGATATATCCGCCTGTACGCCGTGCGGGGAGCGTTGCAGGATGTCTACGCCTGCTACATAGTTCAATAGATCCTGAACACTTTTGACCGGTGCTCGCTCTATCTCTGTTCTACCTATCACAGTTACCTGCTTTGCTGCCATAGAGAGGGGCAAATCCACCTTTGTGGCGGCAACCGTTACTTCGTCGAGCTCTTTGTGAGCTACCGTGTCCGACGAAGTCTCTACGACCGTTCGCTCTATCGGTGTTACCGAAGCCGCATGTGCACTAAGCAGTGTGCTGCCTGCCAATACACCGATGGTGATGACCTTGTGCATACTGCCGAAAGCACTGTACGACTTGCGGGCAAACCGCCTGAAGCGAATAGTCTTCAACGAATTAAACTTCTTTTTGTACATAAAATATTTTTGTTAAAATGAGTTGCAAAGGTACTATTTTATTGACAAACCGAAAATTATTGACCTGATAGAAATCGAGCGTAAGATAATTTTAAAACGAAGGAATCCTGTTAAAAAAGAGATTCGAAACGCTTCAATATCCTGATAGCGAACATTGCGAAATATTTTTGTCCTCTTTGCGGTAAAGACTTGCCACCACGAGGCTGTCGGTTATGATGTGGCGTTTTTTCGCAGATATTGGTTTATGAGTTCTGTAGTAGGTAGTTCGCGTATTAAGACATACGCCGAGAACGGCACAAACCAGAGCAGACGCCAAGCGAGGTCGAGCCAGAAGTTATCGAATCTCACGACGAGCATCAAGACACTAATGACTATGGATACGACAAAGTATACTACAATCTTACGCAGATTGTAGCGTATGGGATAATATTTTTGTCCTAATAAATAACATATTATCATCATAAGAGCAAAACTTATGAGTGAGGCAAACACACAAGCCCAATAACTCAACTTGGGCACCAACAGGACATTGAGCACGAGCGTAACGGCAAAACCTATAAGCGAGATATATGTCCCCCAGATAGTGCGGTCGGTGAGTTTGTACCAGAGAGACAAGTTATAATAAATTCCCTGGAAGGAGTATGTTATCAGCACAAAGGGAACGATGTAGATAGCCTCTCTGAAATCTTCGCCCAACAATAGTTTGAGTACGTCGATAAACGCTACGAGCAGCAGATATATCACCGTGAGAGCGATGACGAAATATGTCATCGTCTGAGAGTATATCTGTTTGTTGTCTTTTTGCTCTTTTTTGGCGAATATGAATGGCTCGTAAGCGAAGCGGAAAGCGTAGGTAAACATCATCATTACCATAGCTATCTTGAAACAAGCCTGATACACTCCGAGCTGCCCCCTCGCCTCCTCGAGCGTACCGGGGTAGATGTATGGGAAAAGCAGTCGGTCGATGGTCTGGTTCATTATGCCTGCGATGCCGAGCATAAGCAGCGGTATCGAGTAGCGTAACATCTTGCGAAGCAAGGCGAAATCGAAACGCCATTTTACAGCGAAAATATCGGGTATCTGTAAAAGCAGCACTATGAACGATGACAAGAAGTTGGATATTACGATATATCCTACCTTGTAGGCAGGGTTGTAGAACCAATCGATAAGTTCGGGGACGGTCTGCTGCAACCTCGGACATACGATAAGGAAGAACAGATTGAATACGATATTGGTAAGTACGATTATCAGTTTGAGTACCATAAACCGCACGGGGCGTTGCTTGAACCGCAGATACGCGAACGGTATCGACGCAAAAGCATCGATGGCGACCGTTACCGCCATTATCATTACGAGCTCGCGGTAGTCGCCGAGCATCATCAGGGTAGATATTTGCGGGTTGAAGAGGAAAAAGACAAATACGAAAAGCAGCGCTGTGGCTGCTATGGAGGTCATAGTGGTGGTATAGACGCAGTCGGATTCCTCGCGTGTGGTGTTGGAGGCAAAGCGGAAGTAACCCGTCTCCATACCGTAGGTAAGTATGATTATAATCAGAGCTATCCACGTGTAGAGCTGCGAGACCACACCGTACTCCGATACTGTAACGATATGCGAATACAAGGGCACCAAGAGCCAGTTGAAAAACTTGCCCACTATGCTGCTGACGCCGTAGATGGCTGTCTCTTTTGCAAGAGTTTTTATTCCCGAACCGCTCATTGTCTATTGCCCGATAAAAAATAACACCGAACACAGTGTTGAACATTACAGAGGGCAAAAGTAATAAAAATAATGCTACAAAAAACTTTTTTGTAGTATTGTTTAACTGTTTAATTGAATGCAAAATGAATGATGATTTAAATCTATTTAATCGGCATTAGCAAGAGAGACGGGATACCCGCTGTGCGAAGTGAGCGTCGAAAATAGCGAATTGTTTGAGCCGTAGGCGAGTTTTCGCAGTTTAGCGAGCAAGCACCAAGCGGGTCGGCTCGTTGCATAAGCCTTGACTTTTTTTGCATACTTTTTTGTGTCAAGACAAAAAAGTATGTGGGTTTGGGCAATGTCCAAAGAAAATCTCACATTCGCCCCCCGCCGAGAGGGTAGCGAGACAAAATCGGATTGCGACGCAGCGGAAGCAAATTTTCTCTGCACGGGAAATATTTTTTCTCTGCACGGGAAATATTTTTTCTGTGCGTCGGAAATAAATTTTCTCTGCACAAGAAATTTCCTTGCGACGCATCGCAGCTGTAGCCGCCCTGCGTCCCGCCGTCGACGCATATGGCAGTGCATTGAAAAAGGTCGGTTTTCGCCGATATGTTCCTTTGCGGATTGTTATCATATACGGAGCGGATAAAGCGAGATGAATTGCCAAAACATATTTTTTCTCTTGCTACGAGAAGAGATATTCTCACCGTAGGCGATAATTTAATTCTCCAAGAATATTAATTTTGCAATCCATACAAAAAAATACCGAAAATCGACGTGTTATATGCCGAACAATCCTGCAAAATCTTATTTTAAGTTTAAGACACAGAGAGTTATAGCTATTGCTTCGCTATTGATATTTATCGGAAAAATTACGGCGTACCTCATTACCTCTTCCGTAGGTATCCTTACCGACGCCTTGGAGAGCACCGTCAATGTGGCTACGGGCTTTATCTCTCTGTATGCCGTCTATATCTCGCTCAAGCCCAAAGATAGCAATCATCCTTTCGGGCACGGCAAAGCCGAGTTTTTGTCTGCCTCCATCGAGGGTTTTCTGATACTTGCTGCCGGTGCGGTCATAATGTTCGAGGCTGTCAGGCGGTTGTTTTCACCTACCGTCATCAAGCAGCTCGACGTCGGTATCGTCATCGTTGCCGTAGCGGGACTTATCAACTATATCATAGGCTGGTACAGTAAAAAAATAGGCAGGCAGCACAACTCCGTGGCGCTTGTCTCCGGCGGCAGACACCTACAATCCGATACATATTCGTCTATCGGGCTGGTCGTCGGGTTGATACTGCTGTATTTTACAGGTTGGCAATGGCTCGATAGCCTCATAGCCATCGTGTTCGGACTGATCATACTTGTAACGGGATTTCGTATACTGTCCGAGACTACCTCTAACCTTATGGACAAAGCCGATATGAAGCTCATAGAGCGTTTCGGCAGGCTCATCAACGAAAACAAGAAACCGCAGTGGATAGATATTCATAACTTCAAACTCGTAAAATACGGCGACGTGTTCCATATCAATTGCGATTTGGTGCTACCTTTCGATACCTCGTTAGCCGACGCTCATCGTGAGGGCGAGGAACTCAAAGCGGTAATGACCGCCAACTTTTCGGAAGATATTGTTTGCAACCTGCATATCGATGAGTGTTTCGTGAGCTACTGCAAACACTGTCGTAAAGCAGACTGTCGCCTGAGGCGTGAGCCTTTCGTCGAACAGCTCGACTTCGATATCGATATTTTCGTAAGAGAAAAAGCCGAGACCCCACCCAATCAAACATCATAATGTGTTATTAATTTGCGCATTGCTTGTTTTGTAAAAAAATCTTTATGTTTCGATGTTATGAATCGGGGTACTTTTTCGTCAATAAAGTAGAACAATGAGCAAAGAGATATATCTGAAAAATATTCTCCCGCTCCGTAGCAGGCTTTTGGGCATAGCTCGAGGTATGTTGTACGAGGAGCAGGATGCCGAAGATGCCGTACAGGAGGTGCTTCTGAGGATTTGGCTCGTATCCGACTCGTTGGGCAAATACGACAACCCGCAGGCAGTGGCTGTAGCGGCACTCAAAAACCACTGCCTCGACAGGCTGAAAAAAGTACGACACGAGCAAGCTATGGCAGAAGATACAGATATAGCCTCCGATAGCGACAATCCGTATTACGCTCTCGAGCACAAAGATACGGAGGAGATTTTGACCGATATAATAGATAAACTGCCGTCGTTGCAGCAAATGATTATAAAGATGAAAGACATACATAACTACGAAGTGGACGAGATAGCACACATCACAGGTACGACAGCCGAAGCCGTGCGTATGAATCTGTCGCGGGCACGTCGTAGAGTGAGAGAAGAATACTTAAAAATATCCGAACGATGAGATTGAAACTGAAAAAAACGATAACAGCCCAAGAAGCTGACGCTCTGATAAACAAATACTACGACGGGACTACGACAAATACCGAAGAGGAACGTCTGCGGCGATTTCTGCGACAGGAGGGATTACCCTCCAAATACCGAGCCGAACAAGCCATCTTCGGATATTTCGAGCAACAGGCGGCGGGCAAAGGTAGGGCTGTACGTCTTGTAACTGTTTGTCGTGCAGCGGCTATGGTAGCCGTCGTTACCTTAGCGGGTGCGGCGTTGTACAAATTTGCCAAACCCGACTATAAAGCAGTTGCTTACGTAGACGGTCGGCAGATAACGGACAAAAAAACTGTCAAGACACTTGCCGAAAACACTCTTGACAACGTGCTTGCCGCCGACAACACGATAGAGGAGCAGCTTGGGCAGTTCGCCGAAATACAATTTTGATTGTCAAACAACATATCACTATATTATATGAAAAAGAAACGAAAGATAATACTAACGATTGCTCTTATATGTTCTGCAACAATATTTTGCAATGCCCAAAACGGACTTGCCATACGTGACGTCTTCGTGCGTTACGGTAGGCAACGAGGCGTTACTATGGTAGAAATATCGGGCGAGTCGTTCGGGGGCTACAAGCTGTCGCTGTTCAAAAGCCTCTCGGTCGGCAACAATAGCAGTATCTCCGATTTCATCAGGCAATGTATCGACAAAGACCGCCGCAATGCCCGAAAGGTCAAAGAAGTAGTCGTCGACGGCGTAGTTAGGTCGATATTGCTCGACCTGCCCCGACAAGGCAAAATGTCGCGGCTGATACTATACAACGACGACTCGCATTCGAAAAACGCCATTACCCTCATTTACATAGAGACCGAAGAAAATGGCGACGATATTCTGAAATTTATTCTAAAAGAAAAATAGTATTAAACACTAAAAAAACATAATTATATGAAGAAATCAGCATTATTTTTGATAGCCTTGACGGTTTTTGCTCCTGCCGTTCTCTCGGCACAAGACACAAGGGATACAACCGTGCGGTTCAATGGCAAAACCATCTATGTACACGACAGCATCGGGCGGATGAAAGTCAGCGTTATGGACGGCGACTCCGGCAGTTACCGTAAAGTGTACGAGGGAATTTTTGCCGACGAAAAATCGTACGAGCGCTTCAACGTAACACAGGAGGTCGGTATGTATATACCGATTCTCAAGAACAAATACCGTCACAGAGAGGGATGTAGAGCGGGCAGACGCAGCATGGAGCCGCACTGGGCGGGCTTCGGTGTAGGACGGCTCACTACGGCAGATAATAATATGAATATCGGCTACACAGCAGGTATCCCTCTGAATAAAGGTAAATCCAACGAGGTGATGCTTAATATTTTGGAAGGCATTCTGCCTATTGGAGGTACTACCTTCGGTATCACTTCGGGTTTCGGACTAAACTGGCGCAGCTATCACATAGAGCAGAACAAACACCTGCTTGTAAAAGATGCCGTAACGGGTGTCTACGATGCTCCCGCAGGCGTTACATACCGATATAGCCGTATGCGTACCCTGCACCTGACGGTACCGTTGATGATAGAGTTTCAGCCTACTATGTGGCGGCGTCATAACTTTTTTCTGACTGCGGGCGTTGTCGGCGGGTGGAACGTAATGAATACATACAGAGTGATGTACGACGACCCCTCGGAAGGGAGGGTCAATATGGTAGAGTCGCGAGGCTTGCAGACCAACCCGCTGACACTCGATATTATGGTGCAGGTAGGGTATTCGTGCATAGGCTTCTACGCCAAATACTCGCCTGTGGGCGTATTCCAGCAAGGCAAAGGAGCCGACGTCCACGCAGCGTCGATAGGCTGTATGCTTCACTTCTGATGAAAAGCAATAAAAACAGATTACTTGTCGCAGAGACAGAGGCTATACCGTCGTATGGTCTCTGTTTTTTGGTTTTTGTTCGAGATTAGCTATGTTTGTGGAGTCTCGGATTTTCGGGTAAGGTTAGGTATAAATTTCGTTTTGTGCAAAAACTCTCACTTGGAATAAACCAAAGAAGGAGGGTTGCTGAGAGGGCTATTATATCAATGCCTATTTGTGATATTTCTGTGTTTCATAGAACAAATACAATAGAAGCCCAAAGAGTGATTGAAAAAGGCATATTGATTATTGATAATATTTCATCTTGTGCTTTATAATCAGAGAATTTGCTTTTTTGAAATCATTTTTGGTTTTTAGTTTTATATTTTTCTCGTGTTCACTTGTGTGTAAAATGTCATTTATAAAAAGTTGAATTTTGTAAAAAAGTTTATGCTCCATATGAGATTCATAGTATTTGATAAAATCAGGAATTAAGTCAATATCTATAACTACTAATTCATTGTAGATAAAAAGACAAAAATCCTTTTGTTTAGAATCTTCTATTAATTTTTCATTATCTATTTTATTGGTAAAATGGTGCTTGTATAAATCATTAATAATAGATTTTATCTTTTTATACCTTATCAGACGCTCTTTATCCAACTTAAATTCAGTAACGGATACTTCAACAGATTGTACATCTAAAAATTTAGCAAGGCATAATCTGTGCTGACCATCCACGGAAAAATAACATGTTCCAAATTTCCAAACACACTTATTGTCATTTTCTGAATAATGGCGATGAATATGGTCAATAACCTCTTTTTTTGTCTTAAAGTTATTCATAACATGATCTAATCTACGCAAGTTACATAATAGTTCATACCAATTTATTTTTCTGTAATAATTATATCCCAAACCGTATTCTATTCCCACTATATCTTTGGGATTAATTACAGTTGTATATTGTTTTTCCTCTCTATTGAAAAAATCAAAATACTTTAAATCACAAGGGCGATAAACATTTTCTTCAAACCTTTTTTCTTCTTTGAATTCTGGGTAGATGTTTTTTAGCCAGGTTATTCTTTCGTGTTCAAACATAAAAAAATTAATATTAAATTATGTAGTTGCTGACAATTTTCGGACAAAGTTAGGTATAAATTTCGGTTTATGCTACATCGGTGAGACGCATTTTGCCATCGGCGGCTTGTAGTTTCAACTGGTTACAATTTGACACCGTTTCATTTCCTTCCTTCTTAGGTCTCTCTTTCAATTTATTCCAATATTTCCGTGCTGTAATAAAATCTTTAGCATCGGTTAAAATGGCAACGATGTCTACGATAGAGAAATACCATTTTTCGTTTTGGTCGTCCTAGACGGAGTGCACTTTGCGTTCCTCAAAAAGTTTAACAGCTTCCTTTTTCATTTTCTACAATAATGTGATAGATAGTTCGTTGATAGGGCAAAGATAATAAAAAATCGGCGATGTTCCAATGAAAAAAGCCCCTTTCTAATCTGAAAGAGACTTTCTTCATTGATTTGCGAGATACGGCAGACTGAGTTAACAAGCGAAGGGTTATGCCCAAATAACAAAAATCCCACTCGCATATCAAATCTTGTGAGTGGGAAATCATTATTTTTATTTGTCATTCCATAATTTGAGAGCTTTTGTCCAAAAGGCGTCTTCTTCATCTATGCGTTCGGAGAATAACCAAACCTCTTGTATTTTGTCGTCTTCTACCCGATAGACGTCGATACCTCTCATTCGCATACTTTTGTCGAAAGCAAAGACTTCAAAGGCTACGGCAGCCGCTACCAAATTGTTGTTTTCGGCGATATAATCAATTTGGTCAATGGCGAATGTGCCTCCGCTGAGTTCAGACATTTTTCCCAAATGAGAAAATACGGCCTTTTTACCCTCGTAAGTGCCCGAAAGCGACCCTTTGCCCGGCTGATGCCATACTAAGTCGTCGGATAGCAAACTGCTTACTTTCTCAAAATCCCCTTTGGCTAAGGAAACATAAAACTGATTTACAACTTCTGTTTTTGTCATTTCTATATGTGTTTTTTTATTTATTTCTCGGCAAAATTATATCTTTGTGTTTTAATACGCAAGTACTTACGAGAAAGTAAGCTACTGACAAAAAAGTTAGAATTACTCAATATCAAACAGAAAAAATATTCAAAATGAACGAAAAAAATATCGATAATGATTGCCCCGTGTGGCGTACGATGCAAATAATGGGGAGTAAATGGGCTATGCTTATTTTATTTCATCTTAGTAAAAAGACATTTCGTTATGGGGAATTGAAACGTACCATACCGCAAATCAGTGAAAAAGTACTCAATGAAGAATTGAAAATACTTTGTACCTACCGGTTAGTAGAGAAAGAGAGTTATCCTGAAGTACCTCCTCGTGTAGAATATTCACTTACTGATTTGGGCAAAGAAGCTCTGCCTATTATAGAAGCTATCATTCGTTTTGGCAATGAACACTTGAAACATACGAATACATAATGCTTAAAGAATTCACATTATCAAGTAGAGAGGCTGCTCGGTATCGGCAATACAAAGGAGTCTGTTGTCGGCGGCTTACACTCAAAAAGCGTTACAGCTACTGTAACGCTTTTAATATCTCAATACCTTTTAAGGCTACAAAGGTACCGATGATTAGCAAATTAACGTGTGCCCTATCATCTGTGATAATTACCCTGTACTTTACCGTTATGCGTTACTTTTATTTCGTTATTGTTCATTTTTTCGAACATATAAGTGTGTTCGTAAGAGGAGATTTTGTAACTAATCTTGTAAAATTGGTTTGTTTTTTGATCTTTTATATCGGTAACAGGGAGTTCCTTCTCCATAAAACAATTGGTTGCTCCCATAGTTATTTGGCAAAAATCATTTGCCTTGAAAGCATAACCGTACTGCTTGGTGTTGTCTTTGAACCAAGAGCCTTGAATCCACGCCGGAGGCGAGAACTTCCCCGTAGAGTAGCTTCCGCCACCTCCCGTACCATTGCTGTCGCTTTTACCGCAAGCTACCATAGCTACGATAGCGACTAATATCAGAATTGTCTTTTTCATCTTATTGTGTTTTTTAAAATTAACCGTCGGGCACAAAGGTACATTAAGTTCTTTTGACTACAAAATTTTTAACAATCTTTGTTGTTATTCCCTCTGCCGAAAGTTGTCGCAGCGGCTTAGGTAGGTGAGCCTGTACCGCTGTAGGTTCGAGATTAGCAGAGTTTGTGGTGCTCGGATTTTTGGGCAAAGTTATGTATAAGTTTCGGTTTGTGCAAAGTGTGTTTTGGCTTAAGTTTATTCGTAAAAATCCGAATTTGCCGTTTTGTATTGAAAAATCCTCTCGCAACACTAAGGTTGAAAGAGGATTTTTAATAAAATTACTTTTCTGTTCACTTCAAATTCTCCTTAAAGAACGATTCGAGTTTGTCGTAAGGGATTACGCCTGCCTTGTTGTCGTACAAATCGACGTGAGTAGCTCCCGGCACAATGTACAACTCCTTGTTATCGTTGCCCAACGCTTTAAAAGCGTCTTCACTGAAATAGCGAGAATGAGCCTTTTCGCCGTGGATAAGCAGAGCCGGCGTGCGGTTTTCCGATGCGTATTGCAAAATCGGCATATTTACAAGCGAAATAGCGCTTGTTGTAGCCCACGAACCGTCAGGATTAGAATTTACTGCTCGTGGGTGGAAACCACGCTTGGTAGTGTAAAAATCGGAATACTCTTTGATAAACTGAGGCGTTTCATCAGTAAATTGCTCTTTACGCAGGTTGTTGGCAGGCAATAAGTCGGCATATCCATTTTTAGAGGCTTCCCAACGGGCTTCGTTCATTCCCTTTTTCATTTGGTAACGGTCTTCTGCAGTTTGCGGAGCTTTTCTATCGTATGAGCCATTGGCATTTTGTTTCATATCAATTTCATAGCCATTTGCCATTACACGTGTCATATCGTACATCGTGCTGGTGGCAACGGCTTTTATGCGAGTGTCGGAAATAGCGGCGTTCAAGGCAAAACCGCCCCAACCGCAGATACCCAAAATTCCGATTTTTTCACGGTCAACATTATCCAATGAGCCGAGGAAATCGACTGCAGCCGAAAAGTCTTCGGTGTTGATGTCGGGCGATGCCATATTGCGAGGCTCTCCGCCGCTTTCGCCTGTGTATGAGGGGTCGAAAGCCAAGGTTACAAAACCGCGTTCTGCCAACGTCTGTGCGTACAAGCCCGACGACTGCTCCTTAACCGCCCCGAATGGACCGCCTACGGCAATGGCAGAGGCTTTTCCGTTGATATTTTTCGGTGTGTAGAGGTCGGCTGCAAGCGTAATGCCGTAGCGATTTTTGAACGTTACTTTTTGGTGTTCTACCTTGTCGGATTTCGGGAAAATTTTATCCCACTCCTGTGTTAGTTTTAGTGTACTATTCATGTCTTCTCCTTTTTTTTGGGTGTTTGTACAAGCAATCATTGCGATTGCGGTTAATAAAATTGCTATTTTCTTCATAACTATCTCTTTTTGTTTTAATTACTAATTTGTTCTGTTTTGCAAAGGTAATGTAAATTTCAGGGATAAAATTGTCTGTAAGGCTAATTTTTTTATTTAGAATGTGCTTTGAAAAATAGAAAACAAAAAATCCCCCCTCGCAACGCTAAGACTCTGAAAGGGGGAAATAATCGTTTTATTTGCAATCTGCTGATTTATCTGCTTTTATCAGTTTTTCACGAACTGTCTTAAAGCCCTTTTTTGCCGCCTCGTAACCGAGATGAAATATTTCGTCCATTCGGTCTTTGGAGGTCTCGAAAGTACTATAGTCGGTTGATTCTAAAGGTAATATGCACCAGTCACACAGGTTGTCTTGTGTTGCCATATTTTGCATCATCATAATTTCAATAGCTCTGAAAACCACCGATTTGATAGAGTCAAGCTCTTTACTCTCTTTGATAGCTGTCTCTTGCGTATCCAAATTTACACCGATGAGAAAATCGCATCGCCCCTGTATGATATGTGCAGGGAAGTTAGCTAAAATACCGCCATCACAGTATAGCCTGCCTTCAATCTGCACGGGCGAGAATACGCCGGGGAAGGCACTCGAAGCGGCAATGGCTTCCTTGGCTTTGGTGTATCGGTTGAATGTCTTGAGCCGTCCGGAGTTGATATCCGTTGCCGATATGTACATCTCTTTGGGAAAATCAATAAGTTTGGTTTCCCCGAAAACGCCATCCAAATATTCGATAAATTTTTCCGCATCCAACAGACCTGCTTTGCTGAACGAAAGATGATTCCACGAAAACAATTTGACCGATTTGAAAAAATCTAAAATCTCGGTAGGCTTTTTTCCGATAGCGTACAGTCCTCCGACGATAGCCCCCGCACTCGTACCCGAAATAACGTCTATCCGTATATTCTTCTCTTCCAAAAACTGCAATACCCCTGCGTGTGCCAACCCCTTGTGTCCGCCACCCGAAAGAGCCAAGCCTATTGATGCATTATTATTCATTATTGTTTGTGTTATTGTTTTTTTTGTCATTTGGTGAGGTTTAAAAGTTTTTCTATGTTGTGATATTTTTTAGTTATAATACAAAGGTAGTGTAAATTTTGAGGATGAAATTGTCTGAGAGACTCATTTTTTTTTTACCTATCCCCTCCAAGACCAAAAGTGCAGAAGATTAAAACGACGAGTACAAAAAAGTTATTCTATTAGTTGTTTTTGTCGAATTAACTTTGTTATGTCTTAATAATCATTGTGATGTGGGAGAAAAAAAAACAGATGTCAACCCCGCCTTTGACTTGATATTTGTCTCGTCGTCGGTAGATTGACACCTAAAATCGTTTTTCGTGGTAGGCAAGGACTCCGTCGAAATGAAGGAGGCTTTTTTATTCTCCCAATCTTACGATATTATAATTTTTGTTTTTTGCAATATTTAGTTCTTCGTCTGTTATATTTTTGAGTACGACAGCCTCTAATGCTATATTTTTTACAGACTTGCCCGTATTGTCGGCAAGCTTGTTAAATAGTCCCAGCACACTGTCTTTCGATATGTTGGGGCAGCGAACGAAAGATAAGCCATTTACTTGTTTATCTAACAATGTTAGTCCATCGGGAACATTGATTGTCGTCAGCGACGGGCAATTGTAGACAGTACCGTCAAGGGTAGAGTAGTCCCATATACTAATGCTTTTTTGCCCAATTGTCTTACGTTAGGCAAGTTTAGCTCTGTCAAACTCGTACAATTATTAAATGCATATTTGAGGATTCCGTTAGTTACATTTATAGTGATGTTTTTCAAATTAATGCAGTTTTCAAATGCTCCTTTATTAATCCAAACAGCAGCACCTACCTTCACCGTATGCAGTTTGTGCTTGTTTGCAAAAAAGTAAGAGGGGATAATTTTCAGTGAATTCACATCTACCTCTTCTAATGCGACACAATCAAGGAAGAGGATGTTTGTATTTTCGTTAATCTCATATTGAATTGGCAAACTTACCTTTTTCAGACTAGTGCAACCTATCAAACGGTTATATGAATGGTTCCACATTGTTTTCTGCTTTGGCAAATTCAACTCTTCGAGGGAAACACAATTTGTCACAGCATTAAAACCAAATGAGGTACAATTGGGCAACTCAAGTTTTGCAAGCCCTGTACAGTTTTGAAACACAAAATAGCTTATAGCCGTTGCATTAGGCAAATAAACCTCTGTAAGGTTTTTGCAATCGGCAAAAGCATGTGATTTTACGTTAAATATTGGGCATAATGATATTGTATTCTGTGGTAGCTCCTTGCTTATTTACGTAGTATAACTGAGTCTGTGCAAATGCGGCATTATCTATTGATGTTGCCGCATTAAAAGAACCGTAAGTGAAATTATACCCCTTAAACAGAAAATTAGCCACTGTGGTTATTGCGTTCGGTTTTGCCGATACGGGCTTAAATGAGAAGGCGGATATACCAATACTATTAGTATCACTTTCGTAACTTCTTACGTGATTTAGCTTTCTAAAATCATCATCTCCGAAAAATGTTTCCCCGGATGCCAGCACAACTTTAACATTATAGTCTATCGAAGTAATATAGTCTAATATCGACTTTAAGGCATTATAAACTCTTTTACAGATATTACCTCCAGCAGCCGTTTCGCCCCTTATCTCTTGCAGTTTTACCTCTATCTCTGTTTTCAATATTATAATGCAATATAAGAGGCGTTTATATATGCTGTTATGATCAAATTTGTGTCATCGGGCAAAGCCTTTTCTGGAGGCATTGTTAATGCTGTATTTCCGTTTGAAAAAACTCTAAACATAGCTATCTTATCAAAAGACTTATTGTATTTTTCACTGAAATATGATGCATGGCAGGGAAAATCAAGTACTGTATCGTCGTATCCTGTAAAACTATACTTTTTGGAAGGTTCTGTTAAAATAACAGAAGAACCAAAAGGAGTCATTTCTGACAGTCTAATTTTCCCGTTGATATTTACTAATCCCATATATTCACTGGCTTTTATGGAATATTTTATGTTTCCATAATTTTTAACCCAATGCTCAATGCTTCGGGGTTTTAATGCTCCAAAAGATGTGTCAAACATTACAAAATCGGACAATTTTGTTGAGAAATGGGGTATTGGAGTTGTATGGATATCAACTTGATTATTGGAATAGGTATAGTGGGTTTCTCCGTTATGATAAGTACCTTTTATGGTTTTTACCATAGGCACAAGAAAAATACTTTCAATATTTACCTTGCCCTTTAACTCTGTCCTATCTACATATCTAATATCCCTGTTGAACCAAACGACACCCTCATTTACAACGGTAGTATGGACAGCTATACCGTTTTCCTCCTTAGTGGTATAAGATACCTCTAAGCCTGACAATATAACATTTCTTTCTCCAAACAAGGCAAAACACAATTGTACTATTGTTTCCCTGTGTTCGTCCACGACTCTCATAAACTGTTCGTCTGCAGGAAAGCCAGCTTCTGTGTTGGCAAAAATAATTTTATTCATAATATGTTATTTGTTAATTATTTGATATTTTATTGATATTAATTTGTACCTATTTATAAAAGCTCTCATTTGGTCTGTAGCCGATATATCCATTGGAAGTACTACAACAAATCCTACGCCGGCATTGCCATATCTTGTATCTTCCACAAACCACGCTTTATTGAAATAAAACTTATTACTCGGGGGGTCATTAACTCTAAAAAAGAAATACCCTAAAGTATCCTCCGCTTCTTCTATATGAATACGACGCTCCTTATTATCGTACTTGTCGTTGAGTATCTTTTCCAAAAAACATACCTGAGGTGTAATAGACAGGTCGTCGTCTATTTTTTTGTACAAATCTATAAATCCTTTAAAAATACCGTTTAAGACAATGCCCATTGCGGTCAATATGGATTTTGCCACTCCTGTGTAAATTCTGGGCGGGAAGGCGAACCCGACTACTTGTTTAAAATTGGTCATATTGATACGGTTTTAGTTTTATTGTAGCGGTTTCTATCTGCATATAGCCGGACGTAGGCACGTAAACGCTGTCGATACTTTTTGTAATATTACCTCCGTATTTTGCCTCAGAGGTCAATACCTCGGCAACACGTACACCGTCTACTTTTTGGATAGCGTCTATTAGAGCCATATTCGAATAAATGCCGTCGAAAGGCATACTCTCCAAGTATTCGGATACCACCTTCTTAATGTCTTTGGCTTCCAGTCTCTTCAGTGGGTCGTAGTGTATAAGCAAACTAACGTTGAATTTGTCTGCATCTCCGCTCGATAGCAGCACTCTTACGCCTGCGTCTTTTATCCTGCTGACGTACGCCGATACTTTTTTTACGTCATCATCGGAGAGACGGGTAGGCCTGCCGTCTTTGTCTTGACCCGCTATCTTTGCAGATAAGACGCCATTTCGCTCCATCAGCGAGCAGTATTTGACTACTTGTTTTTCTTTGTTTATATTCGGATACACATCGGTATCTGTGGGCAGCGTATCGCCCATTTGGAATGCTTTGATTTTCCCTGCATACCAGCTCAGAGTATGGGGGCGAAGGCGATTGAAATGCTCTTCGAGCTTGGCGATCCTATCGCCTACTATCTTTTCGAGTACCATCAAACCGAATGCCTGGGCATAAAACAGTAAGTTCTCTATGCTCACCGCCGAGAACTGTTCGTCGAATGTCTTATCGGTGTCAATCCTGTAAACTTCTACCCCCGGCTGTTTGAGCCACTCGTCTGTCAATTTCTTTTTCCACTCTTGTGTTGTCATCTTTTTTATTCAAATGTAAAATCAAACGTACTATCAAAAATTTTTATATCTCCCGAATATAATGTGTCGATACCTGTTGCGGGTCTGATACCCCGAGCAGCGTAATATTCAAACACACGCTTGTCCGTTATTTCCCCGTTGTAATATATCTGTTCTCCGGTTTTCAACATATTCGACATATCAATCTCGTTTTCTTTGGCTATCTCGTATGCATTGTCGGCGGAGCCTGTAAGTATGAGAGCTATGTCGAGTGGAGTCTGGTTTTTGAGAATCGTGGTGTATGTTGTCATTTTGGTCTTAATACGGTTTTAAAAAGTATTTTTATTACGATATAACACAGAGATATAATACCGATTATCATAAGTCCTTTTTGCCAAGCGGGTATGCCTTTTTTTGTCTCTATCGTACTCTTTGTGGCGATTTTGGACATAATACGCTTTTCGCTAGACAGGATAAGGCTGTCTATCTGCGACATTGTAATGCTTGCCGTAGTATTGTCTACGATATGCCGGTCGTTATGTCTGCCGCCCTGCCTGTCGGTAGTCTGTGCTGTGGAGCGAATGATTCTTCCAAGTGTATCATAATCAATCGTATTGTAGTCGACGCGTTCGGTTGTCCATTCGGACAGTTGTTCCTTTGTTTCGGTAAGTCGACGGAGGAGCAGGTCGAGCGTTCGGGTCTGTATTGCAGATAAACTATCGTTTGTATGTATATCGGATGCAGAATAATTTTCGGAGGTCGTTACCTGTTTTGTCGGGACACAACCCGACAATGGCATTAGTATTGACAAGACCACAGCCGATATTTGTACTATTATAGTTATTCCTCTCATATTATTATCCTTTTTTAGTAATAGTCTTTATGTTTTTAAGACGAGAGTTGAGTCCTTCGATCTCTTTACTCATTTTAGCATTTTCTGCTGCCAATCTCTGTACGTCTAATCGGAGTCTCATGTTTTCTCCACGAAGTTCGGTAACCTCTTTTATAAGATTGCCATTTCTTGTTGCAAGCAGGTCTATACTTGCCTGCATCTCTCGTAAGAAGTCGTTACGAGATTTTTTGCGTCCTACGAACCAAGTTATTATACTCGAAACGGGAGCAATAATATATCCTAATGCTGCTATCCAATCCATTTTTATAGCTCCTTATACTCTTCTTTTGCGTCGAACGACGGACAAGCCTTGCGGGCGAAGTCTCGGTGCCCGTAAATCACGGCTGCGGGGTAACGCTGTTTTAGCTCTTTGAGTAACTTTATCAGAGCCACCTTTTGTGCTGCCGTGCGTGTGTCTTTCGGCTTCATTGCCGCATCGCACCCGCCTACGTAACATACGCCGACGGAGCAGTGATTCTGTCCTACGGTATGAGCTCCTATCCGACGTTCGTCTCTGCCCTTTTCGACCCTGCCGTCGAGGTGCACGACATAATGATAACCTATGCCGCTGTATCCTGCCTTACGATGCCAACAGTCAATCTCCCTACCCGTTACCTCTCTGCCTTCGGGCGTAGCGGTGCAGTGTACTATTATCTTGTCGGTCGTCGTTCTGTTATCCATTGTTATCTATATTTTTTTCAAAATTACTTCGGCTCGATATTTTGTACAAATACTACTGCCATTTCGGCACAGATATGTCGAAACTCTTACCTTTTTCTACGTACTCTTCGTATGAAGTGGTGAATTTGAGTAATCTCGTTTTCTGTCCGTTATCGTTTGAGGTATAGGCTCTCGACAACATCAGGGGCTGAACGTAACCGCTATCGGGCTGCCAGCCGTGCAGAGCTTTTGCCAGTTGGTGTTCCAACTCGAAGTACCGTATGGCACGGTTTTGTATCTCCTCGTGCGTGTATTCGTGGTTTGGCAAATAGATGTCGGTCAGAAGACACAACGTAAGCTCTACGTTTGCAGTCGTACCGCCGAGAACGATATTTTCGTATACCGTCTCGGAGAAGTCTATCAGCACCGACGGCAAGTTGGCTGCCGACAGCCACTTGTCCTTATTAGCCTGCCCATAGTCGTGTTCGACCGTTTTTATACCAGATACCTCCGACTGTATCCTGTGTTGTAAATCGAGATAATATGTTGCAAAAAAACTATCCATAATCTATCCGTTTATTTATAATCGACATCCAATTCGATACCGTCCGCTCCGATTTTGAGCGAATTGATATGCAACCCTTCGTCGAAGAACTCACGGCGTATCTCACGTATCAGTCGGTCGGGAGTATTGTCTTCGTCAAATCGGCTGATACCTACGCCTTTGAGGGGTTTCTCTTTGAACTCTCCTTTGTTTGCCTCTATAATCAGTTTTGCGTTCTGTAAGGCAATATCGCCTACTACCATTCGTTTGTCGTCGATTAGGATATTGCCCGCTTTGTCATTCATATCCAACAAAATTCCTTTCATATCTTTTTAAACGTTATTTAATTAATCAATGTTTAAACCGCTTGTCTTCGAAGTTCGATTTTATGGGTTTGGGGGTATCCAGTTCAATCTTCAAGCCTAATGGTGCATCATTGCCGGCAACCGGGTGGGAGGAAAGTCCCGATTGTATCTTCTTTAAATCATTATACACTTGTTTCATCCACTCTATCATCTTGTCTATTTTCACCATTCCGCTGTTGTCGCCGTTGTTGGCTACGATGCCGTCTTTGTCGAGTATTAGCGTGGTGTCGGCTATCTTCGCCGACAGGCTGTCGTATTCGGACGCCGCTATAACGTATAGGTCGCCTCCTTCGATACGCGACACCAATACGAATGCCCCTGCTTTGGGGGTGAGCACGACTCCGCTCTGTCCTTCGGTAATCGGTTGTAGGCGTACGCCGTAGTACTCCGTATCGTCGTCAATAATGGTACAGGTACGCTCCTGCGAGTCTACTTCCACTACATTGGCAAGTATCAGTTCACCCGTCTTTACCACTTTGTTGCAAAACTCTGCAAACAAACTCCTTACTTCACTTTCTGTCTTTGCCATAATATATCAAATTTAGTTTCTGCCTGCCTCCTCTGTCGTCGAAAGAGCCCTCGATGCTCTCCACAAAATACTTTCCCTCTCTGTCGGGGAATCGTTTGTCTATGATTTGGCATACATCGCCTTTGCCGAAAGAAGGCATTAGAAAAGCGGTGATAGTGCCTTTGTATCCCGTGTAATCTTCTTGTTTTTGCAGTTCGCCTCTTACCTCTTTCAGAAATGTGTCGGGTAATCCTGTCCGTACCTTTATCTCTTTTATGCCGCCTTGCCCGCTTTTGTCGGCTTGGGTACGTTTCGCCTCGCCTGTGGGTAATTTGTGCATCAGGTTGACGGAGACATTTGTCGCTGCACTCTCTTTTTTCAGCTCCTTGTCTTCGACAGTATTCCAGCCCACACGCAACTTATGTGTAGGGTGCGGTATGGCGTACCTCGAGGCTCCGACAAACAGGGTATCGTCCTCGAAATATACGACACACAGACACTCTTTCTGAAACCACTCCAATACGTTGAGCCCCGGCATATTTTTGAAAGTCAGGTTTTTGAGCGTTATCTCCGGTATATACGGCGATAACTTTATGTCGGTGCCGTGTATCAGGTCGTCCAACACCTGACGTATCGTAGCCGATTTATACGATTTCGTAAACGACACATTGCGAAGCAGATAAGAGTAACCCTCACACTCCAACACGAGAGGTTGTGCGTAGTTGATTTGTTTTATGAATCCTTTGAAAAAACGGTGTTTTTCGTAGTTATATCCAAGATGTACCTCTACGGCGTCGCCTTCGTGAAAAATTGTTTCTCCCCGAGAAGCCGTTGCAGAGAAAACGGTATTGTTTTTCACCGTATTGGAGAGATACGGGTTCTTCGGTAGGCTTATGGAACAGGTGTCGGCAAAGTTTTTGACACTCTGCGACCACTTGACGGCAGTAGGCTTTATTCCGCGAAATCGTGTAACGACTCCTTTGTTGTTATTGACTACCTCTATATCCGATACCATTCTAAACATATCCGCTCAAACTCTTTCTATTATAAGACTATCGACATAATCGCTTTCGAGTGTCATCGAAAAAGGGCGGTGGCGTATGCTGCCCCCTTTTATCTCGGGCAGTTCGAGGCTTTCGACAACGACTTTGTTGTTGCCCGGCATAAACATATCCGTCAGACCGCACCACAGCTCGAGAGACTCGGTGTTTTTCGACATCTCTATGAGGCACTCTGTCTCCTCTTTGGGGAATTGTCCCTTGTCGCCGGTCAAGATGCCTTTTAGCGTTATTACCCAATCTCCTGCCGAGAACAGCTCTTTGACCGTGCCTTCACGTTCGGCTACGGCAGTTCTTATTATCGTATTGTGTCTGCTGCAACCGATTGTAACACAAGGTATGTACAAATCTTTGCTGGCAGTACAGAGGGTTACGGGCGTCATTACGTCGATGCCTCTGTATTTTTCGATAAAGCCTATATTGTCTGCCGAGCCGCTTTTAGAGGTTTTGTTGCCACCGGTCGAAGAGTCGGCTATGATATACGGTGCGTTGAAATAGGACTTGTATATCTTGCTATGTTCTACTATAATATTGCTCATTGTGCGTATCCTCCTTGAACTACAACCCTGCCGAACATTTCGAGTATAAGAGCTTCTATGTTGTTTATACCTTCTTGTAATGTCTGAGGGGAAATATTGATATTATCCAAAAATTTACCGATTGTAATATTGACCACTTTGGGACCGCCCGCCGCTGCGGTACTCGTATTTGCTTGCGACAGACCGTTGTTTTGTGATATGTTGTTTTTTATGCCTTCGAGCAACTTTGTATTGGTTGCTTCTTCAAGCATTTTTTCCTCTTCCGAGGCTTTTTTCTGGTTTTCTTTTTGTTGTTTTTCTGCCCTGGATGCAGCTATGCCTTTTTCTCTGCCTTTTGCGTAGGCTTCGCCGAGATTTTTTGTCGAAGCAACAGCATTTTGTACCGCCTCCACGCCGGATATGTTTTTAGCGGCGAGCTTAGCCATCTCCCACGCCTGCCCGAATTTGCCCGAGAAGAGCAGAGAGATGGCTTTACCCATTCCTCCTATGCCTTCGAGTAATCCTTTTATGCGGTCTATGACAAAGTCTTTCAGGATTTTACCGAATCCCTTGATTACCTCCCATACTCCGTAGATAGCACCCCGAAAACCTTCGAACTTTTTCCAAGCCAATATTATGCCAGCTACGAGCCCTACCACCAACGCCGAGACCCAAACTATCGGATTTGCCAATATTGCCATATTAGAGAGCATAACGGCAAGAGTAAACCCATTCTGAACGAGAGTTATAATGCCTACAACAGTCTTATATGCCAACACGGCAGCCAAAAGAGTGCCGATAGTGGCAGCAAGTCCTATCACTATCGGGTTGCCCTCTTTGAACTTATCTATCAGCCACACTATGCCCGAGCCGACAGTATCTATTACTTGTGTAGCAAAACTTACAAGCGGATTCAGTATCGGCGATATTGCCGAGAAGATATTGACGGCCATCTCCGACAGAGAGTTATACATTTTATTCACTCTGCCTTCGAGCGTATTAGATGCTATTTCGGCTCCTTTGTAAAACTGTCCTCCCTCTTGGGTAGCCCACTGTAACGCCTGTGAAAGCATCTCGGACGATATTTTTCCTTGCGACATTTTCTCTGTTAGACTGTCCATGCTTTCGCCCGTTTTGTCGCTTATGATCTGCAATGGATTGAAGCCGGCTTCCTTCATATTCGCCAGGTCGTCTCCCATCAGCTTGCCTGTGGCGGTTGCATTCGAGAACGCTTGTGCCAGACTACTCATACGGTTGGAGTCGCCCATAGCGATATCGCCTATCTGTTTCAGTTTGTCAAAAGCAAAACCGCTCGACATACCGAAAGACATCATAAGCTTCTGCGACTCTATCAGTTCGGCTTTGTCGTAACCCGTTTTTGCCGCATATTGCGACATATTGCCGAAGAGTTTGTCGGTACCGCTGCGGTCTCCGTGCATAAGAGCCAAGACTTCACGTCGCTGACGTTGGTCGTTCATACCTTTTGTGATAGACGCACCCAATCCGTCTTTGAGCATCATCAGCGGGTTTTTTATATAAGCTGCTCCCGGTATTGAGTTTAAGACCTCTTTTGTCTTTGTTTTAAACAACGAGTCCTTGCCTAACTTTTTTGTATTGCCTATTCTTTGTTCGAGTTGTTTTATTTCGGTATTTATGGCGCGTATTTTATTTATTTCGCCCGAAGGAATCAGGTCTCTTTTTTTCTGCAGCTCGTCCATTCTGCCAAGCAATTGTTTGATACTCGACGTCGTTCGGTCGAAGTCTGAAGATATGCCTACATCTATGAGTACGTTGCGCTTTAAAGAATGAATATAATCTAATATATTTGCCATTTTTGTGATGAAATAATTTTTTGTGTAAAACACCTCTGCCGATTAAAGCATCGATTGTTGTTTTTCTCTCTGTTTTCGATAGATAATTGTGTGTGATTTAATGTTTTATCGGCAAGGGTGTTGTTTGTCAATGAGCCAGTGTGACGGCATTGTCTTTGTTTAAATAATACTTCGTCCTACGCCTTTCTCCCAAAGTTTAAGGGCAATGCCCGTGCGGTAATAAAATAGTTCGGGATTTTCCCTCAACATTTCACTGCCCAGAAACATTACCCCAAAAACAGTGTTTGTCTCGAAGTTCGTCTCAAACTCTTCTTTTCCTTTGTCTAAACAGCGTAAAAAGAGCTTTTTTTTAGTTCCAACGAGTTTTGTACCTGTAGCAATGCCGCTATCAGATACTCTTCGTTGTCTCTTATCTCACTGTCTCCGTCGAGCCACAATTCGCTGAGCAGAAATTCGTTTGCTTTGACGAATCCGAGTTCCGAATTTACGGTCATCATCGTATAAGTGCCTATCTCAGCGACTCCTATCGGTCTGAGTACAGCCAACTTACCTTCTACCTCTATCACATTCAGTTTGCGGGGGGCATATTCCTGCTGCCAGCCCTCTATGCGTTGACGACCGAAACGTTCGTACAGACGTGCCAACACATCGTTTTTCGGTTTATTGACAGCAGGGATACCTGCGGTTTGTTCCTTCTTTGCCATAGCCGTTTTATTCTTTTACTTGAATAATATCCATAGCAATGAACGGTAGAGTTACCTCCCGCATTTTTGCATTCTGTTCCATAGCATTGGCAACCTCCGTAAAGGCTATCCCGCGTACATTGAAGATTGTTTTGGGAGACATAGCCGATTTTTGCAGCTTTATCGTCATAGATATTGCCTCGTGCGGCACTTCGGTGATGTCGTTGTAACCTGCTATGATTGCTGCTTGATTTAAAGCATCCAACTCAAATCCGAGAATCTTTACGTTTCCCTCACATTTAATGTTACCCTCCTGTATGTCGATAGGGTTTTGTCCTGCTCCATACAGATGTTCTTTTTCTACACTTTTTTTCAGTTCAAATCCACGCAGACCGTTTATTCGTCTGCCCAACAAGATTAGTTCGCCGTGTTTCCACGCACACTCGTTGCTCGAAATATTTACATTTGCCATATTCGTAGTTATTATTTATTTATTGTTGCCGTCAGACCGAGTCTGATTTTGATCCAAGTAAGGTATCCCAGAGGCAGTACCTTAATATCCACAGGCAGATTCGATGTATTTGCCAGATTGACCGAGCGGTCTACCTCTACGGCTATGTCGGATACCTGTCCTCTTAGCCCTGCCCACAAAGAAGATTCTATAACGTTCTCGATATAAGAAGCCTCCGAGTCGTTGATAGAGCCATTGCTTTTGAGCGTTACGAAGTTTTCGACAAAGGGCTGAAAAGCAATCGATGCTATACGTTGTGCCTTGTCGATGACTCTTCCGTGAACAAGTATTCTGAAGTCGTCGTCAGAGCACATATTGTCTACTCCGAAGAAGTATCCTGCTACACCGGTGCGGTGGTGAAAAGTCAAGAAGCCTGCATCGTGTAGTGTCTCCATTTCGTTTATCTCTTCGATAGGCTTGGAACCGATGTAGATGCTTTCTGCTGTCAGAGCACCGTTCTGTCCGCTGCCGAGTTTTACGTGTGCAGGATATTTGACCGCACGAGCCAATGCAAGGCTAACCGCAGCCGAACCATTGCCTTTTGTTGTGCCACCGAGCACCACTGCTGCATATCCGTTAGCCTGTTCTTTTGGCTTGTAGTTGTTCGTTGCCGCTTCGTTAGCTACTCTGCCTTCGATGAAAATTCGTAAAGGCATATTTTTCGATTGCTGTGTCTCTGCCAATATTTTTGCCTTGGCAACGGCTTTTGCCACGTCCGTGTCGAGAAAATCCGTTCCTGCATTGTATGCAGCTTCGGGACTGCGTGCCACGGCAACCATATTGATGGCTCCATTGCTCTGTCGCAAAGCATTTTGCAGCCCATCTGCCGAAGTAACGTCCAGCACGGACTCCATAGTCTTATCGGCTTTTGTGCCGTAGATATAAAGCAGCTGTTTGCCTCCGAGCTCTTGATAATACTCTTTTATCAAACCCCACATAAAAGGCTCTTTGTCCTTTCCGTATCCTTTCTGTTCCGCATCTTGCAGATTGTAAATCGGTCGCAAAGCGTTGATGTTACCCACTTCTTTAACTGTTGCTACAAGGCAGGGAACGGCATCCAAAGCAGTAATCTCACGTAGCAGATTACCGTTAGAAACTGTTATTTTTGCTCCTGGAAATCCCATAATTAATTTTTTTTTATTGTTATTATATTTGTTAATTGACTTTGAATTTCGAGGCAAAAGTACAAGCTCCCGATAACCCCACCAAAAAGCTGTGTCAGAATGGCATAAAAAAAATAAAACGGTCTTGTATCCAAACAAAACCGTCTCTCTGCCAATATGCCCATAATGCCTCACTCATCGTCTTTGTCGAGCGAAAGATAACGCCAGAACGTTCGTTCGCTCATCGGGTAGCTCTTACGTACGATATGTCGGTAGACCCAGCGTTTGCATCTGTCCTGTCTGCCCTCTTCGTAGTTGTCGGCTACAAGTTGTTTGACGATTTCGGATCTTTTTTTGATATTCTCATTCATTTTCTCCCTTTCTCCCACAATTTTTAGTTGAACCCTATTCTTTTTATCTCTACATTATTAAAACATTTTACATTCCTACATTGTCTTATGCTTCGGTCATACCCAAAGGTACGCTGATCCATTTACCGTATTCGTCTTTGTACTCGGCACGAACAAACGTTTTGCTCACTTGCGGGCGATACGCTTTTTCGATTATTTCGACACCGTCTATCAGCTCGGCGTTGCCGCTTTCGGCAGCGAGCTTTCGGAGTTGCATCACACGGCTTGCTTTGAGGTTGCCCTTTGTGTCTCGGCTCAGGAGCTTCATTATGGCATCTACAAGCAGACGGCTTCGGTCATCTTGGGCGAACGAATTTATCACCTCTTTTACCTTTGCTATGCCTTCGTTTACTGTGTCGTCGTAGTCGTCGGTCTGATGGTTGCCCAGAGTAATTCTGTACATACCGTCGGAAGTACTGAAAGTATTGCTTCGCTGGTCGGGCTTAGTGTTGAATATATCCTCTTTTAGTTTCAATGCATCGGCAAACCGCGCATAGACTGCCTGTTTGCATTTTGCCAGCCCGTTGCTGACCACTTGCAGTGTAGGGAATACCTCTCTGATAGTCTCATCGACCAATTGCTTGTAAGCGTCGCGGTTCTGTTCCCGCATAGCTTTACGCTCTTTTTCCTCTCTGTAACGGCGAAACTCCTCGGCTTCCTTCCCTGTCAATCTTATTTCTTCCATATTGCATTAATTTTTTATTTGTGTTAGTAAATAATATTTTGTTTTTGTATAATTGTTATTATCAATGATTTGTGATTTCGAACATAGCAGCCTTCTCTTCGCTCACCGTTATTGTCTTGCCTCCGCCGTATCTGCTTGTCGGGTAGGCACGGAAGCCTTCCACTTTGATTACCACATCGCTGTCACGCCATATTTTGAGGGCTGTTCTGCCTTCGGGGTAGTTGCCTGCGAGGTGCGTAACGTAGATAAACAGCTTCTCGGAGAAACGCTTTTTCCACCGCAGGTATGTCTCGGTATTCAGCCCCAAAAACTGTATCGAGTCTATTATGACTATCTTAGGGCTTTTCCTCTTCGAGAGGCGACGTTCTATATCTTTGATATCCTCGTTGTTGAGTACTATGAAGCGACTCGCCTTCACCTCGTCCATTCGGCAACGCCTCAGCGCTTCGGCAAACGAGGCACTTACGCCCTCTTCGATGGAGTCGTATGCTACCAAATGCCATTTGGTGAGATATTTTGCCAGCTGCATCGTAAAGCTTGTTTTGCCGTTCTTGGGCAGTCCTCCTATGCACCACGTCCCTTTTAGCTCGGGTTTGCCCACAGCCTCGAGCCATTGTCCGTCGAATTCGCATATATCTCTCTTCAACGACAGCACATCGCCTGCCGAATACGCCCGTCGTAATCCCTCTGCCGCAATATCTCGTTTTGCCTCAGCCATATCTATTCGCCTATTTTTGTCAGTTCTTTGTATATTCTTCTTAGCGAAGGTATTCGGTCGTCGCCCATCGTCTTGCGGAGTACCTTGTTCACATCGACGCTTACGCCGCGAGCTTCGGCGTTTACCTTTATTATCATAGCGGCACTTGCCTGCAACATCTTCTCTTTCTCTTCTTTACCCAAAGGCACAGCCTTGCCATAGCGTCGCCCGAAGCGGCTGAACATCTCGGTGTAACCTACCTTTTTTACCGATATTGAGCGATTTATCTTTGCCTCCAACCCGTCGGCTCCCATCATATAGAACCCGCAGGTATTCTCCACAGCGTTCCACAGAGCTTTGAGCTCAAGGAAAGCCGTATAGTCGAGGTCGCCCGCTTCGTCGAGGATAATCAAAGGGGTCGGCAGCGTTTTAAGATAAAACACCAAATCTTCGTAGACGTCCGCATAACGTCCCGTGCTGCCAACCCCGAACGATTTGGCTATGTGTCTTATTAATCTCTGTTTCGACTTCGCCTGTGAGCAATCGACGTATACCACGCCTTTGTGTGTAGCGGTATAGTGTTTTGCCGAATAACTCTTGCCGATGTCCGACATATCGCACAGCATAGCCGACAGGCTGCCTGCCTGACACGCTTCGAGCTGTGTGGTGATGAACTGAAAAACGGGTGTATTCGCTGTCTTCCACTCCGTAGTGTCGTTGAGATTTACCCCTATTTTTCGGGCAATACTCATCCATTGTGCATCGCTGATGACACGGTCGAGTTCACCGTTTTTTGTACGGCTGTACTGGCTCGCACTGATACCCAAACTAACGGCAAACTTGCTGTCTGAGCCTGAAAAATTGCTCCTGCTTACCTCTAATGCCTTTAAAATCTTTTGTTTAATTTCCTTTGTAATCATATTATTTGGTGTTTTATTGTTTGATAATCAAATATTTAATTCGTGTTTTATAATTGTTCGATTGCTATACTGCCATAATTAATATCCTCCGTCCATTCTTCGGTTACCTCGTAACCTTTTGGTTGTTCGCTCTCTACAATGTCCGCTTCTATATTAGAAATGTATGTGTTTGTCTCGGGTTTTATTTTTCCGACCTTGCCTATCTCTGCCCGACGGTCTCGTATCATTTTATCAAACTTTGCCGCTCTTTTTTGCTGATGCAGCATATTTGCCCTGTCTTCGTCGGTCTGCTCTATGGTGTTCTCGTTGTAGCGGTATTGTCGGCGGTTCACAGCCTCGCCTATGTATGTATCTCCCTGATACAGATATACCCGCTCCACGCTGCCGTCCACCTCGGGCAACCAATAGGCTTCTACCTTATAGTTGTTTGGTTTTAGCTGTTTTAGACTTTCGAAGTCAATGAGTTCGAATTCGCCGTTGGCAGCCTTGACGTAGTCGTTGTTGTAGATGGTGCAGCTGTCCATATTGCCTACGTATCGGTACAGCCTCCAGCGCGGTGCACTTATTATATTCGGATTTGCAAACCTCAGCAGTACGTCTCTGCGGGTCATACCGGGGTAGATTTTTTGTTGCGGGTGAAGTTGATTGTTGTACTCGTCAATATCGCTAAGGTCGTCTGCCACTATTGTTTGCGGTTGGTATTGCGGTTCGAGGTAGTCGCCTTTTACCTTGTTTCTGATGCTCTTATAGGCTTCGTGCCTCGAGTACCATCGTCCGCGTGTGTGTCCGTTCTTTTTCGATACGCCATACTTCAATTGTTTGTTGGTGTGTTCGGCACGTTTACTCCAAGCCGACGGGTTGAAGTACACGAACGGGAACACATCTCCCAACCATTCCATATCCGCTATCAGGTGGTGCTCGGCATCGAGCTGCCCTCCAATGGGTAGCCCCAGTTCAAGACACTGGCAGAACATATTGCGGAGAGCTTCTTTCACCGTCTCTGTCGTGGGTTTGCCTATTATGTATGCCGGGCGGAAGATGTAGCCACTTACAACATCCGTTGCCTGATACTTATACACCCACCCTTTGACGCTTCGGCGGCTTAGAGCGACGTCGTCTATCGTTATCTTAGACATAGTCCATTGTCCTCGTTTGCGATAGTTTTTGGGTCGCATTTTGTCGGTGTAGTCGAAGTTGCCGTTGCGGTCTTCGTATATTGCCGTCAGATTAATTGCCTTTTTAAGATAGTTCCATACGGTAGTCTTCGATACCTCTATCGGACGACCGTTTTTGTCCCGAAACTCTTTCGGGTCGAAGACCTCGCCTGTCTCTTTGTCGTATATCTCTACGTTGCCGCGTACAAAGGCTATATAATCCTCATATACCTGCTCGGCAAAAGGTTTGTCCGTCGTACGATACAGTGCCAAGAACAGATTTTCCATTCTACGGCTTACCACACGTGTGCTGTCGTTGCCTATTTTACCACTTAGCAATGACTTTGCTCCGTCTTTGCAATACTTTTTAAATACCCTTTCGAAATACCGAACATTGCCAAACTGTCGGCAGTTGTACTCCCGTGCACTTTTTGTGTAGAGTTCGAACATCTGTCGCCACATCTCGCCTTTCGGCATCTTGCGTACCCCGAAACCTTTGCGGGCATTCTCG
Organism: Bacteroidetes oral taxon 274 str. F0058; assembly: GCA_000163695.1. GTDB lineage: Bacteria > Bacteroidota > Bacteroidia > Bacteroidales > Paludibacteraceae > F0058. The sequence goes on from GG774889.1 coordinate 225,340, forward strand.
ACGCTATCTTTTTGTTCTTTAATGTTTTTGAGTATTGAGGCACAGTTGGTATGCTCCAGCACCTCTTCCAGGCTTAAAGGTTGCCCGTTGGGTTTGCGGTAATTATCGAAGAAAGTCCGTATATCAGGGTCTATGTTGACAAATATTCTTTCCTGCGATACTTTTGAGTCGTCACTTATTTTTAGTCCGAGTTTTTTAAGGCGGTCGTATTTTATCTTGTCCGTATCAAACTCTATGCACGAGTCTTCGCCTCTGCCGCATATACGAAGCTTCCCGTTGCGACTGTCGTTCCACAGTTGCGTATCGCTCAGCCCCGCCTCGTGCCACTGGCGGCGGTTGATTCTTACGGTATTGCCTTCTATTTGATACATAATTTAAGGTGTTTTTGTAGCTGCGTACTATTTTTTTTGTCTCATAAGCTAAGTTGCTATAAATCACAGATTTGTTCGCAATCTAACTCAAAAAAAGAAACGGCAATTACCTAACAGTTAGGTCTTTATATGTTGCTTTGTAATATTTACGTACCTTCTCTGCTTTTTTGCCTGTTGCATTATCGTATATAGCTGCTCTCACAGTGTGCCTGCTACACCCACATGCCCGTGCTATATCGTTTATAAAACCATATCTGGGCGTTAATTTTTCTGTTTGTTGCTTTGTCATTTTTTTTCTAATTTTGTCCGTTTTTATACAATTGTATATTGAATACAAAAAGTTATACATTCGTTTATTCGAATGCAAAATTACACAATATTGTGTATATGACAAAATATTTCGCGCAATATTTCGCATATAGATAAAAATTATTTTATAAAAAGCTGATTATGGACAATATAGTGATTAAGGATTTACGTAAGAAAAAAGGGCTTTCGCAAGAGAAATTGGCAGAGATGCTCGGAGTCCACCATCGGACAGTTCAAAATTGGGAACACGGTGGAGTAGTACCGACTTCTAAACACGCATTATTGCGTAAAATATTGGAAGAGGCAATGTCTGAGAATAAGACTCCCGTTTCGAGTGCAGGTCGCAAAAAGATACCTCTGTACGATACATACAGCGTAGGCGGTACCAACGGATTGGTTGCCACAAACGAACCGATAAGTGCACCTTTGGAATGGATAGATGCGGGCGATTGGTTCGTAGACGCAACAGCCGCTATGCATCATTACGGTGATTCTATGGCGGAGTACCCCTCGGGTTGTATATTGGCTCTGAGAGAAGTCCACGACAAACGTCTTATTATATGGGGAAAAAACTATGTCATCGAGACCGACGAATATCGTATTACCAAACGTCTGCAGCGTTCGAAAGACCCCAAATGTATAACAGCTTACAGTACCAACGAAGAGACCTACCAAGACGGGACACTCATACATCAACCGATAGATATACCCAAATCGGCAATCAGACGCTTAGCTCTCGTACTCGGATATGTCGTGAAAGAGCACAGTTCTGCCCAACTTTACCCTGTCAATCGGGTTTAGAGCAGCCAGTTTCGCTAACTCCGAAAAAGAACGCCAAAAACAGCCGTTCTTATTACTTTCGGGGTCGCTAAGGCTACCGAAACAACAATCTCGAATGCAAAAAAACGTAAAATTTTGCAGTATCAATACAGTAAATGTACAGCGAAGAGATGATTTTTGGTTGTTTGCCCTCTCCCAAATACACGCACAAAAAAGCCTCCTAAAAAGGGGCTTTTTGTCGTATATAGGCATAAGCTCATATATGGCTACTTCATTATATTATAGGGAGTTTCAAGGTTGTTTTATGGCTGTTTCGGGGCATTGTGTAACCATACCTCCCATTCCGCTCTAAAGATCCAACCGAAATTCAAATTATTGTACTTTTCGTTTTTTTACACTCTTGGGTAAGAGATTGTTTTTTTAGATATTTACTTTGTGTGTTTTGTACTTTTCGTTTTGGAGGGAGTAAATTAAAAGTATACGTATTTGAACATCATAAAAAAGAGGAGAGATACTTGTCGTATCCCTCCTGTTTTTTGATAAGAAAAACGCAGATGTTTAATCTTCGTGGTCGTGTTCCTTTGCCGAGTACGATATTTTTACGTTATGAACAACGAATTTTTCGTTACCGGCTTTGTCCAAACAAGTTACCATAAAGTGATAGTTGCCCTCTTTGAGCGGTTTACCGTTTACTGTGGGGGGTATCACAATCTTGTGGTGATGGATTGTAGTATTACGTTTTCCCGAAATGCTTTGCTCGCCGGCAGCGATAAATTCGCTTTCGAACCACGTCTTTTCGAATGCAATCGAATCCCCATTAGCAAATTGAGGAGCAGCTTGTTCGTGTGTGTGTCCTCCAGCGGGGTGGATATTTACCTTGTAAGAGCCCAAAGCCTCGTTGTCGGCAAATTCTACCTCGAAGTGTATGCCCTTGTCGCTTGGCTTCAGAGCATCACCGTTCTCGGGTTCGATGAGTTTGATAGTTGGTTTTTCGGTGTCTTTCTTGTTTTTTTCACAAGAAATCATCACAAATGTGCTCAGTAGCACGATACTTACTAAAAATAATTTTTTCATTTTTACAGAATGTTTTTTATTGATATTTTATTGAATTATTTATTTACTATTGAATGGTATTCTGACGATTAACTGAATGTTACGTCCCGGTTCGGGGGCGTTCAGTTTTCGGTAAAAACTCAGATGGTTCAGATATGCCGTGTTCATTATGTTTTGTATCTGTAGGTCGGTGATGAATACGAATTTTCCGACGCTGAAGAAAGCATTTGCCGATAAGTTGAAGAGCATGGTAGCGGGTGTCGGCTCTTCGTTGCGGGCTATTCGGTTTTGAGCAAAGATATAGTCGGCTCGTACGGAAACCGAATAGTTACGGCATATTCCGCTTGCGGGCGACGAGTATCCGATGTCGAGTGCCGTCTTTGCGGGTACCGAGAACGGCAACGGATATCCGTCGGTAATATTCAGATTATAAATATAATCTATGCTTGCCGAAGCACTCCAATAGGAGTTGAAAGAGTATCGAGCCGACAGCTCACCCCCCCCAAGCCACACCTTTGCCTGACGGTAACGGTATATCTGTCCGCTGTGTGGTAAGATAGACCATTCGCCCGTAGGGTCGAGGAATATATAGTTGGAGAAATACGAGACAAAGGGCGTTGCCGATATGTTCCATTTACTTGTAGAGTATTCGTAGCCGGCATCGAGTTGATAGCTCTGTTCGGGCAATAGATTGGAGTTTCCTTGTTCGTGTCGGAATGCTCCGTGATGTATGCCGTTAGAAGCCAGCTCATTTGCCAGAGGGTAGCGGAAACTTTTGCCTATATTCACCCGCCACGTTTGGTATGCCCGTCTGTATACGAGACCGACCGAACCCGATATGTCGCTGAATGTTTTGGCGATATCTGTTGCCCGCTGAGCGTATTTTGCTACGAAATCGGCGTTGTAGCCCTGTTTTGCGAGATATTGTGCGAAAATATCGTCGTAGAATCCTTTTGTAGTTAGCCGTGCGACGTCGTATCGTATGCCTGCCAACAAACTTAGGTGCGAGCAAACGTTAAGTTTGTTTACCCAATAGGCGCCTGCGGCATAACGTTTGAATTCGGGTAGCAAGAACGAATATCCTCCGACGCTGTTTTGCTGAATTTCCGAAGAGATACCGACAGAATATGTCCATTTACTATCCTCGTTCATCAATAGATGTGTGTTGATGGTCAGCGTATTGAGTAGAAACGAGAGTTCCAAATCGGGGTTTGTCTCCGGTAGCGGTTGATCGCTGTAATGCGTGTGGAATTTTGATAATTCCCGTCGGTCGTTTTGCTGAAACCCTACGTCTATCATCAGCTTGCCCTTATCGAACGACAGAGCGGTATTGCTTATTGCTTTGAAGTGATTTACAGACGAATATGGCATCTCTATATTGCGATACGAGCCATCGTCTCTGAGTCTGCTGAGGTCGGGTATGCCGTGAGAGCCCGGGAAAAATCCGTTCTTGGCATATACGTCCGACAAGTATAATGTCCAAGCCAATTTATCGCTGTTGTATGTGGCAGAGAAAGATGCGTTGTGTTCACGTCCTGCAGTGTTTTTCATTCGTCGTTTATCTACGGGCATCTGCCAGGTAAGGTATACGATGGTGTCGGCAGGTATACGGTAGTCGCCATAATATTGTGTCGTAAATCTTGCTTTTAGGAGCCACTTATTTTGTTTGATATTGGCAGATACCGATGTCCCCAACAGGTCGTTGTTGGATTTGCCGATTAGCGATACGTCGCCCCAGAAACCGTTGTCTTTGGGCGGAGCCGAGGGTAATATCTCTACCACACCTCCAATAGCGTCGGAGCCATATAGCAGCGACATAGGTCCTTTGTGTATGCTGACGTTATCGACGTCGTACTGGTCTATCTCCAAGCCGTGGTCAGCTCCCCATTGCTGACTCTGCTGGACTATACCCTTGTCTACGACAGCTACGCGGTTGAATCCTAGCCCTCTGATGACAGGTTTCGAAAAACCCGTGCCGATATCCATCGACGACATTCCGGGGATTGCCGTAAGAGTCTTGGCAAAATTACCCGAATTCTTGCGTATAAAGAAATTCTTGCCGATAGTCTCTACCGTTACCGGCATAATAATATTATTATGAGATAGTTGTGCTTTAGCTTCGACTATAACCTCCGACAGTTTATCTGCAGTCTTGGAGGTGGCTATCGTATCCGACAGACGAGCCGTATCTGCGGGCAGTTGCCCTTCGGCAGTAACTAAACCTCTGCCAAATACCTGTATGTCAACACAACAAGCGGCAATTGCGAAGAAAACAACTATTATCTTGTTATAGCGAAACATCTGTTTACGACTAAATAAAATTTTCGCCGCAAAGGTAGTAAAAAAATCTCTATGTTGTCAAATTGATATAGATTTTTTTATTTTATTTTTAATAAATATGATTTTTGTACTGATATGCAGCAAATTGTTGTCTATTGTTTTTTGACCGATAGTATAGATAATCCTTTTTGTAGGTCGATAAGCAGTAGCCCGTATTGTTTGTTGTGTTTTACTTCGTGGATATAATCGTCGAGTTGGTCTATATCGGTTACCTGTACTGTACGGTCGGAGTGAAGCATTTTTGTCTGATCTTTGAGGTCTTTTACCCAATGGTATACAGTGCCGTAGCTTATGTCCAATATTTTACCTATGGAGCGATAACTCAGCCCTTCTATATACATAGCCAGAGCCAGACGTTTGGTTTCGTTGGACTTGACGTCCGACTTGTGGTCTACCGTATAGTTGTATCCGCAATCGTTGCATTTATATCTCTGTCGAGAAGATACTATGCCGTTTTTTACCGACTTGTCAGACTTACATTTGATACAATTCATATCTGCTCCTTTTTTGTTTGCAAAATTACAAAATCTATTTTAGTTTGACAAATGTTATAACTGTCAATCTTACCGAAATCTAAATTGATAGTCAGGGTTTTCTTTCATTATTTTAGCACTTTGAGGATAATTTTCGATAAACCATACCAAAAAAGCGGTAACGTCTATCTTGTCGTCGAGCATTTTTTGTCGACGATGTTGGAATTCTTCTCTAAGGTTTGGCATTGCCAACAGTTCATCGATTTTTTCGAAAAGTCGTTCCTGTTGGTCGGTTTTGATACCGTATGTAAGTCCGTATTTGTGTTCGAGTTCTTCGAGGACGCCTATTTTACCCGAAAAGTCGTTGAAACGAATGGACGGTATGCCGAGCATTGACGCTTCTACTGCCATACTTTGGCTGTCGCAAACCAAAAACGACGCAAAAGCCATTATGTGGTGTATCAAGTCTACAGGAGACGTCAGCCGATAGACACGGTAACGCTCGCCGAGTTCTTTTTCCGACGAGATATAGACGCTATACCCCATTCCCTCGAAGCGACTGATGATACGGTCGAGCAATGTGTTGTCGATGCCTTCTATGTGTTCGTCGTGGTAGGCAGTGAGAGCCACTAGTCTGATGAGGACATACGGATTATTGTCTCGCAGATAGGGTTGTATCAGTTCTCTGTTGGCAGTGAAACGTTTCGGGTGTAGATAAGCCAATTTCATATAGCCTTCGTACTCCACTTTTTTGCTCTGCCAAGGTGAATAGTCGCATACCTTTGGAGCAAAAATAGCATCGGCAGAGGGGAAAAGCAGATATGCCAATGTCTTTATTATTTGGTAGTCGTCTTCGGCAACAGCTATAAACTTCGATTTGTAGAAACGACTAATTTTAGCCAAAATAGGGTCAGGTCCTATAATTATATCAGGTCTAAATGTCAACATCTGCTTAATATAACTGAAAAAGCGGGAAGATACCATCTTCAGCATTTCTATTTTCGACGATTTGTTGTAGTTTTTATGTTCGAAAATAACGTAATTTAACCCTGATTCCATCGCCAAATTCTCAAGCACATCTTTGGTTTTGATAAGTAATCGCACCTTGTGCCCTTTTGCCTGCCATAGTATAACGGCATTTTTGTAGAAATGGAATTGTGCCGGATGTCCGACCTGTATTAATATCTTCATAAGCACTAAAAAAACTTTTTGTAATCAGAGTTTCAACTTCTGCATAAGACTTAAACCTATTTTGCCTATTTGGAACAAAACGGGATTGCAAATGTATGAAAATCTGCCGTAATCTACTAACTCTCCACCAAATTTTTCCTTAAACGTACGTACCCCATATTCCTCTTTCGGTCTGCCCGCTCCCATCATATCGAAATATGATAGTCCTTTTTTGGCAGCATATTCGATAGCTGCCCAAGTCGCTAATGTAGATGGAAAGATGTTTTTAAATTCACGATCTGCCCCGCAGACGAATAATTCATATAGATTTTTGTCTTTGAGTTCTATACAGATACTTCCTCCCAATATTTTACCGTTGAATCTTATAAGAAAAAATTTACCCAAAGGACTGTCGATGAGTTTCTCGAAGAACTCTTTCGGAAAAACGGGTAGTTTGATTTTTTTCCGATAGATATCGGAAAGCATACTGTAATATTCGCTGATTTCGGCTTGTGTAGGGTTTATCACTACTTCTGCTCCATTTTTGAATCCCGCGCGAACGTCGCGACGTTTAGTAGTATTTAGGTTGGCAAAAGCAGTGTCTGTGTCGGGTGTATTAACGCGAAAATTGAGGTGCTGTTCGTACTTAAACCCTACTTGCTCGAATATCTCCCGATATTTAGAATAGTCGAAATAGTTTCGTGTTTCTATGTATATAGCCCTGTATGACAGAGACTTGACGGTGTGCTTTAATAAACTTTCCAATGCTGACGTTTGAATATCTGCCGAGAGTAAAACTCCTCCGTGTATGATAGCCCGTCTCGATAGCCAATACTTCGCTCCTTTTCCTTCGGCAACGATATAACCCGATATTAAGCCTTTTAGTTGATTGTCGACAGAAACACCAAAGACAAACGGGGTCAGAAACGATAGTTTTTGGCAAAAATCATAATAATCGGGTGTCTGGAATGGCGAAGCGGTAGAAGATTGTTTTGTAAGAGCGACCCATTCTTCTTTATTTATATTATCATAGTTTAGTATTGTAATCATTTATTTTAATTTTATACTCTCCAATATGTATTTACTGCCCAATTATAAATATTGGCTACAAATTTATTGTGGAGAGACAAATATTTTATGTTATTTCTGAAAAATTCTCTGATATGTAAAAATATCCATTGGCAGATATTATCGCTCCAAAGTGTATGTGCCAATATCATACACTGTTTTGGAAACTTTTCTGCATCGATACTCTCTACGATTTGGCTTGTGGTGTGAAAAGTTAATCCATGATTATTTTCTACAATATCTCTTATCGCGTACTTGCCTCCGTCCCAGGCATATCCCGTGTCTGTTAGATAATATATTTTATTGAAGTCAAGAGAAAGATACGGTTCGCCAATCACCCCGAAATCGGCAAGATTAAATTGCTGCCACAGTAGACGATTATCGTATTTCGACGAAGAGCTTCCGTGCATACATACCGTGCATACAGGGTAATATTGTCTGAAATACTCCAAATTGGTTTTGAATGAGGCTATTGCCTTGTCGTAGTCACCATTATGAAAGGCAAGGTCTTCGTAGTGATAGCCTATTTCGTGTTTAAGGCTTACTACCTCTTTTATTATTTTTGGGACATTGCTCTGACGTACTATTCTAAAATAATATGAGGCTTTTATTCCCATATTGTGCTCTAATATTGCCATTTTTAAAGCATTTTTTGCGATTTCGTCCACATCGTGCCTCAATATTGCGAATTTTTCGGGGTGTACGCCTCTGCAATATTCCTCAAATGTAATGAATTTATAACCGGCTCTCTGTAATGATGTTATTAGAGACGTATATGATTTTAATGTAAAATCCATATTAGTCAATAAGTTAGAGCTATTTGTGCTTGAAGCCCACAGGGATACCGTCTTTCATTTCGAACTCTCTGATAACCTTTGCCGGAGCTCCTCCGACCATACAAAAAGGCGGAACATCTTTTGTAACTACGCTGCCCGCAGCCACTATCGATCCTTCGCCGACGGTAACCCCTGGTAGAATAGTAACATTTATGGCTATCCAAGCATTCTTTTTTATTATGACCGGCGCTACATAAGATTCTGTTAGAAAGCGATGATATTCAAGCGGTTTACTGTGGGTTAGAATATAATCGTTGGCAGCAAGCGACACCCCGTCTTCTATTACGACGAAGTTTGGATACACGTCGTCTATAACTACCTGTGGTCCAATCATTACATTTTTGCCAATTTTTACTCCCCGCCAACGATGTACTTTTACGCGGAGCTTGCTGTAGGGGATAGCCCTGAAAGCCAACATTTGCCAGAAGTAATCCATATATCGACGATAGAGAAACCTGAAACTTGCCATAAAGCCCGTATATCCGTGCTCGGCAGCCGATAACTTACAAGCTTTGAAGAAATTGCGTTCGACGTGGTTTGGTAGAGGTTGTTTTTTGAGAGGTAAAAAATCTTTCATAAGTTCTGTTTATGAATAATGTACACGAAAAATGATGCGGCAAAGTTAATTATTTTTTAGTTAGATATAGGTCTTTACAAGTAATAAACCGAAACTCTTTGTTTTTGAAAAACTGCAATTCTTTCTCTAAAATAGGGATTGCCTTGTTCCCGAGGTTCTTTACTTTTAGTCTGTGCCTTAGTACATCGCCCAATAGATATGCAATGTAATTGTTGGCACGTCGCTGTATATTGTCTGTCTCGCGGTCTTCGTCGATAAATTCGTTTGGGTGTGTCAGGAAATTGAACTGGCGTCCGTTGGCGAGAGTCTCCCAATATAACAGCCTGCGAGTCAATCTGTTCAGCATAGGCGATATGCGCATAAAAGTCCCTATATATGGGAAACCGAGAGCCGAAATAGGTATTTCGAATATGGGAGAGTCTCCTCGGCGAAAGATATTGTCTTCCCTTGTGAAGTATGCTTTGCGGGGAGCCGTTATCCAATTTAGTTTTTTCAGCGAACCAAAGGACAAAAACATATCAAGTCGCTGAGACGAAACGGAGCTGTCTATCTTGTAACCCGCTTCGTTTAACACTTCGCAGAACTTCTTATCGACTCTCGCTGCCGGGGCTCTAAATGAGATGACCTCTTCGCCTGTGATGTCTTCCAATATCTTTTTTGACGTTGCCAGATGTTCCAACTGTATCCGGCGGGGTAGTATGTCTATTGCCTGGCTTACTTCGTGTGTAAGACCGTGAGAGCCTATTTCGTGTCCTTTGCTGTGAGCCATTCGTACCACATCGGGATACAGCCGTGCGATGTAGCCTGTATAGAAGAATGTAGCCTTTACTCCGTAACGCTCGTACAAATCGAGCAGTCGCGGCATTCCCTGTCGGAGAACATATTCGCCTGTCTTGTCGCGTAGTTTGTGGTTTAGTATTGATGTGGTTTCCACATCGTTCGTCATTAAACAGTATCTGTCTTTTGTCATTTCTTTTTTGGGGAAACTAATTTGTAAATATCTATTAGTCGTTGAGCAATAATTGAAGTTGAGTTTTATGTTTGATTGTCTAATGCTCCAGTAGTAATATCTTTTGATATAAATGCTCCTTCTAGTACGACAATTCGTATATGTGGGTTATTGCTATGATTTTATAAGCATAGGTATTACGTATTGCTGTTGTTTCTCTATATTATTCTCGGCAAGTATTGTGTTTATATTCATTATTATTTTGACATAATAAATCTGCGTTTACCATTTTCTAATGGTTCGAATTGATCTATGTACTCAACACGAATTTCACAATCGTCACCTGCATATTTTTTGATAGTGTCTATTATTTTTGATTCTTCTTCCTTTTTGAAGTTTGGTAATACTACAAGCGTAACAACTAAAGAACTCTCAGACAACTGTTTTATTCGATATGCTTTGACATTAAATTGTTTGAAAACTACGGTGAATCCGGGATTTGTAATTGTATGTCCATTTTTGAGTCGGATAATATCTCCTGTACGCCCCTCTATTTTCTTTATTATTTGTCCATTGTAATGCGTATTTGCGGTATTGTCCATCACTACGGCATCTCCTACCTCGTATCGCAGCATAGGGAACGCAAAATCAATGAGATTAGAGCAGTACAAAGTCGAAATTTCCAATGGATTTTCTACTTCGCAAAACGTATTGTAACCTACGAAATAACTGCCTCTCTCGATTTCGAAAGCGGTAATTCCTCCGTCGTGTGCTCCGTAGCAGTCCATCACTTTGGAGTCGAAAGCCTCTTCTATCACTTGGCGATACTCGGGAGTAAGTACTTCGGAAGTAGTAAAAACCGCATTAAGTTTATATTTTACATTGTGCTTTTTCACATAAGATGCTAATATATATATAGATGATGCATACCCATAGATATATTTTACTCTTTTCTTACGGGCTATTTCAATATATTTTCGACATATACTATCCTCCATATTCATACCATTTAAGGCAATAGCATTTCGGAGTTTATAATAAATATCGTGTAACCGGTTTTTTTTGTTTACACGGAAAAGCGAAGAACTTCCGAACGATAAAAATGGTTCACCATAGTGAAATCCCGTAGTTTTCCAAGCATGTATTTTTGCCGCAGTTACATATCCCCACGTGTTTTCGTCTATAATAAAACGAAGTGGTTCGCCGGTAGATCCTCCTGTGGAATGTTTACGATGTGGGATTTTAGTAATATTGTCGGGAACAATATCCGAATAACGCTGTCTGATAATTTCTTTAGTCAGTACCGGCAAACGACAAATATCGTCGGTAGATGTAAAATCGTCAATACTATAACCGGATTTATCGATAATCTCTTTGTAATAAACGGTATGTTCGTAAGCAAATCGAATAAGGTCGCGAAACTGCCGATTTTGCCATTCGGTAATTTTATCTCGGCTAAGAGAATTTAATTTGTTTATTTTTTTATACCAATAACTTATCTTCATCCCCATCATCATATCTACAATGGGGATTACTATTTTGAGCAAAATGAACTCTTTAATTTTTGCCATCATATATTTTGAATAAATCGTTTTTTATGTTTTCCCATCTGTATCGATGAGCTTCTACCAGTGCCGCCTGTATCATATTTCGAGTAAGTTCTTGATTTTCTACAGCCTCTATCATAAGTTTAGCAAGAGACATATGGTCGTTGCTGTCAAAGAGATAGCCTGTTTTTCTGTTTTCTACTACATAAGGAATACCGCCGACATCACTTGATATGACGAGCAGCCCCGCACTGAAAGCCTCAATAATCGAAACAGGCATATTATCTATTAGAGGAGCAGAAAGAAAAATATCGTTTTTCTCTAAATAAGGATAAATGTCTTTATTGTCTACCCTTCCTACAAACGTTATATTCGGAATATTTTGCGACGATACAAGTCTCTCGAGATTTTCTCGTTCGGGTCCGTCGCCAAGTATAGTCAATCGGGCTTCGGGGATACTTTTATGCACTATACCGAATGCACGAATAATACACGAGATATTATACAGAGGATATAAAGAACGCATACTTATGTAGTTGGGTACGATAGTATTTCGTTCTTTAAAAGGTAACGTATTTTCAATGATATTTGGTAAGATTTTACAAGATATTCCGAACGAAGCGAATACATCTTTTAGAAATCCTGATGGCACGGTAATTTCTTGGCAATTAGACAAAAAATAGCCCGTAAAAAACTTAAATCGACCGAAAAAACGTTGAGCATCGCCACCATGATATGTTACGATTAGTCTTTTTCTCTGCATCTTCGAAATTATCGAGGCTAATACGATAGGGAAAAATCCCCAGTAAGAGCAACCATGTACGTGAAATATGTCGTAATGCCGTCCTATAAACATCAGCCTTGGAAAAAGCAATATACGTCTTATTATATTGCATGATGTCCTGAAGATACGGCTCTCTATGCCGCATGCTATCAGGTGCTTATGCAACAACTCCATTTGCCCCGATATTCCGCCAACTCCTGCTTTATAATTGCCTATCAATAAAATCTTCTTCATACGATTACACAAGACCTCGTCCGGCAAGCTTAAACCAACTCCAGACAATTAAAATAATGAAGATGAAAACAATATAATACAAATAATACTTCTTTGTCTTACGATCGACTTGGCTGATACCATAAGCCGAAAACATTAATAGAAGAGGCAGTACAGGCAAGTGAAATCTTTCCGATGCGGCAAATTTACTTAGCGCAATTATTATGAGGTAACCAATCATAAAGCTACCCGGCAACAAATAATCTCGCCATTTATATGTTTTTATAATTGTAAAAAGAGAAAACAGAGCAAAAAATGCAATTATATTTTTCACATAGTTACCGCCACCGATAAGCATCTGATTATGTTGCCCTTCTGTGTCAACCATAGTAGGAAATGGGATTACAAATATCATTGGAGCGAATACCGCGCCCGATAGATTTTTTACTAACTTGTTACCTCCCTCAATATTAGACCTATATTGCATAGAATCTGACTGATTGGTAACCCTATTTTCCCAGACAGTCTCTATTTCTGTCATTATTTTGCCACCTATGAAGTAGCTTAATGTTGCTATACTCCAGACAATAAGCAATATTCGTTTGCCCCACCCTAATATGCGCGACGAAGAAAAGACTATAGCTGTGAAGAAAGAAAAGATAGCAGTAATACCAATAACCGTACGAAAGAAAAACAATAAACCTGCCGTTAATATCGGTAGCAAGATATTAATAAGATTATACTTTTGCGAACGTATAACATAGTCTGTACGTTCAAGGAAAAGTATTATCAGAAATGTCATCTCTATCTCTTTCAGATGCAATCCACAATAATAAATAAGGTTAGGCATCAGCATACACAAAATACCCGAAATTCTTGCTATGGCGGGATTGTCGAATGTACGTTTGGCTAACCTATATACTAGAACACAAGTAAAAGCACCGATAAGGGCTTTTATCAGCCTTGTGGCTATAATACTATCTCCTGTAATATAATAAATTAATGATAAATAAAAGGGATAGCCCATATCCGATACATCAGCCCACGCAAAAATCTGCGGTATATTGAAGTTACCTCTTTTGAAGTTGATGGCACCCCATTCGGCATTGCCGTGGTAACTTATGGAGTCGGCTGCCTCGAACTCAAACGGTATTCCCGTCATAGACCTATAAAAGAAGTAACTAAACACTACCCAAACGACACGTATGACGAAAGCGGTGATAAAAAGCCGCCGAAGGAATGTCCGCTCCGAATACTCTGCCCAGCGTTTGGTCAGAATGTTGGTAAAGTAGAAAAAGCTCGTTACCTCCACTACCCCGAACATTATCCAAAGCCAACTCATACCATAGCCTGAAAAAGCCACATGTATTACCATCAGCACGATAATGTACAGTGCGATAGCCTTAGTTGTGAAATATTTTGGAAGGTAGTGGAGCACAGATATTTATATTATATTTATTTACGTGTGTTTATTCGTTGATATATGGTATTTAGGCTTTGCATGTGTCGCTTTATGCTGTATGTCTCACGTACTATGTCGGCTTTGTCACAGGCTTTATGCCACTCGCTATCCCTGTTTTGCAAAAATAGCATAAATTTTTCGAGCAAATCAGCTTCGTCTTTGGTCTTGTAGAGTGTTGCCAGTGTGCCGTTTTGAGTTATTTCCCGCATCACTTCCCAATCGTTTACGAATGTAGGCAACCCCGATGCTATGGCTTCGATGACGGCTATGCCGAAGGTGTCGTGGTCGGTAGAATATACGAATGCATCCCAGCTTTCCAATAGCTGCGGTACGTCGTTGCGTGAACCGAGGAAATGGACACAATCTGCCAGACCGTTGTTTTGGCAATATTGCACACAATCGTCGTACTGCCAAGGCTCTTTTTCAGACCGCGCACCGACGAAGAAAAAGTCGAAATCGACTCCTCTGTCTTTTAGCAGTTTCAGAAAACGACATAGGGAACTTTGTTCCCGTCCGGGAACAAAGTTCCCTACCGTACCGAATTTTAATTTCGAAGTCGCCTTCGGCGACAATGAGCTTCGCTTTTGCAACTTATCGAAGTTTACACCGTTATATACAACGGATATTTTGTTGTCGCATTTTAGGTTATATGCTTTTCGGTAATAATCTTTTTGTGAGTTGCTGACGAAAAACACGGCATCTGCCATTTTTATGCTGAGCTTTATCAGTCGTCTGTTCCATTTGCCTACACCAAAGTCGTATCCGTGGAATGTCTCTATAACCTTTATTCCCGTACCGATACAGGCAAGTTTGGCATATAGCCCGTCGATGTACTGTTGTGCGTGAACGATAGTTATTCTGTTGGTTATAAGCAATTTGCGAAGTCGTAGTAAATATCCGATATAGTTGCCTCGTCTCGGGGAACATTGCTTCATAAGCCGTGTATCGTAAAATTCCGATTGGTACTTGCCTCCTTTGCGATGTATCCCGATAAAGCTGTATCCTGCTATACGGGCATTCTTGAATACGTCGAGCAAAAGTGTCTCCATACCTCCTCTATTAAGCGAACCGAGCATATAGGCTATTTTCATACAAACCTTATTTTGTTACATTTTAACAACTTCGAATATCAGGTTGCAAAGTTAAATATATTTTTGATTTCTATGCCTTTATTTGTTAAGGATACAAATGAGGCTACAATATAAATCGCTGATAATATGGAACTATTGGTCTAAGTAAAAAAAGAGACAGGTTTTTCGAAAAAAACTGTCTCCTCTCTTATGAAAAAAATTACAACTACACTCGTTTTTCTTTGATACGTGCACTCTTACCTGTCCTTTCGCGTAGGTAGTACAGTTTGGCACGACGTACCTTACCAACCTTATTTACAACGATACTGCTAATAAACGGAGAGTCGATAGGGAAAATCCTTTCTACGCCTACATTGTCGGACATCTTGCGGACGGTGAAACGTTTTTTGTTGCCGTGTCCGGCGATTTTTATTACTACTCCGCGGTACAACTGTTCACGCTCTTTATTGCCTTCCTTGATTCTGTAAGCAACAGTGATAGTATCGCCGCTTTTAAATTTCGGGTGTTCTTTACCCGAGTCAAATGCTTGCTCTGCAATTTTAATTAAATCCATCTATATCAAATTATTATGGTTTGTAATAGTGCAACATTCGTAGATAACTCTATTCCTACCAGCGGTTACACGAAACGGTCGGCAAAGGTAATACTTTTTTCCGAAAAAACAAGCAGAAATCTACTCTTTGGAATCTTTTTCTTTTTTTGTCTCTTTGGGAGCATCTTTATTTTCTTTGAGTGCTGCCATTATCTTTGCTTCGAGTTCTTGTGTAAGTTCAGGATTCTCTTCTATTACCTTCTTCGAGGCATCTCTTCCTTGTGCCAGCTTGCTGTCGCCATACGAGAACCACGAACCGCTTTTCTTGATGATGCCGTAATCGACACCCAAGTCTATAATCTCGCCGCTGCGTGAGATACCTTGCCCGAACATTATATCGAACTCTGCTTTGCGGAATGGGGGAGCTACCTTGTTTTTCACCACCTTGACACGGGTCTGATTTCCAAAGTGAGTGTCTCCCTCTTTGATGGCACCTGTGCGGCGTATGTCGAGACGAACCGAGGCATAGAATTTCAGCGCATTACCGCCGGTAGTAGTTTCGGGTGAGCCGAACATAACTCCTATTTTTTCGCGGAGCTGGTTGATAAAAATACAGGTGGTGTTAGTTCTTGATATAGAGGCGGTTAGTTTGCGAAGAGCTTGCGACATCAGACGAGCCTGCAGACCCACCTTGTTGTCGCCCATATCGCCTTCGAGCTCTGCTTTTGGGGTAAGGGCTGCTACAGAGTCTATTACGAGGATATCCAATGCCGAAGAGCGGATGAGCTGGTCGGCTATCTCCAGTGCC
This sequence comes from Bacteroidetes oral taxon 274 str. F0058, assembly GCA_000163695.1. Classification (GTDB taxonomy): domain Bacteria; phylum Bacteroidota; class Bacteroidia; order Bacteroidales; family Paludibacteraceae; genus F0058. Next base: position 241,703 of record GG774889.1, read on the forward strand.
TGTTCGCCCGAGTCGGGCTGCGATATTAGCAGGTTATCCACATCTACTCCGAGTTGTTTTGCATAAAATCTGTCGAAAGCGTGTTCGGCGTCGATAATAGCGGCTATGCCTCCGGCTTTCTGTGCTTCGGCGATAGCGTGTATCGCCAGAGTCGTTTTACCGCTCGATTCGGGTCCGTATATCTCGATTATTCTGCCGCGAGGATAACCTCCGACGCCAAGAGCGGCATTGAGCCCGATAGAGCCCGAAGGGATAACGCTAACATCTTCGATATTATCGTCGCCGAGCTTCATTATCGTGCCTTTGCCGTGGTCTTTTTCTATTTTGTCCATTGCCAGCTGCAATGCTTTCAGTTTGTCCGCAGACGGTGCATTATTCTGATTACTCATACTGAATTAGTAAGTTATATTTATGTTTTTTATTTCTGCAAAGATACAAAATAATTGCAATCTGCGACAGATATTTTTTATGGGAAATGGGGTTGAACTTTCATACAGAAAAAATAATCTATATTTCAGAAAATATCACTATCTTTGCTGAGCAAATAAGATAACAGGAAGATAATTAATTTTGAATATTTTAAGAATTAAACACAACGTAAGTCTAATTTTATGATAGGAGTAGGAGCTTATTTTTTAGAGCAGCGTGTAAAAGATATTTTAGTCATTTTCTTATTTGCGATAGGTATAGGAAAAAATAAATTTTGATAATATGAAAAAAATAATTCTATTTTTAGGTGTTTTTTATGCAGGATTAGTCTCTGCACAAGGTATAGAGGCTGATATTAATGCTATTATAGAAAAAGCCAAGACAGGAAATGCAAATGCACAGAAAACATTAGGTAGTTACTATTATTTGGGATCGAATGGAGTAGAACAATCCTATTCAAAAGCGGCTTATTGGTTGGAAAGAGCTGCTGAACAAGGAGATAGTGATGCTCAATGTAAAATAGGATTTTGCTATAACGAAGGTAAGGGAGTAGAGCAATCTTATTCAAAAGCTATTTATTGGTATAAAAAAGCTGCTGAACAAGGGAATAGTGTTGCTCAGTGTAATATAGGATTTTGCTATAACGAAGGTGAGGGAGTAGAACAATCTTATTCAAAAGCGGCTTATTGGTGGGAAAAAGCTGCTGAACAAGGGAATAGTGTTGCTCAGTGTAATATAGGAGTTTGCTATAGTGAAGGTGAGGGAGTAGAGCAATCTTATTCAAAAGCGGCTTATTGGTATGAAAGAGCTGCTGAGCAAGGACATAGTAATGCTCAGTATAATATAGGAGTTTGCTATGATGAAGGTAAGGGGGTAGAGCAATCTTATTCAAAAGCTATTTATTGGTATAAAAAAGCTGCTGAACAAGGAAATAGTGATGCTCAGTGTAATTTAGGTTTTTACTATAGTCAAGGTCAGGGGGTAGAGCAATCCTATTCAAAAGCTATTTATTGGTATAAAAAAGCTGCTGAACAAGGACATAGTAAAGCTCAGTTTAATTTAGGTGTTTGCTATGATGAAGGTAAGGGGGTAGAGCAATCTTATTCAAAAGCTATTTATTGGTATAAAAAAGCTGCTGAACAAGGACATAGTAAAGCTCAGTATAATATAGGTGTTTGCTATTATAACGGTAATGGAGTAGAGCAATCCTATTCAAAAGCGGCTTATTGGTATAAAAAAGCTGCTGAACAAGGACATAGTGTTGCTCAGTTTAATTTAGGTACTTGCTATTATAACGGTAATGGAGTAGAAAAATCTAAAACTAAGGCGATCTATTGGTTTAGAAAAGCTTGTAATAACTTCGAAGATAAAGCCTGCGAAGCATTAAATGAAATAAAATGAATTAATGGGGAGTGTTAAAAAAAAGATATTGGTTGCTATCACATTATTCGTTTTGCTTTCTTGTGAGCCAAAGAAACCGGACTGAACAAAGCCAAAGAGGTTGTCTAACTTTTTGCAAGTAGTACTACCGGAGTATATTATTAGAGCAAAAAGCATGATTGTATTTATTCCAAAAAATCTATAACCATAAAACTTCGGATAAAGAAATCAATATGAAAAAATATCTATTTCTTACTCTATTTGCTGCTTTTTGTAGCTGTACACATTATAAAAGTACAGACTATGAAGGAAGTATAGATGAAGGTTACCCAAATGGCATTTATGATGCTATCATACATGTCTATAACCCCAATACAAAGCATAATGCTACTTATACTTTAGAAGTAGAGGTTGAGAATGAAGAGCTTATAAAAATATATTGGAATAATGGGGGCTGGTTGGATGATAGCCATTTTTCTCCTGTTGATATCAGTGAAGGCTCAGCTTCTTTTACTGACGATAGAGGTTACAGATATAGTGTCGAATTGGATTAGTTTTTTGGAACAAGAGTTTTTTTAAAAATTGTCTGTATGAAAGTTAGAAAGTTTCATCACAACTTACAAGGTTGCTCTGATTATGTCCGAGTTATTTGTATTTTGATGCTTTTTAGTTTTATCAGACAGCACTAATCGGAACTATTTCTGATGACAACCAAAAAGGGCAGACCCTCGAAAAACGATGAGAGTCTACCCTTTTTTCGTTGATTATATGCGAGATGGCAGCGAGTCGATTACCGTCTGTCGCAAAGTAGTGTCGGGCGATTAGTTCTCGAAAACGAGTCGTCCGTCTTGCTCGCCGACCTTCACTGTCGACGAGGTGGCGACTTCGCCCGCAATAATCTTCTTCGAAAGCTCGTTGAGCAACAGCCGTTGGATAACGCGTTTGACGGGTCGTGCTCCGAACTGCGGGTCGTAACCCTTGGCGGCTATCAGGTCTATGGCATTGTCGGTTATCTCCATCGATATGCCGTTGTGTTGGAGCATACGGCGTACGGCGTCTATCTGCAATACTACTACTTGACGGATTTCGTCTTCGGTGAGCGGCGTGAACATTATCAGTTCGTCGATACGGTTTAGAAATTCGGGACGAATGGTCTGTTTGAGCAACTCGAACACTTCGTTTTGTGTCTTTTCGATAACCTCTTCGCGGTTCGATTCGTTGATTTTATCGAAGTTCTCGCGTATCAGCTGCGAGCCGAGATTGGAGGTCATTATTATTATGGTGTTTTTGAAGTTTACCACACGTCCTTTGTTGTCGGTGAGTCGTCCGTCGTCGAGTACTTGCAGCAATACGTTGAAAACGTCGGGGTGAGCCTTCTCTATCTCGTCGAACAGCACTACCGAGTAGGGCTTGTGCCTTATGGCTTCGGTGAGCTGACCGCCTTCGTCGTAGCCTACATATCCCGGAGGAGCTCCCACAAGGCGCGATGCCGAGTGTTTCTCTTGATATTCGCTCATATCGATACGCGTCATCAGGTTTTCGTTGTCGAAGAGGTACTCTGCCAGAGCCTTTGCCAATTCGGTCTTGCCCACACCTGTGGTACCCAAGAAGATAAACGAGCCTATCGGGCGTTTGGTGTCTTGCAGCCCTGCACGTGAGCGTCTGATGGCATTGGCTATTGCCGATATGGCTTCGCTCTGCCCGATTACCCGTTTGTGCAGCTCTGCCTCGAGGTTGAGCAATTTTTCCTTCTCGGTCTGCATAATACGTGTGGCGGGTATCCCTGTCCAGCGACTTACCACTTCGGCTATGTCTTCTTTGTCGACCTCTTCTTTTATGAGCGGTGCACCTTGTTGTATACCCGACAGCTTTTGCTTGTTTTCGGCGATTTTCTGCTCTTCTTCTTTTATTTTACCGTAACGAAGCTCGGCTACCTTGCCGTAGTCGCCGTCTTGTTCGGCTTTGTCTGCCTCGAAACGATACCGTTCGATATTTGCCTTAGAAGCCTGTATCTCGGAGATAACGCTTTTTTCTTCTTGCCACTGTTTGCGTACTTCGGAGGCTTTTTGTTTCTGTTCGGTTATTTCATCAGATAATTTTTGAAGTTTCTCTTCGTCGTTGTCGCGTTTTATCGCTTCGCGTTCGATTTCGAGCTGCTTGATGTTTCTTTCGAGTATATCGAGCTCTTCGGGCATCGAGTTTACTTCGAGTCGGAGCTTGGCTGCTGCCTCGTCCATAAGGTCGATAGCCTTATCGGGCAGGAAACGGTTGGTGATACACCTGCTCGAGAGTTCTACGGCAGCAATGATAGCCTCGTCTTTGATACGCACCTGATGGTGGTTTTCGTAACGTTCTTTCAGTCCGCGTAATATTGCGATGCTGCTTGCCTCGTCGGGTTCGTTGACCATTACCATCTGGAAACGGCGTTCGAGAGCTTTGTCTTTCTCGAAATACTTCTGATATTCGTCGAGCGTGGTAGCCCCTATCGAACGTAGTTCGCCTCGTGCCAATGCGGGTTTCAGTATGTTGGCGGCGTCCATGGCTCCTTCCGACTTGCCTGCCCCGACGAGCGTGTGTATCTCGTCGATGAAAAGGATTATCTCGCCTTCCGACTCTATAACTTCGTTTACGACCGATTTCAGACGTTCTTCGAACTCGCCTTTGTACATAGCTCCCGCTATGAGTGCTCCCATATCGAGCGAAAAAATCTTTTTCGACTTCAGGTTTTCGGGCACGTCGCCTCTGACTATTCGCTGTGCGAGCCCGTCGACGATGGCGGTCTTACCCGTACCAGGTTCGCCGATAAGTATGGGGTTGTTTTTGGTACGACGGCTGAGTATCTGCAATACACGCCGTATTTCGTCGTCTCGACCGATTACGGGGTCGAGCTTGCCGTTACGGGCTTTGTTGCATAGGTTGATGGCGTACCGTTGCAGCCCGCTCTCTTTCTGTTGATTATTATTGTTGTTGTTCATATTCGTAGCTTAAAAAATAATTTTATAATGTTGGTCTTACAAAAGACCGATTATTTCTACACTTTTTTATCAAATTCTGTTCCACAAACAGAATTTCTCTTTCGGCTGTCATAATGTCTTGTTTTTGAGTATTTTGTTCTGACTTTTTGTCTGAGATGAAGATTTGCGACCGCCATTATTTCCGATAAACTCGAGTTCGATAGTAGGATAACGGTTTACAGCTGTGAAAAACAATGAAATATGATAATGTTTGTGCAATGTTAGTAAAAAAAATAAAAACGTTAGTTGTTGATAATCAACATTCCACCTGTTAAGACAACATTGATGATAAAATTATCTGTAATTTTTTGTTGGAGGATTAATTAATATAAATTTTACGGTTAAACTAAAATATATTAAATTTGCATTTCTTTTGGCATAATATCGTGTAGAATAGAATTAAAAATAATAAAACATAAGTGTAATAATGAGGAAATTAACAATTTTGACTATTGCTATTGTCTCCTGTCTCGGAGGCTTTGCACAGAAAGACACCACAGGGTTCGTCTTTACCACCGTTAAGGAAAATAAAATCACGTCGGTCAAGAACCAAAACCGTTCGTCGACCTGCTGGGCATACTCGGCTCTGGGCTTCCTCGAAGCTGAACTACTTAGGCTCAATAAGGGCGACCACGACTTCTCCGAAATGTTTGTCGTTTACCACACTATGCTCGACAGGGCTGTCAATTATGTCCGTCTGCACGGCGACGCCAGCTTTTCGCCCGGCGGCAGCTTCTACGATGTGCTCTACTGTTGGCGACACTACGGCATTGTGCCCGACAAGGCTATGCCCGCAGGCGTTATGTATGGCGACACCTTGGCTAATCACAGCGACTTGGACGCTGCAGCAAAAGCATACGTCGACGTCATAGCCAAGAGTACCGCTTCGAAAATATCGCCCTTGTGGCGACGTCCGCTCGAGGCTATCTACGAGACATATCTGGGCAAACTGCCGCAGGAGTTTACCTACAAAGGCAAAAAGTATACGCCTCGCTCGTTTGCCGACAGCTTCGGGCTCAATATGGACGACTACATATCGCTGACGAGCTACAGCCATCACCCGTTTTATGAGGCTTTTGCTATCGAGATACAAGACAATTGGCGAGGCGCAAAGTCGTACAACCTGCCTATCGACGAACTGATGCAGGTGATGAGAAATGCCGTAAATACGGGCTATACCATCGCTTGGGGCTCCGACGTGAGCGAAGAGGGTTTCACCCGTAACGGCATTGCCGTGATGCCCGATGTTAAGAAGGGTGCCGAGCTCACCGGCTCCGATATGGCTCACTGGCTCGGACTGTCGAAAGCCGACAGACGTGCAGAGCTGACGTCGCGACCATTGCCCGAAATGACCGTTACACAGCAGATGAGGCAAGAGGCTTACGACAACTGGGAGACCACCGACGACCACGGTATGTTGATATACGGTCTGGCAAAAGACCAGAACGGCAAACAGTATTTCATGGTGAAAAACTCTTGGGGGCAGGCAGGCAAATACAAGGGATTTTGGTACGCCTCCGAGGCGTTCGTAGCCTACAAGACGATGAATATCGTGGTGCATAAAAATGCTATTCCCAAAGATATACTGAAAAAATTGAATATTAAATAAATCGACTCCGAACAGTAATACAAGGCTGCCTCTCCGTAAAAAAGAGGCAGCTTTTTTCGTATACGATGAATTTTGTTTGAGGATTACAAATAAAATATGTAATTTTGTCATATTTTTGCGACAACGGAATAGCCACAGAGAGTTTCGTTGCATACAATAATTATATTATTTCATATTCGCAATACTATGATGGATGCAAATCAGATACAGACTATCAAGCAGAAATTCAATATAATAGGCAATTCACCTCTGCTCAATAGGGCTATTGACGTAGCGGTACAGGTAGCCAATACCGAGCTTACGGTGCTTATAACGGGAGAGAGTGGAGTAGGTAAGGAATTTTTCCCGCAGATAATACACCAATACTCTCATCGTAAGCACAATCCGTATATCGCCGTCAATTGTGGAGCTATCCCCGAGGGTACTATCGACTCGGAGCTGTTCGGACACGAGAAAGGCTCGTTTACCTCGGCTACTTCTGATAGGAAAGGTTACTTCGAGGTTGCAGACAAGGGGACTATTTTCCTCGACGAGGTAGGCGAGCTGCCTCTTCAGACACAGGTACGCCTTCTGCGTGTGCTCGAAGCGGGCGAATTTATGCGGGTAGGCTCCTCTAAGGTGCAGAAGACGGATGTGCGTGTGGTGGCTGCCACCAATCTCGATTTGCCGCAAGCCATTGCACAAGGGCGTTTCCGTGAAGACCTCTACTATCGTCTCAATGCCGTGCCCATCAACATACCTCCTCTTAGGGAGCGTAAAGAGGATATTGCATTGCTGTTTCGTAAGTTTGCTGCCGATTTCGCCGAAGCGTACAAGATGCCGCCAGTAAGACTCACAGAGAAAGCTCAGAATATGCTCGTCGGTTACTATTGGAAAGGCAACATACGCCAGCTGAAAAATATTACGGAACAGATATCCGTTATAGAGCAAAATCGTGATATAGATGAAGTTACACTAAAAAAATATCTCCCCGATACCGAAAATATGCTCCCGATGGTTACGGGGGGGGGCAACTTCGTGGATACCAAGAGTTTCAATACCGAACGCGAGATACTGTATCAGATACTTTTCGATATGCGGAAAGATATAACAGACCTCAAAGCGTTGGTTAATAATATAATGTCGGGTAATGTCGATGTGATAGCATACAAAGACAATGTGCATCAGACGCCGATAGTAGCTCATAGCCCTGATGTAGAAGATGTTATAGAGTTTACACCCGATATAAGTCGTCGTATAAAAACGCCTAAAATATCGGATATCCCTCAGATAGAAGATACTGAGGAGTATGTAGAAGAGTCGCTGGCTATACCTGATGCCGAAAAAGATATAATTATCAAGGCTTTGACTCGGCACAGAGGAAAACGCAAATATGCAGCACAAGACCTGAAGATTTCCGAGCGAACGCTTTATCGAAAAATCAAGGAATACGACTTGGAAAATATGAATTTCAAATAAACATTGTGTAAAATAATCGTTAGTAGAAGTATGAAAATAAGATATATAATATTGTCCATTATCGTTGCGGCAGGTTATTTTATCGCATCCTCGTGCGGCGTCGAATATAAATTGACCAATGCCAAACTCGACTATTCGATATATAAAACTATTGCCGTGGGCGATTTTCCCAATCAAGCCCCATTGGTATACCCATCTCTTTATCAAGAGTTTAATGAAAAGCTGAAAAATGCTTATACTCGTCAGACACGACTTCAGATGGTGCCTCAGAACGGCGACTACAACGTAGGAGGAGCCATCGTGGGTTACACTCTGCAACAGCTCTCTGTCGGAGCCGACGGGTTAGCGGCACAGACCCGCCTGATAATGACGGTCAGAGTGATTTTCTCGAACTCGAAAAACTCTCAGGAAGACTTCGATCGCAACTTTACGGCTCAGAAAGAGTTTCCTGCCACAACGTCGTTCGAGAGTGTGCAAGGGCAGCTTGTGTCGGAGCTTGTAGACGAGATAGTCGATCAGATTTTTAACGCCACGGTAGCTTCCTGGTAAAATACTTATGGAAGGCAACAGTAAGATAAACAGCCTCATAGCGGGCGAATCAACCGATACAGACCTCTTTGCTTTGCAGCAGTGGGTAGAGCGTTTCCCCTATATGGAGATTTTGCGGTTGATATATCTTAGAGAGCTCAAAAAACGAGATAAAGAGAGATACCTCACAGAGTTGAAGAAATCGTCGGCATATTTTTCAGACCGTCGGTTTGCATATTTTTTCGTGCAGGGAGCAGCGGACGGTATCGGGCAGGTATCGGGATATGAGGCTTCTGCCATTGCCTCCGACTATTTTGCCGTCGAAGACCATGTGTCGCGGGAGTCTCTCAAAGAGCTTGCAGCCAAGCTGAAAAAGGCACGTCTCGACAAACTGTCGAAGCAATCCGAGCCCGAAACTGACGAAAACAAAGAGCTTCGTGCCAAGAGGCTTATCGCCGAGAAGCGTTATTTTGAGGCTCTAAAAATGTTGAAGAAAATAAATTTGAATAATTCGGAAAAAAATGTTTACTTTGCACTTCAGATAAAATATTTGGAGACAATACTCGACTTCAAGGAGTAATCGTCTGGTTTTTATATTATTGTAACTGTGTTTAATAAGTTAATTTATAAATTTAAAATCTAAATAATTAGTAAAAATGATTCAGTTTTTGACCATACTCATTGTGATTACGGCTGTTATTTTGACTTTTGTGGTGTTGATTCAGAACTCGAAAGGGGGAGGACTTGCAGCAGGTTTTTCGTCTGCCAATCAGGTGTTTGGCGTTAAGAAGACGACCGACCGCATAGAGAAACTCACGTGGATACTGATTGCTATCATAGTAGTGTTGAGTATCTTTTCGGCGCGTATGATATCCCACAGACAATCTGCTGGCACGGTATCTGCTGTTGATACAGAGCAGGTTCAGCAACAGGAAGCTGCCGGACAACAGGAGCAGCCTCAGCCGGTGATACCTGCCGAATAAAAGTCGTTAATGAACGACTTTGTAGTCCGCCGAGGTTAGGCAAAGAGTTAAAATTAACAGTAGGTTTTAGTGTTTGTGTCGGTTATGCACAATCTTTTGTCGATGTATGCGGGTAGTTGTTAAAAAAATAAGATTTAGTGAGATTGCTCTTTTTTTGCGGTAAAAAACCTTAATTTTGCCACCACAAGACCCATTTGTTGCGGACTTGTTCTATGCAGCCGAAGAGAGAAAGTTAATTTGAGTAAACCAAAGTAATTTACAAATTTTAATAATAAACAAGTTTTAATTTATGAGAAAGTTTTCTGTTTTATTGACAGCCTTGCTTCTTTTAGGAGTAAGTGCAGTATTTGGACAAGAACGTTCCATATCGGGTAAAGTGTTAGACAGCGAGTCGGGCGAACCGTTGGTGGGGGTATCGATATCTGTTGTCGGAGCCGATACGGGAACGTCGACAGACGAAAACGGTGATTTTACCGTTACTTTGCCAGACGGATTTACGAAGCTGAGAGTGGAGCAGACCAGCTACAAGACTCAGGAAGTTACAGCTGCCGAAGGAATGGTTATACGCCTTGTTTTGAGCAGTACGGTTCTTAGCGAAGCCGAAATCGAAGTGGCTTTCGGTACCAAGAAAGGTAAAGGTTATGTGGGTTCTGCCCAGACCATACAGCAAGAGACTATCGAAAAGAAAAGCCCTTCGGATATCACCAAGGCTTTGGCAGGTGAGTTTGCAGGGGTGCAGATAGCCACAAGTACCGGTCAGCCAGGTGTTTCGTCAAGCGTACGTATCAGAGGTATTGCTTCGCTGAATGCCAGTGGCGATGCTCTGTATGTGGTAGACGGGGTCCCTTACGGAGGCACTATATCTTCTATCGACCCCAACGACATAGTATCCACTACTGTGCTCAAAGACGCTACTGCTACTGCTATGTATGGTGCCCGCGGTGCCAACGGTGTGATACTTATCACTACCAAAAAAGGTACAGCCGGCTCAGAAGGCAAGATAGAGGTAGACGTACAGGCAGGTATCAATATGAGGCTTTTGCCTATGCACGATAGGATAACCTCTCCCGAAGAGTATATGGAATTGGGCTGGATAGGATTGGCTAACTATTACTATATGAGTTCTGCATCGCCAAACTACGATGCCGCCAAGCAGAGTGCTACAGACAATTTGTGGTCGACAGGAAAAGAGACCGATATATCCGGTCTTAACGTCGGATATAACATCTGGACGCAGAACGATGTGATAGACCCTAAAACAGGTAAGTTTAGAAGTGATGTGGGTAGGAAATTTACTCCGGAAAACTGGCAAGATCATATCTTCAGGGTAGGTAAAAAGTACAGCGCAGGAGTAAAAATATCCGGCGGCTCGGATAAGACTACTTACTTTACTTCTGTAAATTATCTGAACGACGAAGGATATTATATCAATTCGAAGTTCAACAGATTGTCGGCAACCACCAACTTAGACTATTCGCCTAAAAAGTGGCTGACAGCCAACTTCAAAGCTATGTACGCATATAGTAGGATGAATAGAACGGGGCAGAGCAATGTAAACAACAACGGATTTAACTTTGTGTATTATATCCCTCCCGTTTATCCTGTATTTGTACATAATGCCGACGGAAGCATCAAACAAGACGACCGTTTTGGCGGTAATGCATACGACTATGGTCGAAATGAGGGCTATACCAGACCTTTCGCTTTGGGTGCCAATCCTGCCGGTGCATTACAGTTAGACAAAAATGATCTTCAGGTACACAACCTGGCTTTGTCGAATTTCTTGAAGTTCGAGTTTATAAAAGACCTCGTAATAACCATTACCAACGGTTATAACTTCAATTACCAAGAATTAGGCACGATAACGAACAAATATTTTGGCGATGCTGCAAAGGTAGGATATGTTGATAAATTACATCAGTCTTTCACGGACTTCTCTTCGCGTCAGCAGATAGCCTATAAGAAGACACTGGCAGAGATACACAACTTAGATGCTATGTTTGGTCACGATTTCAGAACACTTGAACGAAAAGAGTTTAGCGCTACTAAAATAGGGATGTTCAAACCCTATGATTTCGAGTTGAATAATGCAGTAAAAGTTAGAGATGCGGGTTCTACGGCAGTAGATTATACTTCTGAGTCTTACATAGGAGAAATTCGTTATAACTACGACGAAAAGTATTTTGCCACAGCCAACGGTTCTGTTTACGGCTCGTCATATTTCGCTCCCGGGCACCAATACGGTGCGTTCTGGTCGGTGGGCGCAGCATGGAATATCCACAGAGAGCTCTTTATGGCTTCTGCCAAAAAATGGCTCAGCTCGCTCAAAGTAAGAGCAAACTTCGGTACTTCGGGTAACGACCAGATAGGCAATTACCAATATACCGATATGTATGAGATTGTCAACAGCGGCGATGTACCTTCTGTAAACTTTGTGCGTAAAGGTAATCCGAATTTGACTTGGGAAACTGCTTATAAAGCAAACCTCGGCGTAGACCTCGAGCTGAAAAAAGGCAAACTCTATTTCGAAGCAGATATATATAATAATCTGATAGTCAATACTTTGGCGTTCAGGAGTGTATCTTACTCCAATGGATACAGTACGATACCTGTTAACGACGGTAAATTCAGAAACTACGGTTTAGAATTGTTGCTGAGGGCTAACTTGGTAAAAACAAGAGATATAGATGTCAATTTCAGAATAACCGGCAGCTATAGCAAAGCATTGGTAGTGCAAAATCCCAAAACAGTTATCAAAGGGGTAGAAGTAGAGATGCCGCTGAATGACGGTAGGGCAGTAGGGCATTTTATAGGAGATATATACGGACGTCATTTTATGGGAGTTGACCCAGAGACGGGTTTCGGACAGTGGGAACAGTGGACAGACGATAATGCCAGCGACCCCAATGAACCTGTTCTTAACACATATATATACGAACACGAAAAGAAAGTAGAAAACGGCAAAGTAATGAATAAACGTGAGGTACAGTGGGTAAAAGAGCAAATAACAAATGACCCGAATTCGGCTTCGAGATTCTTCTTAGGCAAAAATCGTTATCCCGATTTCTTCGGAGGTTTTGGTCTCGATGCTTCTGCATACGGTTTCGACCTCTCGGCTTCGTTCGAATATCTAATAGGTGGTTACAACTATGATGATATTTATTCCAATTTGATGGGAGACCCAGCATTTGGGGCTCACAATTACCACAAGGATATGCTTAAGACTTGGACTCCGGAAAATAGGAATACCACCGTGCCTATAATGTTGGCTGGGCAAGCTGTGGCAGCAAACGCAAACCATAAAGCATACAATGCAAGGTGGTCAGCATTCGGAGACAGATTCTTGACCTCGAACACCGCTTTGAGACTTTCCAATGTGCGTCTGGCATATAACTTCCCGCACAAGATGATAGAGAAGATAAAACTCAACAGTCTGTCGCTTTGGGTAAGAGCCGACAATCTGTTTGTATTGTCGCACAGAAAGGGCTATGATCCGTTTACTCTTTTTGGAGGCGGTAACCAACGTTACCAATACACTCCGCTTAGTACTTTTGTGGGGGGAGTGAAGTTCACTTTCTGATATTGTCATATTATTTTTAGTAAAACTTAAAAAAAGGAAATTTTATATGAAAAAAATATTTTTTGCAGTTGCTATATTGGTTGTTGCCCTGGCAACGACGGGATGCACCAAGTTGCTGCTCTCGGAGCCAAGGGGAAGCGATGCTTCACTGGCTCAGGTAGAAGAAAACGTAGATGCATTGGATGTTAGCTTAAAAGGATTATATTCGATAATGTATACGGGTTCCGATGAAAGCGATGCAGACTTCACAAGTAGGCCCGGTTTTATGATAGAGGGACAAAAATATATTGACGTAATGTCGGATATGCTTGCTTCGGATGCCGCTTGTTCTACTAACAATTTTAGGTGGCTTACCAATAGAACTTATATGGACGAGTATCTTTCCTTATCGGATTTTAATAATTGGTTGTGGAAGTATGAGTATAACAACATACGAAATGCCAATTCGCTTATAGCTCGTTGTAATGTTGTTCTGGACAACTCCAGTAGTCCGCAGTCTCTAAAAGAGCACGCACTGTTAGTGAAAGCTCAGGCAGTTATAATGAGGGCGCACTTCTACTCCAATCTGTTCAATTTCTATGTAAAGCCGGGTGATACCTCCGGAAAGTTCGGCATAATATATCACGACGAGACCGATATGAATCAAGAAAAGGGTTTGAGTGATTATAATGAAGTAGTAACCAAAGTAATAGCCTCTGCACAGGAAGCTATCGGTCAGATAGCCGGTTTGGAAAATACTTCCAAGGTTGGTCTTGATGCCAATATAGCAAAAATGATATTGGCTTACATACATCTAAACCGAGGTAGGTTCTTCGACGAAAACACAAAGACCGAAAGTTGTACAGAAGCTCTGCGTCTTGCAAAAGAGGTTATCGATGCCACGAAAACGACCAATCCTATCCTGCCATACGCAGAGGTGTTGACCAATGGTTTCAACAATATCAACTCACGAAACTGGATGTGGGGTATAGACGTTACTCCCGAAACGACAAAATATCTATATTGCTTCTTCTCTTTCGTAGATGTATATACATATAGTTATGCTTCTGTCGGAGAGTATGCCGGAATAGACGCTGGACTTTATGGTAAGTTCGACGAAATGCTCGATGCCAAAGACCGTCGTAAAGAATGGTGGACAAAGGATCTCTTTTTAAATAATACCCATTTCTATTACGTAGCCAACAATAAGTTTTTCGATAAAAAGAGAATATTCCAAGGTGATAGAGACTGGACTAACGATTACTGTTTTATGAGATCCGAAGAGGCATACCTCATTGCAGCCGAAGCAGCTTATGCTTTGGGTAAAGAGGCCGAAGCCAAGACATATCTGAAAGAATTGGTAGCCCAAAGGTCTCCCGATAACCTTAATGCCATAGATGCTCTTACGGGCGACAAGCTGAAAGACTATATCGCTGCTAACTGGCGTATAGAATGCTGGCTCGAAGGAAGGACATTTATGGCTCTCAAACGCTTCAAATGGGAAACTGTAAGAGGTAACAATCATTTCTATCATAAGGGAAGAAAGCTTGATTTCAACTCTAAATACTTTTATTTCGAAATACCGGATGGCGAGAAAAACTATAACCCTTATTTATAAGGTATAGAGAAATAATAGTGTTATAATTAAAAAAGAGGCTGTACCTATTTAGTACAACCTCTTTTTTGTTTTTGGTTGTGGTTTTGCCAGAGTAAGATACACAAAAATGAAAAAGGCTTATGGCGTGTTATTGATATCGCCGCCCTACTGGCGTTGTTATTTGTCGTTTTAGGTCTGTTTTGGAGCATTAATATACACGCAATTTAGAAAGGTTTAGAGACAACAAAAGAGAGTTTCCACTAATTTGTAGGAACTCTCAATATACTAAAAAATTTTCTTTTTTGAGACAGTACTATTCTTTCTCTACCTGCATAAAACCGAGCTCTAACGTGGTATTCCTGCCGAATATCTTTACATTTACCTTCATTCGTCGTTTTTCGTTGCTTACCTCCTCTACGACTCCTGTAAATCCGTTGAATGGTCCTGTTATTACTCTTACCGTTTCGCCGACGAGATATGGCTCCAGTAGTTCTTCGGGGTTTTCGTCCAAGGAATCGACTGTGCCGAGGAGGCGGGTAACCTCTTGCGAACGCAAAGGTATCGGTTGGTAGTTGCCGGGCGATTCGTTGACTCCCAAGAAACCCAATACATTGGGTACGTTGCGTAGCCAGCCCGAAATTTCGCGAGTAAGAGCTACCTCTATAAGCACATATCCGGGTAAGAATGTACGCTCTTTTATCACTTTCTTGCCGTTACGGACTACATAAACACGCTCTGTAGGTATCACAACCTGCGAAACATACTTCGACAGCTCGCCTCCTTTTTCGAGCTCTATGTCGATGTATTCTTTCACTTGCTTCTCTTTGCCGCTCATTGCACGCAAAACATACCACTTCTGATTCGATTCGGTCATCTCTATTGGGAGCGAGTTTTTTAGATTGTATAAATAAGGTGCATTATCTTCTCGAAGCTGAAGTCCATTATCCAAACCGCAATAGCTATTATAACGGAAGCTACAAGCACTACTACCGAACTGCTCGTCAGCTCCTGACGTGTAGGCCACGAGGTCTTATGCACAAGTTCGTTGTAACAATCTTTTAAATAATTTATAAACTTCATATAAACTTATTTTTTTGAAATTTGGCACGGAAGGTAAGGCTCGAACTCACGACTTTCGGTTTTGGAGACCGACGTTCTACCAACTGAACTACTTCCGTATTTTTTAAAAAGAGTTACGACAATGCTCCCTTACGGCAGATACCGTAACTCTTAATATTATTATCCCCGATTATTAGTCGAGAAGCTTGGTTATCTGTCCCGAACCTACGGTACGTCCGCCTTCGCGGATAGCGAAACGAAGACCTTCGGAGCAAGCAACAGGATATATCAATTTTACTTCTATTTCCAAGTTGTCGCCGGGCATTACCATTTCTGTACCTTCGGGCAGAGTGATTTCACCTGTAACGTCCAAAGTACGGATATAGAACTGAGGACGATATTTGTTGTGGAACGGAGTATGACGACCACCTTCTTCTTTTTTCAGGATATACACAGATGCCTTGAACGAAGTGTGAGGTGTAACCTTACCCGGGTGTGTGATAACCATACCACGTTTGATTTCGTCTTTGTCGATACCACGGAGCAACAGACCTACGTTGTCGCCTGCTTCACCTTGGTCGAGCAGCTTGCGGAACATTTCCACACCTGTAACAACAGATTTCTTACCTTCTGCACCCAAACCGATGATTTGGACTTCTTCACCTACTTTGATAACACCTGTTTCGATACGACCGGTAGCCACTGTACCACGACCTGTGATAGAGAATACGTCTTCGACGGGCATCAAGAAAGGTTTATCAACAGCACGCGGAGGTAATTCTATCCACGAGTCTACGGCATCCATAAGCTCCATTACTTTTTCTTCCCATTCGGGTACGCCGTTCAATGCTCCGAGAGCCGAACCGCGGATGATAGGAGTGTTGTCGCCGTCGAATTCGTAGAACGAAAGCAATTCACGCATTTCCATCTCTACCAAGTCGAGCATTTCGGGGTCGTCTACCATATCGCATTTGTTCATAAATACAACAAGGCGAGGTACGTTTACCTGACGAGCCAACAAGATGTGTTCGCGAGTCTGAGGCATAGGACCGTCTGTGGCGGCTACTACGATGATAGCACCGTCCATCTGAGCGGCACCTGTTACCATATTCTTAACGTAGTCGGCGTGTCCCGGACAGTCTACGTGTGCGTAGTGACGGTTAGCTGTCTGATACTCAACGTGCGAGGTATTGATAGTTATACCACGTTCTTTTTCTTCAGGAGCGTTGTCGATAGAATCGAACGAACGGAGCTCGGAAAGTCCTTTCTTTGCCAATACCGTAGTGATAGCGGCAGTCAATGTAGTCTTACCGTGGTCAACGTGTCCGATTGTTCCCACGTTTACGTGCGGTTTCGACCTGTCAAATTTTTCTTTAGCCATAGCTTAATTTGTTGTTTTATTATAATTATAATTATGATTTAAGTTTTTTATCTCTCTTTTTCTGCTTAATTTAGAGCTGTTGACGAGGATTGAACTCGTGACCTCTTCCTTACCAAGGAAGTGCTCTACCACTGAGCTACAACAGCATTAAAAACCATATATTTGAATCAGTATGAATAAAACCGCGAGGTTTTTTTTCTAAACTGCAAAAGTAGTGTTTTTTTTTTATCTGCACAAATTTTTTTTCATCGAAGTCTTGGCTGCACAATGCGATAAGGGTTGCCGTAAAGGTAATATTGAATATCGTTATATAAATTATATCGTTCAAGATACTCTGTCGAAGACGGCTTTTTTTGCCAATATTGTTTGCCCGATACCGCGTGCCGAGAGGAATATTATCAACGACAGCCATAGGGCGTTATTTGCCATCAGATCGTTCAACGAAAAATATGTAATGAAAAATAATATTGTCGCTGCCGTTATGGCGTAGAGCATTGCACGCGAGGCAGTTGCTCCGATGAATATGCCGTCCCACAAGAACGCCGAAAATCCTGCCAAAGGTATAGGCAGCACCCACAGGTAATATTCTGCCGACAGACGTATTATATCTTTTTTGTCGGTAAGCAGATACAGCAGACCGTCGCCCGCAAAGGCATAGACAAGCGTAAATACGGCTGTAAGCATTATGCCCAACCGAAAGTTGTCTCTTATGCTGCGCCTCAGAGAATCGGGGGCGCCCGCCCCGATAAACCGCCCCGTCAGAGCCTCGCCTGCGTATGCGAAACCGTCCATTATGTACGAGAAAAGAGTGAAAAACTGCATCAGCAATGTATTTATCGCCAATACGTTGTCGCCATACTTAGAGCCTGCAATGGGGAAAAACGAAAACACAGCTATAAGGCAGACCGTACGCAGAAATATATCGAGATTGACGCTGAAAAAACGTTTCATCTGACTACGCCTCATACTCCTTCGCCAGCTCATCAGATGGCGTATAAAGGCATATCGACGCCAAAAGAATACGAAGGCAAACCCCAACCCTGTGTATTGGGCTATCACTGTGCCGAGGGCGACACCCTCTATATCGAGCCGCAGCACAAAGACGAATATCAACGACATCACGATATTAACTATATTGACAGCTATTGCTATCATCATCGGTATTTTGGAATTTTGCATACCGATAAACCACCCTTTGAAGCCATACATCAGTAGTGTGGCAGGGGCAGCCCATATATTGACGTAGAAGTATCGTCGTGCTATCTCTTTGAGCTCGGTACTGCTGCCTACAACCATCAGAGCGGTGTCGATGATGGGTTTTTGCAATACAATAAGGCATAGAGCCGCCGTAAGCCCCACCGACAACGAGCGAAACAGTATATCGGCAGATTCGTCCATATCGTCTGCTCCGTACGCCTGTGCCGTGAAGCCCGAGGTGCCCATACGCAGAAAGCCGAAAAGCCAATATATCATACTGAAAATCATTGTGGCGATGGCTATTGCCCCTATATATCGAGTGTTGCCGATGTGTCCGACGATAGCCAGATCCACCATACCCAAGAGCGGCACAGTGATGTTGGTGATGATATTGGGTAGAGCCAGACGTAGTATTTGCTTGTACATCATCGCATTATGCTTGATAATAACATAGGTGACACTTGCGTGTATCGTAGTGTAGGCTTTGAGGCGTCAGTATCGACGAACTTGCCGACAGGTCACTGATAGAGCCGTCGGACAGACGAACCATTATTTTGTCGTCGGTGAAGTTGTATGTGTCGTTCTCGACTATCTGGTACGACGAAAAATAGTGTCCGTCGCATTTGTCGATACCGAGCTGAGATACAATGTCTTTCTCTTTTTCACGGGCGAGGTGTTCGAGGGTTGCCCTGTCTGTCTCGCCTGCTACCGACGAGGTTTTGAACAGCCTACGGTCGATGAAGTTACGGCTAAGGATAGCCAATACCTTGTCGTTGTGTTTGCTCCATACTTTGATAGAGGCTATTATATCGGCATCGTCCATCTCTGCAAACTTCTCTATTGCAAGCTCGTCGGAGTCGAAATTTGCTGCGTTGATGTCATTTTCCAAGAAATAGAGCAGAGCAGGTGTACCGAATAGCTTTTGCCCTTTACCTATCAGTTCTTTTGCCCGTCTGATGATATTACGGAGCATTATCTCGGCAGCTATCGATGTTTTGTGAAAATAGACCTGCCAATACATAAATCGTCTCGAAATGAGGTAATTCTCGACCGAGAGCATACCTTTCTGTTCTACGACGAGGCTGTCGTCGGCGACGTCGAGCATCTTGATGATACGGGCAGAGCCGATGCTGCCTTCGACTACACCGGTGAAGAAACTGTCTCTCATAAGATAATCGAACCTGTCCATATCGAGCTGACTGCTAATGAGTTGATGTAGGAAGTGTTTCGGATATTCGTTGCGGAAAATACGTATTGCCGTATCGAGCTGTCCGCCCATCTCGTCGGATATCTGTTGCATAAGAATGTCGGATATCCGCTCGTGTCTGATGTTGCCGACGATGATGTTTTCGAGTACGTGCGAGTACGGACAATGTCCGATATCGTGAAGCAATATTGCTGCCATTACTGCCTTTTCTTCGTCGTCTGAGATATTGTGCCCTTTGAGCCGTAGCTCCTTGACAGCTTCCGAAGTAAGGTGCATTGCTCCGAGCGAGTGCTGAAACCTCGTGTGCGTGGCAGACGGATACACCATTGCCGAGACGCCGAGTTGTTTTATCCTATTGAGTCTCTGCATAAAACGATGTTGTAGCAGCTCGTACAGGAAATCGTTCGGTATGGATATAAATCCGTGGACAGCGTCGTTGATAATCTTTCTTTTACCCATAGAGACTGAGATGAGAAGTTATCTGATTTTCAGGGTTAGAAGCGTCAGTGCCGCCAACATCAGTCCGACAAGCCAAAAACGAATGGTCAGTTTCGACTCGTGAATGGTTTTTATAGGTCTTTTTATCAGGTATGGTCCTGCCACGTTCTCGCCTTTTGTCTGATAATGATGATGCAGTGGAGTCTTTTTGAATACCCGCAGACCGACCATTTCGCCGTTGGCATTTGGTTTTTTGGTTCTCTTATATACGAATGTTTGTATTATTACAGATAAATTTTCGACCAAGAATACGCCACACAATATCGGTATAAGCAGCTCTTTGTGTATGATGATGGCAAAAACGGCGATGATACCTCCCAAAGCCAATGACCCTGTATCGCCCATAAATACCTGTGCCGGATATGAATTGTACCAGAGAAAACCTATTGTGGCACCTATGAAAGCGGCGGCAAACACAAGCAGTTCGCCTGAGCCGGGGATAAACATCACGTTGAGATAGCCCGAGTAGTTGATATTACCCGACACATACGCCAAGATACCGAGAGCCACACCCATTATTGCCGAGCTGCCGGCAGATAGTCCGTCGATGCCGTCGGTCAGATTGGCTCCGTTGGAGGTTGCCGTAACTATGAAAATAGTGATGAGCACGAAGAAAATCCAACCCAGAAGCTGTTTGTTGTCGCCAGCCCAGCCGAAAAGGTCGGCGTAGTCGAAGTTGTTGTTCTTGAAGAAAGGTATTGTGGTCTGAGTCGATTTCTCCGCTTTCGATGTATAGACAACCTCTTCGTTATCAGAGTATTTTGTGTGTTTCGTGGTATTTTCGATTATAACCACTTGTGGCGAAAAATATAGCACAAGCCCCACTACAAGCCCTATGCCTACCTGCCCGAATACTTTGTAACGTCCGCTGAGACCATCTTTGTTTTTGCGAAAAACCTTGATGTAATCGTCCAAAAAACCGATACAGCCCATAAATATCGTTGTGAAAAGCATAAGAATCATATATATGTTATGCAGAACACCTATCAGAAGGCAGGGTACGATGATAGAAATCAATATGATGATTCCTCCCATTGTGGGAGTTTGGCTTTTTCGCATCTTTTCGCGTTGTTCGAATATCTGGTCGTCGGACAGTCCGCCGAAGTTCATCTCGCGAGGGGTGTCGAGTATTTGTCGGCTTTTCAGATATCGTATTATTCGTTTGCCGATGAAAGTGGCACAAAGTAAGGCGAAGATGAACGCCATACTCGCCCTGAATGTCAGATATGCAAACATTCCTGCTCCCGGAACGTTGAGTTGCTCCAACCAATGGAATAAGTAGTAAAACATAAGTTACTGTTGTATATTTTGTTGTGGAATCTTTTGAAAGCCGTAATATCGTTACAAAATTACAATAAAATTTTGACTTGGAGCAAAAAGGCACATCAGCCCGTAAAAATATAAAAACGTAGAGGATTTAACCCACGAATACAAAAAGGTATTTTTTCGGGTGCTACCTGTTCGGACGTCTTATGTGGAGACGCTGAGAAAACTGTCGTACGGAGGTAATAACTTTTTTGTAGGTATCGGCTTCGAGCAGGCGGGTGTCTTTCACCGCTCTGTATGTGATGAATACGCCTATCGGCAGTAGTATTGCCGACGAAAACCACATTCCCTGCCATACTTCCCAAGTACCTTCGCGAGCCATCTTTTGCCCCATAGTGTTTATGATGTAATATATGATAAAGAGAATAATGGATATTACGGCAGGCAATCCCAGTCCGCCCTTGCCGATGATGGCTCCGAGAGGAGCTCCGATAAAGAAAAATATAAGGCAGGCAAACGACAAAGTGAATTTCAGATGCCATTCGAGGTCGTGTACTCGATAGAAGTCGTCTGCATCGTTGATTATTATAGTATAGTATCGTATGTCTGACATCGTGTTTTCGATGTTGCGAGCGGCTTCGGAGGCTATCTGTACCATCTGCTTTTGCGGAGCCGAGGCAAACATAGAGTCTATGTTCTCGGCAGATACCTTAGCGGTTTTAGTGGGTTGTATGTCGAGAGCGACAGTCGAGTCTTCGGGTAATATATGATTGATTGTCAGTAGTTTTTTTGTATAACCTGCTTTTAGCGAGTCTCGTATGACGGATACGGAGTCGATGTCTTTTATGAGTCGTTCGATATTTTTGCTTATATGCTGATTCGCCATCATATTTTCGTCGAGCTCTTTGAACCCCGTGTCGAACTCGAATAGCAGCTCCTTTTGCTTGAAAGACTCTCTTCGGTATGGGATAGTGTTGCTCCCAACCTGTTGTTGCTGTACATTTTCGAAGCATTCGCCGTTTTTCATATCTATCTTCAGATACTTCTTGTCTTCGGTAGTAGATATTCGTACGGTATCGGCAGCAGTTACCGAGGCGCTCTGGAATCCCTTTGTAAAATCGTATATCATTACATTGGTCATAGCCTTTTTGTCTGTGTCTCTGCCACGTGCATAGATATTGACTCCTCTGATGCCGGTATAGAATTCCCCCACGGGAATCTCTATCTCCAACGCCTTGTCTTTGAACGAATACACCAGAGTCCACATTCGTTTTTGTGCCATAGGTATCACGTAGTTGGAGTAGAAGAAAGCACCTATCACTATCATAGCAATAAATATCATTAGCGACCGCATTATACGAAATAGCGATATGCCTGCAGTCTTCATTGCTATCAGCTCGAATCGTTCGCCCATATTGCCAAAAGTCATCAACGAAGCCAGCAATATTGCCAAAGGCAGTGCCATCGGCGTAAACGCCAACGAGGAGTAAAAGAAAAATTTAGCCATTGTTTCTATCGGTATGCCTTTGCCCATCATATCGTCGAGACGCAGCCATATAAACTGCATCACTATCACAAACAGGCTGATAAAGAACGTTACTACAAGTAACGTCATAAACTGCCGTAGAACATATAGGTCTAATTTCTTTATCCCTAACATCTTATTGATGTCTTTTGTCTGTCGAGTGTCAGGCTATCAAAGCCTCGGCTACTTCGCTCATTTTTTCTTGTCCGAGCAGAGTTTCCACTATTTTCAGAGCAAACTCTTTGGTGCAGCCGGGTCCTTTGCCTGTTATGATGTTCTGCGAGACTACTACTCGTTTGTCTACAAAAGTAGCTCCGTCGAGGTAGACCTCGAAACTCGGGTAGCAGGTAGCCTCTTTACCTTTGAGTATACCGAGTCTGCCCAACAGCGATGGTGCAGCACAGATAGCCGCAATGGTCTTGCCTGCTTTGTTCTGCTCTACGAGTAGGTTGTTGAGAAAATCGAATTCGCCGAGTCTGACTGTTCCACCGGGTAGGATAAGTATTTGGTTATCTGTGTAGTCGTTGTCTTTAAGCAGTGTGTCGGCTCGCATTACGATGTCGTGAGCCCCTTTTACCTCCAACGAGTCTTCGACCGATACAGTGATTAGATTCAGACCTGCACGACGTAGGATATCTATTGTAGTTGTGGCTTCTATCTCTTCGAAGCCTGTGGCGAGAAACAAATAACAGTTTTTCATCAGGGTATAAATATTTTTGTATTGTTAATAAAATTTTTTGTAATCGGTGTTTTAGCGTAGTTTGAAGTGATATACTATCTGTCCGATAGCTACGCCCTTACCCGACGAGAATTTTGTTCTACGGGCAGATTCGAGCGTGGAGTTTCTAAGCGATTCGTCGGCTATCGTCGTGGGTGAGCCGATAGTAGCACTTATGACGTTACCATTGTCGTCTACACGTATCCTGACGGTGATTTTACCTTCGACATTCTCTCTGTATGCCGGCTTTGAGATATTTCCGCTGAGCGTACGTCCTTCGAGGCTCCACGTATTGCCGTTGGATGTCCCTTTGCCGAATGGGTTGCCGCGAGTGCCGTCGCCTATGCCGTCACCTATACCGTTACCTTTGCCGTCACCGCTCCCGGGTCCTTTGCCAGTACCCATTGCGTTGCCTCCGTCCCCTTTTCCTCCGCTTTTGCCGCTTTTATAACCTAATGCACCCCCGATAAGATTTTGGGCACGGTCTGATTTTGCTTTTTGCTCTGCGGCACGAGCTTCTTGTGCCAGACGCTGTTGTTCGGCTGCTTGGCTGTTTTTATCTGTATTGCTGCCTGTCGGTACGTTGAGCGACTCTTCGTCTTGCGTGAAGAAGTCGTCGCCGCCGGCAGTAGCTTTGGCTTGTCCGCCGCTTGTCTGCGAAGATGTTGTGCGAGCCTGTTGCACGGGTTTTTCGGAGAACGACGGAGCATCTATCTGTTTTTTGTAGAAGTCGCCGTCGAGCGACCCGCCAAAGTCGCCTCGCTGTCCGCCCGAAGAGCCGCCTACTTCGCCCTCCATATCGACTCCGTAACCGACCTCTATACCTTGTTCTTCGGGTAGATGAGCGGGTACGACGAGTTTGAGCCACAGCAGCAGCAAAAGTATAAATCCGAAGATTAATATCGTTCCTATCGAAGCATAGACATCTTTTTTAGGCATAATTATCTATATTCTTTTAATAATCTTACTTTTAGTTCAATTATTCTTTTGTCGGTTGCAAACGATAGCTATTTCTCTTTTTGAGTGAATAGTATCATTTTGGTTTTTAGTCTGTTGCCTATATCGAACAGGTTTACAACGTTTTGTAAGTTAAGCGACCTGTCGGCGTGCAGCAATACTATTGTCTCCTTATTTTTCTTTTTCTCCAGCTCCTGTGCTATTATAGGTTCTATCTGCTCGAGGGTAACCTCTCGGTCTTCGACGAAATATTTAAGGTCGGCGGTAACAGTGAGGTTTATTTGATTGCGGATAGCGGCATCGGAAGAGGTTTTGCTGCTGGGCAAAACTACCTTCATCGTAGCGGGAGCTATCATTGTGGCTATTATCAGGAAAAACAACATCAGGAAGAACATAATGTCGTTCAGCGACGCTGTATAAACCTCTGCGTTACGTGGCTTTCTTCGTTCAATTTTCATTTCTGTAATGTATTGGTTAGCAACTATTTTTTGCCTCCTCCACGAAGCATATTGACCAAGTCGTTCGAATACTTGTCCATATTGGCAACAATCTTATCTATTCGTCCGTTGAGCAGATAATATCCGGCGTATGCCAAAATACCCACAAAAAGACCTACCCCCGAACATATCATCTTCTGATACAGACCGTCGGATATTGTTGCTATCTCGAACTCGTTGGTCTGGGCTATTCTGAAAAATATGGTTATAACCCCGAATATTGTACCCAAGAAACCCAACATAGGAGCTACCGAAGCGGTGATACCGAGCCAGTTCATATGCCGCTCCATAGAGGCGACCTGCTGATTGGCTTCGCTCTGCATCGCTCCCTGAACAGCCTCCATATCGTTATTGACCTGGCTAAGCCCTGCCGCAATCACCTTACTGTACGCATTGGAGCTCGATAGGCAGAATTTCTCGGCACTCTCGAACTTGTATTCGTAAACCAAATCTTTTATTCTCGAAAACCAGACAGAGTCCGATTTGCCCAAGGTGTTCAGAACCACGATTCGTTCTATTATTACATAGATGGCTATTGCCAGCAGCAAAAACAGAGGCAACAGTATCCAACCGCCTTTGAGCAAGAGCGTGAAATAATTTTCCGACGACGTGTCTACAATAGGTTGTGTTACCTGCGGAGCAACATTTGTTGCAGTAGTTGCAATCTGATTTACGGTGTCTTGCACCGCAGTAGGAATTTGTAATAACATCATTTTTTATATAAAAATTAATTGTTAGCGATTAAAGTAGATATATTTAACTGAAAAAAATTATACTGTCAGACATTTTTTGTACTCGGCAATAGTTTTGGCAAGTCCCAGATATAGAGCATCGGCTATTAGTGCGTGTCCGATACTTACCTCCGAGAGCATCGGGATATTGCCTGCAAAGTATTTTAAGTTTTCCAAACTCAGGTCGTGTCCGGCATTCACTTTGAGCCCGCACTTTCGGGCGACTTCGGTAGCCAGTACGAAATCTTTTATTGCTGCTTCCGGATTAGACCGATAGAGTGAGGCATAAGGCTCTGTGTACAATTCTATTCGGTCGGTGTCTGTCTTGGCGGCAGCCTCTATATTTTTTATGTCCGTTCCGACAAAAATAGATACCCTCACTCCCAACTCCTTGAAGTGGGTAACCAAATCGCTCAGGTAGCTAAAGTGTTCTATGCAGTCCCAGCCGGCATTCGATGTAAGGGCGTCGGGAGCATCGGGGACAAGGGTTACCTGTGTCGGTTTGATACGCTCTATCAAATCTATAAATTTATTGACAGGATTACCCTCTATATTAAATTCGGTTGTGATATTGGATTTCAGCACATAGACGTCCGAATATCTTATGTGCCTTTCGTCGGGTCGTGGGTGAACGGTGATACCGTCGGCACCGAATTTCTCGCAGTCCAATGCCACTTTCAGCACATTGGGGACGTCGCCGCCTCGCGAGTTACGCAGGGTCGCTATTTTATTTACATTTACACTCAATTTTATCATTTACTACGTATTCTCCTTCGGAAAAAAAGATTTTTTATACACTCGATTGTCTTATACCTGTGTGCAAAGGTATAAGTTTTTTTACAATGAGCGGCTTTTTATCGGCATATACTTGCCACAAAAATAGTTAAAAAGAGTCTATAATAGCTACAAAGTCTCCTGCTTTGAGCGAAGCTCCTCCGATAAGACCACCGTCTACATCGGGCTTGGCAAACAGTTCTTTTGCATTGGAGGGATTGCAGCTACCGCCGTATAATATCGAAGTGTCTTCAGACAACTCTTTGCCGTACTTTTTGGTTATCAACGAACGTATGAATGCGTGCATCTCTTGTGCTTGGTCGGAAGTGGCAGTCAGTCCCGTACCGATAGCCCATACGGGTTCGTAGGCAAGCACTATTTTGCCGAACTCGTCTGCTGCCAGGTCGAATACGGAGCCTTCGAGTTGTGCCTGTACTACATCGTTTTGTCTGCCGGCTTGGCGTTCGTCCTTGGTCTCACCGATACAGAAGATAGGTCTAAGCCCGTTTTCGAGAGCAAGTCGCACTTTTAGGCGGAGTATTTCGTATGTCTCGCCGTAGTATGTGCGTCGTTCGGAGTGTCCTATTATACAGTATTTTGCACCGGTAGAGGCTACCATTGCCGCCGACACTTCTCCCGTGTATGCACCAGAGGGTTTGTCTGCACAGTTTTCGGCAGCAACGGCTATGACGCTGTCTTTGAGCTCCTCGCAGACAGAAGCCAAGTGAATGAACGGTGTCCCTACTATAACTTCACATTTTGGCGTTTTTCCCGATAGGGAAGCTTTTATCTCTTTTGCAAGAGCAATGCCTTCTTGCAGGGTTTTATTCATTTTCCAGTTGCCTGCTACTATATTTTTCCTCATAATTAATTATTTATTTGTATGTAAGTTAAACGTTATTTTTACGCAAAAATTGTTCGAATGCTTTTTTTGTCTTCGTGGCATTCCATTTGTCTATCACTACGCCGTCTCGGAGCACTAATACTCCCGGGTTGGCTCGTATCATAGATTTCAGCGGGATAGCATCTGCCGTACAGAAAGGGAAGAGTACGTCGTTTGTCTGCTTAAATCGCTCTATATCTTCGGGATTGGAGGCTGTCAGAGCCATTACGTTGTATCCTCTTTCGCTCATTTGTACGTATATATTGTTAAGCCCCTCCACGGTGGTCTCGTCGGCACGGTTGAGGTTGTACATCACGAATAGGAATACGTAATTCTTGTCGGTCAATACGTCTTCGGTGATATTGCCGAGTTCGGGCGACTCTATCATAAGGTCGTGGATAGGAGGCTGATAGCCTTTTTTTATCAGTTTAGTATTTTGCGATATGTATGTCCAGTTTACAGAGTCGTTCCAAGGTGCGTCGGCAAGCGAAGCGAACGTTTTTGTGTCGCCTGTCGTATTGTTTTTGTAGGTGAATGTGGTTTCGTACTCGTCTCGTGGAGCACCGTCGGGTATCTCCATCAGTTTGTGTATATTATTGCCTATCTTATAGGGTAGAAAATCTATTAAAGGCAAATTCTGGAGGCAATACACAGACAGAATTATCGAAAACAAGAAAAACGAACACGATATAAGCCTCGATGGCAATGGCGACAGATATGGTTTATGGTATTTCTCGAAATAGAGTATTGAGATAATCATAACGAGCAGCACGACGTTTTTGGCGAATGTAGCCCAATTGGATAGTTTCAGAGCATCGCCGAAGCAACCGCAGTCCGATACGGCATTAGTAGCGGCAAGCCATAGTGTCAGGGGGGTCATCACCAGCATAAAAACCAGTGCACTCCACGAAAAAAATCTTAGAGCGATACCCGTAATCATACCGAAGCCGATGGCAAACTCCAAGGCAATCATTAATATGCTGCCTGCCAATGTGATATAATATGATTGTGGCAGCCCCATTGCTTGCAGATAGTCGAGCATCTTGTAGGTATGCCCCAGAGGGTCTATCGCCTTGACAAACCCCGAATATATAAAAACCAACCCGAATATTATCCTAAGTATCAGCCCTATGATTCTGAACGAAGGAGCTTGCTCTTGGTTTACGAGTTTGGTTTTCAGTTCGTTATTGATATTGTTTAATTTGTCTGTTATCATAAGTCGTCTTGAGCCTCCATATTTTTTATGATATAAAAAACTGCATAATTGAGCATATCGTAGTAATTGGCGTCGATTCCCTCCGATATCAATGTATGTCCGTTATTGTCTTCGATTGTTTTAGTACGGTTTATTTTCTGTAAAATAAGGTCGGTATAAGACCCTACCCTCATCATACGCCAAGCCTCGTTGTAATCGTGATTTTTGGCAGTCATCAGTTGTTTGGCTTCTGCTACAAAGCGGTCGTAGAGAACTATTGCTTCGCTCTCTGTGATATCGACAGTGTCGACATACCCCAGGTGCAACTGTATCAGTCCTATGACTGAATAATTGACAACACCTATCAGTTCCGACGGAATGTCTTCGTCTATCTGTGCCAAATTGCCCTGCTCGATATTGCGAATACGACTTGCCTTGATGAATATCTGGTCTGTTACAGACTGTTGCCGCATAATACGCCAGGCGGCTCCGTAATCCGATAGTTTTTTTACAAAAACGTTCCTACACAGGGATATAGCTTTGTCAAATTGTTGTTCGGTCGTCATTATCTTAATCCGTATGTCCGACAGTAGAAATTTAATTTTATCTCTCTGTCCAATGTTTAGAGTGGTGTCTACTTTGTTTGAGCCTACAAAGATAGTATAAATTTTAGAACAAATAAAATTGTCGGTGTGCCTTTTACGTGAAAGTACCCGCATTCAACACGAATACGGATACCCACATCAACAACTAAGATTTAGTTTTATTATGAAAAAATTTTTGCTATTTCCTATTTTATAGTTACAATATAGTGTTTTATTGCTCCGGCTCTGTTGATAACGGTTACGAAAAGCACTTTGTCCGTATCGTTGCTGTTTATGACAGTGTTGTAGGCATCTTTGATATCTGCGGTAGATGATACGGGTTTATTGTTTATTTTCAGTACAATGAAGCCATTTTCGATACCTGCTTTTGCGAAAGCACCGTTTTTACGAACGTTTTGTACCAGAAGCCCTCCATTGTAGTTGAGCTGTCGTTTGGTCTGCATCGGTAGCGGGGCAAAGTCGGCTCCGAGGTCGGCTATATCCGTATCTTTGACGATATTGGTATTGCCGCTGAGATTTTTTAGCTTCACCCTTAGTGTCTGCTCGCTATTTTTCCGCATTATTGTTACACTTATATCGTTGCCGGGGCGGTATGCCGCAACTTGCTCTTGAAGCTCGGCGGTAGACTTTACTTTCACTCCATTGATGGCTGTGATGACGTCGCCTTCTTTGATGCCTGCATCTTTGGCAGCCGAATTTTCTTCTATGGAAGCCACATACACGCCGTCGAGAGTTTTAATGTTTTTTTCTTTGGCGAGTTTGTCGTCTATATTGTCTATTCTTACCCCAAGTATGGCTCGTTGTACGGTTCCGTATTCTCTGAGGTCTTTGACCACCTTGCTCACAATCGTAGTAGGTACGGCAAATCCGTATCCGTTGTATGTACCTGTCAGAGAGGCTATAGCGGTGTTTATGCCGACCAGTTCGCCTGCTGCGTTCACCAGTGCTCCTCCGCTGTTACCAGGGTTTATGGCAGCGTCTGTCTGTATGAAACTCTCTATGCTCTGACCTCTGGGGTCTGCATTCAGTAGATTTAAGTTTCTCGATTTTGCAGAGACAATCCCTGCCGTAACGGTCGATGTCAGGTTGAACGGGTTACCTATTGCAAGCACCCACTCGCCTATTTTGAGATTGTCGGAATTACCTATTGCCATAGGCTGCAAGTCGTTGGCATCTATCTTTATCAGAGCGATGTCAGTGGTAGGGTCTGCTCCTATTACCTTGGCGGTGAATGTTCGTTTGTCGTTGAGCGTAACTTCTATCTCTGAGGCATTGTTTATTACGTGGTTGTTTGTTACAATATATCCGTCGGCAGATATGATTACTCCTGAGCCTGCTCCTGTGGTTGTTTCGGGTTCGTAGTATCTTCGGTTATCGGGTTGTCCGAAGAAAAATTCGAAAAACGGGTCGTTGAAACCGTCCATAGCACCTTCGTTGCTGCGTGCCTTTTGCTTTACCTTTACGTGTACTACCGAATGCACGGTACGTTCGGCAGCAATGGTCAGGTCTGTCTGTCCTATTTGAGTATTGGACATAGACGCAAA
This sequence comes from Bacteroidetes oral taxon 274 str. F0058, assembly GCA_000163695.1. GTDB lineage: Bacteria > Bacteroidota > Bacteroidia > Bacteroidales > Paludibacteraceae > F0058. Next base: position 272,297 of record GG774889.1, read on the forward strand.
CTGCACGGGGGCGGTATCCGTCGGAGATGATGTAGTATAATGATGTCCGTCGAAATTACGATAGACGGCAACAGTGGCAATAGATGTCGTAGAACACAACAATATTGCACCAATAATTAATATCAAATTCCTTTTGTTCATAAATAACGCAACAAGTTTTAATTTTTTACATTCGAACTTTTAGATAACCTAAAAAGGAAAAGTTTAATCCCCTTGTGTTAAAATTGTTCTAAAAACTCGGTTTCGCTTGTTAAAAAGATAAAAACGGCAATAGAATTAGTGCCGCTGTATAGTGTTTAACACTTCCTGTTAGATGCTATCTATACGCATATAAATATAAACGATAAAGGCTACAAAAAACTTATGTGTCTTTTATAGCCTTTTTTTGCTTAAAAAGTTTTGAAGCGGCAAGCTAAAATTTCTTGTAATCAGAGGTGTCTGACTGCCTCTTTGAACTGTCTGCCTCGGTCTTCGTAGTTGTTGAAGAGGTCGAAACTTGCACAGCAAGGCGAGAGTAACACCGTATCTCCGTTTTTTGCTACCTTATATGCTTGCTGTACACACTCTTCCATAGAGCGGGCTTCGCTGTACGGTATTTTTTTGCCTTCTTTATTACGGTGGCAGCCGAAGAACTTGATTAACTTATCGTTGTCTACTCCGAGGAATATCAGATGATGTACTCTGTCCGATACCAATTCCGATATATCGGAGTAGTCGTTGCCTTTGTCTGTGCCTCCGAGTATCAGCACCACAGGAGTGGTCATACTTTGCAGTGCGTACCAGCACGAGTTTACGTTGGTTGCTTTCGAGTCGTTGATATATCGTACGCCACGCACAGTTGCTACATACTCCATACGGTGTTCGACACCTTCGAAAGTCTCCAACGACCGTCGTATGGCGTCTTTACTGACTCCCGCAACCTGCGAGGCAAGCCCCGCTGCCATAGAGTTGTAGAGATTGTGGTTGCCCTTCAACGGAAGATTATTTGTTTCCATTTCTAAAAAAAGTTTGTTTGTTAGGTTATTGAAGATTATATCTTTGCCATCGACAAAAGCATAATTGGGGACATTGTCCGTCTGCGACGTTAGGTCGAAAGGTATTTTTCGGGCTTTGATGCTTGTGCCTCGTTTTTCTATCTCGTTTGCTACCGTACTGTCGCCTGCCCAGAATATGAAAAAATCGTTTTCGGTCTGGTTTTGTAGGATTCTGAATTTAGAATCGACATAATTCTGAAATTTATAGTCGTATCGGTCTAAATGGTCGGGTGTTATATTGGTGATTATTGCTATATCCGCCCTGAAAGAGTACATTCCGTCGAGCTGAAAGCTGCTTATTTCCAGTATATAATAGTCGAAGTTGTCCTCTGCTACCTGCATTGCAAAACTTTTACCTACGTTGCCGGCTAAGCCTACGTTGTAGCCTGCATTACGGAGAATATGGTAGGTGAGCATAGTAGTGGTTGTTTTACCATTAGAGCCTGTTATACATATAGTTTTCGCATTGGTGTAGCGTCCCGCAAACTCTATCTCGGAGATGACGGGTATCCCTTTTTCTCGTAGAGACTTGATAATGGGGACACTGTCGGCTATGCCGGGGCTTTTTACGACCTCTATCGAGGCGGTCTCTTTACCGACGTTTTTCGTTATCTCCAAAACCCTATTGTGAGAGCCTTCTTCGAATGATATGTTTTTGTTTATCAAAATATTGCGATAATCGTCTTTTATCTTGCCGAAGTCGGATACGAATACGTCGAAACCTTGTTTGGCTGCCAAAACGGCTGTTCCCACTCCACTCTCTCCGGCTCCGAGTACAATAATTAACTTGTTTTTAATCATTATTTTATGTGTGTATAAAAAACAACGGCAAAATTACTACTTTTTGAGCAGAAATATATTAATTTTGTTATGTAAAATAGAAATAAGATGAGTTTATTACACACCATTGCTCTTACTTTTATAAAAGGAGTAGGTCCTATAAGTGCCAAAATGCTGATGGCGAAATATAAAGATTCGGAAAATATTTTCAAAGAGCGTCTCGACATTTTAGCCAAAACTCCCAAAATAGGTAATGCTTTTTCGGGTAACAGAGTGTTGTCCGATGCCCTCGCCCGTGCCGAGGAGGAGATGAATTTTGCCCGAAAAAACAATATTCGGATTTACTCGTATCTCGACAAAGAGTATCCTTACCGCCTCCAAGAATGCGAAGATGCTCCCATAATATTGTACCAATATGGCAGCCGCAACCTCAACGAAGGGCACGTGCTTGCCGTAGTAGGTACGCGTAATATAACGCCCTATGGCAGGGAGCTGACGAGCAATCTGGTGTCGCAGACAGCCGGTTTTCGGTCGAATGTGGCAATAGTCAGCGGTTTGGCTTATGGCGTCGACGGGGCGGCACATAGAGCCGCTCTGAAAGAAAATATCCCCACGATTGCCGTTGTGGCTCACGGTTTGGATAGAGTGTATCCCGCTCAGCACAAAGGTCTGGCAGCAAGCATTGTACAGCAAGGCGGTGCCATAATTACCGAATATCCGTCGAAAACAAACCCCGATGCACCTAATTTTGTACAACGCAATAGAATTATAGCGGGTATAAGCGATGCTGTGGTAGTGGTCGAAAGTGCCGAAAAGGGAGGAGCCTTGCTAACGGCAGATGCCGCCAACAGCTATAATCGCGATGTGTTTGCTTTTGCAGGTCGTACGGACGACGTGTTTTCGGTCGGATGCAATAATCTGATAAAATCTTTTAGAGCTCAGATGATTACCTGTGCCGATGATATTTTCTTGTCTATGGGTTGGAGTCATAGCTGTCAAAAGCCTCAGACAGAGCTTTTCCCCGAAGAGCTTACGGCAGAGGAGGGTGATATTGTGGCTATTCTCCGCAAAAAGCCGACAGAGGTCAATGAGTTGAGCAGAATGGTCGATATCCCTATCCAAAAGCTGATATCTACGCTTATATTGCTGGAATTTAAAGGTGTAGTCAAAGCACTTCCCGGGAATATATATAAGGCGTAGCTTTTTTAGGGCGAAGTATAATTATTTGATATGTGATGTATTAGACACAGAAAAAGGGATAATCCGTATATTATCCCTTTTCTCGTTGCGGTATGGACGGGACTCGAACCCGCGACCCCCTGCGTGACAGGCAGGTATTCTAACCAGCTGAACTACCACACCGTATCGGTCTTTTGCGGCTGCAAAGGTAATACTTTTTTTTGAACCTGCAAAATTTTATGCGTTTTTTATTTATTCAATCGCTTCGAAAGCTTATCCAACATATCGACCGTCATCTTTGGCAGGTCGTACTTGGGACAGAAACCCCATTCGGCTCTGGCACACGAATCGTCCATATAATTAGGCCACGAGTCTGCTATCTTTTGTTTCAGTTCGTCGTGTTTGTATACCATCACAAAGTTGGGTTTGTGTTTGCGTATCTCGGCGTATATTGCTTCCGGGTCGAAGTGCATTGCCGTTACATTGAACGAATTGCGGTGAATTAGCTTCGATGGGTCTGCCTCCATTATATCTATTGCAGCGTCGATGGCATCGGGCATATACATCATATCGAGGAGTGTGCCTTTTTTCAGCGGACACTCGAATGTCTCGCCTTTGACCGCAGCGTAATAGATGTCTACGGCATAGTCGGTGGTACCGCCTCCCGGAGGGCAAACATTCGATATAAGCCCGGGGAAACGTACCGAGCGGGTATCGACACCGAAACGTTCGAAATAGTAGTCGGAGAGCAGTTCGCCTGTTACTTTGGTAACGCCATAGATGGTTCTCGGGCGTTGTATCGTGTCTTGAGGAGTGTTATCGAGCGGTGTATTGGGTCCGAAAGCACCTATGGACGACGGAGTAAAGAGAGCAACTTTGTACTCGCGAGCTATCTCCAAGCAGTTCAACAACGCACCCATACCGACATTCCAACCGAGCATCGGGTTCTTTTCGGCAGTAGCCGACAGTATTGCTACCAGATTGTAAATGCCGTCTATTTTGTAATCGGCTACTATCTGTGCTATCTGTTTGGCGTCTGTGGCGTCGCAGGGGAGGCATACGCCGCTGTCTTTTATCTCCTGTGTAAGGCGATTCGGGTTTAGGTCTGAGGCGATTACGTTGCCATTGCCATACACCTCTCTAAGTCTCATTGTAAGCTCCGAACCAATCTGTCCGCCGGCTCCCAAAACTAATATTTTTTTCATTTCCGTATACCGTTTTTTTCAGCGTGCAAAGGTAATAACTTTATGTTATTTGTCATACCTTTTTTGTTATTTTATTTCAATAATTGTAATAATAATTTGTCAGAAAATCTATCGTACGGTTGTATATCGGTTTTGTGAACTCTACGAAGAGTTCTTGTTCCGAAGGCGGCAGTTCGCGTCCGAGTCGGCATACCTCTATTTGTTCGGGAGTCAGAGCACGCATATCGCCCACATAGTAGCCCCATACCGATATCCATACATATTCGCCGGGGAATCTGCGTTGTATTATCGGCTGTTTGTTTTTGTTGTTTATAATCTTTACCTCGAGCAGTCCTGCCGATACGACCTCAGAATGTACTTCTATATATTGTGCCCGTACTGTGCCGTATATGGGGATACGCTCTCCTCTGATATTGGTGTAATCTACTATTACACTATCTCTTATGCAGTCGGTTATATACTTGGTATCTCGTGTGTTGCCTATGGTAAAGTCTGCGAAATCGAGAATAATTGTCTGGTGGGCGTATTCGGGATTTTTTGTTTCCTCTTCGAGAAACTCTACCTTGTTGTGATAGTTGGCGTAGTTGAGCCCTTCGAGCAGATTGTCGAAGAAGAAGTCCGACGACAAGCGGTATCGCAAAGGCGTTATCGGTCTGCGTACCAATACTTTGAGTATCGACCCCATTTTTGCCTCTGCCACGAGACTGTCTAGGTCTTTATAGTTTTTCACGAAGTTATCGACGTTGTCGAAGAAATACAGTGCCTTACGCGCTCCCTCGACACTGTTTCTATCGAGAGCTTCTACTCCGAGCCGATAAAATGCCTCGGCTCCTGCCTCTCGGGCAGTCTCCGCTTCTTGGGTAAAGTCGGTTGGTTCGGGTATGAGTTCGGCTGCTTTGGGACAACGCTCTATCTCGTTTGCCATAGCATTGAGCATATTGTACATTTTTACTATCGAGTAATATTTGTCGGGGTCGCCCGATAGTTGCAGTTTATCGATAGACGACTGTAAATTGCTTATTGCCATAGGATACGATTTTTGTAGTATCTCCTGTACTTTCGTGTCGTCGGGCTTAGCCCTCAGACGTTTGACGGACGCCATCGTTGCTCTGTAATAGTCTCCGTGATTGTACAATCGGGCAGGTGTGGTACAAGCAGCCACGAGGCATATCAATACTATTGCGGCAGGTATTGTTTTTATTTTCATAGTCTTATAAAGAATATTTTTTTTACGACGGGCAAAGTTACAAAAAAATTACATAACTCCGAATCGGGATATTATTCGATTATTTATTAACTTCGCATTGTATTAATATATAATCAATCTGCAAATAAAACACACAAAAACAATCGATAAACAGTGACGTCTCGAACAAACCTCATAACGATATTAGGCCCTACCGCCTGCGGAAAAACGGCTTTGGCTACCCGTCTGGCAGCTCGCATAGGTGGGCAAATCATCAGTGCCGACTCGCGTCAAGTGTATCGGGGTATGGATATCGGTACGGGGAAAGATATAGACGAATATACGGTCGACGGCAGAGATATTCCGTATCATTTGGTAGATATCGTAGATGCCGGGTATAAATACAATCTGTATGAGTATCTACGCGATTTCGGCAGTGCTTTGGAGCGGGTTATCGCCGAAGGCGACCGCCCGGTACTCTGTGGAGGTACGGGGCTGTACATAGAAGCCGTACTGAAAGGCTACAATATGGTAGAAGTGCCTGTCAGTAAGCAGCTGAGAGCATCGCTGCAAGGTAAATCGTTGGAAGAGCTGCGGCGTATTCTGTCGGGCTACAAATCTCTACACAACACCACCGATACGTCGACTATCGACAGGGCTGTACGAGCCATAGAGATAGCCGACTATTACAGGCAAAACGATATTGTTTATTGCAAGATGAATACGAAGATAAACCCTATCTTATTCGGTATCGATATAGACCGCGACGAACGTCGGCGACGCATATCGCAGCGGTTGCAATCGCGACTCGACGAGGGTATGGCTGACGAAGTACGTAACCTCTTGGATAGCGGCATATCGCCCGAAGACCTTATGTATTACGGGTTGGAATACAAATATTTGACCCAATATGTCGTGGGAGATATTTCGTATGACGAGATGTTTGTATCGTTACAGACTGCCATACACCGTTTTGCCAAACGGCAGATGACTTGGTTCAGAGGTATGGAGAAACGAGGATTCGTCATACGTTGGCTGCCATACGATATGCCCGATACCGAGAAAACGGACGAAATAATATCGGTGATAAGTCGTTTGTAGATAAGAAGTTGTTTGTATAGGATTAGAGTGATATGATATGGCAAAAAATAAATTTTACGTAGTCTGGCGAGGTAGGCGTTGTGGTATTTTCGACAATTGGGACGATTGTAAGGCTCAGATAGATAAGTTCGAAGGGGCTGTGTATAAAGGCTTTGCTACATACAGTCAGGCAGAGGAGGCTTTCGACGGCGGCGTACCGAACTTCCGACGGACAAAAGAGACCAATGAGAAGAGCCGTAATACTGCCGACTATCCGCCTACGATACGGGGAATTGCCGTCGATGCCGCTTGCAGCGGTAATCCCGGGCAGATGGAGTATCGGGGGGTATGGATAGGCAGCGGCAAAGAGATATTTCACAGTAAGGTGTATCCCGAGGCAACCAACAATATAGGTGAGTTTCTGGCTCTGGTGCATATCTTGGCTCTGTCGAAACAAGAGGGCTGGCACTACGATATATATTCCGATAGCCGCAATGCCATACTATGGGTGCAGCAGGGACGATGCAAAACCAAGCTTACTCCTAATAGCCGCAATGCAGAGATATTCGAACTAATAAGGCGAGCCGAGAAGTGGCTGGCAAACAACTCTCCGACTAACCGCATAATAAAGTGGGAAACAGACCTATGGGGCGAAATCCCCGCCGATTTTGGGCGTAAGTGAGTCTCTCGGCTGCTATACCGTAGCGAACGAAGTAGCGATTATACCGAGCGAGGCTGACTTTTGTCGTTGTTTTTTCCGTTGGTTATCAGCAGACAAAAGGATATTATTGGCAACAGAATATCGAATATCGGTATCGCCAAAACGTGTTTTGACGTGTTTAATATTTTGGCTGTCTTGTTGATGGTAGACAATTGTTTTATGTATCTGATTATCAGTAGTAGAGCAGCAAAGGCTATTAGATAAATATTGAATGTAAGGGCGGCAGGTATCAACGAGAGGTAGAAAAGATAACGGCTGACCGCTTCCATACCTATCCTCCGACGGCTATCGGTGGAGTAGAGAGCCGAGGCTCTGAGATGACGTTTTTTTTGCAGACACCATTTGGCGAAGGTTTTCTCGGGCACAGACATAGTCTTGCTATTTGCTTTACAGGATATTGCCGTATTTGTACGGTTGCCTGCTTTGTTTATGAGCAGGTCGTCGTCGCCTGAGGCAATGTGCAGATGTCCGGCAAAGCCTTTGTTTCGGTAGAATGTCGAACGTTTGTACATCAGATTGCGACCTACGCCCATATATGGCTTGCCTGCATAGGCGAAGCCGAAATACTGCATCGCAATGAATAGCGTATCGTACGATATTAGTCGGTTGATAAAGCTTTTTTCTTTCATATAGTCGCCGAAACCGATTACGAACTCGGTATCGGCAGTCATATTCTGTACCATCAGGCTTATCCAATCTTCCGAGACAGGGTAGCAGTCGGCGTCGGTGAAGAGCAACAGCTCGTTTTTGGCGGCTTTTATCCCTATGGTTATAGCGAGTTTTTTACGACTTATTATGTTTGTACCTGTCGGTATGTTGGTTACATACAGGTTGGTGTATTTCTGTTGCAAAGCACTCAGTACAATGTCGGTATTGTCTTCTGAGCCGTCGTTTACGAGTATCACCTCGAAGTTCGGGTATCTCTGTTCCAGTACCTTAGGCAAAAAATTACTGAGATTCTCCGCCTCGTTGCGGGCACAGATAATCACCGAAACAGGAGGCTGTGCGAAGTTAAATATAGTTCTGCCCTGCTTGTCTTTGCGGTTTTTGCTGATAACCCCCGAGAAGTAATGTGAATAGTAATATAACTGTATTGCAAAAAATAGAAATACAACGCCGCCAAGTACCGCTGCGACAATGTCTAAATCCTGAAAATATATATCCATTGCTTCTATATTAAATTTTTGTGCAAAGATAACTTAAAAAAGCGACTTAACAAAAAAGCCGACATACCGATGTTGCCGACTTTTAAGTAACGATAGAACAAGTTTTATACTCGTTCGGTCTTGTTTTTATTGATGTTTCCTTATGAGGTTGTAGAAAAACATTACGACCGATACAGCGGTAGCCGTCATTCCTACAATCAGCAGAGACTGCGAGAGCACCCCGCCGTTGCCTACGATTTTCAGGAACGCTCCAAGGACTACTACAAGGGTACCTACGATGAACAGTATTGCAGGAAATCTAAAATTATTCATAACTTAGAAATGTATTTATAAAATTTTTTATTTTAATTATTTATAGTTGGCTGAATATTATGTTGTTATGTGACTTTATTTGAGCTCTCTTGATTTTATTTTTGAGACTGCAAAGGTAATGCTTTTTTGACTCTGCAAAAATTTTATTCGTTTTTTATTTAATCGCTTAATGGTCGAAGAATATTGCCTTTATTTTTTTACGATTGTCATTCTTGCGTCTGTCGAGCCTCTTTTTTTGTATCCCTCTATCATTAATCTGCCATTGTAATAGACTTCGTCAATAAAATGAAGCCCTCCGTGGTGATAGATATTGGTAACGATAGTGTCTAAATCGTTGTGTTTCCAGCGAATATAAGACGTAACAGACGAAGTTCGTGTTACCATCAATTCAGGATGTTTTGTTGTGGCATCTGTTGCATAAAAACATAAAAATTTGTCCTGCTCCCAGAAAGAGAACCCTTTTCCCTTATTAGATTCGATGTCATAATTGTTTTCTGCTGCGATAGTATCTCCGTTTGCAAGCCGTCTGTATATCTTGATAGAGTCTATATTAATAGCATTTTTTGTGTTGCTGTCGAACATATTTTTCCCTTCGCTATTTACAACCTTAATAATGATTTCGTCATCTATCTGTGTCCCGGTGTATTCGCACGAGCTATTGGCAAGGGAAAATATTACCGCTAATACCGTTATACCTATTTTTGCTTTCATATTATTATCTGTCTTTTACGATTGTCATTGCGGCATAGCTTGAGCCTCTTTTTTTGTATCCTTCTATCATTAGTTTTCCATTGTAATAGACTTCGTCAATAAAATGAAGTCCTCCGTGATGGTAGATATTGGTAACGATAGTATCTAAATCGTTGTGTTTCCAGCGAATATACGACGTGATAGACGAAGCTTCCGTTATTCTCAACTCAATATGTTTTGTCGTGGCATCTGTTGCATAAAAACGTAAAAATTTGTCCTGCTCCCAGAAAGAGAACCCTTTTCCCTTATTAGCTTCGATGTCATAATTATTTTCTGCTGCGATAGTATCTCCGTTTGCAAGCCGTCTGTATATCTTGATAGAGTCTATATTAATAGCATTTTTTGTGTTGCTGTCGAACATATTTTTCCCTTCGCTATTTACAACCTTGATAATAACTTTGTCATCTATCCGTGTCCCGGTGTATTCGCACGAGTTATTGGCAAGGGTAAATATTACCGCTAATACCGTTATACCTATTTTTGCTTTCATATTATTATCTGTCTTTTATGATTGTCATTCTTGCGTCTGTCGAACCTCTTTTTTTGTATCCCTCTATCATTAATCTACCATTGTAATAGACTTCGTCAATAAAATGAAGCCCTCCGTGATGGTAGATATTAGCAACGATAGTATCAAAATCGTTGTGTTTCCAGCGAATATAAGACGTAACAGACGAAGCTTCCGTTATTTTCAATTCAGGATGTTTTGTCGTGGAAGCTGCTGCATAAAAACGTAAAAATTTACGCTGTTCCGAAAAAGAAAATCCTTTTTTTCCTTTATTAGCCTCAATGTCATAATCATTTTCTGCTGCGATGGTATCTCCGTTTGCAAGCCGTCTGTATATCCTGATAGAGTCTATATTAATGGCATTTTTTGTGGTGCTCTCGAACATATTTTTCCCTTCGCTATTTACAACCTTAATAATAACTTGACTATCTAACCGTGTTCCCGTGTATTCGCACGAGTTATTGGCAAGGGTAAATATTACCGCTAATACCGTTATACCTATTTTTGCTTTCATATTATTACTCCTTATTTTTTGTTAGTTAAAATTTATTGATTTTATGGGTGAATATCAATTACATACCTTTGTGTATGGCAATAATTATGTTTGTCTTCTATTACAAACTTATATTTGTATGAACCGTTCTCCAAATATCGAGATATATAAACCCAACGGTCATCAGTTCTTTTCCATCCGAAATTGATATGCAGGTAGTCGGCAGGCAGATTTTGCCGAAGTTTACCTTCGCAGTCTATGCGTCTGCCTGCTATCATACGTTTATATCCGTCTATCACGAATGCGTGTCCATTCTTTATATCGCCCTTCCAGAAGATTTTTTGCTTTTCCCCTCCTCTGTTGGCACCTTTCGGAGGTAACCCGCACATAAACACGGGACGTCTGTTGGCAACTATCTCGTTTTTTATACTCGGGTAGTCGAAGCCTACACTCAATTTCATCTTTTTGTTGTACCCGAACTTGAATTTAAGAATGTGTACAGCCTCCTCCGGAAACATAAATGTACCGTCATTGGAGCTAAAAATAACTTTTACACTGAAGTATATGTCAGCCAATAGACCGGCAACAGCTTTTTCGCCTTCCGTCATATCTTCGTACTCTCCGTCACATTCATCGGGCATTATATCCCAGTCATAACGCTTGGGGTATTTGTGGTATCTCATTATCTGAGCCATAGCTACCGCTACGCAGCCCGTAGCGAATTTTTTTTGGAAAAGGGGATGTTTTGTATAACAATTATATGGTTTCCCTTGTTCCCAATGTGTCTGTATTAGCGGACCTACTTGGAATAGGACGGTGTCGGGCAGACGTTTTTTTGCAGGTTGTCCTTCGCAAGGGTCGTGGTAGGAGTCTTCCGGCTTTTCGCATTCTGTTAGGACTACCCACTTCATAGGGTCGTAGTCCTTCCACGAGTGTCCGCTGAGATCGCCTGCCGATAGTCGCATTTGGTCACTACTGAAGTCCTGTGCTATTAATTTATTGACAGCGATAGCTTCATTTATCATACAGCTGAATGGGTCTGTGCCCTCGTCTGTCTGAGGCGAGTAATACCCCGTAGTAGAGAAAGAGTATATGGGAGCATTCCTTATATCTGCTGTAAGTATCACATTGCCACGAGGCGAGAAGTTAACGGCATACATACATACCTTACCGTTTTCGTCGGTTATCGGTATTACCTCTTTTATAGTGGCGTTTGCGAGGTCTTTGTCCATAGAGCCGATGAAGTGTTTGGCTACATCCTTTGCCATTTCGGGTGTAACCTGACATTTTCTATCCAGAGCCAAAGAGTTTAGTTTTTGTTTGGCTTCCTGAGTGTCCTCAGGTTTACTGACCATTGTTGCCTTGTCTGTACACGAGGCGAACAGCATCACTCCTACAAGGAGACTAAAAAAGTACGTGTGTTTTTTCATATTGAAAATTTTAGTTAATTAAAATAATTTATATTTTCTGCAAAGGTAGTACTTTTATTGTCTCGATTTTTTAAAATATTTTAAAAAAAACGACAGTGTATCAGTGCTTTTTGAGGTCGAGTATATACTCTCGTCGTACATTGCTAAGCCTCTGTTGCGTGATGCCGAGGTACGAGGCTATGTGCCCGAGCGGAGAGCGTTGCAGAATGTCCGGATACTCATTCATCAGATGCAGGTATCGCTCTTTTGCCGAATTGAATTGCAGTCCGTATATTTTGTCGTTGGTCTTGCGTATATTACGGCTGAATTCTTTCAGTATAAAATGGTATATCTTGGGGTTACGGTCGGCTAACTGCCGTAGCTTGTCGAATTGCGTTACTCGCATACAGCATTTTTCGAGAGTCTGGATATCGAATATATTGTCTCGTTCCAGAAATACTACCTCCGTAGAGAGGTAAAACGTCCCCTCTCCATAGAAGAAGTGCGTTATATCTTTGCTGCCTTTCCTGTAACAAGTGCGAGCCAGTCCGTTCTCGAAGAAAATGACGTTATGCGAGTGGTTGCCTTGTTTTATCAGGAGTTTGTCTTTAGGCTCTTCTCTGTATTCGAAGACACTGCAAAACATCGAGGCAACCTCTCGGTCGTATTCGAATTCAGACAAAATGTAATCGTATAGATTCATAACCAACAATATTATTATACACCACAAAGATAATAAATATTATTGATAATTACATACTTTCGGTTTCTAAGCGGATTTGTCTTAGGATTTTGCCCGACGCGAGTTTTTTCGAGATAAGTGTTTACTCTTAGGACAAAGTAAGATTAAACGACACCAGTCTTACTTTTTTTAAAGCTTCAATATTATGATGAAATCACTTAGGCGGCTCAGTTCAATACCAGCCTCACGGTCTGCCCCTTCACTACTCTGCTGCCTGCCGCGAGCGACTGTTGTCTGACGGTGCCTCTCCCCGATATATGTACCCTAAGTCCGCTTCGCTCCATTAGGCAGACAGCGTCTTTGGCTCCCATACCCACTACGTTGGGGACGAGGTTTTGTACCAAGGGCAGCTCCGTGGAGCGTATCCTGAGGCTATCGCGGTGGACGATGAGCCATTCGGAGTCGGCGAAGTCGGACGATATATTGAGTTTGCGCAAGGTATATCGCAGTGCTTCCCGTCTGCCGTTTTTGACCGTCGGCAGATATTTTACGGTATCCTGTAAGCCTCCGACATCTATCGTGGTGTTGAGCGATACTATCTTTTCGGCTATATTACGGAATACCTCGCAGCTCTGTGACCCCCAGATACCCTGTCGCTGCATAACCACTATGCACGAGTATTTTGGCTTGTCGGCGGGGAAATATCCGCAGAAACTCACTTGGTCGGTACTGATACCGTTTACCATAAACACCGCCGTGCCCGTTTTGCCTGCGAAACTCACCTTCGACGAGCGATAGGCGTATCCGGTGCCCCCTTTTTGTTCGACCACTTTACGCAACATTGTCTTCAGTTGCCCTATGGTGCGGGAGGAGGCTATCGACGAATTTACAGTTTTGGTAGAGAATGTGGTAATTTTGCCGTTGTTGTTTATCTCCTTTACAATGAACGGATTTATCATTTTACCGTTGTTGGCAATGGCGTTGTAGAAGCGTAGCATATATATGGGAGGCACTGCTACCTGATAGCCGAACGACATCGTAGGCAGGTCTATCTTGCTGATGGTGTCTTTTATATTCCAATAACGCATATAGCCTATCTTGAACCCTGTCGCTCCGGGTAGCCCGATGTCGAACGGTTCGTCTACTTTGGTCTTCTGTATGGCGTGGACAAACTGCATAGGATTGTTGCCGTAGCGATTGCCGATGACGTTCGATATACCGACATTCGACGAATAGACAAACATATCCGATGCCGTTATGGCACTCCACTCGGGGTGTGAATCGTGGTCGGCTACCTTGGGATATTGTTTGTTGAAAGCGTCTACTATCGTATCGGGAGTTATTGTCCCGTCTTCCAGAGCAACGAGCATTGTCAGCGTTTTGAATGTCGACCCCGGCGGATTGAGGTCGGATATCGCCATATTGCCCGCCTCGAAGTAACCTTTGGGGCTGTAATACAGATTCGATATAGCCTTTATCTCACCTGTGGCTACCTCCATCAGTACGGCACAGCCCCTCTCGATACCGAGTTTTTGTGCCTGCTCCATCAGGCAACTCTGCACTATGTCTTGCATATCGATATTTAATGTGAGGGTTATATCCGCTCCGTTTACCGCTCTTTTATATTCGTCGAAGACGGTACGCCGTCGGCTTATTTTCAGCGGATTACTTGTGCCTTCGATACCTCGCAGCAGCGAATCGAACTGTAGCTCTATGCCGAATCGTCCGTCGGTCTTCTGGCTTCGGTCGGTGAATACGTCGCCTATCGTACGCAGAGCGAGGTTGCCGTAAGGGTGAATACGTCGATTGACCTCTTCGGAAATCATACAGTCGTTGTATTTGCCGCCGGCGGAGTTGAGCAGCGGAAACTTCATAATATCCTTACGCTCGAGATAGTCTATGTTGCGTGATATGAGCAGGACACGTTTTTTTGTATTGTAAGCCCTGTTTATGATATTGCTGTATTGCGAGGCAGAGGCATCGCCGAAATAACTTGATAGCAACGATGCGAGGCGGGCTACGCTGTCGGGGCAACTGAATTTTTTGTTCCTTGCCCTGAGGTCTTTCTCTATGGCACGCAGTTGTACTCCGTTGAAATATATCTTATACACCTTCATAGAGGCGGCTACGACCTCTTTCTGACCCTCCATATTGTAGCAATATATACTACCTCTAAGCGGTTCTACCGTGCGCGGCGTCATAGCACTCTTTATTGTTTTCCCTATATCGTGCCAGACATCGCCTTTGATGTATTGTATCCCGACAATAGAACCTATGCAAAGAGCAAAAAGAACCAGAAAAAGTGCGTATATCAGTGTAAAGCCGATAGATATCCTGCTTTTGGCGTCCATTGGAATTGTTGTCTGTTATTGTGTGTGGATAATAAGGTACAAAGATAATATTTTTTAAACAACACCGCTTTGGGCTTCGGCTCGCCTAAACTCCTTTATCTGTGCGTAGATAAGCAATGCCGACATTACGATAGATATTGCGTCGGAGGCAGGCATAGCTATCCATACACCGCTGATACCGTAGTAATGTGGCAAGATAAAGAGAAACGGAATGAGAAATATCACCTGACGCGTCAATGATAAGAATATCGCCTTGCCCGGTTTGCCGATGCTTTGGAAAAAAGTAGAGACTACCATCTGAAAACCGATGAGCGGATAGAATAAAAAGACTATCCTCAGCCCGCGTTCGGAGTGAGTTATCAATTCGAGGTCGGAGGTAAACATCGATACTATCTGATGTGGCATCAACTGAGCCGTCAGGAATCCTACACTCATTATTAGCGTAGCTATTATGACGGATTTCTTCAATACCTCGGTTACTCTGGGATATAGCCTTGCTCCGTAGTTGTAGCCGGCGATAGGCTGCATACCTTGGTTTAGTCCGATGACAATCATCACGAAAAGCATTGCTATACGGTTTACTATGCCGAACGCCCCGACCGCCATATCGCCTCCGTATTTGAGCAGCCCCTGATTGATAATGATGACAATCACCGACGAGGCGGTGTTCATAAGGAATGGCGACAGACCAATGGCAATCGAATCGAAAGCTATCTTGCTATTGAACTGCAGAGCCTGCCGTTGTATCTTGAGGAAACTGTCGCGACGATTGAATAGATGTAGCTGCCATACAAGTACCACCACCTGAGAGATGATTGTCGCCAGGGCACTGCCACGCATACCCCACCCAAAACCAAAGATAAACAGCGGGTTGAGTATCACATTTACAACGACCGTCATAATGGTTGCCGTCATAGATTTCAGAGGTTGCCCCGAGGCTCTTATCAGTGCGTTGAAGCTGAAATAGAGGTGAGTGATTACCGTCCCGCTCAATATTATGAACATAAAATCGTAGGCATACGGCAGCGTATCTTCGCTCGCTCCGAAGAAATAGAGTATCGGTTTCAGGAATATTAGCGTAGGTATGGTAAATATTACGCTGATTATCAATATCATCAGGAATACGTTGCCTACTATCTTATTGGCGCTGTCGTAGTCTTTCTGCCCCAACCTCATCGAGAGCAAAGCGGAAGCTCCCACACCTACCATTGTACCGAGTGCAGCGGAGAGGTTCATCAGTGGGAACGTGATAGCCAATCCTGATATAGCCAAAGGACCTACTCCGTGACCGATAAATATGCTGTCGGTGATGCTGTACAGAGCAGCGGCAGTAGTGGCTATGATAGATGGGATAGCATACTGCATCAGCAGTTTGCCTATATTTTGGGTGCCAAGTTCGAGAGGTGTGTTTTTCACTTTTTTGCAGGACGTATTTACGAAGACAAAAGTACAAAATTATTCATTGATGTTCGAAAAAATAATTGATATGTTTATTACTGCCCACTTTTAAGGTATTTTAGGTGTTTTCGTGCCAAAATGTATGTGTCTTTTGTATGGAATTTCGTTCAGATATTGAAAATGGTTGATTTGGTGAAATATAAAAAAGAGACTCTCCCGAGTTAGGACAGTCTCTTTTTTGTTTCGACGATATTTTAGCTTACCATATCAGAGCACGCTTTTCGGGAGCAAGATACATCTTGTTGCCCTCTTTGAGTTTGTATGTTTCGGCGAATGCGTTGATATGCGGCAAGGTAGCATTTACACGCCAGCGACCGAGCGAGTGGGGGTCTTCTTTGGTCAGACGTACTATCTCTTCGTCGCGTACATTACCTGCCCATACCTGAGCGTAGGATATGAAGAAACGTTCGGCTGCACTGTATCCGTCCATTTCGCCTCCGTTGACCTGTCCCTCTTTGATAGCTTTCTGCATAGCAACGAACGAGATATTCACTCCGCCGTTGTCGGCAATGTTTTCGCCGAGAGTAAATTTACCGTTGGCAAATGTACCCTTGATAACCTCTATTCCGTTGAACCAGTCGACGAGTATCTGTGTGCGAGCCTTGAAGTTTTCGTCGTCGGCTTTGCTCCACCAGTTTACCAGATTACCCTCTTTGTCGTAGTTGCGTCCTTGGTCGTCGAAGCCGTGCGACATCTCGTGTCCTATCACTACGCCGATGGCACCGTAGTTTACGGCGTCGTCTGCCTTAGCGTTGAAGAACGGCGGTTGCAGAATACCGGCGGGGAAACATATTTCGTTGGTAGTGGGGTTGTAGTAGGCGTTGACCGTCTGCGGGTTCATATGCCATTCGGATTTGTCCACAGGTTTGCCTATCTTGGAGAGTTCGTAGGCAGTCTCGAATTTGGAGGCAGCTTCGACGTTTTCGTAATACGATTTCGAGCGGTCGATGTCGAGACCCGAATAATCGCGCCACTTGTCGGGATAACCTATCTTCACCGTGAAAGCATCGAGTTTTTCGTACGACTTTTGTTTGGTGGAGTCTTGCATCCAAGTGTTGGCGGCAATACGTTCTTTGAGAGCCACCTTGAGGTTGTCTACAAGCTGTATCATACGTTTTTTAGATGCTTCGGGGAAGTATTTTCGTACATAAATCTGTCCGACAGGCTCACCAAGATAGTTTTCTACGACGGCAGTTATACGTTTCCAACGCGGACGTTGCTCTTTGATACCCGAAAGCGTTTTGCTGTAGAATTCGAAGTTGGCATCTACGAACGCTTTGCTCAGATATGGAGCGGCACCCGAGATGGCACGTGTGGCGAGGTAATGTTTTACTGTGCCGAAATCGGCTTTTTGCAGAATACCGTTGAGGCTCTTGATGTAAGCGACTTGTCCTACGTTTATTTTGTCGAGCTTCAGACCCAATATCTGCGTGTACTTGTCGAGGTCTATGACGGGCAACATCTTTTTAACCTGGTCGAAACTCATTATGTTTTTGGTAACAAACGGGTCGCGCATCGTGTTTTTGTCCATAAAAGCCTTTGCTATCTGAGTCTCGAAAGCGAGTATCTTACGGGCAGCGTCTTCTTCTTTGCCCTCTATGCGGGCTATCTTGTTGTAACCCGAAAGTTTGATGATATCGGTAAGGTACTTTACGTAAGCCTTGCGTTGCGGCTCGAAGTTCTTTTCGAGATAATAGTCTCTGTCGCCGATGCCGAGCCCAGTCTGCCACATCCACGCTATGCACTGTTTGCTGTCGTCGGGGTTGGCTTCGCCGAAGATGCCAAATAAGAGCGACGAACCGCTCAGAGCTGCATCTGCCAGATATGTCGTAAGGTCGGGCAATGCTTTGAGGTCGTTTACTTTTTTCAGGTCGGCTTCGATGGGTTTCGCTCCCTGCTGTTCGACAGCTGCCGAGTCCATACCGAGGTTGTACAAGTCGCCTATCTTCTGCTCGATAGAGCCTTTGGCGTTGTCTTTCTTGGCTATCTCCTCGATGACGCCTTTTATCTGCTCGCGGTTGTCTTCACGCAGTTTGTCGAATGTGCCGAAGCGTGCATATTCGTCCGTCAGCGGATTTTTTGCCATCCAGCCTCCGCAGGCGTATTGGTAAAAGTCTTCGGTAGGCGATACCGTCGTGTCTAAGTATTCGGGGTTGATACCCGAAACAAGTTGCTCCTCGGCAGCTTTTTTGTTACCGCACGAAGAGACCAATGCTGCTGTTCCAATCATCATTACAAATAATGCTTTTTTCATTTTGTCTCTCAATTATTTATTTTATAAATAGAAAATATTTTCTAAATCAAGGCTACAAAGGTAATCATTTTTTTTTCGTTGCAGAAAAGAGAGTGTGTTCGGTTAATGAAAATCGAAAAATCAATATGTTGAAAAACTGCAAAAAACGCTGTCGATTTCGTCGGGTCGGAAATTTTATGTACATTTGCCGGCGATAATCACATAATAAAAAGTAGAAAAATATGCAGATAAAAATACTAAGAATACTGACCGTCGTTTTTGCTGTCGTCTCTATCGTAGCGTGCTCGTCGGGTATTGCAGGCAAATGGACGGTACAGAAGTACGAAACCATCAACATCGGCGAACAGGGGGCAACCCTCCACAACATCGGTACTATCGAGTTTTTCAAAGACGGTACGGGGACCAAGAACCTGACTTTCGGCTTCGTAGGCGAGGAGCTACGCGACAGTACGCCTCTACGCTGGGCGAAAAGCGGGGATAAGTATATCACTATCGAGAGCAACGGCTCTGAGTTGTCGAAGATATGGATTATAGTCAAAGACAAAGGCAATTACCAAAAATGGCAGTCGACCGACGGTATCAATAGGGTTCAGACGCTCGAACTCAAACGGTAAAACGTAACCCTTGTTTTGTTGTTGTTATAAGGCGACACCGAAAAACATTTTCCTCTGTCTTGATGTACAAAATCGAAAAGAAATACCTGCTTTTGCTTGCAGGTCTGCTGTGGATGCCCGCAGGAGCGATGATTACTTCCATAGGGCTGCCTTTCCTCAGCGAGTCGGCGTACATTGTGCCGATGATAGTGGGTGCGGTGGCGGTATTTATGATATTTTATTTCTTTATATTTTCGCCTCTGGTGTACAAGCACGAGAAGCGTATACGTGCCTACGACGCACAGCGACTGCCTTTTTGGTATTTTTTCGACCTCAAATCGTATCTGATAATGGCAATGATGATGACCGTAGGCTATTCGTTGCGGACATTTCACCTCGTACCGACTTGGTTTATCGGATTCTTTTACACGGGGCTGGGCATTGCTTTGTTTGCCTGCGGATTTCGGTTTGCGTGGCGACACTGCCTGTATCACAAGGGACACCGCATTATTCCCCGACTGGAGAAGAGGACAAAAAAATGAAAAACACATTTATCCGCCTCTCGGAAGAGACAAAAAAGAGGGTTGTCCGTTTCACAGAGACAATCCTCTTTTTATAGTATTGTTTTATCCTTATTTATCTACGGTCTATACTTTCGGTGTATTTCCTGAACTCTTCCTTAGAGTTCGAAAACGAAAGAAGGTCTGTGAGCAAGAATGCTCTTTCGCGGTCGATAATGGAAGGATACATCTGTTTCAGTAGCCAAAGGCGTTCGGAGTCGAACTTATATGTCTCGCACAGAGCCTTTACCTGTGCGGTAAAGAACATATTGCTACGCGTAGCCATTTCGATGATGTCTTTCTTGTCGGAGTCGAACTTGGCGGCTTTTATCCTTGCCAAAAACTCATCGAAAGTGCGGTCGTCCATCGGGCGAAGCACCCCGGGGACATAAATATTGCCACCGTGGGAATTGCCGCCACCCACGAAAATGTCTCTTATCCCCACGCCCGAGTATCTTACGTTTTCGCTGAAAACAATCTGTGGTGAGCCGTAGCCGCCCGACGGAGCAGCAAAGACTTCTATGAGGTAGGTGCCGCGTCGGAGGTTGGCGACCATACAGCTGTTTACCATATTGCAGACCTTTACTCCGTCGACAAAAACCTCTATCGGAGTGTTGCTCTCGACACGAATGCCATTCAATCCCTGTGCCGATACATCGTTTGCAGGCACCAACAATAGTAGTGATAATAATAATCCAAAAATATGTTTCATCTTTTTTCTTTGTTTTTGATTCTAAATACAAATATAATACTTTTATCCGAAACAAGAGCAAAAAATTGTCTTGTAATCTTATTTTTTTACAATCAATTATTTTACTACAAAATAAACTTTACCTGTTTGAAATAGAATTGCCGCTCATCGCCCGATTTTGTTACCAGCCTCAGTATTCCGTCGTCTCCGACATCTACAGCCCGTGCCTCGAAAATCTCGCCTGCGGCTTCGTATCGGTAATATCCGTCGGTTCGGAACAGGTGGTCGAGATACGGCTTCCGATATGTATCCGCCTTTTTGATGTCGAAGTCGGCAACGAGGGTTACAATCTCCTTGCGAAGTTCGGCAAGCAGCGTTTTGGTGTCGTACGTGCGGTTGGTTATCTGTCTGATAGATATTGCTGTCGCCTTGTTTTCTACAAATTCTGTTTGGTTTATATTGAGCCCCACTCCTACAATGGAAAACGTCATCTGCTTGCCCGCAATACGATTTTCTATCAATATGCCTGCAAGTTTCT
This sequence comes from Bacteroidetes oral taxon 274 str. F0058, assembly GCA_000163695.1. Classification (GTDB taxonomy): domain Bacteria; phylum Bacteroidota; class Bacteroidia; order Bacteroidales; family Paludibacteraceae; genus F0058. Next base: position 293,247 of record GG774889.1, read on the forward strand.
TGTTGCCGTAGAGGATATCGTTGGGATATTTTATTTTGGTGTCTATGCCTCTGTCGGCAAGAAACTTATGTATGGCAACAGATACAACTTTGGACAAGAGAAACTGTCTGTCGAGCGGGAAGTGTTGTGTGTGTAGCAATACCGAAAATAGCAGATTCTGCCCCGAGGCACTCTCCCATACGTTACCTGCCTGCCCTCTGCCTGCCCTCTGATAATCGGCAGCTACGCAATATCCGTTGGGGATAATGTCTGTTTGTAGCCTCCGGGCGATGAATGTATTGGTAGAGTCGACCGTGTCCAAAAAAATGATTTTGGGTAGGCTACTGCTGTTCATATTGGTTTATCTCGTGGAGTATCATCTTCTCTATCTTTTGGACGGTCTTGTGCCTGTTGCCTCTAAAATCATTGACCATCACTACCATAGAGTACTTTTTGCTATCTCTTACTATGTATCCTGCATAGCACTGTACTCCCGACATACTACCCGATTTCAGGTAGGCTTTTCCCGACAGAGAGGTGTTCCTCAGTAGATTACGTACCGTGCCGCTTACGCCTGCTACCGGCAACGAATTGAAGAACGTATCCGAATGTTTGCTCGTCTTTGCCATATATATGAGCATTCTGTTCAAGAACTCCGCCGAGAATTTATTGTCTTTTGTGAGCCCGCTTCCGTCGTAGATATCGAGTTTCGATACATCGAGTCCCTTACTATACCAATACTCTTTGACCACCTCTATGGCGTCTTTGAAGTTGCCTTGCTTAGCCTTTTGTAGCGAAAGGTATTTGAATATATGCTCGGCAATCATATTGTTTGAATGATAGTTGGTGAGTTTGACTATGTCGGGCAATTTCATCGAATAGTAGATGAAAAGCGGGTAGCGTATACGCTCTATGCTCGGCACGTCTTCTACGTCCATCCTCAGAGTGCCGCTTTGTGTTATGCCGTTACGCAGCAGAGTATCTCTGAGTGCACCGAGCAGAGCCATCGGCGGATTGCCTATGTCGGCTTTTATGGTGAAGTTTTTTTTGTTTGCCTCGATGTAACCTATTGCTTTGCGTATGTTGCTGTATGGCTCGCCCACGAACGATGCACAGTCGCCTGCTCCACGTTTTGCTATCAGGCGGTTGTCTATCTTCATTCCGTATATTTGAGGCGATATACCCACTATCTTCGGTCTTGTACCCGTCTTGCCCGATTTGAACGTTACCCGCAACATATTGTTGCAGAACGACAGTCCGTATACGCCGGCAGCGTAGTAGTTGCCCAAGTCGGGAGCACACCAACCTTTGGGCATTGGTTTGTTGTCGAAAACCGATACGTCAGCAACTATATCCCCTTCTATGTGCTTTATTCCTATTGTTTTCAGGATCGAACTCCAAGTGGACAGAAAATTGGTGTTTTCCAAATAATGCGAACCCAGTAGCGGGTCTCCGCCTGCTTTTATTATCAGATTGCCCCTGACTATGCCGTTCTCGAGTACGCCATCGATTTGTACGGTGGTCTTGAACGTAAAATTGTCGCCGAGTATCTCCAATGCCGTGGCTGTGGTTATTAGTTTGGTGATAGAGGCAGGCGTAAGCAGCTGGTCTCCGTTTTTGTTGACGAAAGTTTCGCCCGTCTCCAAATCCGTCATAATAAGACTAAGTTTCTGATATGCCGATGATTGCGGTAGCAGTGTGTTGCCGTAAAACACAATCGCAACCAAAAGAAAAAGCCTTCTGATAGTATTCATTGCAATATGTAACGATAAATTTTTTGCAAATGTACAAAAATATATGTTTATTATCCAAATAATTAACTAAATATTGTCTCTCGGCACTACTTTTTTAAAATATTTGCAATCTCCCCTTCGATATTACTTTGATACGTCTGTCGAATCTTTTTTTCTTACCTTTGTACTCGAATTATTGCATTTTAATGAAAAAATATTACTCTATGAGCCTCACTACCACCCCAAACTCCGACCGCTTGCATATAACTATCTTGGGTAGAGTCAATAGCGGTAAGTCGTCGTTGCTCAATACTATTACAGGGCAGCAGTCGGCTGTGGTCTCCGATACGGCGGGGACAACTACCGATGTCGTCTCCAAGGCAATGGAGCTGCGTGGCATCGGGGCTTGTCTGTTTGTAGACACACCCGGTTTCGATGACCGAAGTATACTCGGCAAGCAGCGTACCGAACAGATACACAAGGCTCTGGAACGAGCCGATATAGCTATATTGATGTGTGGAGGCGACTCCCTTACGGGGATACCCGATTTGTCGGAAGAACGTACTTGGGCAGCACGCCTGAAAGAGAAAAAAATACCTACCGTTTTCGTTGTCGGTAAGACAGACGTCAGAGACAACACTGCTTTACTTGTCGAGTGTATCAAGGAAGAGTTTTCGCAGACTCCCGTATGCGTGTCTGCAGACAGTGCCGATAGTGTAGAGCATATTCGCTTGGCTATCTTGGAGGCGCTCCCCGAAGATTATCGCTCGGGAAGCATCACGGGCGATATGGTGCGTCAGGGCGATGTGGTGTTGCTTGTGATGCCTCAGGACGCACAGGCTCCCAAAGGGCGTCTCATCTTGCCGCAGGTACAGACCATACGCGAACTGCTCGACAAAAAATGTATAGTCGTCAGCTGTACGCCCGATGATATGCAGTCGGCATTGTCGGCATTGGCATCGCCGCCCCAGCTCATCATTACTGACTCGCAGGTATTCGGACGGGTGTATGAGATGAAGCCCGAAGGCAGTCGTCTGACTTCGTTTTCGGTACTATTTGCCGGCTACAAAGGCGATATACGCTATTTCGTAAAAAGTGCTCTGGCAATAGACTCACTTACACCTCAGTCAAGGATACTGATAGCCGAAGCCTGTACACATGCCCCTGCCACAGAGGATATAGGCAGAGAGAAAATACCGCGTATGCTCAGGCAGCGTGTCGGGCAGTCGCTCGAGGTGGATATAGTATCGGGGGCAGACTTCCCGCAAGACCTAACGCCGTATGACTTGGTAATACACTGCGGTTCGTGTATGTTCAATCGCAAGCACGTTCTGGGTAGAGTAGAGCGAGCCGTATCGCAGGGCGTGCCTATGACCAACTACGGCATAGCCATAGCACATCTGAGCGGTATTCTCTCCAAGATAGAGTATTGATAGTCGACTGAGGGTTATCCCTCGTTTTCGGGCGGAGTGGTCTTCCAACGTTGGTGCATCCATACCCATTGAGTAGGATTTTTCCGTATAATGCCCTCTATTACATTAGATTGGTTTTGTGTGTTGGTTATCATATCCTCTTCGCGGTTGTCGGTTCTCATCGTTGGCAGTTCGGGCAGTATGGTGAACTTATATTTCTTTACGTCTAATTGCTTGATAGCCATAGGTACTATTGCGGCGTCGGTATCGAGAGCAAGGCGTGAAGCTCCCAGAGGGGTGAATGTTTTCCTGCCGAAGAAATCTACAAAGCAGCTCTTCACCGAAGTATCTTGGTCTATCATCAATATAAGGCACTTGCCTTTTTTTAGGCTGCTTACCAGCTTTTTATACGAGCCGTCGCGGTCGAAATTGATCATTCCGCGTCTACGTCTAAACCACACCATCGTCTTCTGTACCAAGAAGCCTTTGATAGGCTTACTCGCTGCCACTGTAGGGTATCCGAGCATAGGCGGAGTAACGGCAGACAGTTCCCACGACGATATGTGCGGTATTAGGCAGATGACGCCTTTACCCTTGTCGTAGGCTCGGCGGAGGTTCTCTTCGCCTTCGACTTCGATATATTTGAAGTAATGCTTTTTGTTGTTCACGTATACGAACGAGAAAAAATCTAAGAATGCCGAGGCAACGTTGTTGAATACTGCCTTTGCCATATCTTCGACCTCTGTCGGTGATAGATCTTTGTATGCCTTGGTTATGTTGTCGAGGGCGGTGGCTCTGGCTTTGTGCCCGTATTTGTAGTATATTTTACCTGCAATTGTGTTCAGCTTTTTTCGTATCGAAAACGGACATATCCACAAGAATACCATTACAATAGCAAAAAACGGATATGCGACGAACAGGACAAGCTCGCGGCGGAAATTGCTCAGCTTCCATTTAGGTATTCTCCACATCTTTCATCAAGCCGTTTAGTAGAACATCCATTATAAGTATCCTACGTTCGTTGATATGTAGCGATACGCTGTTATTCATATACGGAGCTTCCAATCCTTTGAATGCGTACAGCATAAACATTGCAGTCCACTGCGACGACACGTCTTTGAAAGAGCCGTCGGCTATTCCTTCGTCTATGATTTGTCGCAACATCTTAATCTCTTTCAGGTCTATCGGGCGGCGGGCTTTCTCCACTTCATATATGTTTTTGAAAAAATCCGCTTTCAGCGAACCGTTTCTGTAAACCACCTCTTTTATAGCCTCGAAGCGGGTAAAAAGATATACTTCGAGTTTCTTGAACGGCGGTATCCTTAGAACCATTATCTCTTCGAGTTTTTTGATAAGAATATCGAGCTCGTTCTCTATCACAGCCGTGTACAATTCGTCTTTATTGCTGAAATATACGTAAAGCGTACGTCTCCCTTTGCCCGACTCGTTGGCGATATCGAGCATTGTAACGTTGTCTTTGCCTTTTTTTGCAAAAAGTTCTCGTGCCACATTTACAAAATTTGCCCTCGTTATAGATGTTTTTGTAGGGTTCATAATATGATGATATATGTATTTTCGAATGCGAAATTACAAAAAATTACCAAATTTCGAAATTATTTTTACAGATATAGCATCTCTTAACATCGCAATATCTGCATTTTAGCTCCGTCAGTGCTTGCGATTGCAGAGCGTTGCGGCTGTGTATGCCCAGACGCGAAAACTCTCTGGTGATACGATTCTTCTCGGCAGGTATTTCGTGAAGCAGTTCCAGAGCGAAGTCGGCGAATTTCTTAAGGTCGAATTTACGGCTGTATGCGTAATAAAACGGTATTACACTGTTGATTAATATAGAGTCTATCGACGACTTGGATATGTGTTTGGTCGTAGGCTCTGTTTTTTCGCCAAAGCGATAATGGTCTGTCCAGTATGCAGACGGGGAACAGTCGTAATACTGCCTCAGACTCTTGTACGATTGTATCTCTATCGTCTTCGAGAAGAGTTTTGTCGACTTATGTATGAGATTCGCAAACTGGGCTATCCTGATGGTAGGGAAGTTTGTCGGGCGTACTCTGAACTGCTTCCAGAGCGATATATCCATAGGATTAAGCTCATATTTCTGTCTGAAAAAATCGAACTCTTTCCGCAGGGTAGCGAAATATTCGTCTTCGACGCTCTGCTCCAGAAAACCGCCTGTGCCGAAAAGCAGAGCCTCTATATGTGTCAGGTTGTCTTTGTGTTTTGCCAATATTTTCTGTGGCAACCGCTTGGCTAATGCCTCGAATGTGTCGGCATTGGTGCCAAAGCCAAAACACCTGGCGGTGGTGATATAAAACGCCTCTTCCCAGTCGTTGGCACTGTTTGCCAGAAGATTATCTATGGCAGTACATTTGTTTTCGAGTCGCTCTGATATAAGTCTGTCGAAAATCTCGGAAAAATCTTTTGATTTGTCCTGCGTTATCTTGTCGGCACAGTGGACGAAAGATATTTGCGGAGACTTAAAATCTTCTTCTATATACTTGGGATATTTGATAATAAGCTGAGGAACAATAGTTTGGTTTTCTCTGATGGCTTCGCTGTCGTCGAATAGTACGACGTGCAGTATGACAGCGTTATAGGCTCTGTCGGTATGGTGTCCATGCCGTTGCCAGTCGCTTGCGTATGTGTGAAACTCTACATTTCCTGCCCACAGCGTGTCGCCTATCTTTATCTTGGCGTTGAATACGTCGGCTCCCGCATCGGTGTTTATCTGTCCTACATCGAGCACTTCCACACGTAGCCCGTCGGTTGTGGTCTGTCGGGGCGAGAATAACTTATTGAACCAGACATATTGTAAAAACTTTTCGGAGGTGTGTGTCATAGGGTGTTATCCGATTTCGAGTTCGTATCGTGTGTAGTAGTTGTTTCTCAGGTACTCGAACTTATCGGGCGACGCTTTCAGCTGTTCCGTATCGGTACGTATATCGTAATTTGCCAATAGAGCGAGAGCTAAATCGTTACCGCTTGCCGTGCAGACGTTTCTCTGTATGTCGTGTCGGGGCTGTGCGGGCGATAGTCCGAAAAAACGAGCTACTGCCTCTATACACATCTGTGAGGCTCTGTATTTGCCGTTGGCGGAATATCCCGCTATGTGCGGTGTGGCGACGAGAGCTTTCCGCAGTACCTCGTGCGAAATGTTCGGCTCATTCTCCCAACAATCCACTACGAAGTCGCCTATCTGTTGTTTTCGGTGTGCTGTCAACATCGATTGTTCGTCCATTACTCCGCCGCGAGCAGCGTTTATTATCAGCGGTCTGTGAGAGCATTGAGCGAAAAAATCGTCTGCCCCAAGATGGCGGGTAGCAAACTCTCCTTCTTCGGTAAGCGGCGTGTGAAACGTGATAACGTCGCTCCTGTTGGCTATCTCGCTCAACGAGACGAAACTATGGTCGTACCCCTGCTTTGCCAGCGGTGGGTCGTTCGTCAGTACGCGGCAGCCCATAAGTTCGGCTATCCTCTCCACTTCTTTGCCAACGTATCCGTATCCTACTATCCCGATGGTTAGGTCGTGGGTAGATAGTCCGTTGGTCGCCGTCCACAGAGCTACGGCAGAGCCGACGTACTGAGCCACCGACGATGCGTTGCAGCCTCTTGCCACGAAGGTTGCTATGCCCTCTCTTCTGCAAAAATCCAAGTCTACGTGTTCGTATCCGGCAGTGGCAGAGGCTATTAGTTTTATGTTGGAGCCTTTCAGCAAAGCCTCGTTGCACAGCGTTCGTGTACGCACTATCAGGCAGTCGGCGTCTTTTACCGTATTGCGGTCTATATCGGCAGATTGCAGATACTCCACTTGGCAGATGTTGTCGAAAACACCTTTGACAAACGGAATATGACGGTCTATAATCAGTTTCATATCAATACGTTTTGGATGCGGTTTTTGTTTGCGTGGCGAAGTCTATTTTTCTATGACGATAGGCGGCGTCCGAGCCTCCGACACCGAGCTACCCATCTCGGCGAGTTTCTTTATCACAGCCGAGCGGTTCGATAACTCTTTGTATTGCTGCATCTTGACGAGTCCTGTTGTTTGCAGGTCGGTTTTTATCTCTTTCAGCTCGTTGTTTTTTACGACCAAAGCCTCGTAGCTGAATCTGTTTTTTATATAGGCAATGGATAAAATAAACAGACACACGATAAGCGGTATCATTCGTCTGAAACCGCTGTGCAACAGTATTCTGCCATCCAATATGCTTTTTACCGAGAATGTCTCAGTGCTTTTTTCGTTGGCAGACATTTTGTCGTCTTCTATTTTTTTGTCGAGGTCGGATTTTATCCTTTTAAATAAATTCATATATAACAAGCTGTATTACTGTATGTTTCGATAGTGGTTAAATTTTTTCGGCATAACGTAGCCTTGCACTCCGTGCCCGCGGGTTGTCGGCAATCTCTCTGTCGTTGCTTACGATAGCCTTCGATACGTTTGCGAAGGGAGTTATCTGATTGCCGTAGAAGTCTTTTTGCGGCTCGCCCCCGAAATTGCCTGTTTTTAGAAAGTTTTTCACTAGCCTGTCTTCGAGCGAATGGTACGATATTACGGCAATCCGTCCGCCGCTGCGTAGCAAATCGACCGACCGACAGAGTAATGTCTTCAACGAGTCGAGTTCGGCGTTTACCTCTATCCTTATTGCCTGGAATATAGGAGCCAACTCTTTGTATTCCTTACCTTTGGTGCAGAAAGGACGGAGCACCTCCGTAAGTTCGAAAATAGTTTTTATTGCCTTCGTCTGCCTCCGACAGACGATAGCGTTCGCTATTCGGCGTGCGTTACGCAGCTCTCCGTACAGATAGAGTATATCGGCAAGAGCCTGTTCGTCGTAGCCGTTGATGAGCTCCTCGGCGGTGAAGGAGGCTTCTCTGTTCATACGCATATCCAAAGTTCCGTCGAATCTGTACGAGAACCCCCGCTCTGCCTCGTCGAAGTGGTGCGACGACACCCCCAAATCCGCCAAAATACCGTCTACCTTATCTTCGCCGTAATATCTCAGGAAGTTCGATATGTACTTGAAATTGCCTCTTACGAACGTGAAACGCTCATCGTCCGTTGTGTTACGGTATGCTTCCCTGTCTTGGTCGAAGCCGTAGAGTTTGCCCTTGTTGCCGAGCCTGGCAAGTATAGCCCGCGAATGCCCCCCGCCCCCGAAAGTGCAGTCGACATATACTCCGTCGGGTTTGATACGGAGACACTCTATGCTCTCTTCCAATAAGACAGGGACGTGATACATCTTGTTGTTTTTGTTAAATGCTGTATTCTATCTAATAAACTGTCTACAATTTACTGAGGATATGCCCCATTTTCTCTTTTTTGGTTTTCAGGTACTGTTTGTTGTGCTCGTTGGGAGTAGTTTCTATGGGTACTACCTCGGTTATTTCCAATCCGTACGACTCCAGCCCTATTCGTTTTACGGGGTTGTTGGTAATCAGACGCATTTTGCCCACGCCCAGACTGCGTAGTATCGAGGCACCGACGCCGTAGTCGCGTTCGTCGGCTTTGAAACCCAGATGCAGATTTGCCTCTACCGTATCCAATCCCTTGTCTTGCAGGGCGTATGCTTTTATCTTGTTTATCAGACCGATGCCTCTTCCCTCTTGGTTCATATATACTACCAGCCCTTTGCCCTCTTTTTCGATGAGTTCCATTGCTTTGTGGAGCTGTTCGCCACAGTCGCAACGGCACGAGGCAAAGATATCGCCCGTAGCACACGACGAGTGTACGCGTACGAGCACGGGCTCTTGTCGGTCGACGTCGCCTTTGATGAGGGCGATGTGTTCCAGACCGTTGGATTTTTGCTTGAATATCACTATCCTGAAATCGCCGTAAGCTGTCGGCAGGTTCGCCTCCGACTCCCGCTCTACGAGACTCTCTTCGTTGAGGCGGTAGGCGATGAGGTCTTTTATGGTGATTATCTTGATGTCGAACTTACGAGCTACCTCTATCAACTGCGGCATACGTGCCATAGTACCGTCTTCGTTCATTATCTCGATGAGGGCTGCGGCGGGGTACATACCCGACAGGCGAGCAAGGTCTACGGCAGCTTCGGTATGCCCTGCACGACGTAGAACGCCGCGTGAGCGTGCATACAGCGGGTTGATGTGTCCCGGACGTCCGAATGTCTGGGGCGTAGAGGCGGGGTCTGCCAAGGCACGGATAGTTGCAGCACGGTCTTCGGCACTCACCCCTGTGGTGCAACCCTCTATCTTATCGACCGTTACGGTGAAGGGTGTGCCGTGTATCGAAGTGTTGTCGTGAACCTGCTTGGGTAGCTCAAGCTCTTGGCAACGCTCTTCGGTAATGGGAGAGCAGAGCACTCCGCGACCGTTGATGAGCATAAAGTTGACGGCTTCGGGTGTAATCTTTTCGGCGGCGATGATGAAATCGCCTTCGTTTTCGCGGTCTTCGTCGTCTACCACTATCAGGAATTTACCCGCCTTGAAGTCTTCCAGAGCTTCGGGTATGGTGTTTAGTTTGAATTGATTATCCATATTTATGTCGAAAAATAATATTTGTAAAACAAGTTTACAAAGTTAGATTAAAAATACAATAGTAGCAAAACCAATTACGAATGTAGGAATTTATAAATGTAATAATGTAGAGTGTAGATTCAACAGGCAAAGTTATAAAAAAGGGCAAAAGGAGATTCGAATAAAAGCGACTTTCGCGGTCTTTGGTTTAACAAATATTGAATACCGAGTAATTTATTATAAGATAATTGATTAATGTTCATTGTTTTGGGGATGTATTGTCTGATAAATTTATTTGTGTTCTCTACTGTTCCTTTCTGCCAAGAAGAATAAGGGTCAGTGAAGTACACCGAGGTATGTAACTTTTTTGAAATCAGCTTATGTTTGGCAAATTCACCTCCGTTATCGGTTGTTATTGACTTGACGTGTTTTTTTAAAGGCTTCAGCAGTCTGATGACCGTTTTTGCGACCTCCTCTGCGTTCTTTCCTCGTGTGAGTCTCTCCATAATCAGGAATCTGGTCTTGCGTTCTATGATAGTGAGAATGAAGTCTTTTCCGTTTTGTATGAGGTCCATCTCGAAGTGTCCGAACTCTTCTCTTTTCTCTACCTCCGGCGGTCTTTCCTTTATAGACACTCTGTCGGGAATGTTCCTGACACCCGCACCGATAGGTCGTTTGCGATGTTTTAGCCTATGACGGCAGTGCCTGTATAGAGAGCCTCCGTTGCGTTTGTCTTCTCGTATGAACCTGTATATCCACTCTACGGAGACCATCTCGATGTCGTTGGCTTGGCAATAGCCCTTTATCTGCTCGGTAGACCATTGGTACTTTTCAAGTTTATCCGATATTAACGCCCTCATCTTATCGTTGAATTTATAAGGACGACGGCCTCTCTCTTTCATCATATCGGCAAACATCTGCGCCATCTTCGGCGAATATCGCCCCCTCGTGTCGGCATTTCTGTTAAGTTCCTTGCTGACAGTAGCTTGCGATACTCCGATGTAACGAGCTATCTCGGATTGTGTTTTTTTGTCCTTTCTCATACGATAAATTGTGTATCTTTGCGACTCATTTAAATGTTGCATTTGTGTGTGTTTTTTTTGTGAGAACGCAAATGTCGCATTTTTTTCGGTTCCTCCCGCCGTACGGCGGGAGGAACTTTTCCCCCATAATATTATAACTTTATAAGTTGAACTTTCTAAAACAATTACGACCGGCAATGCGGAGCACAAAGGCTTTCTCTTGGGCGTT
>GG774889.1:304300-314239 GCA_000163695.1 Bacteroidetes oral taxon 274 str. F0058
ATTTCTGTTAAGTTCCTTGCTGACAGTAGCTTGCGATACTCCGATGTAACGAGCTATCTCGGATTGTGTTTTTTTGTCCTTTCTCATACGATAAATTGTGTATCTTTGCGACTCATTTAAATGTTGCATTTGTGTGTGTTTTTTTTGTGAGAACGCAAATGTCGCATTTTTTTCGGTTCCTCCCGCCGTACGGCGGGAGGAACTTTTCCCCCATAATATTATAACTTTATAAGTTGAACTTTCTAAAACAATTACGACCGGCAATGCGGAGCACAAAGGCTTTCTCTTGGGCGTTACCCAAACCCACATACCTTTCTTATCCTGACATAAGAAAAGTATACAAAAGAAAGTCAAGGCTCTACGCCCCGAACCGACCCGCTGAGTGTGCTAGTTCGCTGAACGGCGAAAACTCGCCTTCGGCTCAGACAGTTCGACGTTTTTCTTCACTCACTTTCGCACAAGCGGGTGCCTATTTCGGAGAGTAGGCCGTTCACTTTGTGCGAAGCACAAATTCAATTAGTAATGGGCGCGGTTGCCGAGACAATTCGTGAATTGTCTGTACGGGGGGATATAAATTCTATTGCAAATTACGGGTGCGAGCACACCCTAACGCTTGCAAAATAGGGGCAACACCGAAAACTTTGAATTAATTACATAAAATTTATTTTACCTGATTTAAGTTAGATTTGAGAAACTTTTTTGTACTTTTGTACCTTTCATTACAAAAATACAATATGGCTATATATTCACAGGAAAAATCTTTGCGATTAATAAAAGAAAATCGGTTTAAGTACGAAAAAGAAATTCAGCAAATGGTAGAAAATAATATTACCACTTTATTGAATTTAGTGTTCATAAAATCGGAATATTCGCTAAATAATTTCAGAATAGATACTTTAGCATTTGACTTTGAAACAAAGTCTTTTGTAATCATTGAATATAAGCGAGATAAAACATTTAGTGTTGTTGACCAAGGATATGCATATCTCTCATTGATGTTGAACAACAAAGCAGATTTTATTCTTGAATACAATGAAAATAAGCATGATAACATATTAAAAAAGACTGATGTTGATTGGTCGCAGTCCCGAGTAATTTTTGTATCACCAAGCTTTACAAGCTATCAAAAAGAAGCCATCAACTTTAAGGATTTACCTATCGAACTTTGGGAAATCAAACGTTTCGAGAACAATACCGTTTCTTTTGAACAAATTCAGAAAACCAATGCTATTGAAAGTATAAAAACCATTTCCAAACCATCTGATAAAAACGTAGAAAAAGTAAATCAAGAGGTAAAGGTTTTTACCGAAAACGATCATTTGCAAAAGGCAGAATTTAAAATTATAGAGCTGTACGAAAAACTTAAAGGCGGATTGTTGAATTTAGATGATAATGTAAATATTCAACCCAAAAAGCAAACTATTGGTTTCAAAATAGATAATGCTATTTTTTGCGATATAGTAATCTTAAACAAAGGGTTAAAAATTTATATAAATCTGAAAAGCGGTGATTTGCTTGATGAAAAAAAGATTGCCCGCGATGTTTCGAATAAAGGACACTGGGGCAATGGTTCCTATGAAATAAAGCTGACAGATACCGAAAACTTTGAATACATTTTAGGTTTACTCAAACAATCACTAAAAAAGAACAAATAGTTTTTTAATTCAATATAAGACGAAGGAAAGATTTATTTTTGACCGTGAAATTTTGCGGAACGGGAAAAAAGTATTACCTTTGCATTCCGAGAATTCGACAATGGCTCATTAGCTCAACTGAATAGAGCATCTGACTACGGATCAGAAGGTTAGGGGTTTGAATCCCTTATGAGTCACTACAAGAGGAGTGAGGTAGCGACGGCGTCTGCCTCACTTTATTTTTACCACTACTCTGTCTTTGAGATGCTTGCAGACAAGTTCGTGCCTTTTGCGTAGGGTCGATATAAAACCGTCTATCTGCGTGTCGGGCGACGACTCTATTTGTTTCAAGTACGCAGCCAATTCGTTGTTTAGCGTCGCATTGGCGTATTCGAGTATAATCTTGTCGAGCGATGACTTCAACTGCCGCAGTGCCTCTGTCTCTTCCAGACGCTGCTTGTCTTTCTCTTTCTCGAGCCTAAGTTTAGCAAACGAGTGCAATACCTCGCTGCGGGGGTCGTCGTCTACGATGTCGGGGACGTCTATCTCCTCTTTCGGCGGGCGTGAGGCGAATCTCTTACCCACAATATATTTATCCGTCAGGAACTCGATAGCCAGAGCGTTGATATCTAAGTCGGCGTGGTTTTTAAAGTAATTTTCGCAGTCGAACTCAGCATTGTCTGCATTACAGTGAAACTCCTCGAGTATACGAGCAAAGACGGGTGTTTGTATGCGTAACCCATTAATGTTTAGAACATTGTAGATGTATTCGCCGACGTTGAGATATCCCTGTCCGTTGTCGGCTTCGACCAGACGCTTCTGCCCTTCTCTTACGACAAACCGTATCAGCTCTTTTTCGTGTTTGTAGAGAGCGTTTCGGTCTTTACGCGTCGCCTGTTGCAGTGTGGCAGACTCGTTGTCGGGGGCTTGGGTAGCGGTGTTTTGGAGGGCATTTGCGGCTCTGTTTGTCTGCGACTCTCGGCGTTTGAACTCGTCTTCGTGCCGTTTGCGGAGAATTTTGTTTATTTCGTTGTATATGACCACCTCGTCTATTTCGAGCCGCGAGGCACACTCTTTGACGTAGGTTGCTCTGATTATTTGGTTGGGTATGATGGCAATGGATTTTATGACGTCGCCTATCATAGCGGCTTTTTTGACAGGGTCGTTTTTTGCCTCGTCACTCATCATATTAATCTTGAACTCGATGAAATCTACTTGGTGTCGCTCGATATATTCGATGAAATCTGAAGCGTTGTTTTTGCGTGCGAAGCTGTCGGGGTCGTCGCCGTCGGGCAACAGCACCGCCTTTATATTCATACCGTATTCGAGCAGCATATCTATTCCGCGTATCGATGCTTTGATACCCGCTGCGTCGCCGTCGTAGATGACCGTGATATTCTGTGTAAAACGGTGTATGAGCTTTATTTGTCCGTCGGTAAGCGATGTGCCCGAAGAGGCTACGACGTTTTCCACGCCCGCCTGATGCATCGAAATGACGTCGGTGTAGCCTTCGACGAGAAAACATCGGTCTTGCTTCACTATCTGGTTTTTAGCGAAAAATATACCGTACAGCTCGTTGCTTTTGTTGTAAATCTCGCTCTCGGGCGAATTGACGTATTTCGCCAGTTTATCGTTTTTCTCCAAAATCCTACCGCCGAAGCCTATGACCTTACCCGCAAGCGAGTGTATGGGAAACATAACGCGACCGCGAAATCTGTCGGTAAATGTTCCCTTGTCGTTCTTGAAGACCAATCCCGTTGCCACCAGATACTTGTCTGCGAAACCACGGCGGTGTGCTTCGTTGTAGAAGTCGTCGTAACTATTGACAGAATACCCGAGTGCGAATTTCGCTATAATATCGTCGGAGAAGCCCCGCTCGTGTAGATAGGCACGTCCCACAGCCCGTCCCTCGTCTTTTTCGAGGTTTTTTACAAAATAATTAACGGCAAACTCGTTTACATTGAGCATATTGTCGCGGTCGGATAGCTGCGACTTTTCTTCGTCGGTAAGCTCTTTCTCTACAATCTCGATATGATATTTTTTTGCCAGATAACGCAGGGCGTCGGGGTACGACAGATGTTCGTGCAGCATCAGAAATCGCACTGCATTGCCACCCTCGCCGCAGCCGAAGCACTTGAAAATGCCTCTTGCCGGCGATACGTTGAACGACCCCGTCTTTTCGTTATGAAACGGGCACAAGCCCACGAGGTTTGCCCCTCGCTTCCTGAGCGAGACGAAATCGCCTACCACCTCCTCTATCTTGGCGGCATCGTGTATCTTGGCAACTGTCTGCGGGTCTATCATACGGACTAAGAATCGATTTTTTGAATAAAAGTGAGGCAACCGTCTGGTGAGCAGATTGCTGTCGTGTAGAGCGGCTACCGTGCAAAAGTAATAAATTATTTTGGAATATTATCGGTGTAATATGTGATTGTCCGTTGCGGTAGCCATTGCGACATCCGATGTCGGAGAGTGGCTTCTGTTGCGGTCGGATTGAGGCACGTATGGGTAGGGTCGAGGCGTCGGGAGCAAGGGCGTCTGCCCTTCGACGCAGCGGAGACAAATTTCTTGTGCATAGAAAATTTGTTTGCCACGCACGAGAAATTTATTTCCGACGCAGGGGAAAAATATTTCTCCTGCACAGAAAATTTTCTTCCGACGCTTCGCAGCTGCATCGACTCGCAATTCGCCGAAAATGGGACTAATTCGCCGTGTTTTTGTACTTCGTTTTTTTTTATTACCTTTGCACCCGCTTTTCGAGAAAAAGCAACTTAGGTTTAATTTTTAATAAATGATTTAAAGAAAAATGGCAACAAAAATCAGATTGCAGCGTCACGGACGCAAAGGGTATGCCTATTACCACGTAGTAGTAGCAGACAGCAGATCGCCGAGAGACGGTCGTTGTATAGAGCGTTTGGGCACATACAATCCCAACACTAATCCTGCTACGATAGACCTTAACTTCGAGCGTGCTCTGTATTGGCTTGGAGTAGGTGCTCAACCTACCGACACGGCAAATACTATACTCAAAAGGGAGGGCGTATTGCTGAAAAAACATCTGCTTGGCGGAGTTAAAAAAGGTGCTTTCGACATCGCTACTGCCGAACAGAAGTTCGAAGCTTGGAAAAAAGAGAAAGAAAACGCTCTGAACAAGCAAATCGAAGCGCTCAAGACGCAGAAGGCAGGTGAAACAAAGAAACGTATCGAAGCAGAGCAGGAGAAAAGCAAAGCAAAAGCTGCCGAAATAGCCAAGAAGCTTGCTGAGGCGAAACAGGCTGAGCAAGAAGCTGCCGCTGCCGAAAACACAAGCGAAGAGACTAACACCGCCGAAAATGCAGGAGAAGAGGCTACTGCCGAACCGACAGCATAGCAAGTGCGGGTGCGGGACCGAAAAATATCCGTACTTGGACTAAAAACTTAGAAAACGACGAGAAAAGGCGATGCCGTCTCGTCGTTTTTCTGTTTTCGTCGGGCGGAGTGGAATATTAATAGTCGCGTCGGTATGCAGTCCGTATGTCCGCTATCTACTTCAATTATGACCGACAGTGCATAGCAAATTAATGATTACGAGATGGTATTGAAACGTAAATCATAATTCCTAAGTCGTAATTCGGGATTTTAGCTAACCCCCGCTATTCTTTCCTTCGCGATATCTCCAACAGATTCGGTAGCGAAAATTTTTATTCGTGGGGAAAAATACTTACTTTTGCCGAAAAATAAATTAATCGATTCTTTTAAAATAAAAAAAATTAAGATGAAGAACAAAACATTGTGGATAGTAGGCGGAGTGGTTGTCTTGCTGATTATCTGGGGGATTTCAGTATATAACGGACTTGTCAAAGCTCAGGTCGGCGTGGAGCAGGAGTGGTCGAACGTTGAGACGCAGTATCAGCGTAGGGCAGACCTTATAGGCAATCTGGTGGCAACCGTCAAGGGCTACGCCGAGCACGAAAAAAGTACTCTGACAGATGTCATAACAGCCCGTGCTGCAGCTACTCAGACCAAAATCGACGCTCAAAACCTCACTCCCGAGAAGATGAAAGAGTTCCAAGCGGCTCAGGGCGAGTTGTCGTCGGCATTGGGTAGGTTGCTCGTTACTATCGAGAGATACCCCGACCTGAAAGCCAATCAGAACTTCCTCGAGCTACAAGCACAACTCGAAGGAACGGAGAACCGCATACAAGTAGCTCGCCGACAGTACAATACTGTAGCCGGCGAGTTTAACAAAAAGGTACGCGTCTTCCCGACAAATATTATTGCAGGGCTCTTTGGTATAACGGCGAAGCCGTTCTTCGAAGCGGATGAAGCCTCCTCGAAGGCTCCTAAGGTAGAGTTTTAGTGTTTGTCGGTTGTTCGGACTTGGATAGTCTCAGACTTAATACTTTATATACCTTCGTCATCTCTGCCTTTCGGGCTTGGTTGCCGTAGACCTCTTTGAGGATTTTTGCAAAGTCATAGGTATCGAGGATTGTTTTTACATTGCTTTTTGATATTTTGTAAGAATAATCCTTGTCTCCTTTTAGTATTATCTCTATCTGGTTATCGGCATTCTGCCTGAAAAAACTTATTAGCTGCTCTACTTCGGGAGCGGTATAATTCACCAGTTCGTAGTTCACTCCGAAATCGTTGTAGGAGTTGCGGGCTTCATCTTTTGCTTCTGCCGTGGAGGCTGTGGCGTCTCCCACTTTGGCTACTATCTGTCTGTGTTTTATGGATTTGCCTACCAAATTGCTGATAAGACGGAACTTGCCTTGCTCGTCGGCTATTGGTTTGAGATAAGTCCTGCTGCTGTTGATGGCATTCTGCATACTCTTGTGCTCGTAGTCGCCTACTTGCTGATATTTTTCGTCTTTTGTGAATCGGTAGTTTTTTGCTATCGCTTCGGCGTCTTGTAACAACGCTTGCAGAGCACTGTCCACCTGCGGCATATCGCGGTTGATTTCGTCTATGGTTATTCTCCACAGGAGCGTATCTGCCTTTTTGCGATACTCGACTTGACGCGGATATTTAGCGTGTATGGAGTCGAGTAGATTTTTGGCGTTGTCTAACGAGTTTTCTTTGTAAAACCTCATTGCGTTGTCGTAGAGAGTAGCCGCCTTTTTTTCTTCCGTTTGCCCGCAAGCAGACAACAAACAGGCGATTGTAAAAAAGATTATTGATTTCTTCATATCTTATTGGTTTTAAATTTTTCGTAATACGTTTAGTTTTTTATCTCTTTGAGTATATTTTCTACCGAGGCAATGTCTTTCTCGAATATATGAAGCTTCGTCCCCCAACTTTTCCCCGATACTATGGGGTTGAGCGGCAGCATAGAATCGTCGGATATAAAACTCTCTATGCCGTTGGCTTTTAGAATATCTTTGGCGTACATAGCGTCATAAAGATTGTCGTAAGACTTGTAAATAACCGTTTTGCCTTCCGTATTCATCACTATAATGAGTTGTATGTCAATATTGTTGCAAAGGTATAATTTTTTTTCGTTTCGATGTCTTTTTCGAACGAAAAGTATCGGACAATCGTCTCGAACGAAGCTTAACCTTGTTTCGTATACTCAAAAGATAAACGATTATTCTCGAAATTTATTGTCCGATTGCCTTATTTTTGAAAAAAACAACCACCGCCTCGGGTGATTGTTTACCTGCTGTCTCGTCATACGATACTACTCGTACATAGAGCGGCTCAATGGATATTTTGATTATTTGCTTATAGCCACTTTTTGGATATATACGGGTTTATAATCGGGTAAAAGAGAGGGATGTAACGCCCATATAATGTCTTTGAGCACTACGTCGGGTTCTACGAGTGCGGTCTCCCAATAGTCGTTTGCCGAGCTTGGCAGGTAACGCCCCATAAAGGAGAATACATTGCCTGTTTTCGTGGGTTTGAATAGATTGTGTCGCTGCTCCATAGCCAGAAGCTCAGCCATCGAACCAACTGGTACATTGAGCCATACGTCGGCACTGTTGAAGTTTTTGAGAACAGTCTCGAAGCTTAGGGCAAGGCTGCCGACGGTCGTGTCGTTTTTGTAAAAGTAGTCGCCGCCGGCGTCGGCTACGAGGTTGGCTACGTAGCTCTTACCTCCGGGCATATACCACGTGCCTTTGAAGTTGGCGTTCATAAGCACGGTCGGCTTGTCCGTTGCCGAAGCCGCTGTCTTCTTTGCCTCGAGGTAACGGCTCTCTATTTGGTCGAATATAGAGTCCGCCTCGGCGGATTTGTTGTAAAATGCCGCCACAAACTTAATCCATTCGGTGCGTGCCAGAGGAGATGTCTCCATCCACTCGTTGTTGAAAACAAACGGGATACCTGCGTTTTGCAGCCGCTTTATCATTTCGTCTTGTTGCTGATATGATGGCAACATAAAAATATCGGGGTGCAAGACCACAAGTTTTTCCAAATCGGGGCTGAACGAGTCGCCCAGATTGGCAATCGCACCGCTTTTGTAACCGTCTGTAATGTATCTGTTGTACGCAATATCGGGCGAGCAGACCCCCTTGACCGTCTCCAATTCGCCGAGTGCGGCAAGGAAGCCGTAGTAGGTAACTGACGCAACGGCTATTTTGCCGATTGGCACCACTATTTTCAGTCCGTCGTCGGGTGTGGCAACATCCTTGTTATCTACCAGATATATAGTCTGTTGCGTGCGTCCTTGCTCAGATAGATTGTATACGGTGATTTTTTTGTAATGCTCATAGCTGCTGATGTCGAAGCCTTTGGCGTATTTAATCTCGACTGTGTCTTTGACGCTGTTGTCCGTATTACCGCTTTTTCGGTTACTGCCGCAAGATGTAATCAATAGCAGGGCAAATAAAAATACGGCTGTCGCTCTTATTTTTGTATTCATACTTTTATTGTGTTTTTTTGAGTTTATCCTTATTTAAGGAAAGCTATTACTGCCGGTAAATCTCCTGTTTGGTTCTGCCACCGAACATTTCCGTCCAATGAAAAACAGAATATCTCGCCTGCCGACTTATAGTCTTTGGCATCGCAGATATACAATTCCTTGCGCTGCGGATTGTAGGCTATATGATAGGGGGTTTTTATCTTAGCTGCAACATCGCTCTGGGAGATAAACGAATCTTTTATCACTGCCTCTTTTTTAAGGTCGTACAGCGTATATTTGGTTGTGTAGCTCGGGTATTCGAGAGTTACCGCAAACAACGAATCGCCGACGATAACAAAGCTACTTGCATTGATACCCAGAGATTTTACTTTATCGTTATGTGTATCTAACCGATAGATGTTTGTGGGTATATCTTCGTAGTTACCCCTCGATGATATGTACAGATTGCCTTTTTCGTCTTTTTGTACCAGATTAAGATTGAGCCCTACCTCTATTTTCTTTATTTCGGTAAAAGAAGCCAAGTCGACGACCGATACGGTTTTCTCGTAATTAGGGGCGTTGTACCCGCCCGAGTTGGCGACGTACAGTTTGCCGTCTACTATCTGCATTTGCTCGGGTTGGTAGCCTACGGTTACCCTTCGAGTCTCTTTGAGTGTAGCGGTGTCTATCTCAGCTACGTACCCGAGTTGCGATTTCGACGGGTCGACAGGTCCCGCATACGAAGATACATAAGCCTTACTACCGTAGAATACGATATATCGGCAGTTTGGCACAGTGAAGTTACCTATATGCTTAACTGTCCGCTTGTTCATTACTTCCACCATATTGGAGAGATTGATGACTGCATACATCCGATTGCCGTATATCTGGAGGTCGTTGCCTACGTCGCCGAGTTTGAAACCCACATTCGGATTTGCCGTTACGAAGATATTTGACACATACTTGGCGTTGTCGTAGTTGTAATAATCCAAAGAAGCCTTGTTGCTTCCCATATTCCCTTGGTTTAGGATATAGAAGCCGTTGGTGTTGTTGAATATACTGGGGTCGATATTGCCGTTGTCTTTACGACAAGAGGTCGCTACGATCGATAAAATACAAACTGCTAATAATGAGTGCGATAAAAAATGATTTTTGATTTTCATATTATGAATATTTGAAATATATTTTATTTAAATAGTATTGATATTTATGGTTTTGCGTTATTTATTGCTTTGTCTGTAATAACCGACTTTTTATGTAATGTCGATTAAGAAGGGAGTTAGTGCTATTTTTTGATTATTTTGAGCGTCTCCACCGAGTTGTTGTTACGCAACTCCATTATATATACTCCTTTGTCGTATCCTGACATATCTATCTGTATCAGGTCTTGTGCGGCGGGTGTCATTTCTTGCAGTTTTTGCCCCGTAATGTTGTATACCGTTACTTTGCGACCGTTTGCCTTTACGAAAACTTTGTCGGTGC
>GG774889.1:314475-357962 GCA_000163695.1 Bacteroidetes oral taxon 274 str. F0058
TGCGTTATTTATTGCTTTGTCTGTAATAACCGACTTTTTATGTAATGTCGATTAAGAAGGGAGTTAGTGCTATTTTTTGATTATTTTGAGCGTCTCCACCGAGTTGTTGTTACGCAACTCCATTATATATACTCCTTTGTCGTATCCTGACATATCTATCTGTATCAGGTCTTGTGCGGCGGGTGTCATTTCTTGCAGTTTTTGCCCCGTAATGTTGTATACCGTTACTTTGCGACCGTTTGCCTTTACGAAAACTTTGTCGGTGCAGGGGTTGGGGTATACGAGAGTCGCTACGTCCGATTTAGCGGAGGGTGCCGCAGTATTTGTTTTGTTGTTGATAACGCCGACTCCCGATAGGTCGAATCCGCCTGACTCGAATGGAGTGGGGTACGGGTCGTTGATTATGTTGCCGTGTGAGTCGCGAGTGGCGTATTGAGGGTTGATGGTTCCGACGACGTCTCTTATTTTTACATGGGTAATGTTGTTTTTATCGAGATTCTCGTTGTCGGCTATTTCACTGAGGTCGAAAGGAGTTCCCCAGCCTCCTCTGTATTTACCTGCAATGTTGTTTAGTTTGGTAGCATCGACAGAACCGAATCCACCGACTTGTTTGTCGGTTGGAGTATTGGAAGTTGTCGGAAACCCGAAGTAATGGACTCCGTCGGAGCTGACCTCTACCGTGGCGAGTTCGAGGAAGGTGTCGTTAAACGAATTTTCGAATACGGCAAAGTCGAAGCCCTCGCCGTCTACTATCGGGTGGTTGAATGTAAGAATAGCCTCGCCTGCATCTCCAAGGCTTACGCAATCGTATACATCTGTGCTATTGACTGCTCCTATGGCATTCTCTTCCTTACCGAACGATACCAAACCCTTTTCGGGCTTGGCAATATCGACCTTGCCGCGAGTAACGATACAGGTCTTAGCCCAGTCTATAAAGCGACTATCTTTATATTCTATGGCTTTGCAGCCCTCCGTGCCTACTATTCCGTCGAATTGGGCAAATATGGGAACTTGTATAAACAATACGAACCCCAGAAATGTAAATAATCTACTCATAACAAATTGATTTTTTCTATAATTACTTAATATTGCCAATAAATTACCCCACTGCAAATTAGTGGCAGAAAATAGACAGAGGGGTAATTTACCTGCATTTTTTTATTCGTTAGTCAGGGATAACTCTTTAGTTGTTTTGTTGTTATAATGTCTACCGCCGACAATACTATTTTCAGACAGTTGTCTTTTTTTAAGTAATAAATACATAATCCATATCTGTCGAAAACCGATATTACAACAATACTGCCCTTTTAACATTCATACAATAAATGTGCTGCCAAACAAACATCACCTTCTTTTATTTATCAAAAAGCCTATTAATTCTCTGTTTCCGCGAGAGACAATTAATAATTACGTGGTTTGGGCAGGTCTTCTGACTTGTTTCGGCTTTTTATCCTTCCCGTTTTTTTATAAAAATCAGTGGAACAACAGTAAAAAGCCCTTTGGCGAAACTCACAGCAGCGGGTCTGTTGCCGATTCGCACGGCATTCCCTTTTAATCTGTCGGCGAGAACCAAAACCAATGGCAAAGGTAGTAATATTTTTTTATTCTGCACAAAAAAAATTGTAAATTTGCACCGCAAACCTAAAAATATAAGACCGTTTATGTTGCCTCTTGCCGAAAGACTTCGCCCCCAATCGCTCGATACATTCGTCGGACAGCGTCATCTACTTGCCGACGGAGCCGTGCTGCGTTCTATGATAGAGAGCGGCAATATATCGTCGTTCATACTCTGGGGACCACCGGGGGTAGGCAAGACTACACTGGCGAAGATTATTGCCAATCGGCTGCAACGTCCGTTTTATACTCTGAGTGCCGTTACTTCGGGCGTCAAAGATGTGAGGGAGGTCATAGAGAAGGCGAAGCAGAACCGTTTTTTCAACTCTGCCCCGCCGATACTCTTCATCGACGAAATACACCGTTTCAGTAAGTCGCAGCAAGACTCGCTGCTTGGTGCGGTAGAGACGGGCATCTTCACCCTCATCGGGGCTACTACCGAAAATCCGTCGTTCGAGGTCATTACTCCGCTGCTGTCGCGATGTCAGGTGTACGTCTTCCGCCCGCTCGAACGTAGCGATATGGAGGCTCTGGTAGACTATGCTCTGAAAAACGACACCGAGCTGCGCCAACGCACAATAGAGATAGCCGAAAACGAGGCAATGCTCCGATATGCCGGAGGCGACGCTCGAAAGTTGCTCAATATCCTCGAGCTTATCGTCAACGCCCAATCCGAAGGGACAATAGTGATAGAAAACAAACTCGTCGAAGACCGTCTGCAACAAAACCCTCTGGCTTACGACAAAGACGGCGAGATGCATTACGACATCATATCGGCTTTCATCAAAAGTGTACGCGGGAGCGACCCCGATGCTGCGGTTTATTGGCTGGCTCGTATGATAGCCGGAGGCGAAGATGTCAAGTTTATTGCCCGCCGTCTGATAATACTCGCTGCCGAAGACATCGGGCTGGCAAATCCCAACGCTCTGTTGCTGGCGAATGCCTGTTTCGAGGCGGTACATAAGATAGGGCTGCCCGAGGCTCGTATACCGCTTGCCGAGACTACCGTTTATCTCGCCACGAGCCCCAAAAGCAATTCGGCATATATGGCTATCGGCGAAGCGTTGGCTTTGGTCGAAAAGACGGGTAACCTGCCCGTACCGCTACATCTGCGTAATGCCCCGACGAAGCTGATGAAAGAGCTCAACTACGGCAAAGAATACAAATATGCCCACGACTATGAGGGTAATTTCGTAAAACAAAAATTTTTGCCCGACGAGGTCGACGGGGCACGCCTGTGGAATCCTCAAAACAACCCTGCCGAAGCCAAGATACGCGAGCACCTGCGGCAGTTGTGGGGCACGAGGTATTGAGCTATAACTCTGACAATAAATTAATTGCCGTTATTCCATTCGATGCACAAAGCAGTCTTCGCAGTGCGAGTGGTCGTTTCGGAGACGTCGGTCTATCATATCTTTCATCTTGTCTCTCAGTACATCAATGTGAATTTCGTCTATAACATCCTGTACGAATGCCGAGAGTAACATCATACGTGCCGTGTCTTGGTCAATACCGCGTTGTTTCATATAGAAGAGAGCTTCGTTGTCGAGTTGTCCTGTGGTGGCACCGTGTCCGCACTTGACGTCGTCGGCGTATATCTCGAGTTGGGGGCGTGAGTTTACCACCGCCTCGGGCGTCAGGCAGATACTTTTGTTTGTCTGTCGGCTGAGGGTCTTTTGAGCGTCTTTTTCTACCACTATTATACCCGAAAATATACCGTGCGACCGTTCGTCGAGGATATATTTGAACAGCTCGTTCGATGTCGAATTAGGCTGATTGTGGCGAATGATAGTGTTGTTTTCGGCTTCTTGCGTGCCGTCGGAGATAAGCATTCCGCCGAGGAATAGCGAAGCATTTTCGCCGTCTATATCTGCCGTTATCTGGTTGCGGCTTACGGCGTTGAGCAGAAGCAGATTGTTTACAATTACTTGCGAATTATTTCCTTGTGTTACAAACATTTGCATTAGGTTGTTTGCTTTTCGGGTGGTGTTTTCGAGCGAATAATACTCGAACCTTGCTCCGTCGCCTACAACAACTTCGGTTACCTTGGAGGCGAAGAAATCGACACCCTCTTCGGCGTGGTCGCATACGAGTAGTTGCAAGGATGCTCCCTGCTCCACCACTATCAGATTGTGGGTGAAAGCTATCATGGGAGCTTCCGAAAGCAGCATATTGATCAGTTGCAGAGGTTTGTCGGCGACGGTATTTTTCTTTACATAGATGAAATACCCGTTCTGCACGAATGTCGAATTGAATGCTGTCATAGCGTCTCGCGACTTGTCGGATAGCGTGTGCAGGTATCGCCCTACCACTTCGGGATAGAGTCGTTCGGCATCGGAAAGAGCACAGAACTCCACGCCTTCGGGCAATGACCGTCGTTGGTCGTCTGCCATATAGAATTTGTCGTTTAGCATAAAGCCCAGAGCAGCGTTTATCGACGGTATTTTACACTGGAAGAGCTGGTTTTGGCTTGTATCGATATCGAGTTGGTGGATTTTGACGTCGTAGTCCGTGTTTAGTGTCTCTATAAGACTGCTATTGAGGTACGCTTCCGTTTTTTTGTCGGGAAAACCTTTTTGCTCAAATTCGGCAAAAGAGGCGTCACGAAACTTGTTGAGCACAGTAGCCGAATTTTCTTTTATCCGTTCCGCAAATTGGCGGTACAATTGTACGTAATTTTTCATATTTTGTTCAGTTTTTAATCCAGTCGTAACCTTTCTGTTCGAGTTCGAGCGCAAGCGACTTGTCGCCTGTTTTCACTATTTGCCCTTTGTACAGAATATGTACATAGTCGGGTATAATATATTGAAGCAGACGCTGGTAGTGAGTGATTATTATCGATGCGTTTTCGGGCGATTTGAGAGAATTTACTCCGTGAGCCACCACCCTCAGAGCATCTATATCGAGCCCCGAGTCCGTCTCGTCGAGGATTGCTAATTTTGGGTCGAGCATAGCCATTTGGAATATCTCGTTGCGTTTCTTCTCGCCTCCCGAGAAGCCTTCGTTCACCGAACGCCCTGCGAGTTTGTTGTCGAGTTCGACCAGCGACTGTTTTTCACGCATAAGTTTTAGGAAATCTGCCGGCGATATAGGGTCTAAGCCTTTGTACTTGCGTTGTGCATTTATTGCGGCACGCATAAAATTGGTCATACTCACCCCCGGTATCTCCACAGGATATTGAAACGACAGAAAAATCCCCTCGCAGGCACGGTCTTCGGGCGATAGCTCGAGAAGGTTTTTGCCCATAAACTCTATGCTGCCTTCCGTTATCTCGAAAGCGGGGTTGCCTACCAAAACGCTGCTAAGCGTACTTTTGCCCGAACCGTTCGGTCCCATTATGGCGTGAATCTCTCCTTTGTTCACTTCGAGGTTGATGCCTTTTAGTATCTCTTTGCCGTTTACAGAGGCGTGCAGGTTCTTTATTTTTAACATTGCTGTATGGTGTTTTTATATTGTTATTGTAAAAATTACGGCACAAAGATACATCTTTTTTTAGAACTGTATGCTCCGAACGGATATTTATTTTTTCTCTTGCGACACTCTACGGACGAGCTATTCTTTGTGTGTGGAGACATAAAAAATTTGTGCAATTGAAAAAAATGTATTACCTTTGCAGCCGAGTAGTGATTGAATCTGATTGTATTAATAGATTATAGTGAGGGGCTTGACAACGACTAAGTCCCTCAGTTTTTTAAAAATATATGATAGACAAAGATTTAATACGGCAAACGATAGAGGAAAAGCTTGCGTCGACAGACTGTTTTTTGGTCTCGTTGAGCATCTCGGGCGATAACCAAATAATGGTCGAAATAGACTCTGAGACATCTGTCGATTTGGATTTTTGTGTAGAGCTTACTCGTTATATCGAGCAGCATTTCGACCGCGACGCAGAAGATTACTCTTTGGAGATAGGCTCGTATTCTATCACCAAACCGTTCGTAGACAGGCGTCAGTATCGGAAAAATATCGGACGTAAAGTAGAGGTACTTACCGAAGAAAGCAGAAAGATACGTGGGACGCTCGTGGCTGTCGATAATGACGGCTTTACGTTGGAAATCGAAGAAAAAGAGCTTGTAGAAGGACAAAAACGCAAAAAACTGGTGAAAAAAGAGATAACATTATTATACAGCAGTGTAAAACAGACAAAACTTGAGTTTTAGTAACAAAAAGAAAAATATTTAACTGACAAAAGATATGGCAAAAAAAGAGCATTCAGACATTATTAGCTCATTTGCAGAGTTAAAAGAGTTTAAAAACATCGACAACTCGACTATGTTGAGTATTCTCGAAGAGGCTTTCCGAAAGGTTATTTCGAACATATACGGGTCTGACCAAAACTATGACTTTATCTTCAACCCCGACAAGGGCGACTTCGAAATTTGGCGAAACCGAATCGTTGTAGAAGATGACAAAGTCGAAGACCCTCACCTCGAGATTTCGCTGTCGGACGCAAGGAAAATTGCAGACGATTACGAAGTAGGCGAAGAGGTTCAGGAACAGGTAGATATTAATTCGTTCGGTAGGCGTGCCGTATTGAATTTGTCGCAAATATTATCTGCCAAAATAGTTGATGTACAGAAAGACTCGCTCTACACAAAATATTCGCAGTTGCTTGGGCAGATAATTTCGGCAGAGGTCTATCAGGTGTGGAAAAAAGAGATACTTCTGCTCGACGACAATAACAACGAAATACTATTGCCGAAAGCAGACCAGCTGCCAAACGATTTTTTCAAAAAGGGCGAGATAATACGTGCCGTAGTTGCCAGAGTAGATAACAATAACAATAATCCTAAGATATACGTTTCGAGGACTTTACCTCTATTCCTCGAACGATTGCTCGAACGAGAAGTGCCTGAGATACAGGACGGTCTGATTACTATCAAAAAAATAGTACGTCTGCCTGGCGAAAAAGCCAAGATTGCCGTAGAGTCGTACGACGACCGTATAGATCCGGTTGGAGCTTGTGTAGGTATACGCGGCAATCGTATTCAGCCTATTATCAGGGAGTTGAATAAGGAGAGCATCGACGTCATAAACTACACGTCGAATCCGAGTCTGTATATAGCTCGTGCGTTGGCTCCTGCCAAAGTTACCTCGATAGTGATTGATAATGAGAATAAAAGAGCTAACGTCTACATCAATCCCGAAGATATTTCGTCGGCTATCGGTAAAAACGGAGCAAACATAAAACTCGCAATACAACTGACAGGTTATCATATAGAAATCATCAGGGGCGACGTAGAGATAGACGAAGAGGATATATTCCTCGACGACTTTGCCGACGAAATAGACGAATGGGTAATAGACATACTCAAAAACATCGGCTGCGATACGGCAAAACAGGTGCTTCGTCTTACGAGAGAGGAACTTATAGAGCGTACCGACTTGGAAGAAGAGACCGTCGATTATGTGATAAAAGTACTGAAAACCGAATTTGAGAAAGATTGATAGAATATTATATTTTTGTATTACAATAATTTATAATCCACTAAAACACAGACAAGCGTATGTAACACAGCGTATTTGAGACACCATCAGGTATTTTTCTTTTGTTTAACCCACTAAAACACGACTGAATTGTAATTATGGCAAGATTAGGACAGATAATAAAGAAATTGAATATAGGTATTAGTACCGCAACCGAATTTTTGAATAAAAAAGGAGAGGCGGTAGAGCAGAACCCGCACGTACAACTTACAGAGAATCAGGAGAACTTGCTTTTTAAAGAATTTAGTTCGGATAAGACGCTGAAAGAAAAATCCGATAAACTCATACAGAAAAGGCTCGAACGCGAGACGCTCGCTACGCTCAGTGTGGAAGAAGAACCAACGGTACAAGAGTCCAAAGAACCCGTCAACAAAGAGGCAAAGACTGAAAAGAAAAAGTCTAAAAAAGCCGAAGAGGCAGACGAATTGCCTACTGCTACCGATACTGTTGTCTCGTCGGCAGACCTGACGCCCGAAGAGCATACCGAACAAAGCCAGACTGTCGAGGAGGAGAAACCCGTTAAAAAGACGGAAAAAAAGAGTACAAAAGCTCAGAAAACGCAAGAAGATACCGAAGCCGACGATAAGACAAAAAAGGTGGAAACGGATAATACTGTGTCGGAAAAAGAAGATTCTGTAAGTGAAGCAGATACTACGGATACTCCCCGAAAAAGTTCCAAGAAAAAAACAAAAAGTTCGGAAGCAACGGTATCTGCCGCAGAAGAACATACAGTAATATCGGATAAACCTCAGCAAGAGGTTGATATGAAGCATGTTGCAGACAAGCAGGATATGAGTGTGGAAAATATAGTTGTCCAAGAAGAGCAACAGTACGTTGATGTAGAGCAAGAACCGGAAATTTTTAAATTTACAGAGCAAAAACTCGAAGTGCCTAAGGTGTTAGGTACTATCGATTTATCGCTTGTGGGTAAAGATTCTCGTCCGCTACCAAAGACGAAAGCCGAACGCAAGAAAGAGTTCAAAGAGCTGATGAAGAGGAAAAAAGAAGAAGAGCAGCGGATAAAGACAGACCGTATGAAGTCTGCCGCTACTACACAAGAATCGGCATCGAAGATAGAAAATACAGAGGAGAGCGAAAAACGCAAAGAGGACTTTATCCGTACAAAAGTGCCTACGCTGCAAGGACCTAAGATAATAGACAAGGTAAATCTGGAACCCGAAAGACCTGTCGGTAAAGAACACTCAGACCGCGACAGAGACAAAGGCAAGTCGGATAAAAATAAGAAAGACAGGAAGAAACGCGACAGAATAAAGATAGAACGTATCGATATTGCCGACGATAAGGGCAAATCGAGCAAGCCGTTTAAGAAAGAGAAACGCTCGCGTCCGATAATTGACGCCGAAGATGTAAACCAAAGTATAAAAGAGACTCTGGCTATTGCTCGCGAAGGTCGTAAGTTTAACAAAAAGGCTGTCGACCATCGAAAAGAAAAACGCGAAAATATTCGTCAAGAGATAGAACGGCAGGTAGAGCTCGAAATGGCTCAGTCCAAGGTGCTTACGCTTTCGGAGTTCGTTACCACCAATGAGTTGGCTTCGATGATGAAAGTCCCTGTGAATGACGTGATAAAAGTTTATCTGAATCTTGGTATGTTTGTCGGTATCAATCAGAGGATCGACGCCGAATCTATCAAGATTGTTGCCGACGAGTTTGGGTTCGAGACTAAGTTCGTCAGTGCGGAAGCTGCCAAAACCATTGATGATGAGGATATCGTAGATGACCCCAACGATTTGGTGAGTCGTCCTCCCATCATTACCGTTATGGGACACGTAGACCACGGTAAGACTTCGTTGCTCGACTATATACGCAAAACCAATGTTATTGCGGGTGAGGCAGGCGGTATCACCCAACACATAGGAGCTTACAACGTCAAGCTCGAGAACGGTCGCCAAATAACGTTTATCGATACCCCCGGACACGAGGCATTTACCGCTATGCGTGCGAGAGGAACAAAAATCACCGACATTGCCATCATCGTGGTAGCTGCCGATGACGATGTGATGCCGCAGACTATCGAGGCTATCAATCACGCCTCTTCAGCAAATGTTCCTATTGTGTTTGCTATCAATAAGATAGATAAAGACGGAGCAGACCCCGAGAAGATAAAGGCAACTCTGGCGAATATGAACTATATGGTCGAAGACTGGGGCGGCAAGTATCAATCGCAAGACATCTCTGCCAAAAAAGGTATAGGTATCAACGAATTGCTCGATAAGGTGTTGCTCGAGAGCGATATCCTCGAACTTCGTGCCAACCCGAAACGTAAGGCGGTAGGTTCGGTAGTCGATGTCCGTAAGGATAAAGGACGAGGCAACGAGATAACACTTTTGGTACAGAACGGTACTCTGCGTCAGGGCGATATAGTGCTTGCAGGATACTCTTACGGCAAGATACGTGCTATGTTCAACGAACGCAATCAACCGATAAAAGAGGCTAAGCCGTCGGAACCCGTTTTGGTGCTCGGTATCAAAGGTGAATTGCAGGCGGGTGATAACTTCAACGTGATGGAAACAGAGCAGGCAGCAAGAGAAATCATTGCTCAACGCGACCAGCTAAAACGCGAACAGAAACTCCGGACGTCGCATCACCTCACTCTCGACGAAATAGGCAGACGTATTGCTTTGGGTAATTTCCAAGAATTCAATATAATAGTAAAAGGCGATGTGGACGGCTCTATCGAGGCTCTGAGCGATTCACTCATAAAATTATCCACAGAGGAGATACAGGTGAACGTCATACACAAAGGTATAGGACAAATCACCGAAGGCGACGTCAATCTGGCAATATCTTCGAATGCCATTATCGTTGGTTTCCAAGTGCGTCCTACCTCGTCGGCAAAGCAGCTTGCAGATAACGAAAATGTGGATATCCGTATATATTCTATTATTTATCAGGCTATCGACGAGATAAAATCTGCTATGGAAGGTATGCTTATCCCCGAAAAGAGCGAAAAAGTGGTGGCTACACTCGAAGTACGTAATACGTTCCATATATCCAAAGTGGGAACTATTGCAGGTTGTATAGTGAAGGAAGGTACTATCAAGAGAAATAACAAGATACGTGTCATCCACGATGGTATTGTAGTGCATACGGGCGAGATAGCATCGCTCAAACACGAGAAAGACGATGTACGCGAGATAAAACAGGGTTACGAGTGCGGAGTCAATATTGCCAACTTCAATACCATTGTCGTAGGCGATATAATCGAAGCTTTCGAAGAGATAGAGATAAAGAAAACTCTCGACTAACATATAGCTCTCGTAGCGATAATTATCGAATAAAAAAGCGAACACCGCGACCGATGAAGTCAGGTTGTTCGCTTTTAATTCTATCGGCAATAATTGTCGGATACCGCATTTCCGATTATTGCCGAGTTATTTATCTCTTACTGCTTAGCGAGGCTATTACCTCCTCTTTGTCGTCGAAGTGGCGCTTCTCTTTGCCGACAATCTGGTAGTTTTCGTGTCCTTTACCTGCAACGAGCACTATATCACCGCTTTTTGCCAATTTGCAGGCGGTTTTTATTGCCTGGCGGCGGTCGACAATCACTATCGTGTCTTCGAGCCTGTTTTTGTCCAACCCTTTTGCCATATCGTCGAGAATACTCTGAGGGTCTTCCGTACGTGGATTGTCCGATGTCAACACCAATGTATCCGATTGAGCGGCAGCCTCCTGTGCCATTATCGGACGCTTCGTTTTGTCGCGGTCGCCGCCGCAGCCGACGACGGTTACGACTCTGCTGTCGGGGCTTTTTACATCGTTGATGGTAGACAATACGTTTTTTAGGGCATCGGGCGTATGTGCATAATCTACTATTGCCGATATGCCCGCCATACGAATTACCTCGAACCTACCCGATACAGGCGATAGTTCGCTGAGTTTGGTCAGAATCGTTTGGTTGTCGATGCCTTTACCTTGGCACAAGAGGGCTGCCGCTCCGAAAACGGCGGTCAGATTCTGTGCGTTGAACGAACCTACGAAAGGAGTCGATACCTCGTAACGTTCTTTGCCTTTGTCGGTTACATTGGTCTCCATCTGTAAAGTCATCCCTTCGAATGTATTTTCGATTATCTTGGTCTTGAAGTCTGCCAACGAACGAGTGGAATAGGTATATCGCTGAGCTTTGGTGTTTTGTAGCATAAAATTGCCGTTGCGGTCGTCTGCATTCGTCAGAGCGAAAGCGGTCTGTGGCAAGTGGTCGAAGAATAACTTCTTGGCATCGCGGTAATTATCCATAGTTTTATGATAATCAAGATGATCTTGCGTCAAGTTGGTGAATACGGCACCGCGGAATGTCAGACCTGCAATACGCTGTTGTACAGTGGCATGCGAAGATACTTCCATAAAGCAGTAGTCGCAGCCTGCACGTACCATATCGGCAAGCAGTCTATTGGTTTCCAGCACATTGGGGGTGGTGTTGATAGTCTCACGCTCTTCGAGACAGATATAGTTTTTGATAGTGGAGATTAGTCCTGCACCGAATCCCATTCCCAAGAATAGCTTGTAAAGCAGTGTGGCTGTGGTAGTTTTGCCGTTAGTGCCCGTAATGCCCACGAGGTTGAGGCTCTCCGACGGGCGACCGTAGAAATTGGCAGCTATCTCGCCGAGAGCTTTTGCTGTGTCTTCGACCTCAATTACCTGTATATCGGGATATTTAGCCAAACAAGGCACATCACTCGAACTGTTCACCACTACGGCGACAGCTCCGTTGCCGATAGCCGTTTCTACAAAAGCGTGTCCGTCTGCCACAGCACCGCATACGGCAACAAACATATCGCCCTTGCCTATTTTACGCGAGTCGTCGGATATGTTATTGATATCTATATCTTTACTGTAACTTTTCTTCGCAGAAACATTTTCTAATATCTTGGAAATAAGCATTTTTTGATTTGGTATTTGGTTTGAGATAATTTTTTATATCAAAAATCCGTCTGTTGTTTTTGTTACCCTTTTTCTTTTACATAATTACAGCATCTGTTGTAATAGAACCACATTGGTAAAACGAGAACCTTTCCACAGCCAATCGGATAGTGTGGCAGTGTGGCGAAAGCCCGCCTTGGTAAGTGTTCGTAGCGAGGCTGTATTGTCTACGTCCACATATCCATAGAGTTGATGTAGATGTAGATATTGTCTTGCATACTCCGTAATCATAGCGACTGCTTGTAGGGCATAGCCTTGCCGACGGTGAGGATTATCGATGAAGATGCCGATTTCTGCCTTACGGTTGCAGTGGTCGTAGTCGAAGAGGTCGATAGTTCCTATGGGTTTTCCTGAGTTTTTGTGCTCGACGACAAAGCGTAGCTGCCCGCGTTCGAATATAGACTGGTCGCAGTTGCTGAGGTATCGTTTGACGGCAAACCGAGAGTACGGTTCTCGGCGATTCGAATACGTCCAAAGTTCCGGATCGTTCTCTATCGTATAGAGAAAGTCCAAATCTTCGGGTTCGGGAGCTCTAAGTTTAATGTGTTCGTTTTCAAGCATCTTGTGGGCGTTATTTCATCTTTTTCAGAAGCTCCGGATAAAGCTTATCTTTTACAAGTCTGAACGAAGGCTCTATGTTCAGTATCTTCTCATAAACTCTCTTGGCTTGTGTAAGGTTATCCTCAGATTCGTAATAGCGAGCTTCGTTAAGTAGCATTTTCAGATATATCCAATTTTGGTCGGTATCGTGCTTTTGTTCTATGATAGATATGGCTTTTTTGTAATAAACGAGAGCCTCTTTTTTGTTGCCGCCGAAGAGCGAAGGAGGGTAGAATAGCGAATTGCCCTTATCGCATAGTATCTGCGGTGAGTCGGGTTCTAACTCCAAGGCACGTGCGATAGCTTGTCGGCTTTTTTTGCCGAGCAATGGGGCTTTTAACTTATTGAGCGATATTCGGTAGCTGATGAAAACTCCTTTGTAGTCGATAGCTAAGGCGTTGTTGGGGAACGAAGCCAATATTTTGTCGATATACGATTCGGCTTTTTCGATACATTTTGCCGCTTTATCGTCTTGCTTCTTTTCTACAAGCAACATGGTGTAGCCATAGTAACAATGCACAAGCTGTAGCAGATCGCCCAAAACGTTATGCCTTGCCTTATTTTCGTATGCTGCTGTCAGAGCCTCCCACTTAGCGGGGTCGGCAGATAGGTATGCGTTGTATGTTTGGCTACGTAGGCTAACGGATTGTGCTGTTGTTTGTAACGTTACCGATAACGTAAGCAGCAATACAAAAACGATGCGGATAGTCATAATTAGTATGTCGGTTTATTTCTTATGATATTTCAAAAAAACATTACAAACTCCACTCAAAGCCTTCTTTTGTGTCTTTTACGACAAAACCGTACGATGCAAGCTCGTCGCGAATTTTATCGGAGAGAGCCCAGTTTTTGTTCTGCTTTGCTTCGAGTCGCAGATTCAGTATCAGGTCGATGGCACGACGATAGCTCTCCATATATTTCGAATCCCCTTGTTCGGTCTTAAGCCCCAGTATATCCGACAGATAGGTGGAGAACACAGCTTTCAGCCTGTCTATATCATTCTGCGACAGACTGCCCTTGCCGTCGTGTACGGTGTTTATCACTTTGGCAGCGTCGAACAGATGTGCTATTACTATCGGGGTATTGAGGTCGTCGTTCATCGCCTCTTCGCATAATGAGTCCCAATCTTTCATTTCGACGGTGGTTGTAGTTCCCGTCGATAACCTTTGCAATCGTTCGTAAGCCTCGAACAATCTTGAAAGCCCCTTCTGCGAAGCACTCAGAGCCTCGTCGGAGAAGTCGGCAGTGCTGCGGTAATGAGCCTGTAGAATGAAGAAACGTATCGTCATTGGCGAATATGCCTGCGAGATAAGTTTATGCGAACCGGTGAAAAATTCGTCGAGTGTAATGAAATTTCCCAGCGACTTACCCATCTTCTGCCCGTTGATGGTTATCATATTGTTGTGCATCCAATACCGTACAGCCTGGTGCCCGTTGGAGGCGACAGACTGTGCTATCTCGCATTCGTGGTGTGGGAATATGAGATCCATACCACCGCCGTGTATATCGAATTTTTCGCCCAGGTACTTTTGCCCCATTGCCGAGCACTCCAAGTGCCAACCGGGGAAGCCGTCGCTCCATTTAGAGTGCCATCTCATTATGTGTTCGGGTGAGGCTTTTTTCCATAGGGCAAAGTCTACACTTCGGCGTTTGTCTGACTGTCCGTCGAGTTCGCGAGTGTTCTCTATAATATCTTCGATATTACGCCCCGACAGTATACCGTACCGATGGTCTTTGTTGTAACGCTCTACATCGAAATAGACCGACCCTTCGCTCTCGTAGGCATATCCGTTGTCGAGGATACGCTGTACGTATTCCATCTGTTCTATTATATGCCCCGAGGCTCGCGGTTCTATCGATGGCGGTAAGACATTCAAAGCCCGCATTGCGTCGTGATAACGGATAGTGAAATGTTGTACCACCTCCATTGGCTCCAGTTGTTCCAGACGTGCCTTTTTGGCTATTTTGTCTTCACCATCGTCGGCGTCGTGTTCGAGATGACCTACATCTGTTATGTTGCGGACATAACGTACACGGTATCCGTTGTGTCTAAGCCATCTGACAAGTATGTCGAATGTTATGGCAGGGCGTGCGTGCCCCAAATGGGCGTCGCCGTATACTGTAGGTCCGCATACGTATAACCCCACAAAAGGTTCGTTAAGGGGTTCGAACAGCTCTTTGCGACGGCTGAGAGTATTGTGAATATACATTTTGTGCTGCATAATTTGTGGCTTTTTATCGCCTGCAAAGTTACAAAACAATTACGAATTATACAGATATTTGATTCTGGTTGATTGTCGGTCATACAAAAAGGCTACCTCAATAGAAGTAGCCCGTAGACGTTGGGGATTCTTTATGCCTCCCACCTTATGCAGGGTTACTTTTATCGTTAAGAATGCCTGATAATTAATATGTAACAGAGATAATACTTTTATTTATTATAAAAAATTTTTTATGTGAAGTTATAAATGTCCGATATAAACATACGAACGACATCTCTCGAAGTTAGAAAGATGTCGTTCGTAGAGGAAGGAACCCCCTTTGTTCAGAAATTCTGTTATCTGACTATTACCTTCTCGGTAGTGTTGCCGATACGTACCACATATATACCTGCGGGCAGATTTATAGCGGTTTTGTTGTTGTATATGGCAACTGTTCCGACAGTCTGTCCGTCGATGTTGAATATCTGTGCTTCACTTGCAGAAACCGTATTATCGGTGCTTATGTACAGAGTACCATTGTTACTCCACAGGCGTATGCCGTTGTCTGTGAGCGAAGTAGATATGCCTGTCGATTTTGGAGTTATGATAACCTCATCAGTTATTTTACTGCCATTCAGCACGAGACACTTTTTATCGTCGCTCCAGACAGCTCCCTGCGGTTTTGTTATTTCGCTGGCTATGAGGGAGAATTTCATTAAGTCGCAAATAGAACCTCTCTCCCCCTTGGCTTTTACGGTAGAGTTGTTTATTATGAGCGTTTCACCTTCAAGTCCGTCGTATCCGGATATTCCCCAACGTCCGGTTATATCTACATTACAATCTTTTATAGTAACGGTAGAGTTGATATATATGCCTGAGTGTTTTTCGCTGTATACTGAAAGGCTGCCCGTACCGGTAATCAAAAGACTCATATAAGCAGATATCCCCGTAGAATTGACCGATGATGCGGTTATTTTATTTGTTCCTATAAGCTTTATTGTTAAATCCTGTATGCCTTCGTTGAATATGCCGCGTGTAGAGGCAGCCGTTATTGTAGCATTGTCGAGAATAAGCGTTTTTGTGGCATCGTCGTAGCTAACTTTTCCCGTAATGGCATCACTTTTTATATTGGCTGCATTCTCGGAATTTACATATACGTCTGCTACCCTGATACCATAGTATAAGGCACCTTTGCCAGGTACGATACTTATCTCTTCCTTTACTACTTCACCTTCGGTCTCCACTCTGTGTCTTGTCTTGTTGAATAGGGCATTTGCTGGTGCTTTAATATAACAGTTGTTCATTGTTAGAGTTGCCAAAGCCGTTATCGACCCGAAACTTGCCCCCGTAGCACTTACAGTAGCGTTGTTCAGTATCAGAGTTTCATTATTTGTGCCGTCGAAGCCCGTAATACCCCACGTGCCGACGACATCTACGATACAGTCGCTTATGGTCAGAGTTACTTTGTTTATGATTATACCTGCGTCATCAGAACAGATAATATTGAGACTGCCGTTGCCTGTGATATTAGTATTGGCTTGTACCACAACACCTTTACCTCCCACTTTATTCGCTTTAAGGACATTTTTCCCAATCAGATTGATGGTAAGTCCATCTATTGATGTGTTTTTGATACAGGTTTCACTGTTGGGAGCACTGATGATTGCCTTATTCAGTGTGAGAGTCTTTGTTGTATTATCGTAGCTGACAGAGCCTTCTATGCTTGTGCCGGTAATGTTTGCAGCATTGTCGGAGGTAACCTGTATGCCTGCTATCTGCAGACCGTACTCTGTTTGTGCCTGCGAGATGTTCCAAAATGTTGCCGTCAATAGAGCGACCAATGTAAAAAGTATGTTTTTCATAAATTAAAAAGTTTTGATGTGAAATATTTTACCTGTTTATAAATTATGTTATTGATATACAGTAGGGTAGCGTGTAGATAAAAGATATAAGTTTTTTGTATGTGTTTTTAGTCTCTCTGAACTTGCTATGTTGCTTATTTTACGAGACTTACATTGCCATTGTGTAGACAATATTTTTCGTTGGTCTCGGGGCAGGTAGCAAATCCGTCTTCGTCGAAATGCAGACGATGCCCATATCGGCTTACCCAACCTATATGGCGTGCCGGGTTACCTACCACGAGGGCGTATGCCGGCACAGGTTTCGTTATGACGGCTCCGGCTCCTATAAGGGCATACTCTCCTATCTCGTTGCCGCAGACGATAGTGGCATTGGCACCGACAGAAGAGCCTTTTCGTAAGATTGTGGTCATATATTCGCTTTTACGGTTTACGTGGCTGCGTGGGTTGATGACATTCGTAAATACCATAGAAGGACCGAGAAACACATCGTCCTCGCACACCACTCCTGTGTAGACGGAAACATTATTTTGTATCTTGACATTTTTGCCCAACACCACATTAGGCGATATTACCACATTTTGTCCTATATTGCACCCTTCGCCTATTTCGCACCCTGTCATAATGTGCGAAAAGTGCCATATTTTCGTATCATTGCCTATTATCGCTCCCTCGTCGATATATGCGGACTCGTGTTTGAAGTAACCCATTGCCATTCTCTATTTTTATTACAAAATTACAAAGTTACAAAATTTTATATTGTGTAAGGTACGGTTTTGTTTTTTTAGTTAGCTTTGCATAAAAAACAAAAATCTCGAAATTGAGTCCTAATATACTGACATACAACAAATATGCCGATGCGTTAAATGAACGATTCGGTTGTCGTGTACAGAAAGTGTCTGTAAATGCGGGTTTTACGTGTCCCAACCGAGACGGTTCGAAAGGTAAGGGAGGCTGCATATATTGCAATAACCGAAGTTTTTCGCCTCCTTACTGTAACCCCGAAAGCTCTATTTCTTCGCAGATAGAAGAGGGGATACGTTTTTTCAGTAAATACAAGTCTCAAAAGTATATAGCTTATTTCCAGAGTTATACAAATACATATGTTCGAGGAAACGGTTCTACGGATAGTTATTCTATTTCCGATAGCGATTTCGAGACACTCGTGGCGAAGTACGACGAAGCACTACGACACCCTCAGGTGGTGGGTATAGCCGTAGGTACGCGTCCCGATTGTGTTACGGAGCGGTTGCTCGATTATTTTGCCGAACTGTCTGCGAAGTACTACGTTCTTGTGGAATACGGGGTAGAGAGTACCGACAACCGCACTCTGGAAGTCATCAACCGCGGGCATACCTTCGAAGACTCTGTGTGGGCTATCAACGAGACAGCCCGACGAGGTATAGAGGTA
Organism: Bacteroidetes oral taxon 274 str. F0058; assembly: GCA_000163695.1. Classification (GTDB taxonomy): domain Bacteria; phylum Bacteroidota; class Bacteroidia; order Bacteroidales; family Paludibacteraceae; genus F0058. Next base: position 332,589 of record GG774889.1, read on the forward strand.
GGGGCACATCTGATACTTGGGCTACCGGGCGAGGAACAGCCTGCTGCGGCATTGCGACACGCCAAAGAGATGTCACTACTACCCATAGATGTACTGAAAATACATCAGTTACAAATAATCCGTAATACGGTTCTATGCGACCGTTATATGCTTGCCCCCGATAGATATCCTCTGTTTACATTAGAAGAATACATAGAACTTCTGATAGATTTCATCGAAAATCTCCGTCCCGATATAGCTCTGGATAGGTTTATATCTCAGTCGCCCTCAGAGTGGCTTGTAGCTCCCAATTGGAATATCAAAAACTTCGAATTTGTACATAAACTCGAAAAACAAATGCTCCAACGCCACGCATATCAGGGGAAAAAGTTTGTGGGATAGAGAGATAAGATTATTTGCCTTTCACTATATTCCACACAAGAAATTTTAATCCGTAGTATTGTTTTAGAAACCATACCGGTAAATAATATTGCAGTCTGACTCCAAGAGGTTGTACGGAAAAGTCAACTTTTTTTATTTCGGCACTGTATTCCTTTGGGAAAGCCCTTTGCATACGATATTTTAGCAATATGTACACTCGTAACTTATCAAGTAATATCTTTAGTCTGTGATTATTTTTTTCACTATCATACAAATAATCGAGATTGAATATAAAATGATTCACAGGTGAATATATTTTATGCACAGCAACCCCTCGGTTGTTTACGTCTACATCTTGGTTATAATAGGCTAATGGTTTGTTGACGAGTATCACTTGGTGTTTTAGGGCAATACGAATCCAAAGGTCGAAGTCTTCGCCTAACTTCAACTGCGATTTGAACCCCTCTTCTTCATCGAAAATATGTTTTGGTATAACTACCGAAATCGAAGTAAGTGGCATACACAGTGTTTTGGCATACACCTCACAGTAGTCGATTATACCTCGCTCGAAACCTTGCGGCACACCGATGGGAGCGATGCGTTCCTGCCCGTGTTTTACAATATAGTATCCACTACCGTAGATACCTGCATCGGGGAAGTCTGTTATCAACCGTTTCATCTCTTCGAGGAAAGTCGGGTGCCACCAGTCGTCTGCATCGAGGAAACAGATATATGGATGTTTTGCAAGTTTCACTCCGTTGTTGCGGGCTGTCGATACACCTGAGTTGGGCTGAGAGATAATTGTAATCGATTTATTTTCAAAGGTCTTCGCCACTTCAAGTGACTGGTCGGTACTGCCATCGTCTATCACTATCACTTCGAAATCACGGAAGGTCTGCCCAAGTACACTTTCGATAGCTTTGGCGATGTAAGGTGCTTTGTTGTAGAGAGGTATGATAACAGAAAACATTATTTTGTGCGTCTAAGTATATTGTAACCAAAGTGCAAAATTACATAACTTTTCTTAGTTGTCAAAACTGTAGCAGTTCGCTGACAATAAGATACTTGTGGAGAGGTTTGATCTTTGTGTAAGTAATGATACTGTATTACAACAAAAAAAGGATTACCGATAATCTTTCGGTAACCCTTGCGTAATTTTTTTAATGTACTATAATGACTAAAATTTATTTCTTTTCGAAGAAACCTATCACATCGCCTTTTTTAACGATCTTGCCCTGTTCGACAGCATCGATAATCTTGCCGTTGTAGTTGGCATAGACAAATTCGAGTCCGTTGGCGGGTGTCTGTATGGCACAGATAAGGTCGCCCTCTTTGAACATCTTGCCGTTTTCGGGTTTGAGCGAAATGTCTTCGAAGTCGAGTTCCCACATCACCACACCGGCAGCGGTAGCGTTGATTGGTTCTGCGTCGGGGTGGCGTTTGATAGCCATTTCCGACAAGTCGAGTTTGACGGGAGCGGCACTCGGCGTAGCGGCATTCTTCTTGTTCATTGCAGCTTCGAGTTCTTTGTAGAAACGCTTCTTAGCTTCGCCCGACTTGTATTCGCGATACTGTTTTTCGTGCATAGCAAACTCGAATAGCTCTTCGTCGTCAGGACCACGATCCCAGCCGAGCTCTTCCATCTCTTTGATGAATCTCGGCAATTCGTCGGGATAGTTGTCTTGCGGGTTTGTCGTAGAGAACTCGAATTTATTCTTCTTGGCAAGCTCTATTATCTCTTTGTCGAGAGGTCCTGGGAGGTTACCTGCCTTGCCGAGTATCATATTCCAAGTGGCTTGGTCCATCATTTCGTAGCGTCCGCCGCCTTTGCTCATAGAGAATATATTCATCAGAGCTACGTTCTTCACATACTGGCTGAAAGGTGTTACGAGCGGTGGATAACCGAGTTTAGGCCAAACGAACTTCACTTCGTTGAAGAGCTGTATGAGCAGTTCGTCTTCGGTGAGTTCTGCCTTGCCGTCTTTTTTCAGGTTGGCGTTGATTGCAGCGTGTACTCCTTTGAGGTCTGCCATAAGCGAACCCATCATACCGCCCGGCAATCCGCAAGTGATGAGCAACGAGTTCATAAAGCGGTTGCGTTCGTCGATGAAGTAGCCCAAGAAGTCGTCGATGAAGCTCTGTGTGAGTTCACGAACCTTCATATAGGCATTCATATTGATTTCGGGCACGTCGAATCCGGCGTCTTTCAACATCTCTACGATGGTGATAACGTCGGGGTGAACCATACCCCAAGACAACGGCTCCATAGCTACGTCGAGGTAGTCGACACCTGCTTTTGCAACCTCGAGCATAGAGGCTACCGAGAAGCCCGGTCCCGTGTGTCCGTGATACTGTACGGGGATATTTGGGTGTTTCTCTTTGATGGCACGTACTATCTTGCCGTTCGTTTCGGGTCTGCCGATACCTGCCATATCTTTCAGACATATCTCGTCGGCACCGGCGGCGATGAGCTCTTCTGCCATCTTGATGTAATATTCTGCCGTATGTACGGGCGAATATGTGATACACAGCGTTGCTTGGGCTATCATACCTGCCTCTTTCGCCCACACTATCGAGGGGATAATGTTGCGGGTGTCGTTCAGACCGCAGAAGATACGTGTGATATCGACGCCCTGAGCCTTTTTGACACGGTACATCAGTTTACGCACGTCGGCGGGAACGGGGTTCATACGGAGACCGTTCAGACCTCTGTCGAGCATATGCGTCTGAATACCAGCGTCGTTGAAAAATTTACAGAAAGCCCTTACCGAATGGTTTGGATTTTCGCCATAGAGGAGGTTTACCTGCTCCGAGGCACCGCCGTTGGTCTCTACGCGAGCGAAGCAGCCCATCTCGATGATGTGAGGTGCAACCTTTTCCAATTGGTCTTTGCGTGGCACGTACTTACCCGAAGCCTGCCACATGTCCCTATAAACAAGACTTAATTTAATCTCTTTTTTCTTCATATATTTATTTTTTATAATTTATTCGAAATATCAACTTGCAAAGTTACAAAATTTTATTTTCTCAAAAAAGATATAATATCTCCCGAAAATACAAATATATGTACTCAAAAGGAGCAATGTGTTGATAATATGAGCTTTGTCGTGTTGCTGTTCATCGTTTGTTTTTATGTGAAAAATATTTTTCGAAAATTAATTTTGGCAGTTATCAAAAAAGTATTACCTTTGCAGTCCAATCAGAGATTGGTGCCTTAGCTCAGTTGGTAGAGCAACGGACTGAAAATCCGTGTGTCCCTAGTTCGATTCTTGGAGGCACCACAATCAGAAAAGTTGTCGCTGTAAGCGACATTTTTTTGTCTCACCGTATCAACTTTAATTATAGCTGTTCGGCGGCATATAGCCTTATTTTACATTGCAATACAATCAACAATGTCTTTTTGCTAAAGGATATATACACAGACTATTATCCAAATGTTGAGAAAATAATATTTGCGATAATTAACATTTTTATCTTTAAATATTGAATAAATCGGAAATAATTTTTTAACTTTGCACGAATTTTTATTCGAAAAAGACAATTGCAATAATTTATTAATTAATCCCCAAAATAATTTTATCGTAAAAAATCTACATTCTTTTTATATGAAAAACTTTGCATTAATAGGGGTGGGTGGCTATATCGCACCTCGTCATCTGAGGGCTATCAAAGACACCGGAAACGTGCTCGTGGCGGCATACGACAAATTCGATAGTGTCGGGCTGCTCGACAGTTATTTCCCCGATACATCTTTCTTTACGGAGCAGGAGCTGTTCGACCGCCACTGTACCAAACTCAAAGAGACCGACAAGCAGATAGATTATATATCTATCTGTACGCCAAACTATTTGCACGACGCACATATCCGATACGGTCTCAGACTCGGTGCCGATGTCATCTGCGAAAAGCCGATAGTGCTGAACCCTTGGAATATAGACGCTCTGCAAAAGGTCGAGCAACGTGAAGGAAAAAAGATAAACACTATCCTGCAACTGCGTCTGCATAAGTCGATTATCGATTTGAAGAAGAAGATAGAAGAGGCGCCGAAAGACAAAATATTCGATGTAGAGCTTACCTATATTACATCACGCGGCAACTGGTACTACTCGTCGTGGAAGGGCGATGTACACAAGAGTGGAGGCATTGCCACCAACATCGGAGTGCATTTCTACGATATGTTGCAATGGGTTTTCGGTAAGCCAAAGCAGAATATCGTTCACGTGGCGTCGCACGATAGAGTTGCCGGTTATCTGGAGCTTGAGCGGGCAAGAGTGCGTTACTTCCTTAGTATCAATGCCGACTTGCTTCCGTCTAATGCAGTTCAGGGCGAGAAACGCACGTTTCGTACAATAAATATCGATGGTAGCGAGTTCGAGTTTAGCGAAGGATTTACTGAATTGCATACGGAGAGTTACAAAAATATACTTTCAGGTAAAGGTTTTGGTATCGAAGAGACGCGTAACGCTATCGAAATAGTATACGAAATACGTAAGGCTCAGCCTATTGGACTGAAAGGAGACTATCACCCGATGGCAAAAGCACCGTTGGCAAGTCACCCGTTTGGTTGGTGATGTTGTATAACGCTGATAATCAGCTTTGTGTGTTTTGGAGATAGACATTTTATATCATTACGATACCTATTGTTTACAATAACAAAATAAAAAATATTACCTTTGCAGGCTAAATAGATAGACACAGATATTTCATATGGAAATGGACAAATTAAGTTATGCCTTAGGTATAAGTTTTGGTCAGCAGATAGCCCAAGCTAATTTGCAGATATCCGATTTTCAGGCATTTGCTAAAGGGCTGGAGGTAAGTATTAAAGGTACTGCTCCTGAGATAGATTTTGCCGAATGTCAACAGGTTCTCAACGATTACTTCTCTAATATCCAAGAGGAAGAGACGCGTAAGATGAACGCAGCCAAAAAGGAAGGCGAGGATTTTCTGAGCAAGAACGGCAAACGCCCTGAGGTGAAAACCACCGCAAGTGGCTTGCAATACGAGGTCATCAAAGAGGGTACGGGTAAGCGACCGACAGTAAACGATGTTGTAAAAGTCCACTATCACGGTACGTTGATAGACGGTACTGTCTTCGACTCGTCGGTAAAACGCGGTACTCCTGCCGAGTTCGGTGTGAGCCAAGTCATAAAAGGCTGGGTGGAGGCTCTGCAGCTGATGCCGGTAGGCTCCAAATATAAGCTCTACATTCCGTCCGAGCTTGCATACGGACAGCAGGGAGCGGGAGCTATGATAAAACCGAACTCCGCTCTTGTATTCGAGGTCGAGCTATTAGAAATCAAGTAAATAAAATTATATAAAATTGTTTTTCAATAAATTTAATAACACACAATGAAACGAGTAATTCTTTTCGGTACAGCGGTAATGATATTGATGTTTACCGCTTGTAGTAAAAAATTGCAGACAACTGCAAATTTAAAAGATCAGTTAGACTCAATCAACTACGCTTTTGGTGTAGCCAACGGAGCTGCTTTTAAGAGTATGTTTGCTCCCGAAGATACAACTAAGGAGAATATTGAGGCTATGCTTATAGGTTTTGCTAAGGGTTTCAGAAACCTGTCGGAAGAAGAAATCAGCAAAAGCGAAGCTATCACGGCAGGTATTCAGCTCAACCACGGTCTCAAACAAGGTTTCTTGTTTGGCGACAGTGCTATGACCGTAAATAAAGACCTTATTTACAAAACGGTAGATGAAATGCTCAATGGTAAAGAGACTGTCAGCGGTTTCGACAGGCTCAAAGCCAACGAATATTTCTTCAAAATTTATCAGAGACGTAGAGACAGTGTTCCTCTGCAACTTACAAAAGAGATTATAGACTCTATAAACATAGCGTATGCCGTTATGCAGGGAGCTAACTACGCTAATAATCTCAACGATACCAATAGAGCCGAGTTTATCAAAAACTTCCACAAGGGCAGATCTATGGAAAAATCGACAGACCGTTTCGAAAACTTAGGTTATACGATGGCTCTCGGTGGTTATCAGATGTTTAGTAAGACAGGACTGCTCAATGACTCTACTATCACTCTTAGAGCCGATATAACGCTGGCAGGTATCAATGCAGGAGCTCTGGGCGATACTACCATATTCTCTGCCGATGCAGCCAGAGAGTATCTGAGAGCCGTTTCCGAAAAACGCCGTGCAGAACGGAATGCCCAACTTTTCGGTGCTTGGAAAAAAGAGAACGAAGACTTCTTGGCTAAAAAGGCAGAAGACCCTGCAGTAAAGAAAACATCGACCAATAGCGGACTTCTGTACGAAGTACTCAAAGAAGGTAAGGGACCCAAACCACAGCTAAACGACAGAGTGAAAGTGCATTATAAAGGTTATCTGATAAACGATACTGTATTCGATTCGTCGATAGAACGCGGTGAACCCGCCGTATTCGGACTTACTCAGGTAATAGACGGATGGACAGAAGGATTACAACTTATGTCGGTCGGCTCCAAGTACAGATTCTATATCCCTCAACAGCTCGGTTATGGCGACCAACAGGCAGGTGAAGTAATCAAACCATTCTCTACTCTTATCTTCGAAGTAGAACTGTTGGGTATAGAAAAGCAAAAACCAGAAAACGTAAAAGATATGCTAAAACGCAGATAATACAGATTGTCAATAGTCTGTGAAAATAACAAAAACGGTAACCTTGTAGTTGGTTGCCGTTTTTTATTTTATCACGTTTAGCGATAGCTTTTATAAAGGGATTTTGGTCAAAACATGCAGTTAAGGTTTGCTCACTTCTCTACATACTCTACCTTGAAGCTTCCCACCCTGAAATTGACCTTTATTAGAATGGGTTTGCGTTTGTAATCGTCTGAGAAATATACAGATACCCCTTCTTTGCTAAACATCTTCACTCCGTCGAATATCGGTACGAATTTATGGCAGTTGTAGTATTTACCGTTTAGTTTTATTTTCTCTTTGCCTTTGTATACGATTTTGGTATTTACTATTTTTTCGTCGAAATATATTGGGAAAACAAGTACATCGTTGGTATTGAGTTTTGCCCAATTGTACGACCTAAGGGCGAAAATACCCGAAACAATGTCGTAATAACGGTCTGAGGTTTCGAAGCGTCCGTTTACGGAACTTTCCACGTAATTATCGTAATATACCACCTCTTCGTACTGGGAGTAGCTCCCCTCGTGTGCATCGCGGATAAACTTGTAGGGTTTTAGGGTCTGCTTCGAAAATATAGAACGGAAAATATCGTGAAAATGGAATATGTCATTAACCAAACCGATGGAATACATATCGATTTTAACGTCATAACAGTCTACGTCATTGTATTTTACCTTTTTCGACGATATTATTACCTCTCCTCCTTTGATAAACCCATATTTTGCATTGTATCGGAGAGTTTCGCCTTCGAAGTTAAAAACCTGCTGGGCTGTACCGCTTACGGTAAATATTAGAAAAATGATAGATAATGCGCTGTATTTCATTGTGGTATGTGAAGCTGTTTGTCTGTTTGGATAGAGCAACTATCCGTGTGATAATATGTTATCTTAGGTCGTTGACCGTTATTTTGGGGTAATTCTTGGCATTGAAAGTAAATGTTGTTGCATTGACCGTCAGAGGTTTGTAGCTGCCAAGTTCGAATGTTATTCTCTGCCCGTTTCTGCTGGCAGACTCTATTTTTGTCAGTTCGTGTGTAGTCTTGTTTACAAATATACGGATTCGGAAAATATCCTCGTTTCTGTTGTTCGGATATAGGTTTATAGCATCTGTTTTTGCCGTTGTCAGCTCGGGGTCGAATACTACGCGGTATCTGTTTTTGTAGTTTTTGATGATAGCCACAGGCGAAATCTCTTGTAGCTCCTTGGCTGTAGGGTTCGATATCGATACTTCGTTCAGTTCGGGAAAAACTACCCATTGTGTTTTACCGTCGAAAAACACCTCCATATCCTTGGTTTTCAGGTAAAACTTGTTGCCTGATAGTTTTATATCCATATTTTCGGTTGTAGCTTTGTCCTTATCGGGCTCTTTTATCGACATTTTGACAGTTGTGCCGTATGCGGTGTTGAGTTTTGCTGCAGCTTTGTCTATGGCGGCAATTGCCTGAGAATCGGATTTTATCTGGGCTGTGGCAGCTATGGCGATACAAAAAAATAATGTAAATGTAAGAATAATGTTATTTTTCATCGAATTTGAAACTGTTGTTTTTGTGGTAAATATCAGCAATTATTATCCGGATAGACTAACAAGTGTGTCGAAAGTTAAAAAAAGAAGAGCTTTTCGCAAAACTCTTCTTTCTCCTTATTCATTTGCTTCTGCAACAACTCCTGTTTTCTCTCATGGAATTTTGCGGCTGGGCGGTTGTTGCATCGCTTTTTGCCTCGTATCCCATCTTTGCGAGTGCTTGGCGGAGTTTTTCGGGAGTTGTCTCTTGCTTTTGATACACAATTGTCAATTTTTGTGCTTTGAGGTCGAATACCAAATCTTTTACGCCTTTTTCGAGAGTGATTGCTTTCTCTATCTTAGCTTGGCAACGTTCGCAATGCATATTCGGTATGAAGTACACCACTTCCGATTGTACTGCTTTTGCGTTAGCCTTCCTCTCTTGTGCGTTAATCGATGTCAGTCCGACCAACAGGGCTATTACAATAAATAATTTATTCCTCATTAATTTAAACTTCGTATGTGTTTTGTTTTGCACTCTGTGTGTTTGATATTTTTTCATACAAAAGGTTTAAATGACGATTAAATAAATTTTTTACCGTCGGGCATAGCTTCCACATCTGCAACGAATTGACGTATTTTTGCCTCCTCATCTTTTTTGCAGATAAGCAATACGCCGTTGTATTGTGCTATAAGGTATCCCTTCAAACCATCTATTACTGCCAGATTCCCTTCGGGCATAACTATGAGGTTGTCCGAGGCATCGTATATTTTTTTCATACATTTGTACGAGACATTGCCTTTCTCGTCGGAATAACCAATCTCGTACAGACTCTGCCAAGTGCCCAAATCCGACCACCCGAAGTCTGCCATCAGTACGTGGACACTGTCGGATTTTTCCATTATGCCGTAGTCTATGGATATATTTTTACAGGTGGGGTATATTTTGTCGATATAGTCTTGCTCTTTGTCTGTGTTATACAGTGCTTTGCCCTCTTTGAACTTCGATGATATCTCAGGCAGATATTTGTCGAATGCCTCTGTTATGGCATCGATATGCCAAAGGAACATTCCCGAATTCCAATAAAACTCGTCCGATTTTAGGAATATCTCAGCCATTTCTCTATTCGGTTTCTCGGTGAATGTCTTCACCTTACGCAGAGCTCCGTCGCCGTCGGATATTTGTATGTATCCGTAGCCTGTCTCGGGGCGTGTGGGCTTCATACCCAGAGTGAGGAGCGAATGTTTATGCGTTTTTATAAAATCGAGACCCTCTCTGAGCACTCTCGTGTATTCTGCTTCGTTGGTAATCAGATGGTCTGACGGCACTACTATGATATTGGCATCGGAGCACATCGACTTTATTTTGTATACGGCGTATGCTATACATGGAGCCGTATTGCGTCTCATCGGTTCGAGCAATACCTGCTCCTGCTTAAGCATCGGTAATTGGTCGATAATGAGTTTTTTGTATGCGGCATTGGAGACGATGTAGATATTTTCGGTCGGAACGAGGTCTTTGAACCTGTCGAATGTAATCTGTAAAAGCGAGCGTCCCGTGCCGAAAAAATCGAGAAACTGCTTTGGATAGTCGGATTTGCTGAAGGGCCAGAATCGGCTTCCTACCCCGCCTGCCATTATTATACAATAGTTGTTCTGCATATAGAGTTAATAATATTTTAGTTACAAAATCGAATGATAAAATGTTATAAAAATTCGGCGTAAAATTAATCATTTTTGTCGATATAGCAAAATAGTAATCATAATGGTCGATATACAGGAGTTTTACAAATAATAAACGCAATTGCCACAATGATATAATGTCTACTCAATACGCTATTTAACAGTGTATTATGTGTCGTGTTTATTCGAAACGTATCGATTTTGCGGGCGATATTTTGGTGATTATATGCGAAGGTAGCAGCATAATCAATACCGAGATAACAAAAACTCCTACGTTGAGAGCCGCTATCCACACTATATCAATAGATACGGGTACAAAGTTTGTATAGTAATACTCGGGGTCGAGTGGAATTATGTGCAGAAAGTATTGGCATACGACAATAAGCAAACCTACGATATTGCCCCACAGCATTCCGCGTACGACGAAAAACATTGCATTTGTTACAAAGACTTCACGTATTTGTCGATTGCTCATACCCAGAGCTTTGAGTACTCCTATCGTTTGTGTGCGTTCGAGTATGATGATAAGCAGCCCTGAAATCATATTGAACCCCGCCACAGCCATCATCAGAACGAGTATGATGTAAGCATTGGTGTCGAGCATATCGAGCCAGTTGAAAATCTGTGGGTACAACTCTTTTATTGTCTGGGTGTTGTATAGCAACTTGTTTTTGTCGAAGCGGTTGCCTACGAGAGCTTGAATATCGTTTGCAGTCTCATCGAGACGGTCGAAGTTTTTTAGCGTTATCTCCACAGCACTGACAGACGTGCTATCCCAGCCGTTGAGAGTCTGTATCTCTTGCGACCGACATAATACAAAAAGATTATCGAAGTCCGAATATGTAGTGGAATATATGCCTGAGATCTTAAATTTGCGTGCCCTTACCTGTTGTTGGAAAAAGTATGCAAATACCTCGTCGCCAAGTCCTATTTTGAGCTGTTTCGCCAGTTTGTCGGAGATAATCATTTTGTTTTTGTCGTCAGATTTGCCAAAATCTGGTATGTTGCCTTCGATTAGATTCTTGCGAAAAAAACGCCAGTCGTAGCTACTATCTACTCCTTTGAAAACCACTGCCTTGAAGTTGTCGTCGGTCTTTATAATGCCCGGTTTGGTGACGATATACTCAACTCTGTCTACCTCAGGCATTTGCGATATGTTCAGTCTTGTGGGATTATCCACGCTGATTGGTTTGCGGTCGAAAGAGCTACTACTATCGTACGACAAAATCTGTATGTGTGAACCGAAACCGACCACTTGTGCCGAGACCTCTTTTTTGAAACCGATTACGACACAGACCGATATTATCATCACCGCCAGACCGATGGCTATGCCGAATGTGGCAATCCTTACACCTTTTCTTTTTGTGGTTTTGCCCTTTTTGTTTTTGTTGTAAATAAATCTTTTTGCCAGAAAATATTGCAAACGCATAACGATAAGTCTTTTTCGATATAATATCTTTTGTGAAACAGCATATTACTGTGTGCTGTTGTTTGTCAGAAGCGAACTGTCGCCATAGCTCAGAAATCTGAAATTGTGTCCCAAGGCAAAGTCGTAAATCTTTCGACGATTGTCGTCGCCCACAAAAGCAGATACGAGCAGAAGCAGTGTACTACGTGGTTGGTGGAAGTTGGTAATCAGTTTGTTAACAATCCTAAATTTAAAGCCCGGCACTATCATTATCTGTGTTTTTGCCACGATAAAATCCAACTTATTGTCTCTCATATATTCTATAATAGTTTCTATTGACTTTCGTGGCGACATTTCGCAGCCATTATTTTCGTATGCTTCCCACTGCGATACCTCGAAGACAGGAGACGGTTCGTTTTTTGCGATGTGGCAACCAATGTAGTAAAGGCTCTCTAACGTTCTGACCGACGTGGTGCCCACAGCCACGATAGAGTCTATATTGTCGGCGATGAGTTCGAGCGACGATAGACCGACGGCAAATACCTCGGTATGCATCTGGTGTTCGGCAATGTTGTCTGTCTTCACCGGTTGGAAAGTGCCTGCCCCGATATGCAGCGTTATTTCGGTAGAGTCGATGCCTTTCGATGTAAGTCGCTGCAATATGCGGTCGGTGAAGTGTAAGCCGGCTGTGGGTGCTGCCACAGACCCCAATACCTTGGAGTATGTCGTTTGGTATGTGAGGCTGTCTGCCGACTCTGTCTTTCTATTGAGGTACGGAGGTATGGGCAGTTCTCCCAGATGTGCCAGTATCTGAGCGAAGGTTATGTCCGAGTTGTCCCAGGCAAACTCTACCTCGTGTGCCATATTATTGAGAGGGTTACGATACCTTACCTCGATGTTACACCGCTTGCCGTCGATGTCGGCGGTTTGGTGCAGTGTTTCGCTCTTCCAACGTCTGAGATTGCCCACCATAACTTTCCATACGCAGCTATTGACCGATGATAGCGACAGTTGATAGTCGCTCGGCAGTAGCGGCTCGAGGCAGAAAATCTCAATTTCCGCTCCTGTGGACTTGACGAACCGCAGGCGGGCGTGGATTACTTTCGTATTATTAAAGACAAGAAAGTCTTTTGAGTCCAACAATTCGGGTAGGTCGGCGAAGCCTTTTTTTTCGATGTCTTTTCCGTCGAAAAAAAGTAACATAGAGGCATCTCGCTCAGGTAGAGGATATCGGGCTATCCGCTCCGATGGCAGAGGGTAGTCGTAGTCGTTTATATCGATATTATGCGGAATGTAAGTCATTATCTGAATTTATCTATTAAAACTACTTCCAATACGAGTTCGATAGTGTCTTTTCTTACCCCGTTGTGTAGCAGTATTTCTACGTCGCGATAATACTCTTCTAAAAATCCTTTGAGGTCTTTTGCCATTGCTATTGCTTTCTTGTAATGCTCCAAAGCGACTTGTCGGTTTTTTTTGACAAGTGCGATATGCCCTGCCAATACGAAGTCGCGTATCTCGGTAAACTGCTCTTCGTTGCTTTTCGACAATTGCGAGGCTTGCTCTATTTTGCCGCAGTATAACAGACACAGTGTCAGTACGAACTTGATACGTGGGTAGTCTGGCTTGAGGTAGTTTATCTTGTAGAGCAAAGACAGAGCATCGTCATATTGCCGCAATTCGATATAACATATTGCTTGTCTGAATATTATCTTGAAGTCCTCTTTGTTGTTGTCCAATATTTTTTCATAGCAGTCTACGGCTTTATGTATCTCGCCCAATTGTCTGTAACAGAACGCAAGACGACGCAGATACCATATCTTGTTACCATCGAGCCCTTCGGCTATGATGTAGTAATTGACGGCATTGACGTAATCGCCTACTTGCTGATACGAATAGGCTATATTTCGATATGTTTCGAAATCTTGTTCGGGAGCATCGAGTATCTGCTTGTAGACCTCTATTGCTTGCGGATAATGATTGTACTGATAGTAATAATCGGCGATTTTACGTTTGTCGTCGGTAGAGGCGAATATGGCGTCGAACATTTTCGATTTGAAAAGATTCAAAACATTCGTCAGCGGGTTCTCGAAATCGTTGTGGCGGGGGAAATAAGTATAAAATCTGTACAAATCCAATATGTAATGGTTTGATATCTGTTGTATATCGGATAGTTTGTTTGTCTGTCTCATCTCTTTTATCATTTCGTCGAGTTGCTCTTTCTCTTCTTTCATAGCAAATTCGACGGCAGTGAGCTGATTGTCGGGTAGTTGTAGCATATTAAGCGAAAACGAGAATTTGTCCGAATTGCACATCATCGGATTGGTGGTGACGGACTCGGCCAAACTTGCTTTCTGGTCGAATAGGCGTCGGACGTATGGATTTTTTTTATCGAACGGCAGAAGCCAATTCTCTATGAAGCCGAAAAACGGGAAGTTCTTCATATTGGCGAAAGTGCCGGCAAAGACGTCAGACCCACTCATTTGCAGCTCGGTGAAATCGTTTATCTTGTCCGAGAAATCTATTCGGTCGAGGATATTCTCTATGCGTGGTTTTATCTTTTCGCTGTCTTCGTCGAAGTTCATATCTTCGAGGTTGTCTTGTATTATGGGCGATATTTTTATCAATTCGGGCATTATCTCTTCGCTTATTTGTTTCGACAGTTTGCTTGTCTCTGTGGTGCGAACTATCTGAAATACTATGGTAGATAATTCTTTGACCCAATCTTCGTTCTTACACAGAAAAGTTATTCGGTTTTTGATATGCTCTTCGTATTCAATCATATACCCATACTTGGCGATTATAAGCACTATACCAACCAAAGCTCTTTGGCGGAGCATATTGTTGTCGTGTTCGGCAAAAGACAATATGATATTGACTTTTTTGGCATCGAAAAATCGCAGGACACTTATTGTCAGAGCCGAGATGGCTATACAACGGGCATCTGAGGGCACATCGTCACTGTTGATAATATTTTTTATAATATCCAATTCTTCGTCCGACAGAGTGTTTATCAGTAATATATTGGTGAAAAGCGGAGATAAGGCTTTCTGGTATTCTGTCATTAAGTCGTTCCAATAATCGGTATTAGAGAGCTCAGTATCGCCGATGTCGTTTTTTGAAGCTTTATGTAGGGCTTCCAACATAGGCGTAATCTTGTCGAACCCCGTTACTATATCGTTGAAGAAGAAATTGGGATTGGTCGCCAACAACCGCTGCCCCTCGTATTCGAGTTGGTTCGAGTGTCTTAGGAGGAAAGCGTCTTTTGCCCTCATTGTTAGCATAAACAAATTGAATATCAACTGGTTGTATATGGTGCTTTGAGACGCACCAATTTGCTGCGGATTAAGCAACTTATACGAAAGCATTTGTTGATAAGTAGACGAATATTCGTCCATTTCCACAGACATACCCCAGTCGTTTATCTCTTTTATCATCTTGCGTATGAGGAAAAAAGCTTCTGCCACAGAGGCTGTATACAGTTTTTCGTTTACTGTGTTGTAAAGGTTCAATATGTCGTTGATTGTCATATTTGTATTGAGTGATTTTGCTTTGTTTCAGATTAAACTTCAAAATTATGTATTTTTTACCGAATATACAAAATCGATTTATCTGCCTATTTTCATACGCTTAGCGGTAATAACGAACAGGACGGCGGCAACGACGAAAGTGAGAAATTCGGCAGAGGCGATTGTAAGCCAAACACCCTGTTCGCCCAGTATAGGCGGTAATATCATAATACCCAGAGCTATAAATACTACTCCGCGAAGCATCGCTACCACAATAGAGCCGAGAGCATTGCCGATAGAGGTAAAGAAGCTGGTGATAAGTATATTAAGTCCATTTACCAAAAACACGAATGAAAATATCCGTAATCCGCTCTGTGCCATCGACATTACACGGCTGCTCTCTTTGTTGAGGAAGATATCTATTGCCAGATTGCCGAAAAAATGTAGAAACAAAAAGATTAATACCCCTATAATCAGATTCATACGTGCTACGAACTTTGTCATACCGAGCAGACGTCTGTAATTACGAGCTCCGTAATTGTAACTCATCACGGGAATAAGCCCGTCGGAGATACCAAGAAATATGAGTATGCCTATAAAATTGATATAACTGATTACCGTATACGTCGATACACCTTCGGCTCCCGCCATTTTTATCATTGTATTGTTGATTATCAATATACTGATGGCAGACGAAAGCTCCGATACGCCCTCCGACGAGCCGTTGTACATAGCTCGGAACAATATTCGGTGGGAGAATTTGCCTTTTAACATAGATATCGTCTGCTTGGGGTCGAACGTAAAGCGCCCCGAAACGAACAGACCGATAGTAAAAGCACAGCTTGTAGCGAGGCTTGCTCCCATTGTGCCCATATCGAAATATATTACAAATATCAGACTGAGAATTATGTTGAGTACCACCACTAAGCTCATTATCACCGTAGAAGCGATGGGGCGTCCCATTGCTTTGAGCATAAGGTCGGAGTAGAAACATAACGACACAGGCAGCAGAAACGGTACAAGTCCCTTGAAATAACCTACCGAATAGGGCATAAGTACGTCGTTGGCTCCTAGCAACCGTATGAAAGGCTCGGCAAAAAGCCACAGCAAGCCCGAACATACGATACTTATTGCCGTCAGTGCCCAGAAACCTGTGGTCATAGCCTTCTGAGCCTTAGGTATATCGTTTGCTCCAAGCCCGTGTCCTACGACTGTCTGGCAACCAATGCCTACCGTAAGCGACACCACCATAAGTACACTAAAAAGAGGCAGAATGATATTGATGCCGCCCAGAGCTTTATCGCCGATATAATTGCCTACCACTATGCCGTCGATAAGGCTTTGTAAGCCGAAAAACAGCATCGATATCACACTTGGAGCAGCGTATTTGATTAATATTGTGCCGATAGAGCCTTGTTCGAGCTCCGACCTTTTGGATTCTTCCATCATACTTTTAATGAATAGCTGTATTCTGTCCCGATATTATCGAAAAAGGAGTGCAAATGTACTATTTTTTCCCGATTGTCGTCAGAGACGGTAAAAACTCTTTGTCTTTACGAAAAGAAAACCGTGATGTTGTAAAAAAATCGTGTGTGTCAGCTGTTTATCTTTGCCCGAACCAGCTGTCCCAAATGTAGCGATAGCTTTTGTCTAAGCTTTTGTTGTAGAAATTGTCGAGGTCGAACGTAGCTGTCAATATCTGCTGGTTGTAAAATTGCCCGTCGGCGAAATGTAGCGATAGGTTTAGTGTGATATTGAGTATGTTAGACTTGTAGAAATATACCATCAGGTCGGCTCTGTCGTATAAGTTTGTTTTGTACATCAAATCGCCCCAGTAGAGCAGGTTGCCGTATTGTCGGTACATACGCTGCTGACTATCGCCGTAATACAGAGTGTTTTTCAGCCCGATACCTCGATATTCCGCTTCGGTTTCCCAAATCAACCCCATCGGCAGATGATACTCGCCTGTAAGCCTGTCGCGCTCTGCCGAAGCCGAGAGACCTACGTTGGTGGTAAGTTTGTCGAAAATGGTCGTTTTTGCCAGGTCTACGCCTAACGATGTGACGGTCTTTATATTATCTTTTACGCTTATTGATGTCGGATTTTGGTTGTGGTCGAGGCTGTCGATTTTTACTAAATGAAACATATATCCGAAATGTTGCCCATAGAGAATGCCTCGCTGCCAACGTCCCGACCAGCCGATGAAAAACGACTCGACAACGCTGTTTCGTTCGCCTCCTGTCCAGTCGAGCCAGAGATTGGCATAGCTTTGCTCTGCATTGTATTCCAAGAAAAAACCGTTTATCGCAGGTCGTTGCCATAGTACGGAGTCGCTAAGCATATTACGTGGGTATCGCTCCAGAAGGCGACGCTTGGGGAAGGCTCCGACCAAAAACTCTAAGCGAGGGGTAAAGTATTGATAATAAGCTATTGGTACAACGTTGTCTAACAGTCTTTTGCTGCCCCACTCTTTCACCAAGTCGACTCCTGCCATTATTCGGTGTTTTTCCTCGATTCCAAGCCCTATCAGCGGTTGTAGTTGGGTAGAGGTCATTGTACGGGAGGCTCTTATATCCGAGCGGTCGAATTCGCTGTTATCGAATAGATTGTATACGCCTACTTTCCACAACAAATCTTGTGAAAAGCCCTCTTGGGCTATCGAAAATAACCATATCGCCGAGAATAGGCGTATAAAAATAGATCTATTCATAATTGCGTGTCTAAATTTTTGAGCAAAATTAGATATAATTTTGGTTCCTGCAATATTATTGTTTCTCCTCAGCCGATAAGGTTTTTGCTATGTAAATGCGACAAAAACAGCGAACTCTTAATAACCGCTATCACATACGTAGTGTCTGCCCCGAAATCGAGAAAATTGAGTAACTTTGCACATTGTATATTTTTTAAAATTTATAAAATCAATAAGTATGAAGAGTGCACTGCAAATAGCAAGGGCTGCTTACAAACCACGGATGCCCCTGATTTTGAACCAAAATGTAAAAACCGTAGATGGGCAAGCCACAGAATCCGTTTCGGACAGAGAGTCTATAAAGGCGTTGTTCCCTAACACTTACGGTATGCCTGTCGTTACTTTCGAGGCAGACAACGACCACACGGAGCATCGTCAGATGAACGTAGGCGTAATCCTTTCGGGAGGACAGGCTCCCGGCGGGCATAACGTCATAGCCGGCTTGTTTGACGGGCTTAAGAGACTGAATGCCGACAATATGTTGTACGGATTTTTGGGCGGTCCTGCGGGATTGGTAGACCATAAAGAGATGGAGCTAAATGCCGCAATAGTCGATGAATATAGAAATACAGGGGGCTTCGACATAATAGGCTCGGGCAGAACCAAACTCGAGACCGTAGAGCAGTTCGAAAAAGGCAGAGAGATTTGCAACAAGCTAAATATTAAAGCAATAGTAATCATCGGAGGCGACGACTCCAATACGAATGCCTGTATATTGGCAGAATATTACAAGGCAAAAGGCTATGGCATTCAGGTAATAGGCTGTCCCAAGACCATCGACGGCGACCTGAAAAACTCTATGATAGAGGCTTCGTTCGGCTTCGATACGGCTTGTAAGGTGTATTCCGAACTTATAGGTAACATTCAACGCGATGCCAACTCTGCCAAAAAATATTGGCACTTCATACGGCTTATGGGACGCAGTGCCTCGCATATAACCTTGGAATGTGCCTTGCAGACACAGCCCAATGTGGCTATAATCTCCGAAGAGGTAGAGGCTAAACGCCTGAATCTGTCGCAGATAGTAGACGGTATAGTAGATGTCGTAGTAAAACGTGGCAATGCAGGGTTAAACTTCGGTACGGTGCTTATACCCGAAGGGTTGATAGAGTTCATACCTGCCTGTAAGGTGCTTATAGCAGAGTTAAACGATTTGCTCGCCGACAACGATGAGTTTAACAACCTGACCAACGACGAACAAAAACGTAATTTCATCATCAATCGTCTTAGTGACGAGAGCAGAGATACTTTTGTGTCGTTGCCTACTAATATTGCGCGTCAGTTGAGTTTAGACCGCGACTCGCACGGCAATGTACAGGTTTCGCTCATAGAGACCGAAAAACTGCTGATAGAGATGGTTACCGCTCGTCTGGCAGCTCTTAAGAAAGATGGTGTCTACCATGGCAAGTTTGCTTCGTTGGGACATTTCTTCGGCTATGAAGGACGTTGTGCCGCCCCTACCAACTTCGACGCCGATTACTGTTACAGCCTTGGTTATACGGCTGCTTTGCTTGTTGCCGACGGCAAAACGGGTTATATGTCGTCTGTGCGTAATCTGGCTCAGCCCGTAGAGAAGTGGACAGCAGGCGGTGTGCCTATTACTATGATGTTCAATATGGAAAAGAAATCGGGCAAACTCAAACCCGTAATACAAAAGGCTCTTGTCGATTTGGAGGGTGCTCCGTTTCGTTATTTTGCAAGCCACCGTCAAGAATGGGGCGGGACAGAGTGCCGATACGTATACCCGGGACCAATCCAGTACTTCGGACCAAAAGAGGTATCCGATATGCCTACCAAGACGTTGCAGATGGAGTATGGTGTATAAGTATACCGATAGTATCGGTTTTTCGCTTACCAAGAGGTTGCTTTATCTAAGAGAAGCAGCCTCTTTTCGTGTCGGGGCAGGGCTGTTTGTATGTCAATAGCTAAAATATTATATGTAAGGCTATTTTGTCTACAAAAGATATTGGTATTTATTTCATATCTTTGCAGTCTGATTTCCGTATATATCTTTTTTTATGACAATAATTTGAATAGCAGTACGTTGTTATGACACTGAAAAGGGCATTGAAATCGCTGGCAGGCGAAGTGATAGAGTTTGCAAAAAAAGATTTTAATAAGAAAGCGTATTTTTTTGCAGCTCTTCTCGTAATTATTTTACTGATAGCTAATTATGAGTTTGGTTTGGAAGAACACATCGTTAGAGAGAGCTTCTCGGTGGGCAAATCGTGGTGGGTCGTCCCTATATTTTATCTGGTTATCTATTTTGCAGCTGCTATACCAACGCTTATCTTCCGCAAAGAGTTCGGTACGCTGCGTAGTCCTGCGTTTTATCTGAAAAGTTCGTTTTTTATAGTCTTATATGGTTTTTCATTGGGTTTTTATAAGTATAGCGACCTTACATTTGTAGGACTTTTAGATACTGAGGTTGTTTATGTAACGATGTTGATATCGCAGCTAAAAGGTGCCGTTATTTTCTTTTTGCCCGTGTTGTTGATGAAGCTTACCATCGATAAGCAGATAAACGGTATTTACGGTATAGCCCGCCACCCTAAGCATCTGAATGCATATCTTATGTTGTTTGTCGTTATGGTGCCTTTCCTGATACTGACTTCGTTTACAGGCGATTTTCTAAAGGCATACCCACAGTTTTGTCCTTGGCATTTCGAAGATATCTTCGGTATGAGTACGTGGGAGTATACCGTTCTGTACGAATTGGCTTATGCATTGGATTTTGTGATGACCGAGCTCGTCTTTCGAGGTATGTTGGTAATAGGACTGATGGCTGTAATGGGACGTAGTGCCGTGCTGCCAATGGTAGCCCTGTATTGCACTATCCACTTCGCCAAACCTGTCGTAGAGGCTATCTCCTCGATATTCGGCGGGTATATTCTCGGAGCTTTGGCTTACCAGACACGTCATATATGGGGAGGTATAATGGTGCATATCTGTATTGCTATTACAATGGAGATAATGGGCTTTGTACACTACTATCTGCTGAAAAACTAATTTCTGCTGTCAAAAAAACTCCTATATACAACACAAAAGCCTAAACATATTATTGTTCAGGCTTCTGTGACTCAGCTGGGATTCGAACCCAGGACCCCATCCTTAAAAGGGATGTGCTCTACCGGCTGAGCTACTGAGTCATTAAACAGTATTTAGTACTATCCCAAATTTCAATTTCGGAGTGCAAAGGTACTATTTTTTTTTAATCTGCCAAACAAAAAAATTATTTTTTTAACTTTGCAGAAAATAAAACACACAACAGGAATAATATGAAAGTACTTGTAATAGGGGCGGGTGGCAGAGAGCACGCCATCTGCGCTGCCTTAGGAAAATCTCCAAAAGTAACCGAGATATACTGTGCTCCGGGCAATGCCGGTATCGCACGTATAGCTCATTGTGTCGCTATCGGCGATACGGAAGTCGACGAACTGTTGCGGTTTGCTCAGACTCACTCGGTAGACCTTACCGTCGTAGGACCCGAGGCGGCTTTGGCAGCCGGTATAGCCGACCTTTTTACACAACACGGACTTAGAATTTTTGGTGCCTCGAAGCGCGCCACCCGTATAGAGTCGAGCAAGGAGTTTGCCAAAAACCTGATGATGAAGTATGACATTCCTACTGCCGACTATGCCGTTTTTGCCGATTATACCGAAGCGATGGCTTATGTCGAGCGACACGGGACGCCGATAGTGATAAAATACGACGGTCTTGCGGCGGGTAAGGGCGTCGTAGTGGCTATGACGCACGCCGAAGCCGAGGCGGCTCTGCACGATATGCTTACGGTGCACAAGTTCGGCTCCGACAGGGTGATTATCGAGGAGTTTATGCAGGGGCAGGAGTTCTCTTTTATGTGCTTCGTGAATGGCACTGACGTATATCCTATGGCTTTGGCACAAGACCACAAAAGAGCTTTCGAGGGCGACCTCGGACCCAATACGGGCGGAATGGGGGCATATTCGCCACTGCCATTCATCACCGCCGAAGACCGAGACTTTGCCCTCAACCGCATAATGAAATCTACGGCAAATGCTTTGGTAGCAGAGGGTTGTAGCTTCTGCGGCGTATTGTACGGTGGGTTGATGAAGACTGCCAAGGGGATTAAAGTCATAGAGTTCAACGCACGTTTTGGCGACCCCGAGACCGAAGTTGTCTTACCTCGCCTCACAAGCGATATCTTCGACGTCTTCAACGATGTCTTAGACCGCAGGACGCCTTGCATAGAGTGGGATAGCCGCGCTGCAATAGGTTTCGTGCTGGCATCGAAGGGGTATCCCGAGAGCTATCGTAAAGGATTCGAGATAAAACACCTCGACACGCTCAAAGGGGTAGAGGTATTCCATATGGGCACTAAATACGACGGCGACCGTCTGCTTACCAATGGCGGCAGGGTACTCTTCGTAACGGGGTTGGCGGCGACACTTGCCGAAGCTCGCGAGAATGTTCTGACAGAAATATCCAAGATAGATTGCGATAACCTATTCTATCGCAGCGATATAGGCTATCAGGCGATTTGAATGGGGAGGTGTATGTGTGTGGGCAATAATATTGATAACTAAAATTCTATTTATCTGAATAGTGCATTAGTAATTTTAGAATTATAATCCTTGCCTCTTGTTCAAGTATTTCGTATACTATTCGATTCTTTTTATCGACCCGCCTACTCCAAACCTCTCGGGATATGTAATGTTTCAACTGTTCGGGATTACCTATACCCATTCGTGGAGAGATTTCGAGTTCTTTTAGAAGTTTCTCTATTCTATTACGGATGCTTTGGGGATACGATTTTTTTATAATAGAGAGATCTGCTTGAGCCTCATGCGACATATACAGGGTATAGACTAATCCCATAGGTGTTCAATGTCTACTCTTTTCAATAAACTATGCTCTCTGTCGTAATCGGCAGAAGACAGTAGTCTGTCTATTTCTTTATAATCGTAATCGAGTTCTTCACTTTTTCTAACACTAAACTTGATTTTCAGAGAAGACAGTAATTTGCTTACCTTGTCAAATTCTAAGACGTCTGATGTCTCTATCACTATTGTATTCATAATACATATTCATTTATTGTAATGCAAAGGTAGTAATTATTTCTATTGATAGACAAAAATAAATTATTAATTTTGGCGGAGATAAGAAAAAAAATGTAATTTTGTAGCCGATTTATAAACGAGGGAATATTTTGAATATGAAGTAATAAACAACAAAAAACAATATAATATAAAAAATAGATGTAAATATGAAAGTAAATACAACATCAACAAACTATTTCTTTTGTAAGAGTAAAAAAATGATTTTTATTATTGGTCTTTTTTTATTTTCATCAATTTATCAATCATCATTAGCTCAAGAAGTAGAAGAACTAAAAATTGAAAATCAAAGTCAGGAGAAAGAAGATGTATCCAAATCAAGTATATTAGAACTTGAAGATAATGTAGAACAATCAACTTCTGAAACTATAACTCAGGAAGAAACTAATAAAATAGATAAAAAGACACCTAAGAAAAAACAAAAAAAATTAGAGAAAAATAATAAAAATCAAACAATTCAACAGTCTTCCTCTGAACAGCTTTCAGGCGAAAAAGATAGTTCAGATAACTCAGGTGTTATTTATTTTATACTTATTGTTATTGGCGTTTTTCTTATACTGGTGGTTTTGATAATTATATTTTATAAATATGAAAAAAAATGCAGTAATTGTAAGAAATGGAACGCAATGAAAGAATATCAAAGAGATTTGATAGGAGAGAAGGCGTCAAAAATAAAAAAGACTCTAAAAACAAAAGACAGAAATGGCAATGTAATAAAAACGACCGAAGTATATGTCCCTGCTACCATTTATTATTATGATATTCATCGTAAGTGTAAATATTGTGGTTATAAAGATACTGTGAAAGAGTCTGAAAAAAAGGAGAATTAAATATAATTTAAAAATTATCTTGTTCTAAAAAAATCACAATCAGTAGAAAGCGGTGGATATACAGAAAATATCAGATGATTTCAAGGAAATCAAAAAAAATGGGGAAAAGAAGGTAAGGACTTTAATTTTTTTCAATTCATTGAAGACAAGTTTTGGAAAATCACCGAAACAAAACACAGTAGAATTTTAGCTTTTTTTCTTGATCCCAATGAAATTCACGGGCAGGGAGGTGAGTTTTTAAAGTTGTTTCTTAGAAGATTGGGCTTTGATGTTAGTAATTTCAATGCTGAAAAGTGGGAAATATATGTAGAAAAAGACAATATAGATATTCTCTTACAGTCAGACACTATTAGTATTGTAATTGAAAACAAGTCAAATGGGGCTGCAAATCAAAAACACCAACTATATAGATATTGGGTTAATGGGATTTATAATTTTCATCACAAAGATATAGAAAAAGCAGAAAATAAAAATTTGTCACGTATTGTTTATTTGCCAGATGGTTGGTCGTGTAACCGAAAACCTATTGGGCAAACCCAAGAACGCCCTGACTATCTGTCTATTGATGAATATCCAGAAAGACTAAACGAAGATATTATCACTACTTGGACGTATGTGAAGGATATAAAAGAATGGTTAGAAGAGTGTGCAGCCCCGATGGATGATAATAATATAATCAAACATTTTATTAGCAACTATATAACTTATTGGAGTGAAATAAGGTCAAAAGACAAAAAATATATGGACATATTAGAAAAACACTTGACAAGTAAAGAAGAGTGGAGTAATATTAATGAAATTTCGAAACAAGTTGAAAATTTGAAAAACCAATGGATTGAAGATTTTGATAAAAAGATAAAAGTCCATAACGACAATTACTTTTGGGGAGCAAGATACAGCAAACAAACACCTTATGATTTTCGCTGGGGAATACAAGGTAGTGGTTGGGACGATATGTGTTTTCTTTACTATCCTTATGTAAATGGTCTCTCTATTTGGGGGCGAAATTTTAGCATAGTTAAAAATAAATACAAAGCTGAATTTGAAGAAGTCTTTAAAGATGAATTTCAATGGATTGATGATGACGCAGACTATGCTATGAGATTGAGAGGAGAAAGTTTTGAGCTACGTGATGACGAAAACGGATTAGTTTGGGAATTTCATAATAATACTAAGTTAGTTGAGCGAATAATAGAAGTGATAGAAAAATTCACTTATAATAGAAAAGTCTTTGATTTATTCAAAAAAGTAAATGAAGATATTAGAAATCATTGATTACTCTAATGATAAAAAACAGCAGACATCTTTCTTTTTTAAGGAAAAGATGTTTGTTTTAGGTTCAAGATAACTTTAAGGGGTGATTTCTGAAATTTTTGAGCAAAGTTAGGTATAAATTTTGATTTCTGTAATTGTATCTAAACTCACACTCCTTAATATGTAGGTAAAATGTATGCCTGTGCACACCTCTGAACTTTGCCAATCGTACTTTACAAAGCCCCCAAAAGTTCTCTATTCCATTGATATGGTTATGTCCCAAAGCAAATTCATTTTCTCCATGTTTGACTCTGTAATGCCTCTTATAGCCGTAATTAACCAG